>NZ_JBUZNQ010000001.1:593727-837416 GCF_055326325.1 Tessaracoccus zhenghani | reverse complement strand
GTGTTACGGTGGCCATAGCGAGAGGGAAACACCCGGTCCCATCCCGAACCCGGAAGTTAAGCCTCTCTGCGCCGATGGTACTGCGAGGGGGACCTCGTGGGAGACTAGGACGCCGCCGGACTTCTTTATAACAAACCCCCCGAACCTCGTTCGGGGGGTTTGTTGCATTTACAGACCCTTTCGCAGCGCCCTCAGCGGGGTCGTCGGCGTCTGGCGTACGGTATCGGTAGCATTTCGACAGACTCCACGTCTCACCCGCTACCGGAAGCTTGTGTCCATGAAGAGACTCGTTCTCGGGCTCGCCCTGATGCTCACCGCCTGCGGGGCAACGGCGACTTCGGCGTCTCCTTCCGGTGCCGCGACGCCGACGCCGGCACCCCGGTCTCCCACTGCCACGGTAGTTATCCTGGCGTCGCCGGTCTTCTACGAAACTATTGATGACATGGCAGCGAAGTCGGATGTCATGGTCTCGGTGCGGATCGTCGGATGGCGCGGCGAGTTGATGCTCCCCGACTACAGTTCCGACGACCCACTCATCAACCCTTACGCAGGCACCACGCATACGCCGTCCCCAGCCGAACTCAAGGAGCTGGCGACTCCGACGACGGTCTACCAAGCTGTGGTCACGGAGTCATTCGCGGGCAACCTCAAGACGGGCGATGAGATTGAGATCCTCGAAATGGGTGGTGTGGTGGGCGGTGTGGCCTACGAAATGGGTGGCACGCCTGATCTGCCGAGCGACCTGCCCGATCTCCTCTTCCTCGCGGAGGCCGGGAAGCACGGTCGCTATGTGACCGCAGGCATGGCTCAGGGTCGGTTCAAGGAGGTGGGTCCGGGCCAGTACCGGAGCATGGATCCCGCGCTTCCCCAACTGGCGCTGAACTCCGAGAGTGAGCTGGCACGTGTGAAACGCGTCATCGAATCCTGATCCGTACCGCGGGCATGGGCTGTTCTTCCAAGGAATGTCGTGACATATGTGGAACCCGCCAGGTAGACTGGGTACCCGAGCAGGCGCACCGTAGCGCGACTCCCTGAGGAGGGACACTGACATGAGTGCCATTACCGTTTCCCGCAAACTTGGATCGTACGGTGGGCGAATCGCTGAGCGGGTTGCCCAGGAGCTGGGCTGGAAGTTCGCGGACCGCCCCTTCGTCGATCGCGTCATCAGTGAGTTCGGACTGATCAGGCTCTCGGAGCTCTACGACAAGCCCCCGACATTGCTCGACCTGTTCAACGAGAACACCTCGCAGACCATCGACTGGATGAACAAGACGCTGGTGACCTTGGCCGCCAAGTACGACGTCGTCATCCTGGGGCGCGGCGGCTTCGCCGTGCTGAAGGGGCACTCCGACGTGTTCAATGTGCTCGTGACGGCGCCGGACGAAGACCGGGTCAGGCGCGTCATGGAGGACAACCGGGTGTCCCAGGGCGTCGCCGCGGAGCTGGTCGAGCGCGATGTTGACACGAAGACCCGCTTCGTCCGCCGCTACTACGGGGAGAACTGGGCAGCAGAGGACAGCTATGACCTGGTGGTGGACACCTCCCAGGTGAACGAGGACGAGGCCGTGCGGCGGATCATCGACTCTGCCCGCGATTGGTTCGGCTCCAACGGCGGTCCCAAGATCGCCGAGGTGGGCGTCGACCCGATCCTGCTACAGACCATCGAGCAGCGCTTCGAGGAGGAAGTCCCCCTCTACAAGGACTAGGACCTCGTGGCGTGACCGCAGAAGTCCGTGGACAGCAGGTTGCCGCGCTGCAGGACCGGTTCGTGCTCCGGGTTGTCGTATCTTGGGATTCATGAGTCAGCACCCCGGCCGCCGCGGCTTCTATTTCGCGCCGCAGTGCGCCAAGTGCGGCCTGAGCACGGGGGTCTTCGAGGTGCTCGGGCCAGGCGACATGCCGGAGCGCTGGGGATGCTGGGATGCCCGCTCCCAGCAGTTGCACTCCAACCGGACGGACACCGACGGCTGGCGGATGATGATGCAGGCCGGCGGGCTGGACAACGGTGTGGTGGGTGAGGCCATCGAACTGGACGACGACAGCGCCGCAGCGCTCCACCGTCGGTTGTCCGAGGGTGACGTCGAGGCTCTGGAGTCCGTGAGCGACGACCTGCTCGGCCACTGTGTGGAGTGTGGTGCGTTCTACTGCCACCTGCACTGGCGAGCGGAGCGTTGCCCGGGAGGACACCAGCGCGCGCAGGCGTGATCTACTCGGAACCGTTGGCCTGCTTCCATTCGTAGAAGGCCAGGCCCAACTCGCCCTTGACTTCGTCATCCGTGGGGTGTGAGCCGTTCGTTCCCAGATTCCAATAGCCGAGCTGATGGCCATCTGCTTTGCGAGCGACGTAGAGGCGGTCATGTCCGAAATTGCGCCACCGTCGGAATGTGAAGGAATCCGTCTCCATCGGTTCCTGGGTGGGACCGGGTTGCTGCGACCGCGGTGCGCATTCTGTCTGTGGGGCGGCCTTCGTCAACCAGGTCTGAGGTTTGCGTGCTTCGTCGAATATCGCGATCACCGTCTCCTGGGGGAGGGCGGGCCGACAGGAGTAGAAGTAGCCTGCGAGGTGCTCGCACGGGATCACCCACACGTCACCCGGCTGCTCACGGACCTCCAGCGCCCGGGCCTTCACCGGAACGATCACACCAACCACGGGGATGGGCCTGCCCAGTGCTCTGGCCAAGAGCCGTGCGGCGCGCTGAGATTCGTGCCTGCTGTTGCGCACATAGGGCTGTCGGCACCCGTTCACCATGAAGGTCCCACCGGCCACCCACAGCTTCCCGCCCGCGTGATGCTTGGTGTTGATGGTGAACACTCCGCCGGGGCCGATGAGCAGGTGGTCGATGTCGGCACCGTTCTGGCCGACGGGGATGGAGTGGAGATAGCCCCAGCGCGGGTCGAGCTCGCGAAGCCGGATCAACTCGTGCGCCACAACCTGCTCGCCCACCCTGCCGATCTCCCAGGGCGACGGGGCGGCAGCAGGACCATAGGGTTGCTGCACGAATGGGCCCGTCGCCTCGGCCGCGCGCGCCGCCTGAGCCTGGGCCGACAGCCGTGAGCCCGCCGTCGAGTAGAGCAGGTCAACCGTGGGATCAGGTGGAGGGGCGCCAGCGGGTGCCCAATCGCTGTAACTGGGCCGTTGGCTGCCGCGGGATTGGCTGATGCCTTGCCCGTCGAAAGCAAAATCCGGTGCTGACCGTGTTTCCCCCATAGGCAGGACCCTAGCCAGGAACAGGCGCGCGCGTTCCAGGATCCACGCTCTTGGGTGAGCAGTTGCCTATGGGGTGGCAGGTCAGGAGGTGAGCGCGGCGCGGACCGTCTCCTGGAGTTCCCTCCAACTCACGGCGAACTTCTCCACGCCCTCGTCTTCCAGCACCTGGAAGACGTCAGCGAGGTCCACGCCCGCGTCGGAAATCTCCCGGAGGACCCGGCGGCCCTCCTCCTCGGTGCCTTCCATGGGGCGACCGACGACGCCGTGGTCGGCGAAGGCCTCGAGGGTCTTCTCGGGCATGGTGTTGACCACGCCGCGGGCGACCAGCTCGCTGACGTACATCGTGTCCGGGTAGGACGGGTCCTTCGTGCTCGTGGAGGCCCAGAGGGGTCGCTGCGGGTTGGCGCCCTTCGCCTTCAGCGCGGCAAACCTTTCGGAGCCGAAGACCTCCTCGTAGGCGCCGAGGGCGACCTGGGCGTTGGCGATGGCGGCCTTGCCCTTCAGTTCTTCGCGGCCCAGCTTCTCCAGCCGGGCGTCGATCTCGGCGTCGACCCTGGAGATGAAGTACGACGCGACGGAGTGGATCTTGCTGAGGTCGCGCCCGGCCGCGTCGGCGGTCTCGAGGCCGGTGAGGTAGGCGTCCATCACCTCGCGGTACCGGCCCTCGTCGAAGATGAGCGTCACGTTCACGGAGATGCCGCGCCCGATCGACTCGGCGATGGCGGGGACACCCGCACTGGTCGCGGGAATCTTCACGAGGAGATTCTCGCGGCCCACGGTGTCGTAGAGCTCCTGGACCTGGGTGACGGTGGCGTCGGTGTCGTGGGCCAGGTCCGGGGTGACCTCGATGGAGACGCGGCCGTCGAACCCGTGGCTGGAGGCGTAGATGTCGCGGAAGAGGTCTGCGGCGTCGCGGACGTCGGTGGTGGTGGCCAGACGGATGGCTTCGTCGACATCGGTGAGATCCGCGAGCTGTTCGGCGTAAGCCTCACCGTCGCTGAGGGCCGTGGCGAAGATGGTGGGGTTCGTCGTCACCCCGACGACGTGTTTCGTCGCGATGAGCTCGGCCAGATTGCCCGTGGTGAGGCGGTCGCGCGAGAGGTCGTCGAGCCAGATGGAAACTCCGGCGTCTGTCAGGGACTTGAGACGGTCTGTCATGGGGAACCCTTCTCCTGGAGTGGTGACTCGAGCCTATGTCGCGCTGCGGTGCACCTGTCGCGGTGCGCCGGATTCGTTAGTCTGGCATCGGACCGCAACGCTGCGGTCGAGAGCTGGAGGTGCCGAGATGGCGGATGTGGTCGTGGTTGGGTCGGCGAACGTCGACCATGTCGTCGAGATCGACCACCGGCCCGACGGCGGGGAGACCATCCTCGGCTCAGACCTGGTGTTCACCCCGGGCGGCAAGGGCGCGAACCAGGCGGTCGCCGCAGGGCTGGTGGGCGGTCGGGTGGCGTTCCTCGGCTGCGTCGGCACCGATTCGACCGGTGACCTGCTGATCGGCTCGCTGGCAGGGGCCGGCGTCGAACTGGCTGGGATGTCGCGGGTGGAGGCGCCCACCGGGGTCGCCATCATCATGTTGACCCCGGACGGCGAGAACTCGATCATCGTGGCGCCCGGCGCCAACCGCTGGGTGACCCCTGAGTTTGTGGCCTCGCACGCGGACCTGCTGGCTGAGGCCACCGTCGTGGTGGCACAGCTGGAGATCCCGATGGAATCGGTGGTGGAGGCGGTGTGGCACGCGCCGAACGCGCGCCTGGTCCTGAACGCCGCGCCGGCCCGGGAGTTGCCCGCCGAGTTGCTCGCCGAATGTGACCCTTTGGTGGTCAACGAGTCCGAGGCCGCGTTCCTCCTGAGCGTGGAACCCGACGACGGGGCCCAGCTCGCCGGGGGCCTGCTGGCCCGGGGCGCCCGGTCTGCCGTGGTGACGATGGGCGGTGCGGGGGCGTTCGTGGCTGAGGGTTCGTCGGAACCCATGCACATCGCGGCCGCCGTGGTGGAGGCGGTGGACACCACCGGCGCCGGCGACGCATTCGTCGGTGCGTTGGCGGTGCGGTTGGCGGAGGGGTCAGGCTTGGCCGAGGCGGCGTCGTTCGCTGCGCAGGTGGCGGGTGTCGCCGTGACGCGACGGGGGGCTCAGGCGTCCTACCCCCGGCGTGACGAGGTGCCGCCGACCGCGTAGTTGTGGGACCCCGCCGGTAGGGTGCTGGCGTGTGGAAATCAGCTCTGGGTAGCGTTGGCGCGTTCGTTGCGGTCAAGGCGGTGTTCATCGCCGCGCTGGCTGCCACGATCGGCGTCTTTCCACTTGTGCAGCTCACTGCCTTCGACGCGGTGTGGTACCTCGGCGTCATCACCGACGGGTATCAGGTGACGGAGCAGAGCAACCTGGCGTTCTTCCCGTTGCTGCCAGGGCTCGCTCGGATCCCGATGGCGCTGGGTGTGTCGGCCCCGTGGGCGCTGCTGATTGTGGCGTGGGTGGGATCCGTCGTTGCTGTGCTGGGGATCCACCGTGTGGGTGCCCAGCTCGGGTCCAGCGCGGTTGGATTCTGGATGGCCTTCTGCTGGGCGGTTGCGCCGCGCTCGCACGTGCAGGTAATGGGGTATTCAGAAGGGTGGTTCACCGCCTTCATAGCGTGGGGACTGTGGGCGATGCTGACCCGACGGCCGTGGCTCGCCGGGTTCATGGGACTTCTGGCCGGGCTGACGCGGGCTCCTGCGGTGGTCTACATCGCCGTGTTGTGGATGTGGTGGCTGGCGGGCGTCTTCGTGAACCGGCACGACCGTGGCTGGCGCGCGAAACTGTGCCTGGAACGGCTGGGTGCGGCCGCGCTCGGGACAGCGGGGTTCGGGTTGTTCTGGCTGTACGTCGCCTACCGGACCGGCTCCATCACCGGGTATCTCGACATCCAGAAGGCGTGGAACAGTGAGGTTGGCTCGCCCATGACCAACCTCTCCCGCGTGTGGCAGGTGTTCACAGGCCAACTCGAGGGTGCCAACTGGACGGCGCACTGGACCGTCTCCCTGGCCATCGCCCTGGCGATCGTGATGCTCGTCATCATGATCTACATGCGGGAGCACTGGTTGACCATCGCCCTGCTCCTGCTGGCGTTGCTGCTGGTGCTCATGCAACAGGAGTACTTCAACGCCAAGGCCAGGATGCTCATGCCGTGGTTCGTGATGTGGTTACCGGCGGCCAGGTTGTTTGCCCGGGCCAGGGCGTGGGTGATGGTCCCCCTGGCGATTGCGCTCACCGTCGGCTCTGCGATGTGGGGGATCGACGGGGCGATGTACCGGTGGTCGCCGTAAGTTATCCACAGCTTCGCTGATAGGAGGGGAAGTGACCCCCGGCGTTGTTTAGATGGGGCTCGGATTGTGGATCGGAGTTCTTCATGAGGCTGTGTGTGGCCGCCGTTGCCGGCGCTGCGTTGCTGGTTGGGTGTACGGCGGGGGCGGTGGAGTCGCCGGAGCATGAGGTCGAGCGGACGATGGTGTCCGCTTCGCCGTCGATGTCGCCGAGTGTGAGTGTGTCGCCGAGTGCCAGGCCGAGTCCGTCGCCGACTGCAGTGCAGTCGTATCCCACAGACATGCCCACGAATGATCCTGAGGCTGCGACGGTTATTGCTCGTTGGCAGGAGTACCAACGCGTGTATGAGAAGTTCGCGATGGCCCCCGACAAGTACACCGATTACTCCGAGACCCAGTACGTGACCACTGGCCATGAGTCGACGGTCATCTTGGACCGCATTGCCGGTTTCCGAGACAATGGGCTTGAGCTTGTAGGAGGAATCGCTTTCCACGATCTTGAAGTGAGTAGCCCTGTCGATGCCGGTGATGGAACGCGTACTGCGGAACTCTCCTACTGCGTCGATCTCAATGAATTCCAAGTTCGGGATGTGAGTACCGGTCAACTCGTGCAAAGGAGCGGCCGATATCCCGAGATCGCCTACATGCGCGAGGGGTTGGATGGCGTTTGGCGTGTGGAAGGTCTGACTTCAGTGGATGAAGAATGCTGAGAAGGCTGGCTGCTCTTTGCCTCGCTTTCTCTTGCGTATTCTCTGCTCACGCCCATGCGGATCGCGTCCCGGCTCCTCAACCAGATTGCGCTCCCGGGTACGAGTTTCACCGACAGTCAGGCGCCTGCATTCTTAGCTTCTCGAGGGAGGGAAAACCAGAAACGGGATCCGGCAAGGACGACGGCAGCGAAGGCGCGGTTGAAAAGCCAGGCGGTCCGCGGGTCTGTTTGTGGCGAGGTCGCCCGGTTGACTGTGTAACCGCGCTGGGTTCCTGGAGCAGTATTGCCTCGTCCTGGTGCCGCCCAGTCGACCCGCAGCCACCACTTGCGGACCCAGTCTGGGAAGGCAAGAGTGAGGGCAACATCTACATTTGCACCCGCCCGGGAGGAGACCTGGTCCCAGATCCGCGTCTGACGGTCACACGCTGGCTGCCCGCGCCGCCGGAGGCGGTACAGGTGGATCCGCGGGAGGTGGCGCTGCGCCTGTTGGCGCGGCTGGACCTCGAGGCCGTCGAACTGGGGATGTTCCCGCGCGGCGACAACGATGGGCGCCTGAGTTTTGTGGGGTGGCAGAACTGGATGTGGGCCGAGTCGCCGTCGGAGAAGCAGTGGGGGCCGGTGACCTCGTCGGATTCGGCCAGCGGTGTGACGGTGACCCTGCGCGCCGAGGTGAAGCGCGTCGAGTGGGACATGGGCGACGGCACCACCGTGACATGCGGGAGGGGCACGCCGTGGTCGGCGGTTCGGACCCAGGGTGGGAGGAACGTGAAGTCGCCCGACTGCGGGCATGTGTATGAGGAGATGGGCACCTACGAGGTGACGGCGACGTCGCATTGGGCGGTCAGTTGGAGCGGCGCCGGCCGCTCGGGCACGTTACCGTTCACGCTGTCGCGCAGTGTTGACTACCTCGTCGGGGAGTACCAGGCCGTCAACACCAACCGCTGATCACGCCCCGCCTCCCTCGCCCACCATCGGACTGTTCGTCAGCCAGTGGGGCACATCAAGCGCTTTCAAGGAGAATTCAAGCCCATTTCGATTGTGTGTTGACATCGGTCTGCGATTGGGCATAGCCTTCTCTCTGGATACGCAATTGAAAGGAGAGGTCCCATGTTGAAGTTCACTACCGCGCACCGCCTGCGCCTTGCCAACGGGGCTGCCTCCTTTGCGGGTTCCCAGAACGCCTGACGCGTTCACAACCCCTTCTGACACCCTCGTTTACTGAGGGTCCGCGGCGCGCCCGCGTCGTTGCGGGCCGTCAATACCCCCTTTGCTGATGATTATCGGCATGCCATTTTCCTGTGCATTCTGCGCGCCCAAAAGAGAAATGAAACCATCTGATGAACACGCTCCTAGCGGAACGAATACCCGTACTCAATGACCATCTACTCGAGCATTCTGAGCGTCGGCTGGGCCTAGCTGAACGCGTCGCGATGCGCATCGGCCTCTGGATGCTTCTCTGGAGCATCAGGTACGAGCGGAACGAGCGACACCCTGACGAGCGACTCGTCAACCAGGAACACCTCGACCGTGAATCTCGCGAACAGCACTATGTATCGCTCCTGGGCCTCAACCGCCCCTACTGAAGTCGACGGCACAGCTGTCGGAGAGCACCCGACCCCCGGGTGGACTGGAATCACACAGTTCGCCCGGGGCAACGGATGCTCACCCCACAATTCTCTGCAGCCACCCGCGCTCAGCGTGAGAATCTGCACCGCGGATGGTGCTTGCTGGCCTACCGGGAGCGGTAGCGGCCCGTTCAGGAGGCCGTGCGACGGAGTACCGCGAACCCGTCCCAGCCCTTGGCGCCCACGGTCTGAATGGCCGCGACGTCGAGCCTCGGGTCCGCGCCGGCAGTAGTCAGGGCGGCGCGGACGCCACGGGAGTCGTCGTCGTCCGGGTTGAGCACTTTGCCGCCCCGTACGACGTTGTCGATGACGATCAGCGCGCCCGGGCGGGTGAGCGCAATCGAGCGCTCCAGATACGTGGGCAGCGACGCCTTGTCCGCGTCGATGAACACGAGATCGAACGGCTCGACCTGCAACTCCACCAACCTCTCCGACGAGCGCGCCGCAGGGCCGCACATGATGTCGACCCAGGCGCTGACCCCAGCCGCCTCGAGATGGCGACGGGCCACGTCGGCGTTGCTGCGCTCGAGTTCGAGGCTGACCACGCGGCCCGTGGGCCCCACGGCCCGCGCGAGCCAGATCGTCGAGTAGCCCGCCAGCGTGCCGAACTCGAGGACCCGCCTGGCGCCGGAGGCGGAGGCGAGGATGTTGAGGAGGCGGCCCATGGACGGCGAGACCTCGATGCCTGGCCGCGTCACCTCGGTGGAGGTGCGGGCGGCGATGAGGGCGTCGTCCTCGGCGGCGAGCGGCGCGATGAGCGCGTCGAAAGCCTCGGGCGTCGGGTTGTCGGCCATCCTGCGAGCGTAGTGCCCCCGTTGGCTCACGAAACGGGCGGGTTCTCGCTCAGACTGCGGAGCTCGTCGGTCAGGTTGGCGCGGGCCTGGCTTTCCCAGAGGTCGCGGGCGAGTTCCGTGTGGAAGAGCGGGTCCTTGGCCAGGAGTTGGCGCAGCACCTGGGAGCGTCCCTGGCGCCAGGCCTCATCGTCGACATGGGCGTAATCGAGGCGCACGTCGCGGACGTAGACGTGGTAGCGGCCGGGGATCTGGCCGAGGATGCTGAGGTCGGCGTCAGAGAGAGTCGCCTCGCGCTCGTCGCCGGGGGAGTGCGTCGCGGTCATGCGGATGAGCCGGCCGGCCGCCGCGACGTCTGCCGCGCTGAGCAGGCCCGCGAGCGAATCCTCCGCCAGCTGGGCGGAGGCTTCCTCGTCCTGGCCGGGGACGCCGTCGTAGATCGCGTCGTGGAACCAGGCCGCGAGGATGACGACGGGGTCGGTGCAACCGAGGTCGCCGAGCGCCATCAGCACGTGGGCAAGATGGCGGACGTCGTGGTAGTGGCGGTCCGGTTGCTGCCACCGGGCGAGCAACTCATCGCGCAGGTCGTCCGGGAGACCGAGGTAGCTCCACGACCGGTGGGCGACGGCCAGGGCTTCCGCCCGCGTCGGCGACTTCTGCGGCTTGCGCACCCGCAGCCCGCTGGCGCTGAGCGCCCGGATGAGCTCCATCTCACCGACGGGCTGAGCCCCCTGGGCGACGAGGTCGTCGTAGCGGGAAGCGGGGACGTCGTAGTGGTCGTGATCGAAGGCCCGCGGCGGGAGCCCCGCCGAGCGGGCGAAGGTGTGGAGCTCATCGAGGGAGGTGTCAGACACGAGGTGCGCGAAGACGGTGCCGTGCGCGGGCCAGCGCGGGGGATCGATCAGGACTGCCATCTACCTAGTCTGCCTCTCGGCGCCGTTCCTGGGACAGGATCGGCGCTGCCCACTGCGTGGGCCGGACCGCCGGCGAACGGTCTACGCGGTGGCGGTGCGCAGGTCGAGGCCGAGATCCAGGACGCGGGGCGAGTGGGTCAGCGCGCCGATGGAGATGTAGTCGACGCCCGTCGCTGCGACGGCGTGGGCTGATTCCAGGGTCAGGCCGCCGCTCGCCTCGGTCTTCACGCCGGCCGGTCGGCAGATCTCGACGGCGGCACGCATCGTGTCGGGGGCCATGTTGTCGAGGAGGACGAGTTCGGCGCCGACCTCCACTGCCTCGCGGACCTGCTCCAGCGTGTCGCACTCCACCTCGACGGAGATGCCGGGCGCGGCGTGCTTCACCGCGCGGAACGCCGCCTCCACCGAGCCCGCAGCCGCGACATGGTTATCCTTGATCAGAGCGGCATCGCCGAGCGCCATCCGGTGGTTCACGCCCCCGCCGTCAACGACGGCGGCCTTCTGCAGCGCCCGCAGGCCGGGGACGGTCTTGCGGGTGTCGCGGATCTTGGCGTCGGTGTCGGCGACGGCCTCGACCCAGCGGGAGGTCGCGGTGGCCACGCCGGACAACTGCCCCAGGAAGTTCAGGAGCGTGCGCTCGGCCGTGAGCAGGGTCTGCACCGGGCCGGAGATGCGCAGCACCACGTCGCCGGGGGCCACGTGGGTGCCGTCCGGCGCGACGACCTCGGCCGAGGCGCTGGAACCGACCCTGTCGGCCAGCGTCTTGAGCGCGACGAGCGCGGCGTCGATCCCCGAGATGACGCCCGTCTCGCGGCTGACGACCTCGGCGACACCCTGCGCTTCAGCGGGCACCGTCGTGAGGGTGGTCACATCCGGCCCGTAGCGGAGGTCCTCGTCGAGGGCGATGTCGACGAGGCGCTGCAGTTCGGCCCGGGCTTCGGTGGTCGTCTCCTGCCGGATGGTCATGCGGCGGTCCTTTCGACGGTGGGGAGGGCCTCGGCGCTGCAGCTGAGCGCGCCGTGGGTGAGGGTGACGAGCAGGCGGTGCGCCTCAGCCCGCCCGGGGAAATCGGCGCGGCGGTGCGCGCCCCGGGACTCCTTGCGGGCGAGGGCCGCCGTCGCGATCGCCATGGCGACCGTATGGAGGTTGGTGGCGGTGAGGGAACGGTCGGTCAGGGTGTCGGTGGACGGGGCTGCCCCGAGGTCGCGGAGCAGTGCGGCCAGGCCGTCGGCGGTGCGGGCGACGAAGGCGTGGCGCTGCATGGCGGCGCGGAGCGCGGGCGTCGACGAGGGGTCGATGAGGCGCGGCTCGGTGCTGACGCCCACCCGCTCAGTCGCCACTCCGGGGTGCGAGGTGGGCCCGACCGGAGCGGCGGCCAGCCGCCGGCCCAGGCGGTCGCCCATGACCAGGGCCTCCGTCAGCGAGTTGGACGCCAGGCGGTTCGCGCCGTGCAGGCCGGTGGCGGCGACCTCCCCGACAGCGAAGAGACCCGGCACGCTGGTCTCGCCGTCGAGCGTGGCCGCGACCCCGCCACACGAGTAGTGCGCGGCGGGATGCACGGGGATGGGCTCGGTCACGGGGTCGACGCCCCGCTCCCGGCAGAGCGCCAGGATGCCCGGGAAGTGCGCCTCCCACGTGGCGGCCCCGAAGTGGGTGGCGTCGAGGAACGCGTGGGCCTGGCCGGTGGCGGTGAGGTGCGCGACGATCGCCGCGGAGACCACGTCGCGGGGGGCCAGGTCCTGAAGGGGATGGACACCCGCCATGATGCGGCGGCCCGACGAGTCCACCAGGAACGCGCCCTCGCCCCGAACGGCCTCGCTGATCAGCACCCCGCGGGCGGTGGCCGCCTCGTCCGCGAGGACGGTGGGATGGAACTGGACGAACTCGATGTCGCGCACGGCCGCGCCGGCGCGCAGGGCCGCGGCCACGCCGTCGCCCGTGGCCACCGTCGGGTTGGAGGTGACGGGCCACAGTTGGCCGATGCCGCCGGTGGCGAGCACGACGGCGTCGGCGCGAATGTCGAAGGGTTCGTCACCGAGCGCGCGGATGCCGACGGCGCGGCCGTCCTCTGTCAGGATGTCGACGAGCCGGGTGTCCTCGAGGATGCGGACGGAACTTCCGTCCAGCGCGCGCGACAGCGCGGCCCAGAGGGCACGCTCGATCTCGGCGCCGGTGGCGTCCCCGTCGGCGTGGATGATGCGCCGGTGGGAGTGGCCGCCCTCGAGGTGCAGGTCCAGTTCCCCAGCGGGCGTGCGGTCGAACTTCGCGCCCAGTTCGATGAGCCGCGTGATGGAGCCGGGGGCGGAGGTGACCAGGTCACGGACGACGGTCTCGTCGCAGAGGCCGACCCCGGCGGTGAGGGTATCGGCGATGTGGGCCTCGAAGGAGTCGCCCGGGTTCCAGACCGCCGCGAGGCCGCCCTGGGCCCAGCCGGTGGCCGAATCGGTGACACCCGCCCGCGTGACGGCGATGGTGTCGACGCCCGCCGCGGCGAGGTGGAGCAGCGTGGACAGGCCGGCGGCGCCGGTGCCCACCACCACGACCCGCGCGCGCATCACTCGCCCGAGCCGGGGTTGCCGATCGCGATCATGCGCTCCACCGCCTGGCGGGCCTTGAGCGCGATCTCGGGCGCCACGTCGACCTCGTACGCCGCCGTGGTGGCCGGGTCGCCGAGACAGGCCTCGAGCTTCTCCGGCGTGATCAACTTCATGTACGGGCACGACGCCTGGGCGTTCACGGGGCGGAATTCCGTCGTCGGGTTGGCCTTGCGGAGCTGGTGCAGCATGCCGATCTCCGTGGCCACGAGCACCTGTCTACGCGTTTCGTTGCGCGCCATGTCGAGCATCCCGCCCGTCGACAACACGTGGGTGCGGCCCTCCGGCAGTTCGCCGGATTCCGCCAGCCACAGGGCCGAGGTGGTGCAACCGCATTCCGGATGCACGTAGAGGCCCGCGTCGGGATTGCTGCGGACGGCGTCGATGAGGTTCGACGGGGAGATGTCGGCGTGCACGTGGCACTCGCCGAGCCATACCTGGATGTTCTTCCGGCCGGTGGCGCGGCGCACGTGGGCGCCCAGGAACTGATCCGGGAGGAACAGGATCTCGCGGTCCTCCGGGATGCTGCGCACGACCTCGACCGCGTTGGAGGACGTGCAACAGATGTCGGTGAGCGCCTTCACCTCCGCCGTCGTGTTGACGTAGGAGATGACGGCGGCGTCAGGGTGCTCGGCCTTCCAGGCGCGGAGCTGGCCGGCGTCGATGGTGTCGGCCAGCGAGCAGCCGGCGTTCTGGTCCGGGATCAGGACGCGCTTGGCGGGGGAGAGGATCTTCGCGGTCTCGGCCATGAAGTGCACGCCGGCGAACACGATGGTCTCGGCGTCGACGGTGGCGGCCAGCCGGCTGAGGGCGAGGGAGTCGCCGACGTGGTGCGCCACGTCCTGGATGATGCCGGACTGGTAGTTGTGCGCCAGGATCACCGCGTCGCGCTCGACGGCCAACGCGTGGACGCGCTCCTGCCACTGCGCGACTTCGTCTGCGGTCCACTGCTCCCAGGTGCGGTTCAGGGTGAGCGTCATGGCGGTGTCCCTTCGTGGGTTTTCGTCTCAGAGGCGGAAACTTGCGTCACTGTAGCATGCGGCCATGACCAGCAGCCAAATCCGCGACTCCGCCGGGGTAGCCCTCTACCGCCACGAGGCGATCGGCGCGGTGCTGCAGGTGCGCGGCGGAGGCGCCGACGCGAGGCTGTGCGTGCTGACGGCGATCCGGGGCTCGGCGCCTTTCGCCGGCGTGCCCGCGCTGCCGTCGGGGCCGGTGGAGCCGGGCGAAACCCTGGAGGCATCGGTGCTGCGGCACCTGGCGTCGAAGGTCGATGTCGCCGGGTTGGCGCACCTGGAGCAGTTGGGCACGAGTTCCGATCCCTCGCGGGACCCGGCGCAGCGCACCATCGGGACGAGCTACCTGGGGTTGGTGGCTGCGGGCGCCGAGCCGGAGCTACCGGAGAACGCCGCCTGGGTGGACGTCGACGGCGTGGGGGAGATGGCCTTCGACCACCGGTTCGTCGTGGCGCACGCCGTGCGTCGGCTGAGGGCCAAGTTGTCGTACACGAACATCGGTTTCGCGCTGATGCCGGAGGAGTTCACGATCGCCGAGCTGCGCTCCGTGTACGTGGCGGCGCTGGGCCACGATGTCGCGCCCACGAACCTCCAGCGGGTGCTGACGCGGCGCGGGCAGCTGGAATCGACGGGTGAGCTGACCGTCTCAGGCGCGAAGGGCGGCCGGCCCGCGCGGGTGTTCCGCTTCGTTGACAGGGAACTGGTGGTGACCGACCCGTTCGCGGTGTTGCGGCCGGAGTGAGGGTGGACGCTCAGCAGGCCGAATCGCGCCAGGCCTCGATGAAGGTGGCCATGTCGCCCAACTCCTCCTGCGCGATCCCGTGGCCGAGGCCAGGGTACAGGTGCACGGTGGGGGTGGAGTGTTCCGGCAGCCACTGCGCGGTGTGGTCGATGAGCTCCTCTGCGAAGACCGTGTCGAGCGAGCCCCGGCCCCAGAAGACCGGCGGGCGCAGTTCGCCCAACCGGGCGTCGCCGTCGGAGCCGAACGGCGACACCACGCCGCTCAGGGCGAGCACCGCGTCGAACCGCTCCGGGCCCTGACGCAGCGCCTCCAGCGCGACGGAGGCGCCCTGCGAGAAGCCGAGCAGGGCCACCGACGGTGCGGTGCCGGCCTCCGCGTCGATCCAGCGCCGGACCGCGGCGGCGGCGTCGGCGATGACCTCGTGGGTGTTGCCCAGCGTGCCCATCGGGAACCAGGCGCGCCCGGGCATGGGCGCCGGCGGGGCGCCGGGAGCGGCCAGCGAGGCCACCGCGATGCCGCCGGGGAGGTAGGGGACCAGGCTGAACAGGTCCTCCTCGTTGGAGCCGAAGCCGTGCAGGAGTACCAGCAGGGGAAGGCCCTCCCGCTGCTCCGTGGACCACAGTGTGAGGGCGGGATCGATCATCAACTGGTCGGTCATGGATTCATCCTGTCAGGCGGGGAAAGTCAGCGGACGACGTCGTAGAGGAGGCGGGCGAACTGGCCGTGCGCCTGCGCCGAGACCAGCCGGAGGCGGTCCGACTCCAGGCGCCGCGGTAGGAGCGGGGCGCCGCCGGTGAGGGCGACGGGGGCGACCGACAGCGCGATCTGGTCCAGCAGCCCGGCGTCGAGGAACTGGCCGGCCAGGTCGCCGCCGCCGACCACCCAGATGTCGCCGTCGCCGGCCGCCTCACGGATTGCCCCGATGTGGTCGGTCACCGCACCGGAAACGAAGCGGACGTCCGCGCCCTCTGGCCGGGGCAGGCGGCGCGTGGTGAAGACGAAGGCGGGCCGCGACCCGTGGAAGTCCTGCCACTTCTCTGGGTGGTGCAGGATGTCGTCATGGTCGAGCACCCACTGGTACGTGGTGGAACCTTCCACCAGGACGGTGGCGCCGTCCGGGAACAGGCCCTCGTCGGGGTGGTCGCCGCCGTCGACCGCAAAGAGCCAGTCCAGCGAATTGTGCTCGTCGGCGATCCAGCCGTTGATGCTGGTGGCGGTGTCGAAGAGGATCCTGCCCATGCTCAGCCCGCGCGCATGGGTTCGGGGTCTGAGAACCGCTGTTCTGTGCCGGGCGTGCCGTCGTCGCGCACCCAGGCGACTGCAAGCTCGTCTTTCGCGCCGAAGCGCACGAGGTGGCGGCCGACGACCTGCTCCAGCCGTTCGATGGTCTCGGCGTCGGGGCCGAAGACCTGCAGGACGAGGGTGTCGGTCTCCGCGGTGAGTTCCGCGCGGCCCATGTCGCCCAGTTGCACCCAGCCGGATTCGGTCTCCGCGGACCACTCGCCGCCTGCGCGGCGCCCCAGATGGCCGACCAGTTGCTTCCCGTACCGGGCGGGGCGCTCCGTCGTGACGGACGCGACGCTGCTCATGCCCGCGGGGGCCGAGTTAGGTTCACCTAAGTTCATGCTCCCAGGCTAGCGTCAGACCGAAGCGCGTTCCACGAGTTCCATGTCGAGGACGACGCTGCGGGCCTTCTTGCCGTCGATCATCTCCATGGCCAACTGGGTGGCCAGCCTGCCCTGCAGGTTCATGGGCTGCCTGATGGTGGTCAACGGTGGAGCGGTGGAAGCGGCCAGGCTGTGGTCGTCGAAGCCGATCACCGACACGTCGCCGGGGACGGACCGGCCGGCCAGGGAGAGCGCCCGGAGCGCGCCGGCGGCGATGCGGTCTGAGGCGGCGAGCACGCCGTCGATGGCAGGGTCGCGCTCCAGGAGCGTGCGCATGCTGTCGAAGCCGGAGGCCTCGTCCCAGCCTGTCCATACCGCGAGTTCCGGGTCGAAGGCCCCGCTCATCGCGGCCCGGTAGCCCAGCAGGCGGTCCACTGCCGCGGGGTTGTCCTGCGGGCCGTTGATGACGGCGACACGACGGCGGCCACGGGCCATCATCCGGTTCCCGGCGAGCTGGGCGCCCGCCACATCATCCGCGTAGACGCTCGCGAAGACCCCCAGGTAGGGGTGGCCCTCCACCTGGCCGCAGAGCACGACTGGGAGCGTGCCCTCGCGCAGCGCCTCGAGCATGTCGCCGCCGACGTACGGCGAGATGGAGATGACGGCGTCCACCGCGCGTCGTTCGAAGTGGCGCAGGGCGCGCTTGTGCTCCGCGTCGGACCAGGCCTGCAGCAGCACCGGCATGGTGGAGGTCTCTGCCAGGCCTTCGGTGATCCCGCGCAGCACGGTGAGGAACGTCGGGTCGCTGAAGAACTCGTCGAGGGGCTCGGTGACGAGGATCGCGATGGTCTCCGAGCGGCCGACGGCCAGGGCCCGGCCCATCTTGTTCATCACGAAGCCGGTCTCGCGCACCGCTTCGCGCACCCGCTCCTTGGTGGCGGCCGTGACCTGCGCGGAGTCGTTGAGCGCCCGGGACGCCGTGGCCCGCGACACTCCGGCCACGCGGGCGACGTCGCCGATGGTGGCGCGCTTGATCGAGTCCAACTCCGCCCCCTTCCTGTGCTTGTGCAGCCCTATTCTCGCATCCATGGAGTCATCTCGGCGCCACAGAAAGAAACCGGTTTCATTTTGGGCACCCCCGGCGTGACAGCGCGGTGGGGGTTATGTATATTGAGCCAATGAAACCGGTTACATTTCAGAGGTGACCGGTGAACGACTTAAGGAGATCGAGTCCATGACCGACCCACGTGACTGGGAGAACCCCTCCCTCACGGGGCGCAACAGGCTCCCGGCCCGCGCCTACTTCTTCGGCTACGCCGGCGAAGAGGACGCCGCCACCCGCGACCGCAGCCGGTCGCGCGGCTTCCTCGCCCTGTCTGGCGACTGGCAGTTCCGGTTGTTCGACAACCCGCTCCGCGTGCCCGATGCCTTCACCTCCGCGCACCAGGACGCGTGGGACACCGTCACCGTGCCCCACCTGTGGCAGCTCGACGGCTACGGCCACCTCCAGTACACCGATGAGGGCTACCCGTTCCCCATCGAGCAGCCCCGCGTGCCGGCCGACACCCCCACCGGTGCCTACCAGCGCGTCGTGCCGCTGAGCCGGCCCGCCGACGGTGAACAGGTCATCCTCAAGATGGACGGCGTCGAGTCCTACGCGGAGATCTACCTCAACGGCGACTTCGTCGGCATGACGAAGGGCTCCCGCCTCACCGCGGAGTTCGACATCACCGCCCACATCGTCGACGGCGACAACCTCTTCGCGGTCAAGGTGCTGCAGTACTGCGACGCCACCTACATCGAGGACCAGGACATGTGGTGGGCCTCGGGCATCTTCCGCGACCTCTACCTCATCACCCGCCCGCAGGCGCGGCTGACGGACTTCTTCGTCCGCACCCGCAAGGCAGGCGACTCCGCCGAGGTCACCCTCACCGCAGAGGCCGACGGCGCCCGCAGCATCGAATGGAGAATCGCCGACGGCGACACCACCGTCGCCACCGCCACGCTCACCCCAGGCGACACCGTCACGGTCACCGTCGACAACGCCACCTTCTGGAACCCCGAGACGCCGTACCTCTACGACATGGCGCTCACAGTCATGGGCGACGACGGGGTCAGCGAGCACGTCCCGCACCGCCTCGGCCTCCGCGAGATCACCATCGACGACGGCCTCATGCACCTCAACGGCGCCTACTTCATGATGCACGGCGTCAACCGTCACGACCACGACCCGGAGAAGGGCCGCGCCATCTCGATGGACCGCGCGCGCCGCGACCTGGAGCTCATGAAGCGTCACAACATCAACGCCGTGCGCACCGCGCACTACCCCAACGACCCGCGCTTCTACGAGATGTGCGACGAGCTCGGCCTGATGCTGATCGCGGAGACCGACCTGGAGTCGCACGGCTTCGCCAACGTCGACGACCTGGCCAGGGTCACCGACGATCCCGCGTGGGAGGCGCCCTACGTGGACCGTATCGAGCGCCACGTGCTCGCGCAGCGCAACCACGCGTCGGTGCTGATCTGGAGCCTCGGCAACGAGTCCGAGTTCGGCTGCAACATCCGCGCGATGTACCACCGCGCCAAGGAGCTCGACCCCACCCGCCCCGTGCACTACGAGGAGGACCGCAACGGTGAGGTCGTCGACATCGTGTCGACGATGTACTCCCGCGTGCAGCAGATGAACGACTTCGGCGAGCACCCGCACCCGAAGCCGCGCATCAACTGTGAGTACGGCCACTCGATGGGCAACGGCCCGGGCGGCCTGTCCGAGTACCAGGAAGTGTTCAACAAGTGGGATTCCATCCAGGGTCACTTCATCTGGGAATGGGCGGACCACGGACTGCTCGACCGCAGCCGTAGCGGCGGGGCGGTGGGGGAGAACGCCTTCTACGCCTACGGTGGCGACTACGGCGACTACCCCAACAACAAGAACTTCTGCATCGACGGCCTCGTCTTCCCCTGGCAGCAGCCCAGCCCCGGCCTCACCGAGTACAAGCAGGTCATCTGCCCCGTCCTCGTGACCTGGAGCGACGGCGTGCTCAGCGTGAGGAACCGCCGCTGGTTCACCGACCTCAGCGACATCGAGATCCGCGTCGAGACCACCGTCGACGGCGTGCCCGCCGCGCCCGTGACCCTCACGCCCCAGTCTGTCGGCCCGGGCGAGACCTGGACCACCGAACTCGCGCTGAACCTCGGCGACGGCGCCCCCGCCGCCGCGGTCGCCCGCGTGTTCTCGACCCAGGCCCACACCTGGGCCGACGCCGGCCGCGAGCTCGGTGTCCACCAGCTCGCCGTCGTCGACGCCCTGCCCGCAGCGCCCACCGTGGCCCCGCACCTGGACACGGCCGAGGACGAGTTCACCCTCACCGTGAGCACCGGCAACGGCGAACTCGTGTTCGACACCGTGAACGGCGACCTCCTCTCCTGGCGCGCGGGTGGCCGCAGCCTCGTCGCCGCGCCGCTCCGCGTGGGGTTCTGGAAGCCGCTCATCGACAACCACCAGCAGGAGGCCGACGAGCACTGGACCCCCCGGCACATCGAGATCATGCAGAACTCGGCCCGCAACGTGACCTGGCGCCGTGACGGCGAGGCCGTCGTCGTCGAGCACGAGGTGCGGGTCGCCCCGCCGGTGCTGGACTTCGGCATGCAGTGCCGCGTCACCTGGCACGTCGGGGCCGACGGTGTCGCCACCGTCGCGGTCATCGGCGAGCCCTACGGCGACTACCGCGACATCATCCCGCGCATCGGCGTGAGCCTCGAGGTGCCGGGCGAACTGCAGCAGGTGACCTGGTTCGGCCGCGGGCCGGGGGAGAACTACCCGGATTCGAAGGCCGCCAACACCATCGGCTTCTGGGAGACCACCGTCGACGCCATGGAGACGCCGTACGTCTACCCCCAGGACTACGGCAACCGCGGCGACGTGCGCTGGGTGACCGTCACCGACGAGACCGGCAAGGGCCTCCACGTGAGCCGCCCCGCGGACCAGGCGCCGTTCCACTTCTCCGCGTGGAACCACACGTGCCAGGACATCGACGACGCGCAGCACCGCACCGACCTGGTGCGCCGCGACAACGTCACGCTCAACTTCAACGACCAGGTGATGGGCCTCGGCTCCAACTCCTGGGGCTCCGAGGTGCTCGACGCCTACCGCACCCGCTTCGAGGCCTTCGACTTCGAGTTCACCCTGCGACCCACCGAGGAGAACTGACATGCGACTCTTCACAGACCGGGCCACGATGCACGAGGTGATGGGCGGCCACAAGAAGTGGCGCCGCACCCTCCAGGCCCTGGAGAACGCGCCGTCGCTGCAGAGCGGGGTGGCCTACTCCATCGTCGACTCGCTCACCTACCGCAAGGACCGTGCCGCCGAGCTCGCCACCGATGAGCTCGTAGGTCGGCGCCGGTACCACGGTGTGGTCGCGGCGCTGGACGGCGATGTTGACGTCGCCGTCGCCCCCAAAGCCGACCTCGTCGAGGTCGGCGCCTACTCAGATCTGACCGACCGCCAGCCGTTCCGCGGGGAAGCCGAGGTCGTCACCGTCCCGAAGAACGGGGTGCTCGTCGTCGACATCGACGAGGCGTTCCGCGTCCTTCCCACGCCCGACTCCGAAGCGGTGCTGTTGCACGTTTCGGTCGAGGGTGCCACCTTCCACAATAAATAGACGCTCAGGGAGAGAGTCACACCATGACCATTACCAACCGCGGGCGGATCGGCATGTTCGCCCTGCTCACCATGACGGTGGCGGCGGTGTTCAACATCCGTAACGTCATCAACAACAACGTGGCGATCGGGCTGGCGTCGGCACCGGCGTTCTTCTTCGCAACGCTGCTCTACTTCATTCCGTTCACCCTGGTCATCGCCGAATTCGTGGCGCTGAACAAGAACTCCGAATCCGGCGTGTACCAGTGGGTCAAGACGTCGATGGGCGGCCGCTGGGCCTACCTCACAGCGTTCACCTACTGGTTCGTGAACCTGTTCTACTTCGCGTCGCTCCTGCCGCTCATCCTCGTGTTCTCCTCCTACCTGTTCTACGGCGAGGAGAAGCAGCTGTCGCAGGTGTGGATCACCGTGCTGTCCATCATCATCTTCGCGATCGCCACCTTCGTGTCCACCAAGGGCGCCAAGTGGATCGGGTCCGTCACCTCGATCGGCGCCACGCTGGTGCTGGTGCTGACCGTCGCGTTCATCCTGCTGTCGGTCGCCTCGCTCTTCGGTGGTGTGGAGCCGGCGACCCCCATCTCGGTGTCCACCATGGCGCCCGACCTCTCCACCTTCGCCATGGCGTGGGGCTTCTTCGGCACCCTGGCCTGGATCATCCAGGGCGTGGGCGGCGCCGAGTCGTCGGCCGTGTTCCTCAACGACCTCCGCGGCGGCGTCAAGGCCTTCGTCCGCACCATCGTCATCGCCGGTATCGCGATCGGTCTGCTGTACGCCGCCGCCTCGCTGCTGATGAACGTGTTCGTGCCCGTGGGCACGCTGGACTACTCCAACGGCCTGTTCGTCGTCATGGGGGCCGTGGGCGAGCACTTCGGCCTGTCGGCCGACCTGGTCAACCGCGGCCTGGGCCTCATCCTGCTGGCCGCCACCCTCGGCTCGCTCCTGATGTGGACCTCCACCCCGGTGAAGATCTTCTTCTCGGAGATCCCGGCCGGGATCTTCGGCGGCAAGCTCGTCGAGCTGAACGAGGAGGGCATCCCGTTCCGCGCCGCCTGGCTGCAGTTCGCCATCGTCGTGCCGATCCTCGTGATCCCGGCGCTCGGCTCCGGCAACATCAACGACCTGCTCGGCATCGTGATCAACATGACCGCGGCTACCGCGCTGCTGCCACCGCTGCTGATCCTGCTGGCGTACTGGGTGCTGCGTAGGAAGTACGACCACGTCGTCCGCGACTTCCGCATGGGCAAGAAGGCCTTCGGCCTGGGCGTGGCCACGTTCCTCCTGGTCGTGTTCGCCTTCGTGTTCATCGCCGGCACCACCCCCACCGGCCAGCCCCTGTGGCTGACACTGACCTACAACGTGGGCGGCGTGGTCGTGTTCCTCGGCCTGGCCATCATCTGGTACGAGCGTTACATCAAGCGGCTCCGGGCCACCGATCCCGCCGCTGCCGCAGCGGAGCTCGAGCCCACGGCCGAGCAGATGCTGCGCGGCGACTACGTGGCACCGGTCAACCAGGCGGACCCCACGGTCGTCGGCTGACCTGACAGGAAACGGGTCCGGGAGGTCTTCTTCCCGGGCCCGTTTCGTCGTTGACGGGTCAGGACGCGAAGAGGACCTGGTTGTTGAAGATCCACGTGGTTTCTTGGCGGTACTGCTTGCCGGTCCAACTGGCGACGGTGGCTTCGATGTAGGAGCGGCAGGCGCCACGGCCGGTGGTGGGGGTGTCGCAGTCGGTGCGCCACCTCCGGCCGTCGGCGGCGGTCCAGCCGGCGTTGGTCTCACCGAGTGGGTTGTTCTGCCACAGACTCCGCGGCGACCAGCGGTAGGTCAGGGAGTTGAACGCCCAGCCCTCGGTGCGGACGTAGCGGCCATAGTTGCGTTCGATGACGGTAGCCCTGATCTCGGTGAAGCAGCGTGCCGTGGCTGAGTAGGGCTCGCAGCGGGTGCGCCATTGGCGGCCGTTGACGGTGCGCTCACCGTCGACGGTGTAGACCTCCATCATGGGGCGGAACAGTTTCGCCGTGCGGACGTGGATGGCCTCGGTTTCAGGGCCGAAGCTGGTGCCCATCGAGGCGACGACGCCGGGGGTCATCGTCCAGGAGTAGGACGCGGGGCTGGCATCAGCGAAAGCAAACGCCTCAGGACCGAGCGCCGGCACGGGAGTGACCGCGGTCTCGAAGTCGTAGCCGTAGTCCTCTGGCCAGTTGGCGCGCAGCCGTTCCTTCAGTTCTAGTGGGGTCCCCACGTTGACGGCGACGCTGAAGACGCGCTGCCCGGATGCGTCCTGGTACTCGCAGGAGGAGGGCGTGGCTCTCGCCAGGGTGATGGTGCTGCCCCAAGCGGCGGAGGCCTCCGCCGACGTGATGCAGGAAACGCGGGCCACTGGAGCTATGTCGGCGTGGGCCGACGGCGCCACCAGTCCGGTGGCGAGCAGCGCCCCCGCGGCCAGCGCTGTCATCGTCGCTCTGATCTTCTTCATTCGTCTCTCCTTCGAGCAGATCCTGGTCTCCCTACGAGAACGCAGCATCTCAGCGACCGGTTGACAAGCCCGGAAACACGTCGGAAAAGTTGCGCGATATCTGTGTCAATGCCAGGGAAGAGACTGGTGAGTTCTCGACCTATCCAGCCAGAACGCTGCGTGAGATATTGCCGCCCGGATCAGTCGGAGCCTAGCTACGGCGGCTGAGGCGCACCGCGAGGTCCACCGTCAGGGCGGCCGACCAACCGAAGACGGTGGTGGCACGGGGCGGCTTCGCGCCGGTGTCCGGCCGGAAGTACTCGTTGGGCCCGTGCTCGGCCACGAGTTCGAGGGTGGAGCGCTCGATGCGCTCCGCCTCGGCAGTGCGGCCGCGGGCGCGCAGTCCGGTGGCCACCAGCCAGTTCGTGTTCACCCACACCGGGCCGCGCCACATGCGGGTGGGGGAGAAATCCTGATCGCGCACCGCGACGGTGGGCAGCGGGTGGGCGGTGGCGAACCGCTGCGGATCGTTGAGCGCCGCCAGCAGGCCGTCGAGCAGGCGCTCTGGCAGCCCGTCGACCAGCACCGGCATGAGGGAGACGATGGTCTCGGAGGCGACGGGGTCGCCGTGCTCGCCGATGCTCGGGAAGAACGCCCGCCGCTCATCCCACGTGCCGGCCAGCGCCGCGACGGAGCTGTCGGCACGGGCGCGGCACCTCTCGGCCGCCCCCACCTCGCCGCGCTCCTCGAGCCAGCCCGCCAACAGGCGGTCGGCGAGGACCAGGTAGCTCGTGAGATCCGGGGACACCAGGATGGCGTCGTGGTCGAAGACCGGCGAGTCATCCAGGCCCGACGAATAGGGATGCAGGTACGCCGGGTGCCCGGCGGGGGCGGACGTGGAGTACCACCAGTCCTGCGCGGCCAGCATGGTGGGGAGGAACTCGTCGATCACCTCGGGCCCGGCCTGCTCGGCCAGCAACGCCACCGCCAGCGCGGTGAGCGGCGGCTTCGTGAGCGGGACGCGGGCGTGCGCCAGGCTGGGGGAACCCATGCGGCGGAGGTTCTCGAGGTCGCCGGGTGGCAGGTCGTCGGAGGAGGCCAGGATGCCGTGCTCGTGCACGACGTCGGGCAGTTGGCCGTCGTCGCCGGGGTAGGCCAACGCGATGCGGAGCTGCTCGGCGGCCAGCCCGATGTCGCCGTGGCGCAGCCCGATCGCCATGAAGTAGGCGTCCCACTGCCACAGCCCGACATACCCGATCTTCGACGGCACGACGGCGCGCCGCAGCCCGTCCGGGGCGTCGAGCATGAGGGTGTTGGCGCCCAGCACCCACCAGCAGAAGCGGGTGATGTCGCGCCACCGCTCGTCGACGGTGGGGCACTTCGCCATCCAGCGGGCGAGCTCACCAGCCACTTGGGACGGCCCGTCCTCTGGCGGCCGCGCGATCCGCAGCCTGGTCTCGGCGCGGTTGACCGCACCTTCCACCCGGAACCCGGGCGGGAGCTCCACCACCACCTCGTCGTCGGCGGTGACGTAGAGGTGGGCCCCGCCCCGGAAGGTGATGCGCAAGGGGTCCACCAGTTCGACGTCTGCGGGGCCACCTTCGCCGTCGACGACGCGGAGGCCGCTCACGGCGATGCTGTCGGCGAGCGCCCGCTCATAGGCCGCCCGGTACACGGTGAGCCCGTCGTCGGCGCGACGCACGAAGAGCCGCGAGCCGCGCACGGTGTACGGCACGTGGTCCAGGTCGAACCAGTGGGCGAGGTCGAGCCCCAGATCCTGCATGTGCTTCTCCTTGTGGTCTGCGGCCTCAGCGGCCGCCGAGGCCGGAGGTGGCGAGCGACTCGATGATCTGGCGCTGGCCGATCACGAAGGCGATCAGCATCGGCACCGTCGAGAACGCGGTGGCCGCCATCACCAGGCCGTAGTTCATGCCGCCGTACTGGCCCTGGAACTGCGACAGCAGCAGGGGCACGGTGAACAGCTCGGTGGAGTTCAACAGCACGAGCGGCAGCAGGAAGTTGTTCCAGGCGTCCAGTGCCACGATGATCGCCAGCGCGCCCAGGCCCGGGCGGATGGCCGGCAGGATGACCGTCCAGTAGATGCGCCAGCGCGAGGCGCCGTCGATCATCGCGGCCTCCTCGAGCTCGATGGGGACCGACTGGATGAACTGGCGCGCGAGGAACACGCCGAAAGGATTGACCATGATGGCCGGGATGATCAGCGCGAGGTGCGAATCCACCCAGCCGAACTGCGCCATCAGGAAGTAGAAGGGCACCAGCGTGACCTGCTTGGGCACCATCTGCATCGCCAGGAACACCCAGAAGAGTGTCTTGGAGCCCTTGAACGGGATCCGCGCGAAGCCGTAGGCGGCCATCGACGCGGTGAGGAGCGTGCCGAACACCACCAGGACGGTGATGTAGATCGAGTTCGCGTACGCGCGGCCGAACGGCAACGCGTTCCAGGCGTCGGCGAAGTTGGTCCAGACCCACGGGTCCGGGATCAGCGACAACGGGTCCTGCAGCAACTGCGGCAGGCCCTTGAACGAGGTCAGCAACATCCAGATGAACGGGGCGACCATCAGCAGGGCGATCGCGAACACCAACGGGTGCTTGAGCCAGCCGAGCCAGACCCGTCGACGAGGGGTTGCCGGCGTCGGATCGGCGGTGGGGGCGGTGGCGGTGGGAACGGTGGAGGCGGTCATGGCTCAGCCCTCGTAGTGGACGAACTTCTTCTGGGCGCCGAACTGGATCGCGGTGATCACCAGGGTGAGGGCCAGAAGGACGATGGAGGCGGCGCTGGACAGGCCGAACTGCGACTTGGCGAAGCCCAGGTCGTAGATGTGGTAGACGATCGTGCGGGTGCCGTTGTCCGGGCCGGCGTTGTTGACCAGGACGAAGACGAGGTCGAACGTCTGCAGCGACGAGATGAAGGCCACGACCGACTGGTAGAAGACGATCGGGCTCAGCAGCGGCAACGTGATTTTGAAGAAGCGGGCCACGGGGCCGGCGCCGTCGATGGCGGCGGCTTCGAGGACCGACGGTGAGATGGACTGCAGGCCGGCCATGAAGATGACGATGTTGAGACCCAGCGAGGACCAGATCGTCACGAGGCACACGGCCAGCAGGGCCAACCAGGGGTGGCCCAGCCAGTCGATCGGCTCGATGCCGAACGTGGCGGTCAGGAAACCGCTGATCACGCCGTCGGCCCGCAGCAGTTGCTGCCAGATGAGGGCGATCGCCACCGCACTCGTGACCACGGGCGCGAAGAACAGCACGAGGTAGAATGCGCGCCCCCTGATCTTGTTGAGTACGGTGGCGCCGACGATGGCCAGGAACAGGCCGATCGGCACCGTGACCACCGCGATGACCAGGGTGTTGACGATGGCGCGGCCCAGCAGTGGACTGCTCAGCTGGTCCCGGAAGTTCTCGAACCCGATGAAATCGGGCATCCCGAAGCCGTTCCAGTCGGTGAAGGCGAGGAGGAAGGCCGCGGCAAACGGGATGAGGGTGAACAGGAGCATGCCCAGCGCCTGCGGCGCCACGAAGAACATCCCCCAGTACTTGTCCTTCTCCCGCCAGCCGCGCCGGGACGGGGCGGGCCCCGCCCCGGTCACAGCTGTGGAGGTCATGACTTGGTCTTCTCCTCGACCAGGGCGGCCACCTCGTTGAGCGCGGTCTGCGCGTCCTTCTTGCCCTCGTACAGTGGCTGCATGTATTCCACCGAGATCTGGTTGCTCAGGTCCGGGACGGCGGCCTCGGTGGCGAAGTTGGAGTAGCCCATGTCGCGCATGTCGAGCATGGTCTGGGCGTGCGCCGGGTAATCGCCGCTGAGGACGATGTCGTCGGCCCCGTTGATCGACGGGACGGCGTTGCCCTGGCCCTCGAGGCGCAGGCTCTGGCCCTCGGCATCCAGGAACGCGGAGAAAAAGGTGAGCGCTGCCTCCGGGTCGGCGGCCTTCGCGTTGATCGCGAGGTACGACGCGGCCACGCCGGTGGGGGCGGCCTTGCCGTCGTGGGTGGGCCAGCGGACGATGTCGTAGAGGCTCTCGTCGACGCCCGCGCCGCGAATGGCGCCGATGGTGTAGCGGCCCGCGGCCAGGAAGCCCAGCTTGTGGGTGACCAGCAGGGTCTCGGAGCCTGCGCCCTCGGGGAGGAGGTCGGCGAGCTTCATCTCGCCGCTCTGGAAGCGCCGGGCGTAGTTGTCCATGGCTTCGACCGACTTGGGGTCCTCGTGGGCGACGTAGTTGCCGTCGCCGTCGTAGACCTGGCCACCGTTGGTGGTCATGAAGCCGTCGTGGGTGGCCCAGTAGTTCCAGTACACGGCGCCGGTGAGGCCCGCCGCGGCGAGCTTGGCGGTCATGTCGAAGAAGGCCTCGTTGGTCCACTCGTCGTTCTCCGCCAGCGTGGCGGGATCATCCGTGATGCCGGCGGCCTTGAGCGCCTCCTTGTCGTACCAGAGGGTGTCCGGGTTGACGTCGTTGGGCAGGGCGTAGAGCTTGCCGTCCCAGCGGGCGATGTCGAGGACGTTCTCGCTGAAGTCGCCCTCCTTGACGGAGGCGCCGTCGACGGGCATCAGGACGTCGTTGCGGATGACGGAGGCGACGCGGTCGTCGCCGATGTAGAACACGTCCGGCCCGGTGCCAGAGCTCAGCTGGGTCAGCAGCTTGGAGTGGTACTCGGAGTACGACGGCGTGGGCTGGAAGACCAGTTCGATGTCCGGGTGGTCCGCCTTGAACTGCTCCTGGAACCGGTCGAAGCTCTTCAGGTCCTCGGGCGAACCCCAGGTGGACCAGACGACCTTGCCGGCGCCCTTCTGGCCGCCGGTGCCGGAGCAGGCGGTGAGTGTGGGGCCCGCGACGGCCGCCGCTGCGAGGATGCCGGCGAAGCCGCCGAACTGGCGGCGCGTGAAGGTGGTCATGGTGTGCTCCTGTCTCGGGTCAGCGATGACCCTGTGTCAATGGCGGTGGTGTCCGGAACCGGTTCGGCCGGCTCCGGGGGACTGTGGGTGATGTGCTCGAGGAGCGCTGGATCGGTGGTGTCGGCTTGTCCTGCGCGCAACCCGACGAAGGTGGCCAGCAGGATCAGGGACCCGCCCAGGATGAGGCGGGCCGTGAGGGTTTCGCCGCCGAGGGCGACGGCGAAGGCAGAGGCGAAGACGGGCTCGAACGTCATCATCAGCGCCACCCTGGTGGGTGTGATGTGGCGCTGGGCCCACGTCTGGAGGAGCATCGTGACGACACCCGCGAAGAGGGCGGTGTAGAGGATCGCGCCCCACACCGTCGCGTCGGCCGGGATCCGGTAGGCGCCCGGTAGCCCGAGGAACGCGCAGGTCACGGCGATGCCGATGAGCTGCACGACCGTGAGGGAGATGGCGTCCATGCTGCGGGACCAGCGGTCCAGCATCACGATGTGGAGCGCGTACAGGGTGGCCCCGACGAGGGTGAGGGACTCGCCGACGCCGCCGGAACCCACGCCGGAGAGGCTGAGGATCGCCAGCCCCACCACCGCGATGCCGACGGCGACCCAGGTGATGCGGGTGAGCCGCGCCTTGAAGGCGATCCACAGGATGATGGGCGTCAGGACCACGTAGGTGCCGGTGATGAAGCCGGAGACGGACGCGTCGGTGTGTTGCAGGCCGACGGTCTGCACGATCTGCGCGAGCCCGTACAACCCACCCAGCGCCAGGCCGATCTGCCATTGCTGGGCCGTCAGCCTGCGGAGTCGCCGCCAGAACACGACGGCGGGGATGACTGCGCCGATGGAGAACCGGGCCGCCAGGAAATCGATGGGATCGATCCTGTCGACGGCGTCCTTGATGATGAAGAACGTCGAGCCCCAGATCGCGGTGACGACGAGGATGGCCACAGTGGCCAGCGACGCCCTGCTCCCTCGTGTGCCCACGGTTGTTCCTCCTCGAATGAAACCGGTTACATGCTAGGCGACGACGTGAGCCGATGCAACCGGTTTCATTTTCGGCGTGCTCCGGCGGGGCCGGGTTTCGGGAAGGCTTAGCGCTCGGAGGAGGGACGCAGCAGCGGGTACAGGATGGTCTCGCGGATCCCGACGCCGGTCAGCATCATGATCAGGCGGTCCACGCCCAGACCGAGGCCGCCCATCGGCGGGACGCCGTACTCGAGCGCCTCGATGAAGTCCTGGTCGTACTCCATGGCTTCATGGTCGCCCGCGGCGGCCAGCTTCGACTGCGTCATCAGCACATCGCGCTGGATGACCGGGTCCACCAGCTCGGTGTAACCGGTGCCCAGTTCGACGCCGCCGATGATCAGGTCCCAGGCTTCGACCTTGCCCGCGTCGCTGCGGTGTCGGCGGGCCAACGGTTGGGCGATCGAGGGGTAGTCGTAGACGAAGGTGGGCTGCAGCAGGCCGGGTTCGACGAGTTCGCCGAACAGCTCCATCACCATCTTGTCCGCGGCCCACGCCTTGTCGTACTCGACCTCATGGGCGTCGGCGAACCTGTGCAGCACCTCGGCCGGGGTCTCAACAGTGATCTCCTCGCCCAGCCGCTCGGAGAGCGCGGGGAAGACCGACAGCCAGCTCCACTCGCCGTCGAGGTCGATGACGCCCTTCGGCGTCTCGAACTGCCGCGAGCCGACGGCGTCTGCCGAGGCCAGGATGATGTCTTGGATGAGTAGTGCGATGGTGCCTTGGTCCCCCCAGGCCTGGTACGCCTCGAGCATGGTGAACTCCGCTGAGTGCGTTGAGTCGATGCCCTCGTTGCGGAACACACGGCCGATCTCGAACACCCTGTCCGCACCGCCAACCATGGTCCGCTTCAGGTGGAGTTCCAGCGCGATGCGCATGGTCATGCGGATGTCGAACGCGTTGATGTGGGTCTCGAAGGGACGCGCCGCGGCGCCGCCGTGAATGAGCTGCAGGATGGGGGTCTCGACCTCCATGTAGCCCTGCCCGTACAGCGTCTCCCGGATGGCCCGCGTGATGGCCGAGCGCTTGCGCACCATCTCACGCGCATCGTCGCGGACGATGAGGTCCACGTAGCGACGGCGGACCCGCGACTCCTCGGACAGGTCCTTGTGCATGACGGGCAACGGGCGCAGCGCTTTGGCGGCCATCCGCCACTCGCTGACCATGATCGACAACTCGCCGCGCTTCGAGACGATGACGCGGCCGGTGACCCAGACGAAGTCGCCGAGGTCTGCGGTGTGCTTCCACTCCGCGAGCGCCTCTTCGCCCACCTCCGCCAGCGACAGCATGATCTGGAGCCGCTCGCCGTTCTCCTCCGGCGTGAAGCCGTCCTGCAGCGTGGCGAACGCCAGCTTGCCGGTGTTGCGGATGAACACGACGCGGCCGCCGGTGGTCACGACGTCCTGGGTCTCCTCGCCGGCCTCCAGATGGCCCCACTGGGCGCGGATGTCACGCAGGGTGTGGCTCCGGGTCAGATCTGCGGGGTAGGCCTCGATCCCCTGTTCCAGCAGGCGGGCGCGCTTCTCCTTGCGGACGACGGTCTGCTCGGAGTCGGTGGGCTGCACGTCAGGGGTCTCAGTCACGCGGGTCATCCTACCGTCGCGGGTGCGGGACGCCACTTTCGCCGGGGGCCGCGGCTAGGCTGGCGGAATGAGCCAGCCCCCGCAAGGCCACGGACAGCCGCAGATGCCTGCTCCGCTCCCCTCAGGCGAGCCCACCCGCGCCCTACCCCGCGTCGTGCCCGGCCCCCGTCCCCGCCCGGTGAGCCCGCAGCCTGTCGTGCCTGCCTCCGGAAGCGCGGTGCCGGTGCCGCCGGAGCCGATTTCGCCGGTGGCGCAGCGGGACACAGACCCGCGGCGGCCGCGTTTCGTCACCTATGACCTGCCGCTGTCCACCACGGATTCGCTGCCGGGCCGGGAGATCGTGGCGAGCCTCGGGATTGTCATCGGCATCGCCACCCGCCCGCGGGACCTGGCGCACAACCCCGAGATGGCCTTCATCAACACCTCCGCGCGGCAGGATGCCATCGGCGCCCTGGTGCAACAGGCGCAGGAGGCCGGGGCGGACGCGGTGGTGGGAGTGCGCTTCGACGGCGGCAAGATCAGCGACACCGTGAGCGAGTTGGCGGCCTACGGCACCGCGGTGCGGCTGCGTCAGGAGTAAAGGGGTCAGGCCCACACGACGGCGACACCGTCGGCCCGGGCCTCGAAGACCACCTGCGACAGGTCTGTCACGTGCCAGTCTGCACCGAGTTCGTCCTCCGTGTGGTGCGTCAGCACGCCCAGCACGGAGCAACCGGCCGCACGGCCACCCACCACGCCGGCGGGGGCGTCCTCCACCACGAGGCAACGCTCAGCGGGGAACCCCAGGCGCCGGGCGGCGAGCTCGAAGGACTCCGGCGCCGGCTTGCCCAGCACCACCTCGTCACGTGTCACCACCACCGACGGACGGGGCAGCGCGGTGGCGACCATGCGGGAATCGAGCAACGGCGCCGAACAGGACGTGGCGATGGCGGATCGCTGGGCGGGCACCGCCTGTAGCGCCTCGAGGGCGCCGGGCAGGGCGATGACATCCGCGACGTCCTCGATCTCCAACTGCTCGATGCGTGCGTGCCCCTCGTCGAACCTGTCGGCGGGGAGGAGGGCGCGCACCATGACGTCGCTGGGGAGGCCGGTGTACTGGCTGTGGTGGCGGGGTTCCACGCCGAATTCACTGGCCCATGCGGCGGCGGCGCGCACGATGGCGGCGGTGGAATCTGCGAGGGTGCCGTCGAAATCGAAGATGACGGCGTCGAAGACGCCGAGGGTGCGGGTCACTTCCAGAGCGTCATGCCGGAGAAGCCGACGACGATCAGGATGAGCCCGATGGCGACGTTCCAGTCACCGATGGAGCGCATGAAGCCGATGTCCTGGCCCGCGAGGTTGTAGACAACCATCCACGCGACGCCCAGGAGCCCGATGGGGATGAACACGCCCGGCACCCAGTTGCGCCCGCCGGGGGCGAGACGCGCGGTTTCGGCGCGCTGCTCAGCGAGTTCAGACAGGCGCTTGCGCTTCTGCTTGTCAGCAGCCTGCTTGCGAACCTTGGATTCCGCCACGATGTCTCCTTCTAAGATCTCGCCTAGCCTAATTGACGCCGGCGACAATGCCCACATCTGCGCGCTCATGATGGACGACGGCGGGCTCACGCCCTCGTCGATGCCCCCGCGCCACGTACTCTGGGCCCATGAAACTGTGGCCGGTGCTGAGGGAGCGGGTCTCCGCCATGCGCACCGTCATGGCGCGCAACCAGCTGCGTTCCCGGTCGCCGCGGGGCCGCACCACCACCATCCTGGTGTGTGTCATCGCTGGCCTGATGATGACCGTGGCGGCCATCGCCGCGCGCGGCACGGACCTGCGCAGCGACCGCACCGCCGACATGCGCGACCTGATCATCAGCCAGAGCCGGCGCAACGAGGAGCTCCGCACGCAGGTCGACGCGCTCCAGGCCGAGGTGAACGAGCTCACCAGAGGGCAGGGTTCCGGTGACTTCTCCTCGGAGCTGGTCTTCGCGGAGCGCGAGGCGAGCATGGTCGCCGTCACGGGCCCCGGCATCCGGGTGACGCTCACGGACGCACCCGCCGACGTGCGGCCCCCCGGAGTGGACGACGACGCGCTCGTGGTGCATCAGCAGGACATCCAGGCGGTGGTCAACGCGCTGTGGGCGGGCGGCGCGGAGGCGATGAGCATCCAGGGCCAGCGGGTGATCTCCACCACCGGGATCAAGTGCGTGGGGAACACGGTCGTGCTGCACGGCATCCCCTACGCCCCGCCGTACGTGATCGAGGCCATCGGCGACCGCACCCAGATGCAGGCCGCGCTTGACGAGTCTCCCGCGGTGTCGGTGTACCGGCAGTACGTGGAGGCCTACCGGCTGGGCTACTCGGTGGAGGGCGTGGGCACGCTGGAACTGCCGTCGTTCAGCGGGTCCACGGGCGTGCGGTTCGCCCGCCCCAACTGATGGCACAGCGAACGGCTCGGGCCGCGGCCACCGCCACGGCCCGAGCCGTTTCACAGAAGGTCAGCTGCAGGCCGGCATGCTCACCGACGTCCAGCTGGCGGTCTGGCTCGGCTTCGCCGTCGCCGCCACAGACAGGGAGCCGGCGGCCAGTGACGGCTGCCCCTCCAGCGTGACCCTGGTCGTCTGACCGGCTGCCAACGTCACGTCCCGGACCCCGGAGACCGACGAGAGCCGCACTGCCTGCCGCTCGTCCGTCGGGTTCGACACCTCGACGACGACACCGGATTCGCAGTTCGCCGACACCACCGAGGCGTCCACCGGCTGTGCGCCGGTGTGGACGCTGGGGGTGAGGGGAGTGGCGACCACGGAGACGAATCGTGCCGTGCCACCCTCGCTCACCAGCGACAGGCCGAGTGATCCGGGATCTGGGAAGACCTGGCTGGTGATCGTCCGGAGGCCACCCTCGGCGAACGCCTCGACCGATGCCCGGTCGACGTAGACCGTGAACGTCACGGTGCCGTCCGGGTTGACCAACGGTGCCGAGTCGACGGCGGCGAACTGCGAGTGGAAGCCCGTGACGCCGGAGCGGGTCCGGTCCACCACCAGCCGGCCGCTCCTCGCGTCGATGCCCACCAGCGTGCCTTCGCCGCTGTCGGTGCCGAAGGCGGTGTCGGTGCGAACGGCGACCCCCGCGAACGAGGCGTCCTGCGGCTCGACGGTCACGTCAAGCTTGAACGCATCCGACGCCCACGGCAGCGCGACGACCGAATCGTCCACCGCCACGTTCGTGCGCCGCAACCGTTCAGAAGGCACCTCGAGCGAGGACGCTTCGCGCACCGGCACCTGGCGCAGCGCGTAGGAACCGTCGACGAGCTCGAGCGTGACCTCGCGCGGCAGCGTGTTGGCGCTGCGCCACGGGGCCGTGGGGATGGCGTTGGCGTAGCGCCAGTCGTTCATCCATCCGATCATGATGCGGCGTCCGTCCTGGACGTTGGCGAAGGAGATGGCCGCGTAGTGGTCCGGGCCCCAGTCCAGCCAGTCGTAGGTCTCGACGCGGCGGGGCTGCGGGGCGTCCGCGGCCACGATGTCGTCGACCAGGATGTGGCCCCACCCGAACCGGTTGTTGTCCACGATGAGGAGCTGGGCCTCCTGGCCGGCGAACTCGGCGACGTCCCACGCCACCCAGTCGAGCAGCTCCGAATCGCGCCCGGTCGCGGTGCGCACGACCTCGCCGTCGACCACGAGGTTGACGGTGGTCTCGGAGGAACGGGGTACGGCCGGCTCGTCGCCGATGACCACGTGATCGAGCGTCAGGTGGCCCCAGCCGCCGCCGACCTCGTCGACGATGCGCAACGCGGCGTCGCGGCCGCGGAACTCCGCGATGTCCCAGCTGGTCCACTGCAGCGCGCCGGCGTCCTGGCCTCCCGCGGTGCGCACCACCTCGCCGTCGACGATGAGCTGTACGGCCAGGCCCGGCCGCTCGCGACCGCCGCCGACCAGGAAGGAGAGGTGGTCGTCGTCGATCGGGAACGACGGCGAGGTCAGGGTGCCGGTGTTGTCGTCGCCCTTGGGGCCACCCTCCCACGTGTTGATGCGGGCGTCGCCCAGGTAGTAGTCACCGCCGGCGTAGGCCGGGCTGTCGGTGGCCGCGAGATCGCCGGTGCCCACCCAGCCCAGGTCGGCCAGGCTGCCGCCGTCGCGCAGGCCTTCGAAGCCGTTCCAGAGCACTGTGCCGGCGGGGGGCTCATTGCCGAGCTGGCCACCGTCGACGCGCGGGTGGTTGCCGCCGCCCACCAACAGGTTGAGCCAGGGTTCCTCGACCCTGAACGGCGCTGAGGTCATCGTGCCGACCGGCCAGTCCCAGCCGACGAAGCTGTTGACCAGCCGGTCGCCGCGGTGCCCGTTGATGGCCTGCTGGTCCCGCCAGGCGCCGGGCTGGGGGCCGTCGCCGAAGGGGCCGTTGAACTCGTTGCCCGGGTCGTTGGCGACGGTCCACCCGGAATCCGCCCACGTCCCGAACTCGAAGTCCTCGACGACGGTGCCGGGCACCACCTCGTCACCCGGGACGACGTTCTGGGCGGTGTAGGTCACGCCGTCGAAGTCGCCGACGAAGTACTGGGCACCTGAGCCGCCCGCGGGGGATCCAGGGTTGAGGTTGACCACCATGACCCATTTGGTCTCGTCGGTGCCGTCGACCGTCAGCGGGAACAGGTCTGGCACCTCCCAGATGCCGCCGGTGGCATTGGCCGGGCCGAAGGTGGAGAGGTAGGTCCACTCGAGCAGGTCGTCGGAGCGGTAGAGCACCACCTGGTGGTCGAGCGCCTCGACGGCGACCATCACCCAGTACGACTCGCCGGTCTCCGGCGATGTGTAGCGGCTCACCTTCGGGTCGCGGAAGTTCTGCGAGCCCCGGTCCAGCACGGGGTTGCCCGCATACTTCTCCCAGGTGTAGCCGCCGTCGAGCGAGTAGGCCACCGATTGTGCCTGGATGCCCGCCAGCGTGGGATGTGCGCCGGTGTAGGCGCTGGTGTAGTGCGCCACCAGCGGCGGGTTGTCGGTGGTGCCGAGGCCGCTGGTGTTCTCCGTGTCGACCACGATGGAGCCGGAGAAGATGTCCTCGACCGACTGCCCCTCGCCGTTGAACGTCTGGGCGATGGCCAGCGGCTGCTCGCTCCAGTGCAGGAGGTCCGGGCTGGTGGCGTGGCCCCACGACATGTTGCCCCACGTGTCCGCGGAGGGGTTGTGCTGGTAGTAGAGGTGCCACACGCCGTCGTGGTGGACGAGCCCGTTCGGGTCGTTCATCCAGTTGCGTTCCGGCGTGTAGTGGTAGGCCGGGCGGTAGGGCTCCTGCCCGGCCGTGTCGTCGGCTGCAGCAGGGAGCCCGACGGCGGCGCCGAGCGCCACCGTTAGGGCGATTCCTGCCCTGGTCAGTCGTTCCATTGGTTGTTTCCCTTCTGGTGACAACGTTGTCATGGCAGAGGGTAACAAAGGGTGGGGTCACCTTGATCGTTAGTTCGCCGTCCATGAGATTTGACGGCAAAATGACTCGCATGTTCCCCAACTCCTCCCGCCCCACGATGCGTGACGTCGCCCGCGCGTCAGGAGTGGCCATCAAGACCGTCTCCCGCGTCATGAACGGCGAGCCGAACGTCGCGTCCGCCACGGCGGAGCGCGTGCTCCGCGCGGCGGACGAGATGGGCTACGTGATGCACCAGCAGGCCTCGGACCTGCGTCGCCGCGACGGGGGCGTGGGGGCGATCGGGTTGCTGCTGTCGAGTGTGGGCAACGCCTTCGACTCGCACCTGCACCGAGCGGTGGAGCGGGTTGCCAACGACCACGGGATGATGACGCTGGCGGCCAGCACCGAGGACGACCCGGACGTCGAACTCGCGCGCCTGCGCGGTTTCGTGGCGCGCCGGCTCGACGGGCTGATCGTGCTCACCGTGCGCGAGGACCACTCGCTGCTGGCCCGTGAACTCGAGCGCGGCTGGCCCGTCGTCTTCGCTGACCGCCCGGCTCCCGACGTCGACTGTGATTCCGTGACCTCCGACAACGCCGGCGGCGTCCGGGCGGCCGTCCAGCACGTGCGCGGGTACGGGCACACCAGGATCGCCTTCCTGTCCAACCTGCAGGTGATCAGCACCTCGAGGGAACGCACCGCGTGCTTCCGCGAGGCCACCCGTGACCTTCCGGACTGCACCGTGACGACGGACCTGGGAGATGAGGCGGCCGTGATCGCCGCCATCGAGCGACTCATGGGATCCGACGCGCCGCCGACAGCCATCCTGTCCGGCCGCAACGACATCACGATCGGCACCGTCCGGGCGCTGCAGCGGTTGGGGCTGGAACGCTCCGTCGCGCTGGTGGGTTTCGACGATATCCCGCTGGCCGACCTGGTGCGGCCGGGCATCACGGTCATCGCGCAGGACCCCGACGCGCTGGGAGAGCTGGCGGCCACCCGGCTGATCACCCGCGTCCGGGGGGAGAGCCTGAGCCCGGAGCAGGTGGTGGTGCCGACACGCCTGATCGTGCGGGGCTCCGGCGAGATCACAGCCGGGCGTTCCTGACCATGGGCTCCGCGCCGTCGAGCCGTCGGCTCAGAGGCGCGCGGCGGGCTTCGTGTGGCGCGTGGCGCCGGTGATGGCAGAGAGCACGTTCTCGTAGGTTGCCTCGTCCACCGCGAACGAGCCGTTGTTGCGGCCGTGGCGCAGCACCTCGATGCGGTCCGCCACGGAGCGCACGTCCGCCAGGTTGTGGCTGATGAGGATGACGCCGAGGTTCAGCTCCCGGAGTCGCTCCACGTGGCTCAACACCTCTGCCGTCTGGCCCACCGACAGCGACGCCGTGGGCTCGTCCAGGATCACCAGCCGCGGGTCTGTGACGAGGGTGCGCGCGATGGCCACGCACTGCCTCTGCCCGGCCGAGAGCTGGTGGAGGGGGACGCTCAAGTCCGGGATGCGGCTGCTGAGCTGGTCCAGGTACTGGCGGGCTAGGAGCTCCATGCGTGACTCGTCCAGCAGCCCGTCGCCGCGGGTCAGTTCGCGGCCGAGGAAGATGTTCGACGGCACGTCCAGGCTCTCCACCAGGGCGAACTCCTGGAACACCGTCGCGATGCCGAGCGCGATGGCAGTCTTGGCCGATGCGATGGCCACCGGCCGGCCTGCCAGCCGGACCTGCCCCGCGTCGGGCTGGTAGACGCCCGCGATGATGCGGGCGAGGGTGGACTTGCCGGCCGCGTTGTCGCCGACGAGGCCGACCACCTCGCCCGCGCGGACCGTGAGGTCCACGTCGACCAACGCCTGCACGCCGCCGAAGGTCTTGTGCACGGATCTGAGCTCCAACAGCGGTTCAGCCACGTTGTTCCCCTCCCGAAGATGTTTCCAGCACAGACGTCAAGGACATCATGTCGAAGACGCGGGCGACGACGCCGAGGGTTTCCGCTTCTTGCCCGAGCTGCCCCGGCACCAGGAGGGAGCCCGCGTCGGCGAGGAGTGGTCTGGCGCCCAGGGCGTCGAGCATGGGCCCCAGCAGCACGTCGCCGGCCTGGGCCAGCGGCCCGCCCACGGCGATGCGGTCCGGCCCGACGGTGGTGGCCATGTCTGCGAGCGCGGCACCGATCGCGGCCCCCGCGTCGGCGACGACCTGCCGGCAGCCCCTGTCGCCCGAGTTCGCCGCCGCCACCATGTCGCGCAGCGACAGGGGACCGTGGCTGATCCGGACCAACTCGCGCAGGGCCCCGATCGACACGACGGTGTTCAGGCAGCCGCGGGCACCGCAACGGCAGATGGCCCCGTCCGGAGCGACCCGGACGTGACCGAGCCCCGCCGCGGGAGCCGAACCCGGGCGCAGCACGGCACCCCCGAGCACGATCGTGGAATCCGTCACCTCACCCACGCGCACGTACACGCCGCACGCCGCGCCGCGCAAGGCCCCGATGCGGGCCTCTGCGAGGGCGGCGGCGTCGGTCTCGCGCTCCACCAGGACGGGCCGGTGCAGTCGCCGCTCGATGATGTCGGCCACGTCGACGTCGTCCCATGTCGGCAGCCCGACGACTGCACCGCCGCGGTTGGCCGACGGCATCGCGACGCCGATCCCCACCAGGTCCGCCAGCGCGAGCCCGCGTTGATCGGCGAGTTCCGCGGCCAGCATCGCGGCGCGGTCCAGGGTGGTGTCGAAGCGATGCTCCGGCGGCAGCGGCAGGTGCTGCCGGGCCACCTGGGTGTAGCCGGCGTCGACCAGCGACATCTCGAGCGCGCGTGGGCGGATGTGGATGCCCAGGGCGAGGGAGGTGACGCGCGCCAGTGTGACGAGTTGGGCGCGGCGTCCGGAGCGCGTCGTCGCCGACGTCTCGACGGTGCCGGCCGCCAGCAGTTGCTTCACGATGTTGGAGACGGTGGCGGGGGAGAGGCCCGTTGCGGCGGCGAGCTCGACCTGTGTGAGCTGGCCGTAGAGCTTCACCGCCTCGAGGATGCGGGCGCTGTTCGCCTCGCGCAGCGAGGCCTGTGAGCCGGGCGCTCCGCTGCTTTCCCTCATGCGGCAACCCTACCAGCGAGCATTAAGGCTTGAACGCAGCATCACGAAACGGTAACGGTTGAGTTCAAGACTTGACGACAAGGTTGGAGACTCGTAGATTTATGACATCGTTGACATAGAGGACAGCGACAGTCGAAGGAGACGTAGATGACTGCTGGGCAACTGCTGCTCGACATGCGCCACATCACGAAGGTGTTCCCTGGCGTGAAGGCGCTCGACGACGTCACCATGTCCGTGCGTCGCGCCGACATCCACGCCATCTGCGGGGAGAACGGTGCCGGTAAGTCCACCCTCATGAAGGTGCTGTCCGGGGTCTACCCGCATGGCACGTACGAGGGCGAGATCCTGCTCGAGGGGGAGGAGATGCACTTCAACGGCATCAAGTCCTCCGAGGAGCACGGCGTCGTGATCATCCACCAGGAGCTGGCCCTCATCCCGGAACTGTCCATCACGGAGAACATCTTCCTCGGCTCAGAGGTGATGCGCGGAGGGCTGATCGACTGGGAGGCGGCCCGCAGGCAGGCCGTCGACCTCCTGGCGCGTGTCGGTCTGGACATCAGCCCCGACACCCAGGTCAAGACGCTCGGCGTCGGCCAGCAGCAGCTGGTGGAGATCGCCAAGGCCCTCTCCAAGAACGTCCGGGTCCTCATCCTCGATGAGCCCACCTCGGCGCTCAACGAGGACGACTCCGCGCACCTTCTGGACCTCATGTGCGGGCTCAAAGCCCGCGGCATCACCTGCCTGATGATCTCCCACAAGCTCAACGAGATCGCCGCGGTCGCCGACGCCGTCACCGTCATCCGTGACGGCCGCACCGTCGAGACCTACGACGTGGTGGCCGGCCAGGTCGACGAGGACCGCATCATCCGCGCCATGGTGGGCCGCTCGCTCGAGAACCGCTACCCGCACCGGACCCCGAAGATCGGTGAGACCCTCGCCGAGGTGCGCGGCTGGAACGTCGAACACCCCAGCGTCCCCGGCCGCCTCGTCGTCAAGGACGCCAACTTCACGGTGGCCCGTGGCGAGGTGGTGGGCTTCGCCGGCCTCATGGGCGCCGGGCGCACCGAACTGGCGCGCAGCATCTTCGGCCACTCGTACGGCACCTACCGCTCCGGCGAACTGCTCATCGGCGGCAGGCCGGTGCACGCGAACACCGTCCAGAAGGCCATCGCCGCCGGCATCGCCTACGTCACCGAGGACCGCAAGAACCTGGGCCTCAACCTCATCGACGACATCAAGGCCACCGTCGTCTCGGCCAACCTCAACGGCATCGTGCGACGGTTCCTGCTGCAGCCGCGCCTCGAGGCCGAGGTGGCTGAACGGTACCGGCGCGAGCTGCGGATCAAGAGCTCTTCGGTCGACGTCGGCGTGGCCACGCTTTCGGGCGGCAACCAGCAGAAGGTGGTGCTCAGCAAGTGGATGTACTCCTCACCTGAGCTGCTCATCCTCGACGAACCGACGCGGGGCATCGACGTCGGTGCCAAGTACGAGATCTACAAACTCATCCATCAACTCGCCGATGAAGGCAAGGGCGTGATCGTCATCTCCTCGGAGCTGCCCGAACTGCTCGGCATCTGCGACCGGATCTACACGATCTGCGAAGGCCGGATCACCGGCGACCTCCCGGCATCCGAGGCGGATCAGGAAACCCTGATGCGCCGGATGACCACCACGTCCACCGCGCCGGCGGCCCCGGCTCTCTCCGCCTGACGGCGCAGTCACCATGGAAGATCGAACCATCATGAAAGCTCTCAAGCAGGTCTTTGGAGGCAAGCTCCAGCAGTACACGATGGCATTGGCGCTGATCGCGCTCGTCGTCGTCTTCAACGTCATCTCCGGCGGCCGGATGCTGACCTCGTCCAACTTCCAGAACCTCATCTCGGGCAACGCCTACGTGCTGATCCTGGCCATCGGCATGGTCATGGTCATCGTCATCGGACAGATCGACCTCTCGGTCGGCTCGGTGGCCGGCTTCGTCGGGATGAGCGTGGCCATCTCCATCGCCCAGTACGGCTTCCCCTGGTGGGCGGGCCTCCTGCTCGGCCTCGTCCTCGGCGTGCTCGTGGGCATGTGGCACGGCTTCTGGTTGGCCAAGATGGGCATCCCGGGGTTCATCACCACCTTGGCGGGCATGATGATCTTCCGCGGTCTGGTGATCTGGATGTCGCACTCCATCTCCGTGCCCGTGCCCGCGCAGTTCTCCTACCTCGGCGCCGGCTACCTGCCCGAGTGGGGGCCCGCCTGGACCGGTCTGAACAACTCGACGCTGCTGCTCGGGCTCCTCGCGCTGGCCTGGTTCGCGTACAGCGAGGTCAACCGACGCCGCCACGCCAAGGCCCGCGGCTCCGAGATCCCGCTGTGGGTCACCGGCACCCGCGTGGTCCTGATCGCAGCCGTCATCGGCTACGTCACCTGGCTGTTCGGCAGCGGCCGCCCCGGCACGTCGTTCCCCATCCCCGGCCTGATCCTCGTCGTGCTCGTGATCGTCTACCACACCATCACGCAGCGCACCCGCTTCGGCCGCCACATCTACGCCGTCGGCGGCAACAGGGCCGCGGCCGCGCTCTCGGGCGTCAACACCCAGCGCACCTACTTCCTCGTCATGACCAACATGAGCTTCCTCGCGGCCGTCGCGGGCATCCTCTTCATTGGTCGCTCCACCGCCGCGGGCCCCTCCGACGGAACCATGTGGGAGCTCGACGCCATCGCAGCAGTCTTCATCGGCGGCGCCGCGGTCTCCGGCGGCATCGGCACCGTCGTCGGCTCGATGGTGGGTGGCCTGGTCATGGCCGTCCTGAACTCGGGGCTCATGCTCATGGGCGTGGGCGCGGACCAGACGCAGGTCATCAAGGGCCTCGTCCTGCTGGCCGCCGTCGCCTTCGACGTGCACAACAAGAACCAGGGCAAGCCGTCGATCATCGGCACGCTGATGCGCAACGTCGGAAAGAAGCCCGACGTCGCGGAGGTCCCCGCAGGGACGCCCGAGGCCCAGCACCTGGCAGGTACCCCCGAGGTCCCCGTCGAAGGCCCGGCGGCCGACAACAAGGCCACCATTCCGTCCTGATCCCGGCCCACACCGGCGCCCCTCGTCACACCCCCTTTACCGGCATTCCGCCACCCCACCCCTGGGCGACGCTGCCCAAAAACTCCGAAAGGAACACCACCATGAAGTTGAAGCGCACAGCCGCAGTCGTGGCAGCACTTCTGATCTCCTCCCTCAGCCTGACGGCCTGCGGCGGCGGACGGGGCGGCGACGCGTCCCCGTCCGGCGACGGCACCACCCCGGCTGCCGGCGAGGCCACCACCGCGGGCAGCGAGGGCGGGTTCCCCGCCGACGCCACCATCGGCGTGGCCCTCCCGTGGCTCGGCACCCAGAACTGGAAGGAAGCCGAGACCATGTTCGAGGCGCAGCTCACGGAGGCCGGGTTCACGCCCCTCATCCAGAGCGCCGACCAGAAGGTGCCGCAACAGCAGCAGCAGATCGAGGCGCTCATTGAGCAGGGCGCCAAGGTCATCGTCGTCGGCCCGGTCGACGGCACCCAGCTGGGCTCCGTGCTGACCACGGCGCACGACGCGGGAGTCGCAGTCATCGGCTACGACCGCCTGATCGAGAACACCGACGCCGTCGACGCGGTCGTGCAGTTCGGCTCCGTCCGCACCGGTGAACTCCAGGGCGAGTCGCTCCTCGAGGGACTCGAGGCCACTGGCCCCGGCCCCTACAACATCGAACTCTTCGGTGGCGGTCCGGCCGATCCCAACGCCCCGAACTTCTTCAAGGGCGCCATGAGCGTGCTGCAGCCCAAGATCGACGACGGGACCCTCGTCGTGGTGTCCGGCCAGACCGACTTCACCCAGGTCGCCACGCAGGACTGGGACAACGCCAAGGCGCAGTCGCGCATGGACTCCCTGCTCTCGGGCTTCTACTCCGACAAGGAGATCCACGGCGTCCTCTCGCCCAACGACGGCATCGCCCGCGCCATCCTGACGTCGGTGAAGCAGGCCGGTCAGTCGAGGATCCCGGTGGTCGACGGCCTGGACGCCGAGAACGAGTCGATCGTCTCCATCGCCAAGGGCGAGCAGTACTCCACCGTCGCCAAGCCGACCGACGCGTTGGTCGCCAAGACGGTCGAGCTGATCAAGGCCCTCCAGTCGGGGGCAGGCCTCCCTGCCGCCGATACCCAGGAGAACAACGGCACCAAGGACGTCGACATCTACCAGCTCGACCCCGTCGTCGTCACCAAGGCCAACGCCGCCGAGGTCTTCGCCAACGACGCTGACCGCATGAAGCTCTTCGAGGACAACCTGGCCTGACCAGACTCGTGAGAGCCTCCCGCGCCGCGTGGCCGCTCGACTGAATGGGAGAAGCCGCCCGGATCCGTCAGGATCCGGGCGGCTTCCGCGTGCTCTTGGTCAGTGGCTCAGGTCCGCCGTGACCAGGGGCGAGAGCCCCGCGGCGCGGGCGGGGGCGTCGGTGTCGCCGCACTCCGTGAGCCAGTTGGCCAGCATCTGGTAACCGCCCTCGGTGAGGACCGACTCCGGGTGGAACTGCACGGCCTCGACGGCGAGCTCGCGGTGCCGCACCGCCATGATGACGCCGCTCTCCGTGCGGGCGGTGACCTCCAGGACCTCTGGAACCGAGTCCTCCATGATGGCCAGCGAGTGGTAGCGGGTGGTGGTGACGGGTGAGGGCAGCCCCTTGAACACGCCCGTGCCCTCATGGAACACGGGTGAAGTCTTGCCGTGGAGCTGCTCGGGCGCCCGGTCCACGACGCCGCCGAACGCGACGCCGATGGCCTGCAGGCCCAGGCAGACCCCGAAGATGGGCTTCACGCCGCTGAGGGTGCGCACCACGTCGATGCAGACGCCGGCGGCTTCAGGCGTGCCGGGGCCGGGGGAGATCAGGATGCCGTCGAAGCTCTCGTGCCAGCGCTCGTCCGCGAAGCGGGGGTCGTCGTTGCGCCACACCTCGACCTCCGCGCCGATCTGGGCGAGGTAGGACACGATGTTGTAGACGAACGAGTCGTAATTGTCGATGACGAGGATGCGGGCCACGGAGCCATTGTGCCACCGCGGGCGCGGTGCGGCCCCGCCGCTCCATCGGCGTCCCCACGGCAGGACAACGGTAAACGTCCACCAGGTGGGGTACCCCCTCAGTTCGCGGGGGCCCTCCGCCTGGTGGACGTCTATCGGGTCGTGACGAGGCTACGGTGTCGGTGATGCCGCCGGGGTGGAGGGTGCCGGGGACTCGGAGGCCGGGGCCTTCGCGACCTTCACCTGGAAGGGCTGGTTCCGCGGCCACGGCTCATCCCACATCGCCTCCTGTTCGAAGACGACTCCGGGCACCTGCGCAGTCGACTCCTCCTCCACCACGGTGATGGTGAAGCCGCGTTCCGCGGCGGCGGCGGTGGCGTCGGCCTGGTTCAGGCCGGTCAGACGCGGCACGATCGAGTTGCCCGTCGCGACGTACAGCGTGATGGGCGTGTCGATGGCAACGGTTGCACCCGGAGCCGGGTCCGTCATGATCACATCGCCGAGGTTCGCGTTGGGGCCTTCATCCTTCGGCTCGGCCTGCACGGCCTCCTGGATGTTGGTGAAACCGCTGGCGGTCAGCAGGTCCACGGCTGCGTCGTAGTTGATGCCCGTGACCGTCTCCGGGATGGTGCGGGTCTCGACGCCGGTGGACACGTACAGCGTCACCTCGGAGCCGGGCTCCAGTTCCACATCGGCGACAGGGTTGGTCTCGACGACCTGCCCCCGGTCGTCAGCCGTGCCGGGGCGCTCCTCGACGACAGCCTGGAGTTCGGCGTTGCGCACCACGTTCTCAGCCTGGGCGCGGTTCATGCCGATCACGTCCGGCATGAGCACCAGTTCCACCGTCGGGCTCTGCGACGGCGAGGGCGACGGGCTGGGCGTGGGCGACTCCGTGCTGGGCGACGGCGACGGCGTGGGTGACGCCGACGGCGTGGGCGACGGAGTGGTCTCCGTGGGGCCGGGCGGGTTGAGCAGCATCAGGAGGCCGATGATGAGGCCGATGACCACGAGCCCACCCACCACGGCCAGCACGATCATGCCGGTGCGGGAGCGGGGCTCCTCCTCTTCGTCGGCGAGGTGCTCGACGGGCACCATCGGCGGTGGCACCACCGGCGAGTTCGTGGAGGCGACGGTGGGGTCTGCGGGCATCACGCCGCGGCGGGCGGTCGTCGTCATGGGGTCAGACGGAATCACCTGCGTCGGGACGTCCGCCGGAGCGGCGGCCAGCACCGGCTGGCCGCTGAGGGACCGCAGGATGTCCTCGCGCATCTCCGAGGCGTCCTGGTACCGGTCCCTCGGGTCCTTCGACAGCGACTTCAGGACGATGGCGTCCATCTCCGGCGTGACCTCGGGGTCGATCTGCGACGGCGGCACGGGCTGTTCGCGCACGTGCTGGTAGGCGACGCTCACCGGCGAGTCGCCCTTGAACAGCGGCTGCGACGTCAGCAGTTCGTAGAGCAGGCAGCCGACGGAGTAGATGTCCGAGCGGTTGTCGACCTTCTCGCCGCGCGCCTGCTCTGGTGACAGGTACTGGGCGGTGCCGATCACGGCGGCGGTCTGCGTCATGGTGGCGGACGTGTCCGCCACGGCGCGCGCGATGCCGAAGTCCATCACCTTGACGGTGCCGTTGGACGTCATCATGACGTTGGCGGGCTTGATGTCGCGGTGGATGATGCCGGCGCGGTGCGAATACGCCAGGGCGTCCAGCACGCCTGCGGTGAACTCCAGCGCGCGCTCGGGCACGAGCTTGCGCCCGCCGCGCAGCACGTCACGCAGCGTGACGCCCTCGACGAGTTCCATCACGATGTAGGGCACGGACACGTTCGAGACGGTGTCGAGCTGCTCGCCCGTGTCGTAGACGGCCACGATGTTGGGGTGGTTCAGCCCCGCGGCCGACTGGGCCTCCCGGCGGAACCGGGCCTGGAACGTCGGGTCGCTGGCCAGGTCGACGCGCAGCCGCTTGATCGCGACGTCACGTTCCAGCCGCACGTCCCGCGCGCGCCACACCTCGGCCATGCCACCTCGACCAATGACTTGGTCGAGTTCGTAGCGGTTGCCGAGCAGGGCTCCTCGCTCTGTCATCGCACCCGGTCCTTTCGGTTGGTCACGCACCATCTTGAAGCATGCACATGAGAGAAGTCTGAGAAGTTCACCGCAGGGCCTCCACAACAGCCTTGAAGATGGGGGCGGCCAGGCGGCCGCCGGAGATGTCGTCGCGCTCCACGTCGGCGTTCTCGATGAACGACACGACGGCGACCGTCGGGTCTTCGGCGTACCCCACGAACCACGCGTACGGCGGGCGGTCCGGCGACGTCTGGGCCGTGCCCGTCTTGCCGCCCACGACGACGCCGTCGATCTGCGCGGGCCGCCCGGTGCCGTCCTCCACGGTGGCCACCATCATGTCGCGCAGGTGCTGCGCCGTGGACTCAGAGATGGGGCGACCCAGCGACGACGGCTGGGTGGCGGTGAGCACGGTGAGGTCGCGGTTGGTGACGGTGGAGACCAGGTGGGGGCGCATCATCTCGCCGCCGTTGGCGATGGCGGATGCCACCTGCACGATCTGTAGCGGAGAAGCGGCCACGTCGAACTGGCCGATGGCGGTTAGCGCGGTCTGGGCCTCGTCGATCTCCGTGGGGAAGCGGGAGGTGGCGGCGGAGATGTCGATGGTCTGGTCCTGGTTGAACCCGAACTTCTCCGCCATCTCGATCATCTTCTCGGCGCCCAGCTCCAGCCCGATGTTGCCGAAGGCGGTGTTGCACGACGTCTTCATGGCCTGTTCGAGGGTGACCCTGGTGCCGCCGCAGTTGGTGGAGTTGCCCATCGACCGCGAGGAGTTGGGAAGCCGCAGCGACGCGGGGGCGTCGACCTCGGTGGAGGGCACCATGCCGTCCTCGAGTGCGGCCGCCGCGGTGATCAGCTTGAAGGTCGACCCGGGGGGGTAGACCTCGCGCGTGGCCCGGTTCTTCAGCGGTTCCTCCGGGGCGTTGAGCAGTTCGGACCAGGCGTCGCGCTCCGCGGCCAGGTCCACCGTCGCGAGGCGGTTGGGGTCGTAGGTGGGCGTGGAGACCAGGGCCAGGATGGCGCCGGTGGTGTAGTCCATGGCGACGACGGCGCCGCGCTGGTTGCCGAGCGCGGCCACCGCTGCGGCCTGGGCGGCGGGGTTGAGCGTGGTGGACAGGTTCGCGCCGCGCCCCTGCCTGCCGCTGAGGATGTCGACCACCCGGCTGGCCGCCTGCGACGACGAGGTGCCGGCGAGTTGCTGGTTGTAGCTCTGCTCGAGCCCGGAACGGGCGTAGTCGTAGGAGTACCACCCGGTCACCGAGCTCCACAGCTCCGGGGCGGGGTAGGTGCGCACGTAGGGGAACCGGCCGCTGCGCTCCACCGACTGCGCGATGGGGGTGTTGCCCACCAGGATGGTGCCGCGGTTGCGGGAGAACTCGGCGTCGCGGACGCGGCGGTTGCGGCCGTCCTCATTGAGCGAGTCCGTCCGCACCACGGAGATCCAGGTGAGGTTGACCAGCAGCGCGGCCAGCAGGAGGGCCACGAAGGAGGCGACCCTGCGAATGGGTCCGTTCACCGGTTGATCACCGCCGTCGCGTCGTCGAGCGACGAGGCCTCGAGCTGGGCGACATCCTGCGGCGCCGCAGTGGCGGCCTGGGGCTGCCGGCTCCGGTGCGAGATGACCATCAGGATGCCGATGATGATCCAGTTGGCGATCAGCGACGAGCCGCCTTGGGACATGAACGGCGTGGTGAGACCGGTCAGCGGCAGTAGGCGCGTGACACCGCCGATGATCACGAAGACCTGCAGCGCGAACACGAAGCTGAGGCCGGCTGCGAGCATCTTCCCGAACCCGTCCGGCGAGGTCACGGCGGTCTTGAAGCCGCGGGCGATCAGCAGGGCGTAGGCCAGGATGACGGCCATCAGGCCGAGCACGCCCAGTTCCTCGCCGATGGCTGCTGCGATCATGTCCGACTTCGCCAGGGGAGTGAGCCCGGGGCGGCCGAGCCCCCAGCCGCGGCCGAACAGCCCGCCCCAGCCCAGCCCGAACTGGGCGGAGATGATCTGCAGGTTGCGGTCGTAGTCCGAGAACGGGTCCAGCCAGGCGTTGACGCGGCGCGGCACGTGGCTGGTGAAGTTGTAGGCCGCGATGCCGGCGGCGACGAACGCGAGCCCGGCGATGATCGGCCACGCCGGCCGCTCCGTCGCGATGTAGATCATCACGGTGAACAGGCCGAAGAACAGCAGCGAGGTGCCCAGGTCGTTCTGGAACACCATGACCGCCAGCGACGCGAGCCACATGACGGCGATGGGGCCGAGGTCCCTGGCGCGGGGGAAGTCGATGCCGAGGAAGCGCTTGCCGGCCAGGGCCAGGAGGTCGCGCTTCTCGTAGAAGTAGGCGGCGAACGCGATGGCGAGCATGATCTTGGCGATCTCGGCGGGCTGGAACGAGTAGCCGAACACTCGGATCCAGATGCGCGCCCCGCCCGACGCGTGGCCGATGAACGGCGCCAGCGGCAGCAGCAGCAGGATCAGGCCGCCGAAGAACAGCAGGTACGGGTAGCGCTGGAGGCGGCGGTGGTCGCGCAGCAGGAACACCACCAGCGCGAACAGCACCAGGCCCAGCGTCGTCCAGACGAGCTGCATCGTCGAATCCGTGCGGACCGGCTCGGGGATCTGGTCGATGCGGTAGATCATGGCCAGGCCGAGGCCGTTGAGGAGGAAGACCGTGGGCAGGATCACGGGGTCTGCGTAGGGCAGCTTGAAGCGCACCACCAGGTGCGTCGCCAGCCCGAGGCCGTACCAGAGCGCGGCCGTCAACGGCATGGTGGTGGGCAGTTCGCCGTAGAGGTTGAGGTTGGTGATGACCCAGCCGGCGAACCCGAAGCTCTGCGCCAGCACGAGCAGCAGCAGCTCGACGTTGCGCCGCTTCTTGTAGACGATGACCTCATCCGCCACCTGGGGCATCACCTGCGCCTGCGCGGACATCAGCAGTCCTCCAGGTCGGCCTCTTCGCCCGGGGCCGGCTCCAGCGTGGCCAACTCCTCGCCGAGGGTGGGCGTCTCCAAGGGTTCAGGGGTGTGGGGCGCCAGCAGCGGGGGGACGTGCGCGGTGATCGGCGACCCGGGCGAAGTGGTCTGCAGCGGGTCCCCGGGCAGTCCCGGCCCCTCTTCGACCGGCTCAGGCGACTCATCGGCCGGCCCCGGCGATGCCGATTCCTGCGGCTCAGGAGATGGGGACGCGGGAGGGTTCTCGCGCTCCTGGCGACGCTCCTCGCGGATGGCGACGCAGTTGTCCGCCAGTTCCCGCAGGGTCCCGACGGTGCGTTCCGCGGCCTCGACGGAGCCCACCGTGATGGACGCCTCGACCTCGCCGCGGAAGAAGCGCGGCAGGTTGTCCACCGGGATGTCGGTGCGTTCCACCAGGTTGTGCAGCTCGACGCCCAACACGTTGCCGGGCACGCCGTTGAAGACGGCGACCTGCCCGTCGTCGGCCGAGACGAAGTACCGGCTGGAGACGTACGAGGAGGTGGCCCACCAGCCGCCGGCCACCACCAGCGCGATCGCGAGGAAGGTCGCGATGATGCCCGGCCAGCGGGGCTTGTCCTCCGTGGGCGCGTAGCGGGCGGCCTCTTCGGCGTCGTGCTCCACCTGCACGTCCGACGGCGTGGTGGGATAGCCGTGACCAGTGGGCAGCGCCGCGGGGCCGCCGGTGCGGGGGATCTCCACCTCGACGGCGGAGCCCACCAGCAGGGCAGGGGTGGCGTCGAGCTCGGGATCAGCCTCGACGACCTCGCCCAGGACGATGGTGATGTTGTCGTGGCCGCCGTTGTCGTTGGCGAAACGGGCCAGCGTGGCCACCGCGTCGTCGAGGTCCTGGCCCCGCAGTACCTCCTCGATGACGTCGTCGTCGACGAGGCCGCTGAGGCCGTCGGAACAGAACATGAGGCGGTCGCCCAGTTGCGCCTCGTGCACCATGAGGTCCGGTTCGAAGTGGACCTGCCCGTTGAGCACCTTGAGGATGAGCGAGCGGTGGGGGTGGGTGGCCGCCTGTTCGGGCGTGATCTTGCCCTCGTCGATCAGCGACTGCACCCACGAGTGGTCGTGCGTCAACTGGGAGAGGGTGCCTTCGCGGAGGAGGTAGCCGCGGGAGTCGCCGATGTGGGCCAGTCCGAACTCTGTCCCGTTGAACAGGGCGCCGCAGAAAGTGGTGCCCATGCCGTCGAGTTCGAGGTTGGATTCGATGAGGTCTGTGAGTTTGGTGTTGGACCGGGCGATCATGCCGGCGATCCGCGAGAGGAGCTCCTCGCCGTCCGCCGCGCGCACCTCGTCGTGCACGTCTGAGCGGGCCGCCTCCGTGGAGGCCACGGCGGAAGCCAGGTCCCCTGCTGCCGCGCCGCCCATGCCGTCTGCCACCAGCAGCATGGTGGGGGAGGCGTAGCCGGCGTCCTGGTTGTTCTTCCGGATGCGGCCGACCTCTGAGTGGGCGGTGAAGCGGAGGCTGAAGGTCACTAGATCTCCAGTCGCATGAGGGTCTTGCCGATGCGCACCACATCGCCGACGGTGACCCTGGTGGGCTCAGTGACGAGCTTGCCATTGACATAGGTGCCGTTGGTGGACTGCAGATCCGAGATCACCCACGTGGTGGCGTCCTTCTGCACCAGTTGCGCGTGCCGGGCGGAGGCGTAGTCGTCGTCGAGCAGCAGCGTGGAATCCGCGGCCCGCCCGAGGTTGATCGTGGGCTCCACCGGCACGGAGGTGCCCTGCTGCGGGCCGGCCGTGACCGCAAAGCGGGTGGGCAGCTTGGAGCGGTTCTTGCCGCGGCCCCGGTCTGCGGGGATGGCGCTCAGCGAGGACACGGGCACGCGACGGCCGAACATGTCCGTGCGCACCACGTTGGCCACGAAGAGGATGAACAGCCAGAGCAGGCCGAGGAAGGCGATCTTGATCGCCGCGATCACGAGATCCGACACTCAGGTCTCCGAAGGCGTGTGGACCAACATTCTGGTGTTCCCGATCTCGATGCGGGTGCCTTCTCCGATCCTCGTCTTACTGATGCGGCTGCCGTTGACGTGCACGCCGTTGGTGGAACCCAGGTCTTCGATGGTGATGACGGGGTGCTGCGGGTCCCCGGCGACGCTGATGAGCGCGTGGCGGCGGGAGACTCCTGGGTCGTTGAGGCGCAGGTCCGCCTCGTTCCCGCGGCCGATGAGGATGCCGGGGGCGATCAGGGGGTGGCGCACGCCGTTGACCTCCAGCACGAGGCGGCCGGGGCGCGGCGATTCCTTGCGGGTCTCCGGCGCGATGGCTTCGGATGCGACGGTGAACTGGCCCGTCGGCAGGGACGTGTCCAGTTCGTAGTCGATGGAGATGGGGCCGTTGAAGACGTACTGTCTGTCTGCCGCGTGGTCGCGGATGGAGGGCAGGATCTCGGCGTTGAGGGTCTTGGAGTAGGGCGCGAGCCTGTCGTAGTCGCCCTGGGACAGGCCGATGGTGAAGGCGTTGGGCACCAGGCGCTTTTCGCGGGAGAGGAGCTTGGCTTCGGCGTCCAGCTCACGCTGGATCCCCGCGACGATCTCGACGGGGTGCACATAGCCCTTGAAGGCCCGTGCGAAGACCTTGCCAACGGCGGATTCGATCCGCTTCTCAGCCTTGTCGAAGACTCCCATGCGCCTCCTTCCCGAGTCGTCCGGACGCAACGGTACCCGCGCAGTCTACCCTCAGGGATGAGGCCACTTCGATTCGCGCAGGGTGTTTGCTGACGCCCGCTTCATTCCTGCCCCGCGGTGGTGGCCGCCGGTGGTTCGGGTCACGAGCCGGTGGGACGGGCCCAGTGGAACGTGTCGATGTGCTGGCTGAAGGCCCGCAAGATGGCCGCAGACCCCTCCAGGGCGGACAGCGACTCGTGGGCGATCCGCGATTCCACGCGGTCTGCCACCGCCCGCACCTCGGGCGAGGTGCGCAGCGATTCCATCAGCTCGTCGCGCACCATGTTCCACAGCCAGTCGCGCTGTTGGTCGAGGCGCCGCGCCTGCAGCGAGCCCTCCTCCTCCAGTTCGTTGCGGTGCGCGACCACCGCGTCCCAGACCGTGTCCAGGCCTTCCCCGGTGTACGACGAACAGGTCAGCACCGGAGCCCGGCGCTTCTCGTTGTCGCTGGTGATGAGCTTCATCGCGATGCTGAGTTCCCGCGCGGCGACCCTCGCCGCCTGCTCGTTGTCGCCGTCGGCCTTCGTGATGGCGATCACGTCGGCCAGCTCCAGGATGCCGCGCTTGATGCCCTGCAACTGGTCTCCGGTGCGCGCCACCTGCAGCATGAGGAAGGTGTCGACCATGCCGTGCACGGCGACCTCGCTCTGCCCCACGCCCACCGTCTCGACCAGCACCACGTCGTAGCCGGCGGCCTCGAGCACCAGCATCGATTCGCGGGTGGCCCGCGCGACGCCGCCCAGGTGCCCGGCCGAGGGCGAGGGCCGGATGAAGGTGTTGTCGTGCTGGGCCAGCTCCGCCATCCGGGTGCGGTCGCCCAGGATGGAACCGCCGGTGCGCGACGACGACGGGTCCACCGCCAACACCGCCACCTTGTGCTCACGCTCCTCGATGAGTTTGACGCCCATGGCGTTGATGAACGTCGACTTCCCGGCTCCGGGTACCCCGGAGATGCCGACGCGGAACGCGCGGCCGGTCAGTGGTGCGATCTTCTGCAGCAGTTCATGGGCCTGTTCGCGGTGCGCGGGCTTGAGTGACTCGACGAGCGTGATCGCCCGCGCGATGTGCCCGCGGGACCCTTCGACGATGCCCTGAGCCAGATCTTCGACACTCACCTTGCGCATGGTGCCGACCCTATCGCGTGGGGTTTTCCCGCTTCCGGGGGCCTCCGGGGATCGGGGCCCAGGTCGCTGTGCCGCGAACCCGCCCTTTGTTACCGTCACCCCCATGAAACGCCTCGGACGCATGCTGGCCGTGCTGACTCTCGTCTGCCTCCCGATGCTCTGGGCGACCCCGGCCTGGGCCGATGACGAATACATCAGCCATCTCGACGTCACCTACGACATCCAGCGCGACGGCACCGTCGACGTCCGCTACGAGGTGCAGTGGCACTTCCCGGAGAAGGACCGCCACGGCATCATCCTCGACTTCGCCACCCGCGAATCGTGGGATCAGGACTACAGCCAGGACGTGCTCTACGACATCACCGACGTCTCCGTGTCGAGCCCCAGCGGGGCGCCCGCCAGCTTCACGGAGACGACGCGGGGCGCAGGTTCCACCGAGGCGGTGAGGCTGCTCATCGGCGACCCTGACGTCGAGCTCGGCACCAGGGACGCCACCTACGTCGTCGAGTACACGATGGCCGGCGCGCTGCGCACCTTCGAGGGTGCGCCCCAACTGTTCTGGGACGTCAACAGCCCAGACCTCCCGCAGGTGCGGAAGTTCACCGCGACGGTCACCGGGCCGGAGGGTGTCGCGCGGGCGCGGTGCCTCGTCGGTAGCGAGGAGTGCCGCTCCGCCGTCGACGACGGGGTGGCCAGCTTCTCGCACGACGGTGGGCCGGGCGTGACCAGCGTGGTCGCCGAGCTCCCGCCCGGCTCGGTGACCCGGGCGGAACCGGTGCTGGAGCCGAAGCGCCTGATCGCCCACGAACTGCGTGGGCTGCACAGCATCGTGGAGGTGCTCCCCGACGGTTCCGCCGAGGTGCAGCAGAGCTTGGAGTTCATGTTCCCCGCCGAAGCGTCGCAGCGGATCCAGCTGGACTTCGTGGTCAGGGCGCCGTGGTCTGAGGACTTCGACCAGGTCGTCGACATCTCCGACGTGCGCATCCGGGACGAACAGGGCGGGGAGGTGCGCCCCGAGGTCTGGCGCTCGGAATCGGCGCAGAGCACGCTCGTGGGCTGGCTCACGTTCCGGGCCGACAACCCGGGCGCCCAGCAGGTGCTCAGGACCTTCCACCTCTCGTACCGGATCGCCGGGGCGGTCGCCGTCGAGGGCGACACCGCCCGCCTCCGCGTGCCCATCGTCCACACCGGCACGTACGACCTCACCGGCGCCACCGCCGTGTGGCGCCTCCCGGCCGCCCCCGCGGGGACCGCCTGCCTGGATCTGAGCTACTACCGGGAGGGCCCCGGCCGGCCATGCGAGTTCCCGGCGCAGGTCGACGGCGCCACGGTGACAGCCGGCCTCGACCTGCTGGGCAACGAGTACCCGCCGCTGGTCACCGACTTCGCGCTGCCGGCCGCTGCCTTCACCTCGACCGTGCCGCTGGAGCCCAGCCTCGACGCGGCCCGGAACGAGCGCCGCACCGCCGGCACGCTGCTCGGCCTGGGCGGCGGGGGCGCGGTGATCGCGGCGGGGGCTGCGGCCGCGCTGGTCGGACGACGCCGCGATGAGAGGTACGCGACGGTGGCACCCGGCATCATCGGCGCGCCCGGCGTCGTCCGCGCTGTGCGACGCAACGAGGACGTCCCGGTCCGCTTCCACCCACCGGAGATCCAGCCGCGCCAGGCGGGCCTGCTGCTGGACCGCCAGTTCAAGCCCGTGCACCTGGCCGCCACCCTGGTGCAGCTGGCGGTGCGGAACCTGGTGCAGCTCGACTCCAAGCCGCTCATGGTGCAGCGCGTCGACGGCTCCGGGGAGGGAGCCTCGGGAACGGAGTGGCGGGTGCTCCTTCACGCGACGGACAGCCGGGAGAAGTTGCCGGCCAAGAACGCACGGCAGATGCGCCAGATCGTGGAGGAGGCCGCAGAGCACGAGATCGCGACGTCGGGGTGGTTCCAGCCCTATTCACCCAGCAAGCGGGGGCTGCTGGTGTTCTTCCTGCCGTTGTTGCCGGCGGTGCTGTTCACCGCGTACGCACTGCTCGTGGACAATCCGCTGCCCGACGGCGGCCTCCGCATCGGCCTAGGTCTCTTCATCGGCGGCGTGGCGGGCGCGATCCTCGGGAAGAGGCTGCTGCCCAAGGCGATCCTGTCGGCGGACGGCACCGCGCTCCGCGACCAGGTGGAGGGCTTCCGGAAGTACATCAACACCGCCGAGGCCCAGCAGCTCAACTTCGAGGCGGACCGCGACATCTACCGCCGCTACCTGCCCTGGGCGGTGGTGTTGGGACTCACGGAGAGGTGGACCGCCGCGTGCCGCGAGTGGGCCGCGCAGGGCAGGATCGACGAGGTCGACACGTCGTTCTGGGTGGGCTCCGCGTCGTTCGCGGACTTCGACAGGGAGATGAGCCGCTTCAGCCGCGAGGTCACCAGCGCCTCCGCCCCGCCCGCGTCGAGTGGCGGCTCCGGCGGCTCCTCCGGCTTCTCGTCGGGCAGCAGTGGCGGCGGCGGAGGCGGCGGCACCAGCGGCAGCAGTTGGTGAGGCGCCGCTACTGGTTGCGGGCGGCGTAGCGCTCTTCGGTGGCCTCTTTCATCGGTCGCCACCACGCTTCGTTGTCCTCGTACCAGGTGATGGTGTCGTCGAGCCCCTCGGTGAAGTCCGTGTACCGCGGCTCCCAACCCAGTTCGTCGCGGAGCTTGCCTGCGTCGATCGCGTAGCGCAGATCGTGGCCGGGGCGGTCTGCCACGTGGTCGTACCAGTCGGGAGCATGGCCCATGAGTTGCAGGATGAGCTCCACCACTTCGCGGTTGCTCTTCTCGTTGTTGGCACCGATGAGGTACGTCTCGCCCACCCGGCCCTTCGTCAGGACGGCCCAGACGGCCGAGTTGTGGTCGTCGACGTGCAGCCAGTCGCGCACGTGGTCGCCGGACCCGTAGAGCTTGGGCCGGTGGCCGGTGATGAGGTTGGTGACCTGGCGGGCGATGAATTTCTCGACGTGCTGGCGGGGGCCGTAGTTGTTCGACGACGTGGACACCGTCGCCTCGACGCCGAAGGAGCGCGCCCAGGCGCGAACCAGGTGGTCGCTGGCGGCCTTGGAGGCCGAATAGGGCGACGACGGCCGGTACGCGCTCTCCGGAGTGAACCGCTCGGCTGATCCCAGGGGCAGGTCTCCGAACACCTCGTCGGTGGAGATGTGGTGCAGCCGCTTGTTGAACAGCCGCACGGCCTGCAGCACGTGAAAGGTGCCCACGATGTTGGTGTCGATGAACGCGCCGGGTCCCTCCAACGAGTTGTCGTTGTGGGATTCCGCTGCGAAATGGACGACGGCGTCACTGGCCTCGACCAGGTCGTTGACCAGCCCTGGGGTGGTGATGGACCCCGTGACCAGCTCGAACCGGCGCGGGGGCAACCCGGCGAGGCTGGCAGGATTTCCGGCGTAGGTGAGGGCATCGAGGACCACGACGGAGGCATCTGTGTGCTGGATGACCCAGTGCACGAAGTTGCTGCCGATGAAGCCCGCGCCGCCGGTGACGAGCACTGTGGTCATGGCCTCAGCGTAGCGGCCACCGTTCGGCCGGGTTCTGCGTTGCGGTGAAGAGCGCGGCGATAATGTGGCGGCGTCGAACAATAGCGGGAGGGGATCTCAATGGGCAGGATTCTGGTGCTGAGCGGCGTGGGTTCCTACGCGGACCCCTGGCACCCGTTCGAGCGGACGACCCCACGGATCGCGGAGGTGCTGCGGGACGCCGGCCACGAGGTCGAGGTACGTGAGACCGTCGCCGGCTCGATGCTCGACCTGGCCGCCTTCGACCTGCTGGTGGTCAACGCCGGCGGTGGGATCGCCGACGAGCCGGAGTCGCCGTCGGTCGGGTTCGAGGCCGACCTCCGCGCTCTGGGGGATTACCTGGACGCAGGCGGCCGGGCGCTCAGCATCCACACCTCCAACGGAGCCTTCCGGCAGCAGCCGAAGTGGCGGGCGGCCGTCGGCGGGAACTGGGGAGCCGAGTCGTGGCACCCTGAGATCTCCGACGCGACGTTCGAACCGGCCGCCGGCGCCGAGAAGCACCCGGTGTGGGCGGGTCTGGACGCCGTCGAGGTGTTCGACGAGAAGTACTCACGCCTCGACATCGACGAGGGTGTCACGCCGTTGGTCCAGCACACGCTGGAGGGACGCGACGAGGTGATGGGCTGGGCGGTCGGGGACCAGGTGGTCTTCGACGGACTCGGGCACGACGAGTTGTCCTATGAGTCTGCGTCGCGTCGCCAGTTGTTGCTCAACGAGGTCGCCTGGCTGCTGCGGTAGGAGCGCTCCCCACACAAACGAGGAACCCCCGAGCGTGCTGCTCGGGGGTTCCGCGTGGTCCTTGGAGTCTCGTACCTCGTACGCGCCTCAGGAACCGTCAGTCGGCGAGGCGCTCGTTCAGCTTCGTCAGCAGGTCGATCGCGGCCTCGGGAATGATCGTGCCGGGCGGGTAGATCGCGTCGGCGCCGCTTTCGCGGAGCTCGTCGAAGTCCTGCGCGGGGATCACGCCACCGACGACCACCATGATGTCGCTGCGGCCGAGCTTGTCCAGCTCCTTGCGCAGCTCAGGCACCAGGGTGAGGTGGCCGGCTGCCAGCGAGGAGGCGCCCACGACGTGGACGTCGGATTCGACGGCCTGACGTGCGGTCTCCTCGGGGGTCTGGAACAGCGGGCCTACGTCGACGTCCATGCCGAGGTCGGCGTAGGCGGTGGCGATGACCTTCTGGCCACGGTCGTGCCCGTCCTGACCCATCTTCGCGATGAGGATGCGCGGGCGTCGGCCTTCCTTGGTCTCGAACTCCTCGACCAGGGCGCGTGCCTTGTCCACGGCCTCGTTGTTGCCGGTCTCCTTGCTGTACACACCAGAGATCGTACGGATCTGCGCGGTGTAGCGCCCGTAGACCTTTTCCAACGCGTCGGAGATCTCGCCCAGCGACGCCTTGGCGCGGGCCGCGTCGATCGCCACCTTCAGCAGGTTGCGATCAGGGTCCGTCGAATCCGGGTTGGCTGCGACCCAGGTGAGGCGCTCCAGCATCTCCTGCGTGACAGTCTCGTCGCGCTCGGCGCGTAGCTGTTCGAGCTTGGCGATCTGCGCCCCACGCACCGCGCGGTTGTCGACCTTCAGCACGTCGAGCGCGTCCTCGCTGTCGAGGTTGTACTTGTTGACGCCGATGACCGGCTGGCGGCCGGAGTCGATGCGCGCCTGGGTGCGGGCAGCCGCCTCCTCGATGCGCATCTTCGGGATGCCCTGCTCGATGGCCTTGGCCATACCGCCGGCCTGCTCCACCTCCTGGATCCGCTCCCAGGCGCGACGCGCGAGCTGCTCGGTGAGCTTCTCGACGTAGGCGGAGCCGGCCCACGGGTCGACCGTCTGGGTGGTCTTGGATTCCTGCTGGATGAACAGCTGGGTGTTGCGGGCGATGCGGGCGGAGAAGTCCGTCGGCAACGCGATGGCCTCGTCGAGCGCGTTGGTGTGCAGCGACTGGGTGTGGCCCTGCGTCGCGGCCATCGCCTCGATACAGGTGCGGCCCACGTTGTTGTACACGTCCTGCGCGGTCAGCGACCAGCCGGAGGTCTGCGAGTGCGTCCGCAGCGACATCGACTTCGGGTTCTTCGGGCCGAAATCGCGCACCAGACGCGCCCACAGCATGCGGGCGGCGCGCATCTTGGCGACCTCCATGAAGAAGTTCATGCCCACCGCCCAGAAGAAGGACAGACGGGGTGCGAACTGGTCCACGTTGAGGCCCACCGATTCGCCGGCGCGGATGTACTCCACGCCGTCGGCCAGGGTGTAGGCCATCTCGATGTCGGCCGTCGCGCCGGCCTCCTGCATGTGGTAACCCGAAATGGAGATCGAGTTGAACCGCGGCATGTTGTTGGAGGTGTAGGCGAAAATGTCGGCGATGATCTGCATCGACGGCGACGGCGGGTAGATGTAGGTGTTGCGGACCATGAACTCCTTCAGAATGTCGTTCTGAATGGTTCCGGCCAACTGCTCGGGTTTGACGCCCTGCTCCTCGGCGGCGACGACGTACAGGGCCAGCACCGGAAGCACCGCACCGTTCATCGTCATCGACACAGACATCTGGTCCAGCGGGATGCCGTCGAACAGCTGCCGCATGTCGAGGATCGAGTCGACGGCGACACCAGCCATGCCCACGTCGCCGGCCACGCGCGGGTGGTCGGAGTCGTAGCCACGGTGCGTGGCGAGGTCGAACGCGATGGACAGGCCCTTCTGGCCGGCCGCGAGGTTGCGGCGGTAGAAGGCGTTCGACTCCTCAGCGGTGGAGAAGCCCGCGTACTGGCGCACGGTCCAGGGCTGGTTGACGTACATCGTGGCGTACGGGCCGCGCAGGAACGGTGGGATGCCCGGCGCGGTCTCGAGGAAGTCGAGCTTGTCCAGGTCTGCACCGCGGAACAGCGGCGGCACCAGGATGTGCTCCGGCGTCTGCCATCCGGCGGAGTGGCCGACCTCGTGGTTGATCGCGTCAAAGGTCTCCTCCGCGTTGGCCGGTACGGCCGACGCGAAGTCGATATCGGTAAAGCGGGGGATAGTCACTTCTCAGCTCCCAACTGGTCGAGGGTGGTGGTGAGCAGCTCGACCACGTTCATGCCGTCGAACACGTTGCCGTCGACGGCGGTCTCCCCGCCCTCGCCCAGCTCCTTGATCTGTCCTGCGACGAGCACCGTCTGCGCGCCGGCGGCCCGGAGGGCCTCAGCGACGGCGACACCCTGATCGGCGTAGACCTTGCCGGAGGAACACAGCACCGCAACGGTGGTGCCCTGCTCCTTCAACTGACGTGCGAAGTCCTCCGGCGAGGTGCCCTCGGCCAGCGGCGTGTCGATGCCGCCGACGTGGAACAGGTTGCCGGTGAAGCCCTCGCGGGCCCCGAAGTCGCGACGCTGGCCCAGGCAGGCCAGCAGGACCTTCGGGGCGTTGCCCGCTGCGCGGGCCTTGTTGGCGCGGTCGCGGAGGTTCTCGAAGTCCTGCGAGTCGCGCACCAGCTTCAGGCCGCCCAACTCGGGGGCGGCAGGGCGGGGCTTGGCCTCGACCGGCTTCTCCGTGTGGTTGGGGAACATCGACACACCGGTCAGCGGCAGCTTGCGGGTGGCGAGCAGCTTCTTGCGGGACGCGTTGAGCTCATCGAGCCGCGCCGCCACCGTGCCGTCGGCCAGGGCCTTGGAGAAGCCGTCGGCCTCGAGCGTCTGGAAGACGGCCCACGCCTTCTCGCTCATCTGGCGGGTCATCGACTCGACGAACCAGGCGCCGCCGGCCGGGTCGTTGACGCGGCCCACGTTGGATTCCTCGGCGAGGAGGATCTGCGTGTTGCGGGCGGTCCGGCGGGAGAACTCCGACGGGAGACCCCATGCGGTGTCGAAGGGCTGGACCGTCTGCACCTCGGCGCCACCGACAGCCGCCGCGAACGACGACATGGTGCCGCGCAGCAGGTTGACGTAGGCGTCGTCGCGGGAGAGTTGACGCTCCGACGTGACGGCGTGCTGGACGGCGCCGCGCTTGGTGTCGGTCACGCCGAGCACCTCGCCGACGCGGTTCCACACCCCGCGGAGGGCACGCAGCCGCGAGATGGTCGCGAACTGGTCCGTGGTGGCGGAGACGCGGAAGAGGATGGCGTCGAAGGCATCGTCGACGCTGAGCCCGGCGTCGGTCAGCGCGCGGACGTACTCGACGCCCACCGCGGCGGCGTAGGCCAGCTCGTGCACGTCGCCGGCGCCGGCGTTGTGGTAGATGGTGGCGTCCACGACCACCGGGCGCACGCCCGGGAACGGCTTGGCCAGCTCGACGGCATCCTTGAGGACGCTGAGGTCGGGCTCGGTGCCGGCCAGGGCGGCCGCGCCGATGGGATCGATGCCGAAGTTGCCGGTGAAGGAGGAGTTGTCCTTGTCCGACGCCTCGAACACGGCGGCCAGCGCCTTGGCCGCCTCCAGCTGCCGGGTCTTCGAGGTGAGGTAGACCGGCGCGAGGTCCAGGAGGACGTCGGCGAGCACGGTGGGGAGGTCTTCGGCCTGGATGGCGTCGGGGTCGACGCGGAGGTAGACGGCGGTGCCACCGCGCTCCAGGTCCTGCAGGATGAAGCGGCGGGTCTCCGTCGCGTCAGGGTCCTCGTGGAGCTGGGCGACGTGCCAGGCATCCATGCTTCCGTCGCGCACGGTCGTGCCGCGCACGAACGGGGCGACGCCGGGGAAGCCCAGGTCGTCCGTGCCGTCGCTCTTCACGTACAGCGGCTTGATGGTCAGGCCGTCGACGGTGGTGCTGGTCAGACGCTTGTACGCCTGTTCAATGTTCAGCTCCGTCCCTTCGGGGCGCCTGCGGTTGAGGACCTTCAGGACCTCCTTCTCCCAGTCCGCCTGGGAAGGAGTATCGAAGTCCGCGGCCAGGCTGAGATCGGCCGCACTGGTGGCTTGATCGCTCATAGCTCTCCGTCTTTCTAGGGGGTGAAACCCACGTTTCAACCCTAGACCAGCGCTTTTCGCTCATAACCCGAGGCCAGAGATTGAACGAAAATCGGTGCGGCTAAAATTGCAGGGACTTTTCTGCCGGATCGGCGCAGCTGCGGAGGGATGCGGCAGAATTCTCCCTCCGGATGTGGCGCCAGGGCTCAGCGTCCCCGGTCGGCGCGGACCGGCGCGCGGTCCCCGCGGATGGAGGCCACCATGTCCAGCACCCGCCGGGTGGCCCGAACGTCGTGCGCGCGGAACACCGTCGCCCCTTGCCAGGCTGAGATCGCGGTGGCCGCCAGCGTGCCTTCCAGGCGTTCGTCGGTGGGCAGGTCGAGGGTCTCGCCCACGAAGTCCTTCCGGGAGATCGCTTGGAGGACGGGGTAGCCCAGGGCGACGATGCGGTGGGTGTTGGCCACCAGCGCCAGCGAGTTCAGCGTGGTCTTGCCGAAGTCGAGGGTGGGGTCGATGAGGATGCGCTCCCGGGGGAGCCCCGCTTCCTCGGCGCGGCGGGCGCCCTCCTGCAGCCCGTCCAACACGTGCTCGACGACGGCGTCGCCCGGGCCGTAGTCGATGCTGGTGGGATCTGTGCGCGGCGGGAGCCCGCCCGTATGGGAGATGACGTAACCGGCGCCGGTCTCGGCGGCGACGTGGACGAGGTCGGCGTCGGCCCCCGCCCAGGTGTCGTTGATGAGGTCCACCAGGCCGGCGCACGCCTGGGCGACCTCGGTGCGCCAGGTGTCGACGGAGGTGAGCACCGGCAGTTCACGCAGGGCCTCTAGCACCGGCAGCACGCGCTGGATCTCCTCGGTGCCGCTGACCCACTCGCCTTCCTGACCCGCGCGGACGCCGCCGATGTCGATGATGTCCACGCCCTCGTCGATCATCTGCTTGGCGCGTTCGACGGCTGCGGTGGTGTCGGCGTAGCGGGCTGCGGTGTAGAAGGAGTCGCTGTTGCGGTTGATGATGCCCATGACGGCTGGGCGGGACGCATCGAAGCGCCGGCCTCCGAGGACGAGGGGCGCAGGCGAGGAGAACATGGCGCCGAGTCTAGGCGTGCAGCGCGACGGCGGTCATGGGTTCCACGGTGACCTTCACCTTCCCGCCCTTCACCTCGAAGGTGCAGTCCTCGGGAACCAGGGCGTCGCAGTACGTGCCGTCAGGGAGGTTGGTGGTCAGCTCCGGCTCGATGGCCTTGGTGGAGTTCCCGTTGATCGCGATCAGGCCGAGGTCACCGCGGTCGAAGGCGACGGCGTAGCCCTCCTGCCACAGGTTCTCCGGCTCGGCATCGCCCACGATGGCGGCCCACTCCACCAGCCCCGCGTAGCTGCGGTGGAGGCAGAGCCAGGTGCCCGGTTCGGGCTTGTCCGTGGGCGTCGGCTGGGCGCACTCGGTGTCGGTGACCACGCCGTCGGACTGGGGCGCGCCGGCGTCGCGGTCGGTGAAGGCGTACCCGCTGTAGAGGACCGGGGTGCCGTACGGCACCGCCAGCAGCAGGATGTTGGCCAGGTGGTACTGCTCCGGGTCCTTGTACGACAGCGTCTGGCGGTTGCGTTCGGTGTCGTGGTTGGTGACGAACGTGTACGCCTGCTCGGACGGCACCTCGCCGTCGCGGATCTCGAGGGCCCGGTGGACGGCGCCGCCGGGGACGATGCCGGCGATGTCCTTGGCGAACTGGAACGCGAACACCGAGCCGGCGTCGAGGTAGTCCTCCGGTTGGATGGGCTCGCCGGAGCCGCGGATGACCTCCGAGATGATGAGGGGGTCGCCGTCGAGGGAATCGACGATGCCCTGTACGTCGCGGGCGGGAAGGTGCTTGGCGGCGTCGATGCGGAAGCCGTCGACGTCGAGGCTCAGGAGGTCGTCGAGGTAGGCCGAGATCCTCTGCTGGACCGCGGGCTCTCCCGTCCGGAGGTCCGCGAGGTTACTGAGTTCGCACTCCTGGATCTCCTGCTGGTCGAGGTAGTTCTCGATGTCGCCCGAGGGCGTGGCGCACTGGTGGAAGTCCGCCTCGGTGTAGAGGCCGGGGTAGTCGTAGTGGGTGAACGCGCTGCCGGCGACGCCGGTGCCGCCGTCGATGCCGGCCATGTGGTTGATGACGGCATCGGCGATCACCTTGACCCCGACTTCGTGGCAGTCCTTCACCATCTGGTGGAACTCGGTGCGGGTGCCCAGCTTGGACTCGATCCGGTAGCTCACCGGCTGGTAGGAGGTCCACCACTGCTCACCCTCGATGTGTTCCTGGGCGGGGGAGAGGAGCACGAAGCTGAACTTGCCGGGCCCCAGCACGTCGGTGCACTCGCGGGCGACCGACTTCCAGTTCCACTGGAACAGCTGCACCCCGACGTGGGGCGTGGCGGGCGCCGGAGCCACCGAGGTCGTCGTCGACGGTGTGGTGTCAGAGGGCGCTTCGGAGGCAGGCGAACAGGCGCTGAACGCAAGAGTCGCCGTGAGGAGGATGCCGAGGACGCGTCGCATGCGTCGATTATCGCTCACCCTGACCCCATCCAATTGCTCATGGAACGGGCGCCGAACCCCGGTCCCAGGCAGCGACGGCGAGCTCAGGCGAGCGGCGGCCGTAGGATGCGAGGGTGATGCACGCCCCCACCACCCGCTACGGCGTGATCCAGGCCGCCTACTGGAGCGGCTTCTGCATGGTGCTGCTCTTCGCCAGCGCCTACCTCCTCGACGCGGGGCTGACCAACTCCCAGATCGGCTTGGTGATCGCCGCCGGAGGCGCGCTGTCAGCGGTGCTGCAGCCCGTCGTGGCCGGGGCTGCGGACAGGTCGCGACGCGTGCCGCTCCGCATGTGGGCCGCTGCCCTCTCGGCGTTGCTGGTGGCCGTGGGGGCGATCCTCCTCATCCCCGGGCTGCACTGGTTGCTCACCGCCGTGTTCTTCGGCCTGTTGGTGCTCACCGTGCAGCTGTTGCAGCCCCTGGTCAACGCCCTGGGGATCGCGGCGATGGCGCGCGGCGTGAGGCTGAACTTCGGGGTGGCGCGGGCGGCGGGCTCCGGCGTCTTCGCGCTCGTGTCGGTGGGGGCCGGCTGGGTCGTGGCCGTGGCCGGAAGCGTGATGGTGCCGCTCCTGATCATCGCGTTCCAGATCGCCTTCCTCGTGGCGACGGTGACCTTCGTGCACCGGGGCGGGATCGCCGTCGTGTCGGGAGCCCCCGACGCACCGGTGGCGGCGCCCACCCAGCCGATGACGCGCGCCCGGTGGCAGCGCTTCTTCGTCCTGCTGGCGGGCATCACGGTGCTCATGACCTCCCACGCGATGATCAACAACTACATGCTGCAGGTCATGCGCCACCACGGCGGTGACACCGGCGAGATGGGCACCGCCGTGATGATCGCGGCGCTGATGGAACTGCCCGTGATGGTGCTCTGGGGCAGGGTGATGGGCCGCTGGTCGCCGGGACGCCTCCTGCAGTTGTCCGGCGTCTTCTTCGTGGTGAAGACGGCGCTGACCTGGCTCGCGCCCAGCGTGCTGGGCATCTACGGGGCACAGACGCTTCAGATCGGCGCCTTCGCGGCGATGGTGATGGCCTCGGTGTACTACGTGGAGCGGATGCTGCCGGCGCGCGACCGGATCAAGGGCCAGGCCTACATGACCATGACGGCGACCGCTGGCTCGGTGGTGGGCTCGCTGCTGGGCGGCCTGCTGCTGGATGCGAGCGGGGTGCCGCTGATGTTGCTGGTGGGCACCGGGATCGCCGCAGTGGGCGGGGCGCTCACGCTCGTCTCGGCGGAGTCGCGGCTCTGAGCTTCGCGTCGGGCGAAGTCTTCGGTTTCTCTGGAGGCGGCCGGCTCAGAGGCCGTCCGTCACCTCGGTGGGGGAGGTCTGCAACTGCGTCAGGCGTTCGTTGACCTGGGCCAGCACCTCGGCGGTCTCCGCGTTCAGCGACTTCATCGCCTTGCGGCGGGTGGCGCCGCTGTTGGCGTGCCACGCCAGTTCACCGCGCATCCGCAGCGCCTGGGCCTGTCGTCGCCAACCGGTGGGCTCCACAGCTTGGGGGAAGGTCTCGGAGACGGCCTCGGCGGCCACCTCGATCGCGTTGAGCTTGGCCTCGAAGCGGAGCTTCGGGTTCTCCGAGTTCGTGGCCTCCTTCAGCTTGGCCACGGCACCGTCGATGCTCTCGGAGATCTGGGGGTTGTCGCGCAGCGCGGACAGCAGCGTGGCTGTCGCGGCGATGACGCCGGAGGCCGTGGTCACGATGAGGCGGATTTTGCTCATGCCGGACATTTTACGGTGGCGCCCCAACTGCCGGTTCCGGATCTTGTGGACGCGCGCTCGGCCCTCATCGACCCAGCGCGAAGTACGCTTCTCGGATGGCGAACGAGCAGCCCAGGCCCGACGACATCGGGCGCGACCAGGAACCGCCCCACAAGCGGCTGGACCGGCACTGGAACGAGCTTCTCCAGGAGTTGCGGGTCACGCAGGGGGGCGTGCAGATTCTCGCCGGCCTGCTCTACACGCTGCCGTTCCAGGCCCGGTTCGAGGCCGTCGACCAGGCGCAACGCTGGGTCTACCTCGGGGCCGTGTCGTTCGCCACGCTGAGCGCTGCGCTGCTGATCGCGCCGGTGGCCTTCCACCGGGCGCTGTTCCGCCGTCGGCTCCGGCAGAACCTCATCCGGGTCTCCGCCACCGTCACCAAGCTGGGCCTGGCGCTGCTCGCGCTGTCGCTGACCCTGGTGTCGGTGCTGGTGTTCAGTGTGGTGGCGGGCTGGGTGGCCGCGGCCGTCAGCGGCGGGGTCGCCGTCCTCTTCTTCTCGGTGGTGTGGTTGGCATTGCCGCTGGGCTGGTCCAGGGGTTCGCCCGAGAAGGAGGGCGAGCCGAAGGTCTAGGCCAGCACCGTCTGGTCGTAGGAGTACATCGACGCCCGGTACACGTGCATGCCGAATTCGACGGCGCGGTGCTGCTCGTCGTAGGCCGTGCGCTGCATCGTCAGGAGCGCGCTGCCCGCAGGTTCGTTCAACAGCCGGCCCTCCTCCGCGGTGGCCAGCCTGGCGCCGATCTGCTGGTAGCCGACGGTCACCTTGATGTCGCGCTCCCTCAGGCAGGCGTAGAAGCCCTTCTCCTCGAGTTCCTCGCGGTTGGGGGCGATGGTGGCGGGCAACCAGTTCTGCATCACGGCGAGCGGCTCGTCGCGGAGCATGCGCAGGCGCTTGAAGTAGACCACCTCCGTGCCGGGATCGAGGTTGAGCGCGGCCGCGACCCCGGGCGTCGACGATTCCTGCAGCCACGACAGCACGGTGGTGCTGGGGTCCACGCCGGACTTCTCGAGGTCGTCGTTGAGGGAGGTCAGCGACATGGGGCGGTGCACGCGCATGGGGGTGACCTGGGTGCCGGCGCCCCGTCGACGCACGATGAGACCCCGGTTGGTGAGGGTCTCCATCGCGCGCCGGGCGGTGGGCCGCGAGACGCGGAGGCGTGCGGCCATGGAGACCTCGTCCTCCAGGCGGGTGCCCGGCGCGATCTCGCCCGTCTCGATGAGGCTGGCGAGGGGTTCGGCGATCTGCGCGTGCAGTGGGACCGTGCTGTCGCGGTCGATCGTGATGTCCACTACGTATGGTTTGGTGCTCGGCATGGTGCGTCCGACCCTGCTTCCCGTGATTCCCCTGGGGCAGCCCGCCGTTGGGCTGGTTGATGACAGTCTAGATGCAGCGACGTATTAAGACGCGGATATGTGCTGATCTTTGTCCGGTGACATGAGCGTCCACGCGGCTGCGTCCACCGCTCAGGGGCGTCATTGTCAGTTGGTGGCAGCCACGGTGAAGTCGCCCCAGCGTTCGATCCGCCAGCCGTCCGCCGTCGAACCGTTCAGCACGATCCATTGGGTGTTCTTCAGCGGCGGTGCGTTGTCGAAGCCGAACTCCGGGTCCTGCCAGATCGCCCACACGCGCAGGGCGGCACCGTGGCTGACGAGCGCGACGTGGTCATCGCCCGCCTGCTCCATCGCCGCGACGGCGTTGCTGAAGCGGGTCATGAACTCGCGGGCGGTCTCGCCACCCTCCAGGCCGATGTCCATGTTCTCCGGGTGCCACGTGTTGAGGATCCCCACGTACGCGGTCCAGTCGGTGTTCATCTCCTCGACGCCGGCCGCAATCTCGTGGATGCCGTCGACGATGATGGGCTCCAGGCCCCTGGCCTCCGCCAAGGGTGCGGCGGTCTGCTGCGCGCGGATCAGCGTGGAGGCGTACAGCACGTCGATCTTCTCGTCCGCAATCGCCTCGACGAGGGCCTCAGCCTGCGCCAGACCGGTCTCGTTGAGCGGGGCGCCGGGGTGGGCGGTGTCGAGCTGACGGTTGACGTTGGAATCGGTCTCCCCGTGACGAATCAGGATCAGGCGCATGAGCCGAAGCCTAGCCAGCCGGGCAGCGACCCTGAAATTGCGGAGGGGTCAGGGCAACCGGGGGACGTCGCCCCGAAGACCGGTGGAGGTCACGATGGTGTCGGCCTGGCCGCCGCTGTGGGTGATGTTGTGCTCGTCGTGCACCGTCAGTTGCGTGCGGTGGTGCCGCAGGGCCGTGGCGACGCGGGGGCGGTAGCGCTCGAGTTCCACCCAGACGTCGGCCTTCGAACGGTCGGCCGTCAGGGAGGCGTAGGGGATCCCGAGCTCGTCGGCCGCCGCCCTGGTCAGGTGGTGCAGGCGGACGTGGTCCGGGTGGCCGTAGCCGCCGTCGGCGTCGTAGCTGACGGCAAGGTCGGCGTTGGAGCGGCGCAGGAACGCGGCGATGTCGGCCACCGCCTCGGCCTCGTCCGCGGCGAAGAGTGAGCGAGCGTCCGCGGTGTCGCCCGGGCCCGCCACCGTGTCGTTGATCCACTGCATCCCCGAATCGAGGTAGCGGCGCGGCTCTTCCCCCGCCGCGCGGGCCGGGGGCATCCCGAGATACGCGTGCGCCGCCACACCGAGCTCGTCGATCGCGCCAGCGAGCTCCGCCTCACGGCGCCGTTCGAGTTCCGGCGTGCCGGCCAGGACGGACAGGGGGCCGGGCACCACGCCGCCCATCTCGCCGCGCGTGGCGGTGAGCAGGGAGACCTTCACCCCTTCGTCGGCCAGGTGGGCGATGAGGGCACCGGAGGCCAGCGTCTCGTCGTCGGGATGCGCGTGCACGAAGGTGACCCGCTTGACGCACCGTTCCGCCAGCACCCGGCGGTAGTTGTCGACGGTGTGCTGGGCCGTGTGCGCCCACGTCATCGTCTCCGCGCGTTCGCGGCCGGTGCGGCCGAGCTTGTCGCGCCCGGCCGCGTCACGCAGCAGCGGGCGGAGGGCCGCGGCCCAGTCGTGCGGATTGTGGGTGGGCAGCAGCAGGCCGGTGTGGGTGTTGCAAATGGCCTCGGTCAGGCCGCCCGCAGCCGCGGCGAGGACAGGGATGCCGGAGGCCGACGCCTCCAGCGCGACCAGGCCGAACGTCTCGGAGTGCGACGGGACGAGCAGCACGGAGGCGTGGCGCATGATCTGCGCGAAGGACTCGCGGTCCTGGCCGGGCAGGAAGGTGACCCTGCCCTCCAGCCCGAGTTCCGACACCAGTGAGTGGAGTTCGGCCTCGTAGACGGCGAAATCAGCCGACACCTGGCCCACGACGACCAGGCTGGGCCGCTCGTCGGCCGGCAGGAGCGCCAGCGTGCGGATGGCGATGTCCGGCGCCTTGAGGGGCTGAAGCCGGGCGGCGAAGAGGAGGTAACCGGGATCCACGCCAGGGGCGGGCGTCCAGGTGTCGCCGGGGGTGGCGGGGTGGAAGAGGCTGATGTCGACGCCGGGCTGCACGATCGCGACGCGCTCCGGGTCAGCCTGGCAACGCCCGATCACGACGGCGGCCTCGTGGTGTGAGACGGCCAGGATCAGGTCGGATTCCCGCGCGCACTGGACCTCGCCGTCGAGCCGCGCCGGCGACTCCGGCGGCTCGCCGTCGCGCAGCGGGGAGTTCGGGTGCGCGGCGACGGAGTGGTAGGTCATCACGTGGGGGATGCCGGCCGCCCGGGCCAGAGGGATGGCCGCGACGCCGGACATCCAGTGGTGTGAGTGGACCAGGTCGAAGCGTCCTGCGGCCAGGAGGGGTTCCAGGTTGCTGCGGAATGAGTCGATGTACTGGTCGATCTCGCTCTTCGGCAGCGGCCGCGCCGGGCCCGCCGTCACGTGGTGCAGGATGATGCCGTCGTCCAGCGTGTCGACGTCGGGCTGCTCCGCCGACGAGCGGCGGGTGAAGAACTCGACGTCGACGCCCGCCGTCTTCTGCAGGGCGGTGGCGAGGGCGCGGATGAGCACGTTCATCCCCCCGGCGTCCGCGGTGCCCGCCCGCTCGGCCGGTGAGGTGTGCATGGAGATGAAGGCGACCCGCATGGAGCGAGCCTACTGCCGGCGCGCCCCCAGGTCCTCCGCAGCGGCGACCACCGCGTCGATGAGCGCGCGGTCCTGGGCCAGATCCGGCGCCACGAAGCCGACGACGCGGGATGCGGCCTCGGGGAGCTCACCGGCGGCCAGGGAGAGCACCACGTCCGCCTGGGCGTCCTTCACCGGGGCGCCCAGGCCACGCAGGTGCAGCAGCCACGCGGCGACGGCCTTCACCGCGGCCACCGGCATCTCACCGCGGCCGCGCCAGGCGCGCAGCGTCGGGGCGATCCGCACCGGCAGCTTCAGCGAACCGTCGGAGGCGATCTGCGCCAGCAGATGCCGGATGTTGGGGTTCTGGTAGCGCTCGACGAGGGCCCGGGCGTAGTCCTCCCACGGCACCTGGAGGCCGGGGCCGGCTTCGTTCCACCACGTCAGCACCCATTCGCGCAGGACGGGGTGTGCGATGCCCTCGGCGACGGTCTCGACGCCCAGGATGGGGCCCGCGTACGCCAGCAGCGAGTGCGAACCGTTCAGCATCCACAGCTTGCGCTGCTCGTAGGGTTCCACGTCGGTCACGAGCTGCGCGCCGGCCGACTCCCAGTCGGGGCGGCCCGCGGGGAACTCGCCCGAGATGACCCATTCGGAGAACGGCTCGGTGGGCACGGGGGAGGCGTCGGAGTAGCCCTGCGTCTCCGCCACGAGCCGCACCTCGGCCTCCGTGGTAGCCGGCGTGATGCGGTCCACCATGCAGGTGGCCCATGCCACGTTCTCGTCCATCCACCCCACGAGGGTGGGGTCCACCTGCTGGGCGGCGTCCCGCACGACCTGCCCGAAGGCGGTGCCGTTGTCCGGGATGTTGTCGCACGGCAGCACGGTGAGCGCGCCCGAGCCGGCGGCGCGGCGGCCCAGCAGACCGGCCAGGATGCGCGCCGGGGGAGTGGAGATGGCCAGATCCGCGATGGAGTCGACGGTCACCCGGCTCTCCTCCACCAGCGTCTTCAGCGCTGCGAGGTCGGAGGCCACCGCCTCATCGGCGACATCGAGGGCCCCGGACGGGAGCCGGTAGTAGCCGGCCTCGGTCACCGTCGAGGTCACGACGGCGAGTGCGGGGGAGGCGAAGTAGTCCATCAGCGCCCGGAACTCCGACGCCGGGTGCACGGCCACGACCGACGAGATGACCTCGAAGTGGTCGCCGTCTGCGCCCTGGGTGATGAGCGTGTAGAGCCCGTCCTGCGGGGTGAGCAGGTCCGACATCGTGGGCCGACGCCCGGTGAAGGCCGCGATCCCCCATTCGGCCGCGTCCGAGGCGTGTTCGGTGTACCAGGCCTGGTGGGCGCGGGTGAAGTTGCCGAGGCCGAGGTGGACCATGCGGACGGGGGCGGCGGGGCGGCCGAAATCGGCGCGGGTGAGCGTGGTCACAGCTTGAACACCTTCTTGGGCTGGGTCGAGGTGAGGTCGACGATGGTTTCGAGGGCCTCGTCCATCGCCAGCCGGTGTTCGGCGACGAGGCTGGCGAGGAAGGCGGAGTCGACGCGGCGCGAGACGTCGTGCCGGGCGGGGATGGAGCAGAACGCGCGGGTGTCGTCGATGAAGCCGGAGGTCTTGGCGAAGCCGGCGTAGCCGGTGACGGAGCGGCGGAACCGCATGATGGCGTCGGCCTCGTCGATGAACCACCAGGGGGCGCCGACGAACAGGCCGCGGTACCAGCCGGCCAGCGGCGCGAGTTCGCGCGAGAACGCGGTCTCGTCCATGGTGAAGACCACCAGATGGAAGCCCTCGGCATTGCCGTAGGCATCGAGCATGGGCTGCAGCGCACGGGTGAATTCGACGGCGTGCGGGACATCCCCGCCGACGTCGGCTCCGAAGCGCTCGAAGGTCGCCGAGTCGTGGTTGCGGTGGACGGCCGGGTGCAGCGTCATGACGAGCCCGTCGTCGACGGCGAGCCTGGCCTGGTCGTTGATCATGTGGCGCCGCAGGGCGTCACCATCGGGCGGGGTGATCGTCCCGGCCAGCGCCTCGCGGAAAAGCCGCTCGGCCTCGGCGTCAGAGAGGCGCTGGGTGCCGGCGTCGGCGTGCGAGTGGTCGGTGGAGACCGCTCCGTTGTCCTTGAAGAACTGGCGGCGCACCCGCATGGCCTCGACGTGGGCGGCGTACCCGTCGATCTCCACGTCGGTCACGGCCGCCAGGTTCTGCGTCAGCGTGCGCCAGGTGGGGCGGGCCGGCTCGAGGTACTGGTCCGGCCGGAAGGTCGGCACGACGCGGCCGTCCCACGTGGGGTCAGCCGCCAGGCGCTGGTGCGCGTCGAGCGGGCTGCAGGGGTCGTCGGTGGTGGCCATGGCCTCGATGTTGAACCGCTTGTACAGCGCGCGCGGACGGTACTCGTCGCGCGTGAGGCAGCCGGCGATCTGGTCGTAGATCTGATCCGCGGTCTCTGCGGAGGGCCGCACCTTGACGTCGAACACGTCGTGGAACTCGGACTCGAACCAGAACTGCACCGGGGTGCCGCGCAGCACCTTCCAGTTCTCGCACAGCTTCCGGAAAGCGCCACGCGACTGCTCCTCGCTCAGCCCGGTGCCGACGGGGACGCCCAGGTCCGCGAGGTCCACGCCGCCGGCGGCATGCAGCATCCGGTTGGTGTAGTGGTCTGGCGTCAGCAGCAGCGACGTGGGATCCGAGAACGGCTCGTCGTCGGCCAGCCATTCGGCGGGCACGTGCCCGTGGGGGGAGACGATCGGGGCATCGGCGACGCTGCGGTACAACTCGCGCGCGATGTCGCGGGTGCCCGGGTCCGCCGGGAGGAGCCGGTCGGCGTGCGGGGCGAGGGGGGTGGGGGACATGGGTTCTACTTACCTTTCGGCGGTGAATACAGGGGGATGGGGCGGCGCGATGCCGGTGGAGTCGCGCGCGATGAGATCCATCGGCACCACGATGGTGTCGATGGTGGGCGCGTTGCGGTGCTTGAGTTGGCTGAGCAGCGCGCGGGCGGCGCGGGCGCCGATCAGGCTGGGCTGCGGCGACACCGTCGTCAGGGTGGGGGTGGTGAGCACCGAGGAGATGGAGTTGTCGATGCCGACCACCGAGACGTCTTGCGGCAGGCTCAGCCCGTAGCTCTGTGCGGCCTTCATGAAGCCGATGGCCATGATGTCGTTGAAGGCGATGACGGCGGTGGTGGGGTGCTCGCGCCACACCTTGGCCGCGTCCACGCCGCCCTGGATCGACGGCGTGCACGGGCCCACGCGGCGCAACTGGAGGCTGAGTTCGTGGCAGGCCTCCGTCGCTGCGCGCCAGCGCACGCCGTTGGCCCACGATGCCTCAGGGCCCGCCAGGTACGTGATGCGGGTGTGCCCCAGCCCGGCCAGGTGCTCCACCGCGCGCCGGATCCCGCGGCCGGAATCCGGTACCACCGACGGCAGGCCGGCGATGATCCGGTTGGTGGCCACCACCGGGATCCGCTTCACGATCTGGGTGATCGCCGAATCCGTGAGGCGGGAGGCCGACAACACCAGGCCGTCGAGCAGCGGCAGCACCGCCTGGATGGCCTGGTATTCGGTGTGCCCGTCCTCCTGGGAGTCCATCAGCAGCACCGTGTAGCCGGCCTGCGCCGCCTCCTGCTGGAAGCCGCGCATGATGTGGGCGTAGACGGGGTTGGTGACGTCCGCCACCACCAGGCCGAGGGCCTTCTTAGCGACGCCCTGCTCCGGGTGCTGCACCGGTTTGGTGCGGTAGCCCAGCTTCGTGGCTGCGGCGTGGATCTGTTCGCTGGTCTCGGCGTTGACGCGGCCGGGCCTGGAGAACGCTCGCGACACCGTCGACGGCGACACCCCGGCCTCCAGCGCCACGTCGTAGATCGTGACCTGCTTGCGGCGCTTCTTCGGCTCACTCATGGTCGTCCTCCGGCCAGGGGGCTCCGGGGTGCAGACCCTGCGCCCAGGCGACTGCGTGGGCCCGCCCGAGCGCCACCCGCTCGGCGACCCCGAGGGCCTCAGCCAGCGCCTGCACGTCGACGAACTCGGCGGTGGCCTGCTGGATGGGGCTGCCCTCCCCGTCGCCGGAGAGCTTGATCCGCACCTGGTGGCCGTCGATGTCGACCGGTCGCCACGTCCGCTGCAGCACCCGGCGGTGCGACGGGTGGGCGATGCGCACCCCGATGGTCGACGTGTGCGTGACAAGGGCCTCGACGACGGCGCCGGTGTCGGCCTTCGACGCCAACGCGGTCACGGTGTGGGCCGGGCGGCCCTTCTTCATGATGATGGGAGTGAGCCAGGCGTCGACGGCGCCGGCGTCGAGCACGCGGTCGAGGACCGCGGGCCAGAGCCGCGGGTCCAGGTCGTCGACGTTGGCGGCGATCTCCTGCACCTCGAACGGGGTCTCGTCCCGTGGCGCGGTGCGTGGGGCGGTGCCGAGCAGCACGCGCACCACACCGGGGCGGTCCTTGCGGACGCGGGTGCCGGCGCCGGTGCCCACGCCGTCGAGGGTCATGGTGGGCAGGGCCTCCACCTGGCTGCAGAGGGCGCGGATCAGCGCCATACCGGTGGGGGTGGTCAGTTCGCCGGCCTCTGGCGGGCCGCCGGCCTCGACCTGCCAGCCCCGGGCGAGTGCCACGACGGCCGGCGGCGGCACGGTGAGCAGCCCGTGCTGCGTGCGGACCGTGCCGGTGCCCACCGCGACGACGGAGCTGGAGGCGTCCTTCACGCCGAGGGTGCGGACGGCCTCGGCGACGCCCACGATGTCGCCGATGGAGTCGAGCGCGCCCACCTCGTGGAAGTGGACCTCCTCGACGGTGGTGCCGTGCACGGCGGCCTCGGCCTCGGCCAGGGGGCGGAACGCGGCGAGGGCGAGGCTGCGGGTGACGGCCGGGATGCCGTCGGCGGAGAGCAGGCGCTCGATGTCGCTCAGGTGGCGGGCCGGCGGGTCGGGCTCGTCGGCGATGACGTCGACCTTCAACGCGTCGAACGGGCCGCGGCGCACCCGTCGGGTCTGCAGGTGCAGCTTCCCTGGGGCGACGAGATCGAGGACCGCGGCGACCGAGCCGGCGTCGGCCCCGGCGTCGATGAGGGCGGCGAGCAACATGTCGCCGGCAGCGCCCTGGGACGCGTCGATCCACAGGCGACGGGTGCGCTCCGGTGACGGGGCCACCTGCGTCGGCCGCACCCTCGTGCCGGAGGGGACGGAGTCGCCGTCTGCGGTGGTCACGTGGGGATGGTGATGGTGGTGGGAGTGGCTCCCACCAGTGGGGATGTCATGCATGATGCCTCCCGGGCGCCGCGATCTGGGCAGCCAAGTGGCCCGCCCCGTAGCCGTTGTCGATGTTGACGACGCCCACGCCGGGGGCGCAGGAGTTCAACATGCTCAACAGCGCCGCGACCCCCTCGAACGCGGCCCCGTAGCCCACCGAGGTCGGCACCGCGACGACGGGGCAGGCCACCAGACCGGCCACGACGGGCACCAGGGCGGCGTCCATCCCCGCGGCGAGCACGATGACGTCGGCCTCGCGCAGTTCGTCGAGACGGGCGATGACTCTGGTCAGGCCCGCCACGCCGACGTCGACCACTTCGGTGACCTCGCGCCCGAGGTAGCGGGCGGTCAGCGCCGCCTCACGGGCGACGGGCAGGTCCGAGGTGCCGGCGCAGACGACGACGACGCGGCCGCCGCTGGGCGCCGGGGGTTCGCCCGGCCAGGCGGCGAGGGAGGCGGTGTCGTCGATGAAGACGCCGGGCAGTTCGTCGCGGATGGCGGTGAGCTGCTCAGGTGTGGCGCGGGTGAACAGGACGGTGCCCAGTTCCTGGTCGGTCTGCTCCGACTTCTGCCGCCACGCGCGGGCGATGGCGTGCACCTGGGCCAGTGTCTTGCCCATGCAGAACACGGCCTCCGGGTAGCCGCGGCGGCGGTAGCGGTCGAAGTCGAGGGTGGCGATGTCCATCACAGGGCCTCCGGGCGGCGGTTGAGCAGGGTGAGGGTGAAGTTCCCGGACTGGATGCCGCCCAGGTCGAGCGTGGCGTGCTGGAAACCCGCCGCCTTGACGCGGCTCAGGAGTTCCTGGCGCACGGCGGTGTCGGCGATGAGGTGGAACTCGTCCGCGGGCACCTCGATGCGGGCGATGCTGCCGTGGTGACGCACCCGGCAGTCGGAGAATCCGGCGGCGAGCACGGCGTCCTCCGCCAGGTCGATGGCCGTCAGCTTCTCGGCGCTGACCGGTTCCCCGTGCGGGATCCGGCTGGCGAGGCAGGGCGCCGCGGGTTTCAGGGCGCTGGCCAGACCGAGTTCGACGGCGACCGCGCGGACGTCGGCCTTGCTGGCGCCGGCGTCGGCGAGGGGATGGAGGACGCGGTGCTCGGCGGCAGCCCGGCTGCCGGGACGGTCCGGCCTGGAGGCGTCGTCGGCGTTCTCGCCGTAGGCGATGGCCGTCAGCTGCAGTTCGGCGGCCACGCGGGTGTCGAGCACCGTGAACAACTCGTCCTTGCAGTGGTAGCAGCGGTCCACCGGGTTGGCTGCGTAGTCGGCGTTGGCGAGCTCGTTGGTGGCGACCTCCACCAGGGGCAGCCCGAGCTGCTCCGCCTGGCGGTGGGCGAGCCGTCGCTCCCGCTTGGCCAACGACGGCGACACGCCCAGCAGCAGCACCGTGTTCGCCTCGCCGACGGCGCGGGCGGTGAGGGCCGCCAGCACGGTGGAGTCGACTCCTCCCGAGTAGGCGACGCCGACGCGAATGCGGTTCGCGCCGGGCTCGGCCAGCGAGGCGGCCACACCGTCGGCGACCCGTTGGAGACTGCGCGGCAACGGCGCGTGGAGGTCGATGGGCTGCATGGCGGCGCTCAGTTGCCCTGCTCGGAGCGCAGCTGGTGCCAGCGCTTGCGCACGTCGTAGGCGGCCGACTTGGGCAGCCGGTCGCGGGTGAACATGCCCTTCTTGTTGCCACCCACGCGCATGATGCCGGGGGTGGTCTGGAAGTCGGCGAAGTTCCACATCTGCTCGCCGACCACCTCGGGGTAGTCGTCGAACACCCGGTGGAACATGGCGAGCATGTCCACCTGGTACTCCTCGGACCAGGGGCGGCGGTGGAAGTCGCGCAACCCGTTGAGGGTGTCCGGGCCGTATTCGGTGAACAGGATGGGCTTGCCGGGGGCGAGGGTGAGCCACCCGTCGAGTTCTTCACGGAGGTGCTTCTCCGCGAGTTCGAGGTTGCCGTTGTCCCAGTACCAGCCGTAGTACCGGTTGAGCATGACGACGTCGTAGAGGTCTGCCACCTTCTCCTTGTCCGGCGTGGACAGCTGCACGTTGACGTAGCCGACGGGGCGGCTGGGGTCCGCGTCGCGCGTGGCGGCTACGAGCGGCTCGAAGTAGGCGCGGCTCGCGTCCGACCAGGTTTCGGGCTCGTTGGCGATCGACCACAGCACGACGCTGGGGTGGTTCTTGTCGCGCGCGATGAGCTCGCGGATGTGCGCCTCGTGGACGCGCCGGGTCTCGTCGTTGATGGTCTCGGGGGAGAACGTGGAGCGTGGCTTGCCGTCGCCGAAGATGCCGCCCGAGAGGCCCTGGTTCATGCCGACGGCGGCGGTCTCGTCGATGACGACGAAGCCCATCCGGTCGGCGTGGTCCATGACCTCCTCGGCGTACGGGTAGTGCGAGGTGCGGAAGGAGTTGGCGCCCTGCCAGGCCATGAGTTCGAAGTCGTGCACCATGAGCGCGTCGTCGTGGCCCTTGCCGCGCACCAGGTTGTCCTCGTGCCGGCCGTAGCCGCGGAAGTAGAAGGGCCGGCCGTTGATGAGGAACTGCGAGTCCTTCACCTCGACGGTGCGGATGCCGAACGGCTGGGGGTAGACGTCCTCGCCGGCGGTGACCTCCAGCGTGTAGAGGTAGCCGCGGCCGGGTTCCCAGAGCTCGGCGTCCTCGACGCGGACCCGGCCGGCGGCCCCCGCTGCGCTGCCGACCTCCACGCCAGCGGCGTCCAGGACGCGCACCGACACCTGGGTGGCCGCCGCTTCCGCCGGTCCCTGAGTTGCATCCGCGACCTCGACGGCGTAGTCCACGACGCCGGCCCTGCCGTCGATCCCCGTGGTGATGGTCACGTCGGTCACCGCCGGTTGGGGGCGCGTGTAGAGCAACACGCTGCGGTGCAGGCCGGCGTAGTTGTAGAAGTCGTGGAAGTAGTACTGGGTGGCGTTGCCCAGCTCGTCCACGGACACGAAGCCCGGCGGGATGCTCTGCCAGCTGAGGCGGTTGTCGACGGCGACGGTGAGCCGGAACTGTCGCCCGGCGAGATCCGTGACGTCGGCCTCGAACGGCAGGTAGCCGCCCACGTGGGAGGCCACCTCGTCATCGTTGACCCAGACGCGGGCCTCGTGCGAGGCCGAGCCGAAGCGGAGGAACAACCGCTCGCCGTCCGCGAGGCGGGGCACCGTGACGGTGCGCTGGTACCAGACCCAGCCGACGTGGTCGCGGACCGCGGATTCGGTGGTGATGTCGTTGTACGACGCCGGCACCGGCATGGGGCGCGGCTGCTCCAGGGGCCCGGCGAACCAGCGCTGCTCGATGCCGCTGTTCTGCGTGTCGACCGAGAAGTCCCACACACCGTCGAGCGACGTGATGGTGCGGGAAAGGGAGGTACGGGCGCCCAACATGTGAGCTCCTTTGCTTGAGGGTCCGGGTCAGTGCCTCAATTCAACCCGCGGCAACTTTGCCTTCCCCCAGATTGCCATAAGTTGCAGTGCGCGGGAATGGCTCGACGCCCTCAGTGGTGGTTGAACTGTCAAGCTAACAGGAGTGCAACAGGCGGCAACTTTGCGGGGGTCGACGACTCCGATGAGACATTTACTTCAACAACCTATGGGAGCAGATCGGTGCGGTACCGAACTGCACTGGCCTCGGCAGCACGGGTGCTGCCTCGTCGAAGGAGACGGAAACAAATGTCCATCAGCACTCAGAACCGGACGGTTCGCCCCTTCGGGTGGCGCGACAAGATCGGCTACCTCTTCGGTGACTTCGGCAACGACTTCACCTTCATGCTCCAAATGATGTTCTTCATGGTGTTCTACACCGACGTGATGGGCATCAACCCGGCCCATGTTGGTCTGCTGTTCCTGCTGGCCCGCCTCCTCGACGCCTTCACCGATGTGGGCATGGGGCGCCTCGTCGACGTGCTCAAGCCCTCGTCGAGCGGCCGCTTCAAGCCGTGGATCCTCCGCATCGCCATCCCTGTCGCCCTGGCCGGCGCGATGATGTTCATGCCGTTCGCCGTCGATGCGAGCTACGCGGTGCGCGTGATCTACATGTGCGTCACCTACATCGTGTGGGGTTCGGTCTTCTACACGATGATCAACATCCCCTACGGCTCCATGGCTGCGGTCATCTCCAACAATCCCGAGCACCGCGCGTCGCTGTCGGTGTTCCGCTCCGTGGGCGCCCAACTCGCCTTCCTGCTGATCTCGGCCGTGCTGCCCCAGGTTGTGTTCGTGCAGAACGCCAACGGCGTCGACCAGCTCGACCCCACCCGGATGGCGCTGGCCGCCGTCGCCTGTGCCATCGCCGCAGTCGCCTGCTACGCGCTGTGCTACTTCAACGTCGAGGAGCGCGTCCAGTCCATCCTCAAGCCCAAGGACCAGCAGGCCTCGTTCGGTCAGATGCTCGGCACCCTGACGAAGAACCGCCCCCTGATCGCCCTGGTCGTCGGCGCCATCGTCTTCCTCATCGGCAACCAGATCGCCTCCACCACCACCGCGTACCTGTGGAAGGACTACTTCAACAACGGCGGCATGATGTCGACCGCGCAGATCGTCGCCATCGCCCCTGTCTTCATCATCGCGCTGGTCGCCACCCGCCTGGCCATGAAATTCGGCAAGAAGGAGATGATCGGCACCATGCTCGCCGTCTCCGGGCTGCTCTCGATCGTCATGTGGATCATGAAGATCTCGAACCCTTGGCTGTTCATCGCGCTGTTCTTCGTCCTGTCCATCGGCGTGGCGATGTACAACACCCTCGTCTGGGCGGTCATCACCGACGTCCTCGACTACCAGGAGATCAAGACCGGCGAACGCGACGACGGCACCGTGTACGCCATCTACAGCTGGAGCCGCAAGCTCGGCCAGGCCGCCGCCGGCTACGTCGTCGGCTGGGCGGTGGGCTCCATCGGCTACAGCTCAGAGGCCGCGCAGGCAGGGGTCCAGCAGTCGTTGGAGACCAAGAACGGCATCTACCTGCTGTTCCTGCTGGTGCCGGGCATCCTGTACCTGATCACCTCCGCCATCATGCTCTTCTGGTACCCGCTCGGCCGCAGGCAGGTCATGGACAACTTCCAGACGCTGCAGGCCCGCGCCGCCGCTGTGGAGCCCGATTCGGCTCAGTCGGTCGACCCGGCCGCCGCCGACGTCATCCCGGCCGCCAGCGGTGTGACCCACGGCGAGACCGGCGCCCGCCGCGACAACATCGCCAACGATCCGCGCGAGTGACCTCTGTTCCCACGGCACGGCCCCCGCACTCCTGGTGCGGGGGCCGTTTCGTTGCTGTCCAGGTGTCGAACTCGACACAACGCTTCCGGAGCCCGCGTAGTGACGATTCTGGAACCGTCCCGGGTGCCACATCTGTCACTACGACGGGGGGTCGAGGTGACGTGTCGGTTATGTGACCGTCGGTCACCGGGCCGGCACGCAGCGGGCGCAGCGGGAGGGGAGGTCTGGCCAGCCGCCTTTCCAGAGCAGCGAGGCGACCTGTCCGGCCGCGCGGCAACTTTCGTACATGACGCCGTTCCAGTCGAAGCGCAGCGTCCGGCCGTCGTGGTGGACGGCGTTGTCGTTGTCTCTCAGCATGTCTTGCGAGCCGTCCGCATGGTCGCGCATCCCGTCGAGCTCGATGATGAGGTTGTACTCGCGGTAGTAGGCGTCCGCTCGGCCCGCCATGCGTTGCACCTGCCGCTCCGGGATGGGCAGCCCGTGGCGTAGGAGCACCTCGGTATGGAACCGCCACTCGAGCGCACTCTCGATTCCGCGGCCCGCCTGGCCGCACAGTTCGCGCAGGACAGCCCGGTGCCTGACCCCGGGTGTCGCCTCCAGTTGCTTGAGGACCCGCTCGGGGGTCGTCAGCCCTTTCGCCAGTGCCCGCGCGACTGCCGAGACGGCGTCGTTCTCCGTCGTCTCGTCCGCGATGTCCAGCAGCGTCACCTCGACGGTGGTCCGACGGAGGCTCAGCACACCGTGCCGGGTGGCGCGGCGGAACCGGATCTGCCATCGGTCGAGATCAAAGTCGGCCCGGGCCTTGGGCGCCCAGACGGTGACCTTCGACGGGGCGTCGCGCACCGCGTCGTGCAGGTGGCCCGAGGCGAGCCCGCCCACCACGGCCTCGCTGCCTCCGCGCAGCAGCCCCGCCCACGCTGCGGCCGCGAACGACGGTGGGCCAAGGAGGTGGAGACCGGGCGCAACCGGGGTCCACTCCTGCGCCATGCGGGCGATGATGGGTCGGCTCAGCCCGCCGTCGAGTAGTTGCCGGGTGCTGACCACCTGGGCCTGCTCGCGGATCTGCTTGAGGAGCGAGTCTGGGATGTTCTTGCGCGCATACACGGGTCCAGCCTGGAACGGGAGCCGAGGGCGGGGAAGGGGCCGGGGCCAACGGACAACACCCGACTGGAAACGGACAACACCTGGTGGGCGTCGGACAACACCTCGAGCGTTGATTGGCCGTCCAGTGGGGCGTCCAACGCGTGGTGGCGGCCTGGGCTGGTCTGGTGGCACCCGTTGACCGGCTGCGGGTCGTCCGTGGCCGCGGTGGACGGCAGCAATGCGCGGACGACGCGGTGGCGGCGGCCGGTAGGGCGCCTGGGGGTTCGCGGTGCTGATGGGACGGTGGCAGAAGTCGCAAGACGGCTCGACCCGCCGTCGGAGTGTCGGTTCCAGCACCGACGTCGGTGCGAGATTTCGCACTACGCGGCGCGCCTGCGCAGTACTGCGAGATCTGGCACCGTGCTCGTTCGCCAAGGACGGCCAAGCTGGCCGGGCGGGCGTGGTTGGCGCCGACCTGCCGTGTTGGCTGCCTTGCTCAGCGTCACCATCCTCGGCCTCGGCTTCCAGCGGGTGAGCGACGACGGCCCCAGCTGGTCGGGTGTCACCCGTTGACCGGCTGCGGGTCGTCCGTGGCCGCGGTGGATGGCAGCAATGCGCGGACGACGCGGTGGTGGCGGCCGGTAGGGCGCCTGGGGGTTGACGGTGATGTACGGACGGGGGCAAAAGTCGCAAGACGGCTCGGCCCGCCGTCGGAGTGTCGGTTCTGGCACCGACTTCGGTGCGAGGTCTCGCACTACGCGACGTGTCCGGGTCGTAGTGCGGGATCTGGCACCGCGTCTTCGCGGGCCAGATCTCCCACCTCAGGCGGGGAGCCTGCCCCTCTGGTCCTCAGTCCGGTGCAGCAGTTCGCCGGCGTTCGGCACCACGAGCGTGTCCGGGTCTGCCGACATCGCCTCCAGGTCCACGTCGGCCGGGTCCAGGTAGGTCAGCGAGATCTTCTCCACCACCTCGCGCGGGATGCCCGTGGCCAACGTCACGGTCACGCGGTTGGTCTCGACCCCGGTGGCCGGGTCGTAGTCGCCCAGGCCGCGCAGGTGCGTCGAGTGCGCCAGTTCGCCCCACGGGTGGTCCTTGAACCGCTCCCACTGCCCGACGAAGTACTGCCGGTTGTGGTAGCCGATCTCCTCGATGCCCGGGTGCATCACGGACACGTCCTTGATGTGCGGTGCGTAGATGATCAACTCGCCGCCGTCGGCGACGACGGGCTCCATCTTGTAGAAGCCCTTCGCGCCCGTCCACATGTCCTCGTACATCTGCGGGATCACGGAGACCACGCGCTTGTACGCCTTCGGCACGTACTTCACGTGCACCTGGCTGGACACCTCGGCGCAGGCCTCCCAGGAGGAGCGGGTGTCGCCGAAGGCCATGAACTGCAGGTCGTCGGAGCCGGGCTTGACGATCATGCCGAGCAGCAGCTTCGTCGACGGGACGAGCGCGGCCGCCGCGTCGATCATCTGCCGCACGGGGGTGATGCCGACGGAGCCGATCATCTCGTAGCTGGTGATCAACGCGCCCACCCAGTGGGACATGTCGATGACGTCGTGGCCGGAGAGTCCGGGGAAGAAGTACTTGTTGCCACCGGAGATGCCCACCACCTCGTGGGGAAGGACAGGGCCGAGCACCAGCGAGATGTCGGTGTCGACGACCATCTTGTTGACGAGCACCGTCATGTCGCGGTCCGTCAGGCGGCCGTCGGTCAGCTCGCCGATGCGCGCGGCCGGGATGGTGCCGAGGTGGGCGAAGGTGTCGTGGTTGCGCCAGTCGTGGTTGTGGATCTCCCAACCGGGGTAGGTCTCCTCGAACCGTCCCGGCGCCGAGCCCATGAGCCGGCCGATGGCCTCGTCGCCCATGTAGTCGTGGGTGCCCAGCGCGATGACCACGCGGACGTCCTTCGGGCGCTGGCCGAGGGCCTCGTGGATGACCTTGGCCACCATGTCGACGGGGGCGTGGCGCGTGCCGTCCGGCACGACGAGGGTGACGCGCTTGCCGTCGAAGTCGTAGCGACGCAGCTCATCGAGGACGAACGTGCGGATCTGCTCCTCGGTGAGGACCTGGTCTGGGCCTCCGACGGTTGCAGCGTCGGGCACTCCGGGATACAGCTTCGTCATGGGACCACCCTACGTCCGGCCGGTCGTCCCGCACCTGGGGCGCGGGACGGCTCAGCGGCTTCATTCATCGCTGGACCCGCGCGTTGCCCTCCCAGATGGACCAAACCTGCGCCTCATCCATGGGGGAGCCGTAGTCGTTGAGGGACGTGGCAGCGAGGGCCCCCGTCGCCCAGCCGAACTGCATGCACTTCTCCGCGGGCCAACCGCGCAGCAGGCCGTGGAGGACGCCGCCGATAGAGCCGTCGCCGCCGCCGATGCGGTCGAGAACGTCGATGTCGCGGAGGTGGGCGACGTGGAACTCACCCTCGCCCCAGAGCACCATGCCCCAGCGGTGGTGGTTGGCGGAGATGACCTCGCGCAGCGACGTGCCGATGAACGAGGCGCGGGGGTACCGCTCGGAGATGCGGGCGATCATGGCCTTGAAGCTGCCGATCTCGTCGGCGATGTCCTCGCCGCCGGCCTCCGGGCCGGGAATGCCCAGGCACAGCTGGAAGTCCTCCTCATTGCCGTAGAGGATGTCGCAGAGCTGGGCGATCTCGTGGAAGGCCCTGTGCAGTTCGTCCTCGCGACCCTTCCAGAACGACGCCCGGAAGTTGAGGTCGAAGCTGATCGCCGTGCCGTGCTCGCGGGCCTTCTTGGCCAGCTCCACGCAGAACGTCGAGGTCTGGGGAGACAGCGCCGCCACCAGGCCGGACAGGTGCAGGATCTTCACGCCCTCGTCGCGGAACAGCTTGTCCAGGTCGTAGTCGGCGACCTTCAGGTCCAGTCCCACCTCGCCGGCGCGGTCGTTCCAGACGCGCGGCGCGCGGCCGCCGAACCCGGCGTCGGCGATGTTGAACTGGTGGCGGTTGCCCCAGGCGTCGCCCTGCGGCACCTCAGGGCCTTCGTAGGCCATGCCGCGGGCGCGCAGATCCGCCTTGATGAACGCCGAGATGGGGGAGCCGTCGACGAACCTGGTGAGCACCTTGACCGGCAGGCCAAGATGGGACGCCACGGAGGCGACGTTGGTCTCGGCCGAGGTGGCCTGCATCAGGTAGCGGCTCGAGGAGTGCACCGGCTGCCGGTTCTCCGGCGTGATCCGCACACCCATGGAGGTTGGCACCACAAGTGCCCACTTCGCATCTTCCCGTAGCTGCATGTCAGCTCACCACTTCCTGACGCTCGTCGGTTGCCCACAGGGTGTGGAAGCTGCCCTCGTCGTCGACGCGCTTGTAGGTGTGGGCGCCGAAGTAGTCGCGCTGACCCTGGATGAGCGCGGCGGGCAGGCGGGGGCTGCGCACCCCGTCGTAGTAGGACAGCGACGACGAGAAGACCGGGGCCGGCACGCCGTGGAGGGCCGAGAGGCTCACCACGCGGCGCCACGACGGGAGCGCGGCCACCACCTTGTCGTAGAAGTACTTGTCGCCGATGAGCAGCGGGAGATCCGGGTTGCCCTCGTAGGCGCGGGTGACCTCGCCGAGGAAGCGGGCCCGGATGATGCAGCCGGCGCGCCAGATGCGGGCCATGTCGCCGAGGCTGATGTCCCAGTCATATTCGGCGGCGGCGGCCTGGATCAGGTTGAAGCCCTGGCTGTAGGCCACCAGCTTCGACGCGTACAACGCCTGGCGGACGTCCTCGATGAAGGCGTCGCTGTCCTCGATGTACCAGCCGGCGGCCTCGGACGCGAAGCCGTGTGCGCCCTCGCGCTGGACGGGCGACGACGACAATCCGCGGGCGAAGGTCGCCTCACCGATGCCGGTGACGGGTACGCCCAGCGTCAGTGCGGTCTGGGTGGTCCAGGCGCCGGTGCCCTTCTGACCCGCCGCGTCGACGATGACGTCAACCAGCGGCGTGTCGGTGCGGGCGTCGACCTGGCGCAGCACCTCGACGGAGACCTCCATCAGGTAGGAATCGAGGTCGCCCTTGTTCCACTCCTCGAAGATGTCGGCGATCTCCGCGGGGCTGAGGCTGAGCGCGCGGCGGAGGAGGTCGTAGGCCTCGCCGATGACCTGCATGTCGGCGTACTCGATGCCGTTGTGGACCATCTTGACGAAGTGGCCGGCGCCGTCCGCGCCGACATGGGTGCAGCAGGGTTCGCCGTCGACATGTGCGGAGATGGATTCCAGCATGGGGCCGAGGCGACGGTAGGACTCCTCCGAGCCGCCGGGCATGATCGACGGGCCGAGCAGCGCTCCCTCCTCGCCGCCGGAGACGCCGCAGCCGACGAAGTGCAGCCCGCGCTCGCGGAGCGCAGCCTCGCGGCGGCGGGTGTCCGAGAACAGGGCGTTGCCGCAGTCGACAATGATGTCGCCCTCGTCCATCCGGGAGGCGAGCTCCTCGATGACGGCGTCGGTGGCGGGGCCGGCCTGAACCATGATGATCGCGACGCGGGGCGACGTGAGGGAGGCCACGAAGTCGTCCATCGACTCGCCGGGGACGAACGTTCCCTCGTCGCCGTGTTGGGCCATCACGGCCTCGGTCTTGGCTGCGGTGCGGTTGTGGATGGCCACCCTGTGGCCGTGGCGGGCAAGGTTGCGCGCCAGGTTGGATCCCATGACGCCCATGCCGGTGACGCCGATGTCAGCGCTGGACGGGGTGGGGGTGGCGAGTGCCATCGGGTTCTCCTTCTACGTTGTGTGGCTCCAGCATGTCGCGAGGTGGTGGTGGCGCCGGAGGTGTTGCAGTAAGTTGCCACCGCCCGGCTCCGTGGGGATGGCGGGAGGCCTCGGGGGCCTGGGAAGGGAGCGGCGCTGACCGCGCCGTCGGTGGCAACAAATGGAAACTTGGCCGTCTCGAAAGACGACTCTGGTGGAGTTGACACCGTAACCCACAGCAACGGAGCGAGGACAGACTCATGGTGGATCTCACAGCGCAACCCTTCAATCTGGACGACGAGGCGGTCGCCTGGGTCGAGAAGACCATTTCGGAGATGACCGACGAGGAGAAGATCGGTCAGCTGTTCGTCAACATGGGCGCCGAGCGCTCCGAGGAGTACCTCACCGGGGTGCTGGACAACTACCACATCGGCGCGGTGCGCTATAACCCCGGCAAGGCCGAGGAGGTGTGGGAGCAGAACTACATCCTGCAGACCAAGTCCAAGCTGCCCATGCTGATCGCCGCCAACACCGAGGCCGGCGGCAACGGTGCCTGCACCGACGGCACCTACATCGGCTACGAAGCCAAGATCGGCAACACCCACGACGCCAGGTGGGCCTACGAGATGGGCCGCGTGTCCGGCATCGAGGCCGCCGCCATCGGCTGCAACTGGTCGTTCGCGCCCATCGTCGACGTCTACCGCAACTGGCGCAACCCCGTCGTGTCGCTGCGCTCGTTCGGCGGGGACGTCGACAAGGTCCTCGAGATGAGCCTCGCCTACATGAAGGGCATCCAGGAATCCGGCATCGCCCCCGCCGCGAAGCACTGGCCCGGCGACGGCATCGACGAGCGTGACCAGCACCTCTCGCACGCCCCCAACTGGCTGTCCACCGACGAGTGGGACGCCACCTTCGGCAAGCTGTACCAGGGCCTCTTCGACGCCGGCCTGCCGTCGATCATGACCGGCCACATCGCGCTCCCGTCGTACCAGAAGCACTTCAACCCCGACATGACCGACGAGGACATCCTGCCCGCCACCCTGTCGAAGGAGATCAACACCGACCTCCTCCGGGGCAAGCTGGGCTTCAACGGTGTCGTCGTCACCGACGCGTCCCACATGGTGGGCCTGACCGGCGCCATGAAGCGCTCCGACATCCTCCCCACGGCCATCGAGGCCGGCTGTGACCTCTTCCTCTTCTTCAATGACCCCGACGAGGACTTCGGCTGGATGATGGAGGGCTGGAAGTCCGGCAAGCTGTCGGACGAGCGCCTGCACGACGCCCTCACGCGCATCCTCGGCCTGAAGGCCATGCTCGGCCTGCACAACCGCAAGCGCGAGGAGATACTCCCCGCCAAGGAGGAGGCCATGGCCCGCATCGGCCTGCCCGAATCGCTGAAGGTCGCCGAAGAGGTGGCCGACGCCGCCATCACGCTGGTCAAGAACAAGCAGCCGGGCAACCTGCCGATGTCGCCGCAGAAGTATCCCCGTGTCCTCGTCGTGCCGATCGGTGCAGCGCCCAGCCCCTTCGCGATGCTCGCCGGCGACGGTGGCGGCCACCCGGCCGACCGGTTCGTCGAGAAGCTGCGTGCCCGCGGCTACCAGGCCGACCGCTACGAATCCCAATTGGAGAAGGTGAAGGGCAGGGAGCCCGACGAGGTCAAGCAGATCCTCGCCAACGCCTACGCCGGCAAGTCGCCGATCTCGGACCTGACCGACAACTACGACATGGTCCTGTCCGTGGCCCACGTCTTCGGCCTCGGCCAGCCGATCGAGCGCCCCTACTGGCCCGGCACGAAGGGCACGCTCGACATGCCCTGGTATGTCCACGAGCTGCCCACCATCCTCGTGTCGACGGCGTCGCCGAACCTGCTGGCCGACATGCCGCAGGTGAAGACCTACGTGGCCGGCTTCGACGACAAGGACTTCAACCTCGACATCATGCTCGACAAGCTGGAGGGCCGCTCCGAGTTCAAGGGCACCCCCGCCACCGAGATGTTCCCGTTCGCCGACACCCGAATCTGACGGAGATGTTCATGACCGAAACCAAGATGCCGGAGCGGGCCCAGGTCCTCGTCGACTTCAAGCCCACCAGGGAATTCTTCGTGGGCATCGACTCCGACGGCTGCGCCATGGACGCCATGGACATCAAGCACCAGGAGTGCTTCACCCCGGCCTACATCAAGTACTTCAACCTGCAGGCCGCCTCCACGCTGGTGCGGGAGACCGCCCTCTTCGTGAACCTGTACTCCACCACCCGCGGCCAGAACCGCTGGGTGGCGCTTGCCCGTCTCTTCGAGTTGCTCAGGCAGCGCCCCGAGGTGCTGGAGCGCGGCGTGCGGATCCCCGAGGGGCGGGAACTGCAGAAGTTCCTCGACTCCGGCTACCCCCGCTCTGACCGCGGCATCGCGGACTTCGCCGCGGCCCACCCGTCGGTGGAGATCGAGGAGTGCATGGAGTGGGGCAAGGGTGTCAATGAGCTCATAGAGTGGATGGTGCACGGCTGCGCGCCGTTCCCCGGTGTGCGCGAGGCGTTCGACGCCATGGCCGGCCGGGTGGACTGCATGACGGTCTCCGCCACGCCCATGGAGGCGCTGGAGCGCGAATGGCACGAGCATGACCTGGCCGGGTACATGAAGGTGATCGCAGGCCAGGAGATGGGCTCCAAGGCACAGCACGTGCACTGGGCCGCCAAGGGTAAGTACGATGACGACCACATCATGCTGATCGGTGACGCCCCGGGCGACCGGGACAGCGCCTTCTCCGAGGCGGTGCTGTTCTACCCGATCATGCCCGGCAGTGAGGCGGCGAGTTGGCAGCGTTTCCGCGAGGAGGCCCTCCCGCGCTTCCTGGACGGAACCTATCGCGGCGAGTACCAGGACGCCCTGGTGGCCGAATACGAGTCGCTCCTCCCCGCCACCCCGCCCTGGCGCACCATCTGACCGAGTCCCCCGGACCCCGAGGGAAGCCCCGGGGAAATCCAACTGAAGTAGGGGTTGGAACCAGACGTTGGCCTGATGCGGCCCAACTGATTTCTGGTGAAGGATGAGGTCCATGACCACTGTTGAGACCTCCGACGTGCACACTGGGCAGGGGAGAACTGTCCCGATGCAAGGGGAGGTTATGGAGCCGCTGGAACACGAGGACGTCACAACGCCGGCGGATCCGGTGCGCGCCAAACGGCTGAAGAGGCTGATCCACGTGTTGACCCTCATCGGCCTCGCCGGCGTCATCACCCTCATCGTCCTGGGGTTCTCCAGCGGGGTCCTGACGTCGGTGGCGTCCCTGCGTGAGTTCGTCGACGGCTTCGGGCTCCTCGCCCCCGTGGCCTTCATCCTGATCGGGTCGCTCGAGTCCGTCGTGCCGGTGATCCCGGGTTCCGGCGCCATCATCTCGGCGCCCATCATCTTCGGCCAGATCGAGGGCACCCTCTGGGCGTACCTCACCACCGTGCTGGGCTCCACCCTGGTGTTCTTCGTCTCGCGCCACGTCGGCCGCGACATGGTCGTCGCCCGTTTCTCGCAGCGCACACTGGAGCGGTACGGCAAATGGCTGGACCATCCAAAGTTCATGAAGTATTTCGCTATCGCGATTGCCCTTCCACTGGCCCCTGACGACGTACTGTGTTACATGGCTGGGCTCACCAACATGCGGTGGCGCACCTACCTGCTCATCATCTTCCTGTGCAAGCCGTGGGGAGTGGTGCTCTACACAACAGGCGTTATGACCATTCTGAAGGTGGTGTTCCCATGGCTGGGTCTCTAGTGCCAGCAGCGGAGACGCACCCCGACGCAGGTCTGCGGGTCTGTCTCTACTCGGGAGCCGGCCGGCTCATGGAACGCAGCGGCGTCGGATCCGCCATGCGGCATCAGGCGAAGATGCTGCTCAATCTGGGTTCGCAACTGGTGAAGCTGTGGAAGCGGCCCGACATCGTGCAGCTCAACACCATCTTCCCGGATTCCGTGCTCGTCGGCGTTCTCGCCAGGGCGTTGGGGATCCCCGTCGTCGTGTTCGCGCATTCCACCAGGGAGGACTTCGAACAGTCCTGGGTGGGCGCGCGAACCTTCGCGCCGCTGTTCGAGAAGTGGCTGGGCGTCGTGTACCGCCGCGGCGACGTCGTGGTCACCCCCACGCCCTATTCGCGCGGCATCATCGAGAATTACCGGATCACCGCGCCCATCCGCGTGCTCACCAACGGCGTCGACACGCGCTTCTTCTCCGGTGGCGCGGAGGCCCGCACGCGGTTCCGCGCGCGGCACCGCATCGCGTCGGATCGCCACGTGGTGCTGAGCGTCGGGCACCTGATGGTGCGCAAGGGCATCCTCGAGTACATCGATCTCGCCCGCTCCATGCCGGAGGCGGACTTCTACTGGGCGGGCACCGCACCCAATGCCGCGATGACGCCGGATGTGCGGGCCGCGTTGGCCCACCCGCCGTCGAACCTCCACCTGCTGGGCCACATCCCGCCGGACGAGGTGCGCGACGCCTACGCAGGGGCGGACCTCTTCTGCTTCATGTCGCACGAGGAGACGCAGGGCATCGTAGTGCTGGAAGCGCTGTCCAGCGGCGTCCCGGTGCTGGTGCGCGACATCCCGGTGTACGACGGCTGGCTCCACGAGGTCGCCGTGCACCGCGCGTCCACCACCCGTGAGTTCGAGACGACGGCGCGGGCCGTCCTCTCCGGCGAGGCGCCGGACCTGACCGAGGCCGGGCGGTTGCTGGCGGCCCAGCATGACCTGCTCGAGGTGTCCACGGACCTGGCTGCGGTGCACCGGGACCTGCTCGAGCGACGCCCGAGCCACCGTCGCGCCATCGGTGCCTGACCTGAGTGCTCGGTGAGTCGGTAATAGGCTGGGGCTGAGAGCCCGTCAGTGGTGACGGGCGGCTAGGAGGGCCCCATGAAGACTCATCGGCTCGGCACGACGGACCTTGAGGTTCCCGCTGTCGTCACCGGCGTGATGCGCATCCAGGACAAGACCGACGACGAGATCCGCGCGTTGTACACCGCCTCGCGTGAGGCGGGGATCAACTTTTTCGACCACGCCGACATCTACGGCTCAGCGCCGTACCACGGGTGCGAGAAGCGCTTCGCGGAGGCGCTGCGCCTCAGCGCGGCGGAGCGCGGGGAGATCATCCTGCAGACGAAGGCCGGGATCAACAAGGATGGCCCCTTCTTCGACTTCTCCTACGAACACCTCGTGCGCCAGATCGACAACTCGCTCAGGGCGCTGGACACCGACTACCTCGACGTGTTCCTCCTCCACCGCCCCGACGCACTGGTGCAACCCGAGGAGGTCGCCCGGGCGCTCGACGAGGCGGTGACGGCCGGCAAGGTCCGGCACGTGGGCGTCTCCAACCACACCCCGAACCAGATCGAGTTGTTGAAGCGATACGTGCGCCAACCCCTCGTCGCGAACCAGCTGCAGCTGTCGATCACGCACGCGCCCATCGTCGCGCAGGGGGTGGCGGCGAACATGGTGGATGTGAAGCAGTCGGCGAGCCTGGACCTGGGCATCCTCGACTACTGCCGCCTGCACGACATCACCGTCCAGGCGTGGTCGCCGTTCCAGGCCGCGTTCTTCAACGGCGTCTTCCTGGGCCACCCTGACTTCCCGGAGTTGAACGCTGTGATCGACCGGCTCGCCGCCAAGTACGGGGTCGCGCCGGAGGGGATAGCGACCGCCTGGATCGCCCGTCATCCTGCCAACATCCAGACGGTGTTGGGTACGACCACCCCCGAGCGCGTCACGAAGGCGGCAGCCGGAGCCGACGTGGAGCTCACCCGCCCCGAGTGGTACGAGCTGTTCAGGGCCGCCGGGTACCTCGTCCCGTGATGCCGCGGTGCCCCCTGGATGTCGCCGTTTTGTGCGCCGCGGCGAGGGGGTGCTAAGGTTTGACGTCGGGTCGAGAGACCCGGATGCGCGCGTGGCGGAATGGCAGACGCGCCGGCTTCAGGTGCCGGTGCCCGCAAGGGCGTGGAGGTTCAACTCCTCTCGCGCGCACCACCAGGTGAGAAATCCCCAGCCAGCTACCCCGGCTGGGGATTTCCTGTCTGTAGCGACGCAGCCTGTAGCGACGCAGCCTGTAGCGACGCAGCGCGATGTGGTCAGGGTCAGAGCTGGACCGTGCCGTGTTCACCCTGGTCTGGTCGCTCGCCCGTGACAGCGGCCTTGGCCAACCCGATCAGCGTCGCCACCTGGCTGCCGCCGTCCCAGTACTCGGCGGTGTTGACGTTCACCTCGAGGATGACGTTGGCCGGGTCTTCGGCATCCCCGGCGTACGCCTCCTGGATGCGGTTCCACAGTTCGCGCTTCTTGGCCGTGTCGCGTTCGACCCGACCAGTGCCCGACATCGACACGTAGGCGCTGCCATCCATGAGCGAAAGGTTCACCTGCTGCCCGTCGGACTGGGTCGAGACGTCGTTGTCGCCCTGTGTGATGAAGCGAAAGACCGACTCCTCGCGCTCCGCGATGGTCATGGGGCGGCTCGTGAGCGCGCCGTCGGCGTCGCGCGTGGTGAACATCACGAAGCGCTGGCCCTTGATGAGGTCGTCGAGATTGGCGGCGTGCTCCGCCGGAGTCGTGTGCTTATCCATGGGGCGACTGTAAACGTTGAACAAACCTGACACAAGGGATGGCGCAGTCGTCCTTGAGGAGATGGCGTGGGTTACGCAGCGGCGTAGTAGCAGGGGCGATTCTGGGTCGTTGCGCAGGAACGGCGCATGGGGGGACGCGGGATGACAGAATCAGCCCACGGGCTGACGCGCGGCCCGGGGTCCTGGGGAGGCCGACATGGTGGTCGCAATTCTGTTGTGCCTGGGTTCCATCTGGGGCATTGTCACGGGCGTGGTCCAGCGCAGGACGGCGCGGATCATCGTCTCGACGATGGTTCTCATCCTGGTGATCGCCGGGTGGATCTTCTTCTATTACCACCCGTACTGACGAGGGAATTTTCCGGATCAGGCCAGTGGGCCGAGCAGGAAGGTCTTCAGCGTCGCCTGCGCGACTTCGGTCTGACCGTGCTGGCCGGTGAACTGGGCCGTCGCGTCCGTGCCGCAGAGCGGCTCGATCCGCTCGGGGCCGCCCGGGTGCTGCGGGATCCAACTGGTGACGTCGAAGGCATTGCCGTCGACAGCGATCCAGCAGTCGGCGGGGGTGCTGTGGGCCGCCACGTCCGCCATCGTGTAGGCGCTCTGCCTAGGTGCGGCCGCCGTCGCCGCCACGCCGGACCAGGCGGCCGTCGCGCCCGAGTGGCCGGTGAGGGTCACCAGCACCAGCACCACGAGCGCCAGGGCGGAGACCACCCAGCCGACCACGCCCCGCTCCGACGCCACGTCGGCCTTGCGAACGCGCCAGAGCCAGGCGCCGCCCACCAGCAGCAGCACGACGGAGGCCAGCGCGGTCCACATGCCCAGTTCCGAGTGGGCTATGGGGAGGCCAACCTTCGCGGCCAGGTCGTCGCCGGTTCCCCAGGCGGCGACCGCCCCCAGGGCGCCGAGGGCGAGGAGCCCCAGCACCGGCAGGGCGAACCTCGGCCGCCAGGCCGGCCGGAGGGTCAGCGCGACGATCGAGACGGCGGACAATGGCAGCAACACGACGGGCAGGTGCACGAACAGCGGGTGGGCCGGCAGCCCGAGGATGTCTTCCAGCATGGGGATGAGACTAGATGTCGCGAAGGATGGAGCAAAGGTGTAGCACCTGTGCGTTCGCTGTGAGGTGAGGGGCTTGCGCTGCCGTTGACTTTGATGCCGTCCTCGGCATCAAACCCAGCATTGGAACCCAGCTCGCAGCTCGGGGGTCTGGTTAGTCCATCGACCTCATGCCCACCGACTTCGGGGCATGCACAACCGCCGGGCCTTGGAGCAATCCAAAGCCCGGCGGTGTCGCATCTTCCTACTCGACGCGCACAGGGCGACCGCTGCGGGCCGATTCTTCGGCCGCCTCGGCCAGCACCAGGGCCTCGATGCCGTCACTGATGGTCGGCGACACCTCGACGCCCTCGTTGATCGCGTCGATGAAGGACGCCAGCTCGTCGCGGTACGCGTCGGCGTAGCGCTCCAGGAAGTAGTCCAGGTATGGGTCCTGAGCCGCGCTGAAGTCCTTCTTGTTCACGGTCAACGACGTGGGGCGCAGGTTGTCGACGAACAGCGAACCGTCCGCACCGTGCACCTCCATCCGCTGGTCGTAGCCGGCGGCGCAGTGACGGTTGTTGGTGATCGACGCCACGGCGCCGTCGACGCTGCGCAGCACGACGACCGCGCCGTCGAAGTCGCCGGTGTCCGCCAGTTCGGGGATGTTGTTCTGTCCGAACGCGGTGACCTCGGCGATGTCGCCCATGAAGAACCGGGCCTGGTCGAAGTCGTGGATGGTGCAGTCCTTGAAGATGCCGCCCGACTGCGCGATGTAGCTCGCCGGGGGAGCGGCGGGATCACGCGATTGGATGGTCATCTGCTCGACGCGACCGATCTCTCCGGCGGCGACGAGATCGTGCGCCTTCTTGATCGACGGGTCGTAGCGACGCTGGAAGCCCACCATCACCGGCGGGTGCTGGAAGGTGGCCAGATCGGCCTCCAGTTCGCGCGCCTGCGCGACCGACGAAGCAACCGGCTTCTCGCAGAGCACGGCCTTGCCGGCCCGCGCCGCAGCAAGGACCTGCTCGGCGTGCAGCGGGGTGGGCGAGCCGATGATCACGGCGTCCACCTCAGGATCCGCGAACACCTCGGCGGCGTCCTTCACAGCCCGTGCGCCATGCGCGGCGGCGAGATCCTCTGCCGCGGTGCCGAACGGATCCGACACGAGCACGAGCTCGGCGCGGGGGTGCGACGCGATCGCCTGGGCGTGCACCCGGCCGATGCGGCCGGCGCCGATGATGGCTACGCGGAGCAACTTGTCTGTCATGTACCCACTCCTCAGGGGGCTGGAACGATGATGTCGCGGACGAGAGCGTCGAGATCGGCGTCTGCCGCGAGGAACTGGCGGAGGGTCTTGCGGGTGGGGCCGAAGCCTTCGAACTCCTCGGGCGTCATCCCGTCGACCTCGTAGGCGCGGCGGAAGTCCTCGATCTTCAGCAGCTCGTGGAGGTGCTCCTGCTTGACGGGCTCGTCCATGCGGGGGACGGTGTCATATCCGGACTCGTTGATGGTCTTCTGCCACGTGAACGGCGGGGAGACCACCACGTCGCCGCCCACGAACTCAGCCCAGTGGTTGACGTTGCGGAACGCGGCGGACAGGACGCGCGAGCGGTAGCCGCGCTCCTGGAAGATCTTGTAGGCACGCTTCATGCACGCGACGCCGGCCCACTCGAGGGCCTCCGGGTCCACGGAGAGTCCCTCGCGCTCGGCGGCTTCCTTGAGCCAGTCGTCGAGGCGTCCCACCATGATGGTGACGACGGGGCCCATCTCGGAGATGTCATGGCCCTCCGCCTCGCGGCGCTTCAGGCCGCGCTCGATGGCTTCGCCCGCCTGCACCGCCTGGGGTACGGAGAAGGAGACGGTCACGTTGATGGACACGCCGCGGTAGCTGGCCTCTTCGATGGCCTCCAGGCCGGTCTTGGTGGCCGGGATCTTCACGACGATGTTGTCGGCCAGCTCATGGAACTCCACGGCCTGGTCCGCGAGCGCCTGGGCGTCGCGGTGGAGGCGCGGGTCGGTCTGTACCGACAGGCGGCCGTTGCGGCCGTTGTGCTCCCTGAAGATCGGCTCGAGCAGCGCGGCTGCTTCGACGGACATGTCCTTGACCGCCTGCCAACCGATCTGCGACTCGCCCCAGGTGGGGTGCTCGGCCGCGATGGCCTCGATGCGCGGACGCCACTCATCGAGGTGCTGCTTGATGGTGGTGTAGGCGATCACCGGGTTGCATGTGGCCCCGACCCCGCCGAACGCGATGGACTGCTTCAGCTCATCGAGATCCGAGGAATCGTTCCACAGAGACGTGGGGGTGGTCTGCGCTGCGGCCAGCAGCGGCCCGGGGGTGTAGTCAGTCATCTGGCTCCTGCTTTCACGGAGAGCGGCGGCGTCGCCGTATGTGACCTCAGTTAATCGCATTGTCTATGCATAGTCAAGCTATTGTCAGAACATTCACCTCAGGACGTGAACAACGTGAACTGGAACGAGTACAGCGAGGGGCGGTAGACGTGGTTGCCCAGTTCGACGGCACGGCCCTCGGCCGTGCGGCCCACCCGGTGCATCGTCAGCAGCGGCGCGCCCTTGTCCTCGCCGAGGAGCTCCGCCTCTTCAGCCGTGGCGCCGCGGGCGCCGACCGACTGCTGCGCCGCCGCGATCAGCACGTCGCGCTTCAGCAGACACTGGTAGAGGCCGTGCTCGCCCAGCTCCTGCCAGGTGGGGGCGATGTCGAGCGGGATGAGGTTGGTGAGGATGGCCAGGGGGTGGTCGTCGGCGTAGCGCAGGCGGCTGACTTCGAGCAGTCCCTCGCCGGCCTTCATGCCGAGCTTCTCGGCCTCGTCGGCGGTCGCCTCGCGCACCTGGTAGTGGAGCACCTTGGTGGAGGGGGAGAAGCCGGCCTCCACGAGGTCCTCGTTGAGGGAGGAGAGCTTCATGGGGCGGTGCACGTGGGGCGGGGCGACGCGGGTGCCGACGCCGCGTCGGCGGGTCAGCAGGCCCTTGGCGACCAGTTCCTGGAGAGCGCGGCGCGCCGTCGGGCGGGCGACGTCGAGGCGCTGGGCCATCGAGACCTCGTCCTCGATGCGCGCGCCTGCCGCGAGTTCACCGGAGACGATCGCCGCCTCGATGGGTTGGGCGATCTGCTCATACAGGGGACGGTCCGAGTTGCGGTCGATTGTGATGTCCGGGGTGTAGGTCTCGTCCACGCATACTCCTTGACCTGGCCGACTTTGGCAGCGGTATGAACCGCCAGAGCGGTATTGCGACTGATCATACTCCGGAAGCGCGCCTCTCGAATGTTTGCACAAAGAGTTGACCACGGTGTTCCAGTCGGGCAGACTGAGGGCCGACGAAGGAGGTCATCACTGTGGATGGCGAACACGTGCCCGAGATTCTCGTGGTGGGGCGCTGCAGCGTCGACGTGTATCCGCTCGAGGTCGGGGTCCACCTCGAGGATGTGGGCGTTTTCCGGAAGTTCCTCGGCGGTTCCGCCACCAACGTCGCGGTCGCGGCCGCGCGCTACGGCCGCAACGTCACGGCGCTCACCGGCGTGGGCGACGACCCGTTCGGCCGTTTCATCATCGCCGAACTGGGGCGGCGCGGTGTGGACGCCTCGCACGTGGTGACCAATCCCGCGTTCAACACCCCCGTGACATTCTGCGAGATCTTTCCGCCGGACAACTTCCCGCTCTACTTCTATCGCGCGCCGACCGCACCGGATCTCGAGCTGCGCCCGGAAGATCTGCCGGCCGACCTCGCCGACTACCGCATCCTCTGGATGACCGCCAGTGGCCTGTCGGTTGAGCCTTCACGTCAGACCCACCGAACCCTGGCCCGCACGGAGCGCAGCGGAATGCTGGTGTTCGACCTGGATTACCGCGCCCGTTTCTGGGACGACGAGGTCACCGCCTCGGGGCACATCAGCTCCATGCTGGAACATGCCGACGTCGCGATCGGCAATCTCGAGGAGTGTCGCATCGCGGTGGGTGAGACGGACCCGGAGCGAGCCGCCGACGCGCTGCTCGACCGGGGCGTCGACATCGCCATCGTCAAGCAGGGCCCCGTCGGCACCTTCGCCAAGTCCCGCACCCAGAGCACCTTCGTGCCGGCCAACCGGATCGAGGTCGTCAACGGCCTCGGCGCCGGCGACGCGTTCGGTGGCGCGGTGTGCCACGGCCTCCTCAACGGCTGGGAACTGCCGCAGCTCATCCGGTTCGCCTCCGCGGCCGGCGCCATCGTGGCGTCCAAGCTCGAGACCGCCCCCGCCATGCCGGACCAGGCTGAGGTCGAGGAAATGCTGGCCCGCCACCCGGCAACCGACGCACGGGGGCAGGCGTGATCACCTTCGACGACCTCACTGACCTGCGCTTCACGCGCCCCGACGCAGTGGCTGCGGCCCTCGCTGCCCGCGCGCCCGGCGTCATGCCGGCACCGGGGGAGAAGCTGCTGGTCATCGCGGCAGATCACCCGGGCCGCGGCGCCCTCAAGGCCGGTAGCGACGAGTTGGCCATGGCGTCGCGCCGCGTGCTCCTCGAACGGTGCGCCGTGGCGATTGCCCGGCCCGGCGTCGGCGGGTTCCTCGGCACCCCGGACCTCATCGAGGAACTCGCCCTCCTCGGCGCCCTCGAGGGCAAGCTGGTGTTCGGCTCCATGAACCGCTCCGGCCTGGCCGGCTCCGCGTTCGAGGTGGACGACCGCATCACCGGCTACACCGCGCCCAGCATCGAGCAGGCGGGCCTCGACGGGGGCAAACTCCTCCTGCGCATCGACCTGCAGGACCCGGCCACCCCTGCCATGCTGGAACAGGCCGCGCGCGCCGTCGACGACCTGGCCGCGGCGGGGCGCATCGCGATGCTGGAACCCTTCATCAGCCGCCGCGTGGAGGGTCAACTCACCAACGACCTGTCGCCCGACGAAGTCATCCGCGCCATCAGCGTGGCCTCCGCGTTGGGCCACACCTCGGCGCGCACCTGGCTGAAGCTGCCGTGCGTGGCGGACATGGACCGCGTGCTGGAGTCCACCACGCTGCCGGTCCTGCTGCTGGGCGGCCCGGTCCCGGAGCAGATGGACGAAACCGTCCGCGCCTGGGCCAGCTCACTGCGCAATCCCAGCGTGAAGGGGCTCGTCATCGGGCGCGCCCTGCTCTTCCCCCGCGACGGTGATGTGGCCGGCGCGGTCGACCGACTCGTGGAGGTTCTGTGAACGACAACGCCAAGTACGTCATCTCTGCGGGGGAAACCGCCCATGGCAACTTCGAGACGGACGTGACCGCGGAGCGCGCCGGCTGGGAGTGGTGTTCGATCCGCGTGCTCGGGCTGCCGGCCGGGGCCGCGCAGAGCGTCGACACCGGCGGCGAGGAGATCCTGGTGCTGCCGCTCAGCGGATCCTGCACCGTGAAGGTCGACGGTGAGACACACCGCCTGGAGGGACGCGGCGAGGTCTGGACCGAGATCACCGACTACCTGTACCTTCCGCGCGGCAAGACCGCCGTCATCCACAGCGAGCAGGGCGGCCGGTTCGCGCTGCCCGGGTCGAAGGCCACCAAGGACCTCCCCGTCGTGTACTGCCCGTCGTCGCAGGTCATCACGACGCTGCGCGGCACCGGCAACTGCTCGCGGCAGGTCAACAACTACGCGTTGGGCAACCCGCTGGAGACGTCCCACCTGCTGGCGTGCGAGGTGCTGACGCCCGGCGGCAACTGGTCCAGCTACCCGCCCCACAAGCACGACGAACACACTCAGGACGAACGCGTCCTCGAGGAGATCTACTACTACGAGGTGCGCCCCGGCCGCGACGGTTCGAAGGGGATGGCGCTCCAGCGCATCTACCCGTCGCCCGGCAAGCCCATCGACGTGTGCACCGAGGTCAACTCCCGCGACGTCGTGGTGATGCCGTTCGGCTACCACGGCCCGTCGGTCGCCGCCCCCGGCTATGACCTGTACTACCTCAACGTCATGGCCGGTCCCTCGGAGGACTCCACCTGGCTGATGACCGACGACCCCCATTACACGTGGATCCGTCAGGCCTGGGAAGAGTCCGAGGTCGACCCCCGTCTCCCCATGACCCCCCTCAATCCCCAGGAGTGAGCATGACCACCACCGTTCGCCTTACCGTCGGGCAGGCTGTTGTCCGATTCCTCGTCAACCAGTTCTCGGAATCCGACGGTGTCGAGCGCCGCCTGATCGCCGGGGCCTTCGGCATCTTCGGCCACGGCAATGTCGCCGGCATGGGCCAGGCGTTGCTCCAGAACGACCTGGACCCGGAACCCGACGGCGGTGAGATGCCCTACATCATGCCCCGCAACGAGCAGGGCATGGTCAACGCCGCGGCCGCGTTCGCCAAGTCCACCAACCGCACGCAGACATGGATGTGCACCTCGTCCATCGGCCCTGGCGCGCTGAACATGGTGACCGGCGCCGCCGTCGCCACCACCAACCGGCTGCCCGTGCTGCTGTTCCCGTCGGACCAGTTCGCCACCCGCGCGCCGGATCCGGTGCTGCAGCAGGTCGAGGACCCGGTGTCGCCGCTGACGGCGGCCACCGACGCCTTCCGGCCCGTGTCGCGGTTCTTCGACCGCGTCACACGCCCCGAACAACTCATCCCGTCGCTGATGCAGGCCATGCGTGTGCTGACCGATCCGGCCGACACGGGCGCCGTCACCGTCGCCCTGCCCCAGGACGTGCAGGCCGAAGCCTACGACTTCCCGGTGGAGTTCTTCGCCAAGCGGGTCTGGCGGATCCGCCGTCCTGCGCCGGAAAGGGTCGCCATCGAGCGCGCCGCCGAGATCATCCGCGGCGCCGAGCGCCCGCTCATGGTCTCCGGGGGTGGCACCATCTACTCCGGGGCCAGCGACGTGCTGCGTGCCTTCGCCTCGGCGACCGGCATCCCGGTGTCGGACACCCAGGCGGGCAAGGGTGCGATCGACGCCGACCACGAGTGCTCCGTGGGCGGCGTGGGCTCCACCGGCGCCGAGTCGGCCAACGAACTGGCGCGCGGGGCGGACGTGGTGATCGGCATCGGTACCCGCTACTCCGACTTCACCACCGCGTCGCACACCGCGTTCCGCAACCCGCACCTCCGGTTCGTCAACATCAACGTCGGCGCCTTCGATGCGGCCAAGCACGCCGCCGAGATGGTGGTGGCCGATGCGCGCGAGGCCCTGGTGGCCCTGAGCGAGGCGCTCGTAGGCTACCGGGTCGACGAGGCGTACTCCGCCGAGGTCGCCCGCCTGCGTGACGAGTGGGCCACCACCACGGACGAATGCGTCAACGTCGGCCATCAGCCGCAGCCCGCTCAGATCGAGGTCTTCGGCGCGCTCAACGAGATGATGGGCGAGAACGACGTCGTGATCAACGCGGCCGGCTCCATGCCCGGCGACCTCCAGTCGCTGTGGCGCGCCAAGACCCCCGTGCAGTACCACGTGGAGTATGCGTTCAGCACCATGGGCTACGAGATCCCCGCCGCGATGGGCGTCAAGCTCGCGCTGCCGGACAGCGAAGTGGTGGCCATCGTCGGCGACGGCACGTACCAGATGCTGCCGATGGAACTGGCCACCATCGTGCAGGAGGGCCTCAAGGTCATCCTGGTCCTGTTGCAGAACCACGGCTTCGCGTCCATCGGCGCGCTGTCCGAATCGCACGGCTCGCAGCGCTTCGGCACCCGGTACCGCAAGGGCTCGGTGCCGCACAACCAGGACGGTGACCTGCTCCCCGTCGACATCGCCACCAACGCCGAGAGCTGGGGCCTCACCGTGCTGCGCGTGAAGACCATGGAGGAATTCCGCGCCGCCTACCGTGAGGCCGAAGCCATGGACCGCGCCGTGATGATCTACATCGAGACGGCCCTCATCGGCCCCAACCCGCCCAGCAGCAGCTGGTGGGACGTGCCGATCGCCGAGGTGTCGCGCATCTCCTCGACGCAGGAGGCACGCGCCCGCTACGAAACCAACCGCGCCCCCCAGCGCCACTACCTCTGACCGAGAAATAGGAGAACCATGAAGATCGCCGGTGCCCCCATCAGCTGGGGCGTATGCGAGGTCCCCGGGTGGGGCTACCAGATGAGCCCCCAGCGGGTGCTCACCGAGATGAAGGAAATCGGCCTCACCGCCACGGAGTTCGGTCCCCAGGGCTGGCTGCCGATCGACGCCGAGGAGCGCGCTGCCGCGGTGCGCGAGTTCGGCCTCAAGCCGGTGGGCTCCTTCTTCCTCGCCGTCATGCACGACCCCGAATTCGATCCCATCCCGCAGGTCAACCAGGAGCTCGACGCGTTCGAGGCGGCCGGGGGCGAGTTCCTCATCCTGGCCGCGGATTCCGGCAGCGAGGGATACGACGACCGTCCTGTCCTGGACGAGACCGGCTGGCAGACGCTGTTCGGCAACCTCTCCCGCATCGCCGAGGTGTGCGCCGCCCGCGGCGTGACCGCCTGCATCCACCCCCATTGGGGCACGATGGTGCAGAACCTCGACGAGGTGGAGCGCGTGCTGGACAACTCGACGGTGGGCCTGTGCCTGGACACCGGTCACCTGAGCGCCGGTGGCGCCGACGTCGTCGATCTGGTGCGCCGTTACGCCGACCGCGTCGACATTGTTCATGCAAAAGATATCCGCAAGGACCTCACGGACCGACTCCTCACTGGCGAGCTCAGCTGGAGCGAGGGCATCAAGGGCGGCATGTTCACCCCCATCGGCCAAGGCGACATCGACTTCTCCGCCATCGTCGCCCTCCTCGACGAGGCCGGCTTCGACGGCTACTACGTGCTCGAGCAGGACATCATGCTCGACGAGGAGCCCCCGGCAGACGGTGGCCCCGTGGCCAACGCGAAGGCCTCGCTCGACGCTCTTTCGGCTCTGGCCTGATCCGTGCTATTGTTAGAACAAATAGGCGACGTGGCCAAAGAATGGAAGGTTGAGCCATGACTGAGACCATCACCCACTGGATCGGTGGAGCCCCGTACGAGGGCTCGCCCACACACCGCATCCCCGTGGAGAACCCAGCTACCGGTGAGGTGACCGGTGAGCTGCTCGCCGCGTCGCTCGCCGACATCGACCATGCCGTCGAGGTTGCCCGCGAAGCGCAGAAGGGCTGGGCCGCGACCTCGCTGGCCAAGCGCACCGCCATCATGTTCACGATGCGCGAGCTCGTGCTTGCGAACCAGGACGAGCTGGCCAAGGCCATCGTGGCCGAGCACGGCAAGGACTACGGCGACGCGATCGGCGAGATCCAGCGCGGCCGCGAAACCCTCGACTTCGCCTGCGGCATCAACACCGCCCTCAAGGGCGACCACTCCTACGACATCTCCTCCGGCGTGGACATCCACAGCATCCGCCAGCCCGTCGGGGTCGTCGCGGGCGTGTGCCCCTTCAACTTCCCGGTCATGGTCCCGATGTGGATGCACCCCATCGCCATCGCCACCGGCAACGCCTTCATCCTGAAGCCCGCCACCCCGACGCCCACCGCGTCGCTGGTCGTGGCCCGGCTCTACAAGGAGGCCGGCCTCCCCGACGGGGTCTTCAACGTCGTCGCCGGCGACGTAGAGACCGTCACAGGGCTGCTCGAGCACAAGGGCATCGACGCCATCTCCTTCGTGGGCTCCACCCCGGTGGCCCACATCATCCAGGAGAAGGCCACCCTGGCAGGCAAGCGCGTCCAGGCGCTCGGCGGGGCGAACAACCACGCCATCGTCATGCCCGACGCGGACCTCGAGTTCGCCGCCCAGCACATCTCCGCCGCGGCCTTCGGTGCCGCCGGTGAGCGGTGCATGGCGCTGCCGGTCGTCGTCGCCGTCGGCGGTGTGGAGGACAAGCTCGCCGATCTGGTCAAGGCCAACGCCGCCAAGATCAAGGTGGGCTTCGGGCTCGACGAGGGCGTCCAGATGGGCCCCGTCATCACCCGCAAGGCGCAGGAGCGCATCAAGGGCCTCATCACCGACGCCGAGGAGCGTGGCGCCGAGGTGGTGCTCGACGGCCGCGACCTCACCGTCGACGGCTACGAGAATGGCTTCTGGGTTGGTCCCACCGTCCTGAAGAACGTCCCGCTGGATGCCCCGGCGTACCACCAGGAGATCTTCGGCCCTGTGCTCACCATCGTGGTGGCGGACAGCTACCACGAGGCCATTGAGATCGTGAACGGCTCCCCGTTCGGTAACGGCGCCGCGATCTTCACCAACGACGGTGGTGTCGCCCGCCGCTTCGAACTCGACGTGCAGGCCGGCATGGTGGGCATCAACGTGCCGATCCCGACCCCCGTCGCCTACTACTCATTCGGTGGCTGGAAGGATTCGCTGCTCGGCGACCACCACATCCACGGCCCCGAGGGCGTGTCCTTCTACACGCGCCTGAAGGCCGTCACCAGCCGCTGGCCCTCCGAGCGCACCTTCGAAGCGACCATGTCCTTCAAGCGTGAAGAGTGAGTTCCCACCGCCTGGACAACGAAAAAACCGCCACGCCCCGGCGTTCGAGCGCGCCCGCGAACTGATCCGCGGCGGCCGTCTCGGCCGGATCACCAACGTGCGCTGCTGGTTGATCGCCGACTACGCCTCGTCGCCGGACGGGCCGCTCACCTGGCGCGACAGCCGCGAATACGGCGGCAGCGGTGTCATCGGCGACCTGATGAGCCACGGCGTCGACCTCGTGCAGTACCTGGTGGGACGCATCGAATCGGTGACCGCGGCCACCGGGCAGTTCATCACCGAGCGCCCCATCCCGCTCAAGGCGGGCGTCGGGCACAGCGGCTGGGAGGTCAGCGACAAGAAGGGCCCCGTGGAGAACGAGGACTGGATCGCGATGATCGCTCGCCTGGAGGGCGGGGCCCTGGCCACGCTCGAGGCCAGCCGTGTGGCCACCGGCCCGCGCGCCGAGTACATCGTCGAGGTTTACGGTTCCGACGGTTCGGTGCGCTGGAACTTCGAACACCTCAACGACCTGCTGGTGGCCGTGGGACGGGGTCAGGAGTTCGCCGGCTACACGCACGTCATGGCGGGGCTCGATTTCCCGCGCTTCGGCAACTTCCAGCCCTCCCCGGGTACGTCGATGGGCTTCGATGACCTGAAGGTCGTCGAGGCGTCCCACTTCATCGGGTCGGTGATCGCCGGCCAGCAGCTGGCCCCGTCGGTCTATGACGGGCTGGCGGCCGCCGAGGTCGACGAAGCCGCCATGGCGTCGGCCGCCGACGGCCGGTGGCACGACGTCCGGCCCGTCGAAGGCGTTACGCACAATCGTTGACGCTGGGCGCGGTGTGCATGTGTGTACATAAACTTCCTTCTGCAGCGCCGGAATGGCTCAGGTTCCGTGCTGCCAGCAAAACACACGCGGCAACGCGCTATGGAAACGTTAGCAATTTTGATTGACCTGAGTTAACATTGCTCGTACAATTGCTCCAGAGGGCATCGCCAAGACCACCGCTGGCCTGGGCTGAACCCTCGAAACCCATTCAAAGAAGAAGGGCTTACCCAATGAACATTCGTCGAGTCACGGCAATTGCGGCCTGTGCAACTCTCGCTCTGGGCCTCGCGGCCTGTGGCGGCGATTCCGGCACCGGCACCGATGGAGCCAATGGTGAGGCGGACCCCCGCGCCAACCAGATGTACACGTGGGTCTCGAACGAGTCCGACCGTGAACAGTGGGAGACGTTCATCGCCGGCGTGCAGGAGGGCGGTGACAGCGAGTTCGACATCACGCTGGACGGACCTTCGTTCCAGGAATACTGGACCCTCGTCAAGACCCGCATGGCCGCCTCTGACGCCCCGTGCATCATCACGACGCAGGCCGCGCGCGCCCAGGAGCTCGGCAGCCTCCTCTCGCCGCTGGACGACCTCGCCAAGGATGCAGGCCTCGACCTCAACCAGTACAACGAGGCCATGATGCAGGGCCTGACGGTGGACGGCACCATCCGGGCCATCCCCTACGACGCAGAGCCCATGCTGCTGTTCTTCAACAAGGAGATGTTCGAGGCCGCCGGCCTTGAACTGCCGGGGGCGGACTACTCGCGCGAGCAGTTCCTCTCCGACGCGAAGGCCCTCACCAAGGACGACAAGTACGGCTTCGCCGTGTCCGCCGACATCGGTTACCCGCCCCTCGCCCTCAGCTTCGCCAACGGTGTCGGCCCCACCAAGGACGGCGAACTGAACCTCACGGACCCGGCGCTGATCGAGGACGTGCAGTGGACCATGGACCTGGTCAACAAGGAGCAGGTCGCGGCTGCGCCGAACCCCGGCGACACCGATGAGATCGGTCGCCAGGCGTTCATGGCCGGCAACGTCGGCATGTTCATCGACGGCCCCTGGTTCTACTCCACCTACCAGGAGGGTTCAGACTTCGAGGTCGGCATCGCCGCACCCCCGTCGGACGACGGCACCCCCGGCGGCATGATCCAGGGATCCGGCTTCGGCGTCGCTGACTCCTGCCCGGACAAGGCCGCCGCCTTTGAGAACATCGTCAAGATGACCACGCCGGACGTGGTTGGCTACGTCGGGGCCAACCGCGGCACCGTGCCGTCCATCGAGTCCGCCATCGACGGTTGGGCCGAGGGCAAGCCGGAGGCCGATGTCGAGGTCGTCAAGGCGCTCCTCGCCAGCGGCCAGCCGCTGGTGACCACCCCCACCTGGAACCAGGTCGTGACCCAGTTCGCGCAGTACTCGTCCGACGGCTACCGGGGCAACAAGACCGCTGAGGACATCCTCACCCAGATCGCCCAGGGTGTTGGCTGATCATGGCTTCCTCGGCAGCTCCGACTGAAGCTCGGCCGAGGGTGAAGGTGGAACGGACCGGCAAGCCTGGCTTCAACCAGCGCTTGCTGGCCTTCCTCCATCTCACCCCCGGGATGGCCGGCTTCTTCATCTTCATCGTGGTGCCGTTGATCGCCTCCCTGGTGATCAGCCTGTACAACTGGCCCCTGTACGGCGAACGTGAGTTCGTGGGGGTGGAGAACTACGTGCAGCTTCTGTCGGGGGCCGATCCGGTGTTCTTCACGGTGCTGCGCAACACCGCGGTCTTCGCGATCGGCTACACCATCGCGAACCTCATCATCTGCACCGGCATCGCGGTGTGGCTGCATTCGCTGCCCGAATGGGGCGGCTTCTTCCGGATCCTCTTCTTCATCCCGGTGGTCACCCCCATGGTGGCCAACGCCCTGGTGTGGCGGCTCATGCTGCAGGACAACGGACTGGTCAACACGTTGCTGGGCAACATCGGTATCACTGGCCCCTCCTGGCTGGGTGACGGCAACTGGGCGCTGGTGTCGCTCATCATGATGTCGCTGTGGCAGGGCATCGGCTACAACATCGTGGTGCTGGCCGCAGGCCTCAACAACATCAACCCCTCGGTGATGGAGGCCGCCAGGATTGACGGCACCACCGCGTGGAGCCGCTTCTGGCGGGTCACGTTCCCGATGCTGTCCCCGTCGCTGTTCTTCGCCTCGGTGATGACCGTCATCGGCGGCTTCAAGGTGTTCACGCAGCCCTACATGCTGACCAAGGGCGGCCCCGGCGACACCACCAACACCATCGTCCTGTACCTCTACCGTGCCGGTTTCTCCTACGACCGCCTCGGGTTCGCGTCGGCCATGGCGTGGGTGCTGTTCGTCATCATCATGCTGTTTACCGCCCTGCAGTTCCTGGGGCAGAAGAAGTGGGTGAGCTACGATGCCTGACGCCTTGACAAGGGAAGAAACCCTCCGGGTCGCCGAAGCGAGCAACAGGGCGCGCCGCGTGCGCCCCACGAAGATCATCAGCAAGGTGCTGCTCGCGATGTTCGGCTTCGTGTTCTTCGTGCCGTTCCTCTGGATGTTCATCAGCTCCATCAAACCCAGCCAGGAAGTGCTGTTGGGCGGGGCCGACCTGGTGGGCTCCGAGGTGCGGTGGAGCAACTATGGGGACGTCTTCACGGCCATCCCGTTCGCTCGAATCCTGCTCAACACGTTCTTCATCGCCGGCATGGGCGCGCTGATCGCAGTGACCGTCTCGGTGCTCAGCGCGTTCGCGTTCGCCCGCCTGCAGTTCAAGGGCCGCAACCAGTTGTTCGCCGTGTTCATCGCCACGCTGATGCTGCCCATCGAGGTGCTCGTCATCCCGCTGTTCATCGGGGCCAACGAGTTCGGTGCTGTCAACACCTATTCGATGGTCATCCTGCCCTTCGCGTTCGGCGCGTTCGGCACCTTCCTGCTGCGCCAGTTCCTGCTGTCGCTGCCCCCGGATTACGAAGAGGCCGCGCGGATCGACGGCGCCAGCCAGATCCAACTGTTGTGGCACGTGATCGTGCCGCTGCTGCGCGGACCCATCGCCATCGTCGCGGCGTTCGCCTTCATCGACTACTGGAACGCCTTCCTGTGGCCGCTGATCATCATCACTGATCCGGCCAAGGCCCCGCTGCAGTTGGGTCTGTCCATGTTCTCGGGCGAGCGCGGCACCGACTGGGGTCCGCTGATGGCGGCCTGCTCCGTCGCCGTGGCGTTTTCTCTCATCATTGTTTTCCTCATGCAGCGCCAGCTGTCCCGAGGCATGAATATCGGAGGTTTCGGTGGTCGATGACCAAGAGCGCTGGGAGGCGCTGAATGACAGGGCAACGCCGGAGTGGTTCCGGCGCGCCAAGCTGGGCTTCTTCGTCCACTGGGGGCCGTACTCGGTGCCGGCGTGGGCGGAACCGACGGGCGAGCTGGGCACCATCGAATCCGCCACGGAGTGGTACACGCACAACCCGTATTCGGAGTGGTACTACAACACCATCCGGCTCGAGGGTAGTGCGGCCTGGAAGCACCAGCAGGAAGTCTACGGAGGCCGCCCCTACGACGACTTCATCGACGAGTGGAAGGCTGAAAACTTCGACGCCTCCGCTCTGGTGGGGGAGCTCGCGGCGGCCGGCGCCGACTACCTGGTGCTGACGACCAAGCACCACGACGGCGTCTGCCTGTGGGATGCCCCGGGCACGGACCGAAACACGGTCGCCCGCGGTCCGAAGACGGACCTCGTCGGGGCGTACTCCGACGCGTGCCGTGAGCACGGCGTCCGGTTCGGCGCCTATTACTCCGGTGGCCTGGACTGGCACGAGCGGCCGTTCGCGCCCATCGGCGAGGCGGACACCTGGTCCTGGGACGGGCTGCGCCCGCTGGACGAGGAGTACGCCGCTTACGCGGCCAACCACGTCCGTGATCTGGTGCAGCGTTACCAGCCGGACGTGTTGTGGGACGACATCGAGTGGCCGGATGCCGGCAAGAACTTCGAGCCGCACGGCATCGGCTCGGTCTTCGAGGAGTTCTACGCCGCCAATCCCGACGGTGTGGTCAATGACCGCTGGAACGTGCCGCACGCGGACTATGTGACCAGCGAGTACCAGCACATGCTGGACAACGAGGACGCCCGCATGTGGGAGAACTGCCGCGGCGTGGGGCTGTCGTTCGCCTACAACCAGGAGGAGGACCTGTCGCACGCGCTGGCCGGTCCCCTAGCGATCCGCCACCTCGTCGACGTCGTCACCCGCGGCGGTCGGCTCCTGTTCGGCGTCGGGCCGATGGCCGACGGTCGCCTGCCCGGGTGGCAGTCCGAGGTCGTCGCCTCCGTCGGCAGGTGGGTGCGACCCGCCGGAGGATTCCTGCAGGTGGCGCCCACCGACCGCACGCTCAGCCTCGGCGACGACGTCTGGGTGCGCCTCGGCACTGCCGAGGACGGGTCAACCTTGGCGTTCATCGACGCCGATACCCCCGTCGCGATCGCCGGCGAGCTGCTCACGCCCCAGTGGGGCAGCCTGACCGACGGCGTGCTCACCCTTGCCCCGGACCGCCCGGGTGCCGCAGTGGTGCGCCTGGCCTGACAGCAGGAAGCGGCCCAGCCTTCGAGGCTGGGCCGCTTTCTGTTGGCTGGAACTCAGCGGTGAGTTCGGGGCCGGGTGTTCAGGAACCTGAAGCGACGGCCTTCTTCGACGAGTCGAGCACGCGCAGCAGCGGTGCGTAGTGCCGGTCGACGGCGTCCCGGTAGGCGTCGAGGTCTCCGGCCAGGGCGGCCTGGAGCATGCTGCGGTGGGCGTCGACGGTGTCGGCCATGTCGCGGGGCGTCGGGACGCCGAGCCGGGGTGCGATGAGCGTGTGCACGTCCCAGAAGGCGCCCACCAACTGCGCGTACAACTCGTTGCTGAGCACTTCGGCCAACTTCAGGTGGAACAACCGGTCCTCAGTAGCGAAGCTCTCGCCGGCCGCCTTCTTCTCCGTCATGGCGTCACACAGTTGCGCCAGCTCGGGAGCGTCGTGGCCGCTCATGCGCTCGACGATGCCGGGAGCCAGCGCGTAATCCAGCGCGGTGCGGATCTCGACGATCTGGCGCAGCGTCTCGAACTCCTCGCCGGGCAGCACCACGCCTTTGAAGGCCAGTGCCTCCACCAGGGGACGCATCGACATCCGGCCGACGAACATGCCGGTGCCGTGCCGTACCTCGAGGATGTCCAGCGTCACCAGGCTGCGGATCGCTTCGCGCAGGTTCGAGCGGGAAACGCCCAACGCTTCGACGAGCTGGACCTCCGTCGGCATGGGATCGCCGGTCTTCAACTTTTCGCGCAGAATATGCTCTTTCACCGCCTGCGCCGTCTGCCGGAGACGCTGCGGTTCGTGGCTGTTGGTCACAATTCAGACTCTTTCAATCAGGATGAGCACTTTAGGTGAGCGTGGCGAGTCTATCGCCCGGTATCATGCAATACTGACATCAGGTCAGACATCGGATGTCCGATAACTAGGAGAGTTTTCAATGACGAATCCCTTGAGCGCGCAGACGTCGCGCCGTTCCATCATCAAGCTCGCTGGTTCGTTGGGCGCGGCCGCGGCATTCGCCGGGTCGCTCGCAGCGTGCAGCCCTTCGGCAACGCAGCCCACTCCGGGTGGCAGCGCATCGCCCGCGGGGTCCGAGCCGGCAGGGTCCGCGAGCGCGAGCCCCTCCGCTTCGGCCGCGACCGACGGCGCGATCACCGCCGCCATCTCTTACGAGCTCGGCACCAACGGGTACGACCCGATGACCACCACCGCCGCGCTCACCGTCGCCGCCAACTGGCACACCATGGAGGGCCTGACGGAGCTCCACCCCGCCACGCGCGAGGTGTTCGCCGCCCTCGGTGCCGACATGCCGTCCCAGGTCGACGACACCACGTGGGAAGTCACGCTCCGCGACGGCGCGGTGTTCCACGACGGCACGCCGGTCACCACCGATGACGTCGTGTTCTCCTTCGAGCGCGTCCTGAACCCGGACAACGCTTCGCTGTACGCGTCGTTCATCCCCTTCATCGAGTCGGTCACGGCCAAGGACGACACGACGGTCACCATCGTCACCAAGTACCCGTTCTCCCTGGTTCCCGAGCGCCTCGCGGTCGTCAAGATCGTCCCGAAGGCCCTCGTCGAGGCCGACCAGAAGGCCTTCGACCTCAACCCCGTCGGCACCGGCGCCTACAAGATGGTCGACAACGGCGCTGCCTCCCAGGTGGTCAAGTTCGAGCGCAACGACGCCTACACCGGCCCCAACCCGGCCCGCGCCGCCACCATGGAATGGCAGATCATCCCCGATGACTCCACCCGCACCAACGCGCTGAGCTCCGACACGGTCCAGGCCGTCGACTCGGTGCCCGCCGCCAACCTGGCGCAGCTGGCCGAGTCCAAGTCCGTCGCCGCAGAGCAGGGCTTCGGGCTGGTGTTCATGATGTTCAACTCGGGGCTCGCCCCGATGGACGACGTCCGCAACCGTCAGGGCGTGCTCTACGCCCTGGACTACGACCGCATCACCAAGGTCGGCATGTCGGATCTGGCCAGCCCGGCCAAGGCCTTCGTGCACGAAGCACACCCCGCCTTCAAGGAAGCCAAGGTCCAGTACGCCGGCAACATGGAGAAGGCGAAGGAGCTCTTCGCCGAGACGGGTCTCACCAGCGTCCGGCTCCTCTCCTCCGACCACGGCTTCTTCTCGGCAGTGCGCCCCATCGTGAAGGAGTCCCTGGAGGCTGCCGGCCTGACCGTCACCTACGAGGAGAAGAAGTCCGCGGACGTCTACGGCACCATCGACGCCGACCCGAATTCGTTCGACATCGTCATGGCCCCCGGTGACCCGTCCGTCTTCGGCCTCGACGCCGACCTTCTCCTGCGTTGGTGGTACGCCGGTGACGTGTGGACCGACACCCGCATGCACTGGAAGGGGTCGGACGCCTACACCCGCGTCCAGGAACTCCTCGAGACTGCCAGCCGCTCCACGGGCGACGACCAGGTGGCCGCATGGCACGAGATCTTCGACATCATCTCCGAGGATGTGCCGCTGTACCCGCTGTTCCACCGCAAGACCCCCACGGCGTGGGACCCGGAGACGCTGCAGGACTTCCAGCCCATCGCAGTGACCGGCCTGTCGTTCGTCGGCGTCGGTAGCACCAAGTAACACCCCCTGCGCCGGGCCCCACAGGGGCCCGGCCCCTCACCGCACAATCGCGGTCCCCCCTGGTTCCGCCCGGGGCCCTGCATGCGGGGCCCCGAGCGGAGCCATGCACACCGCAACCCTCTGGGCGCTTGAACCGCCCGCAAGGAGCGACAACACGTGTCCAATCTGATCCGGCTGCTGGGTCGGCGCATCATCGCGCTGCCGATCATGGTGCTGGGCGTCACGCTACTGGTCTTCATCGTGATGTCCCTCTCCTCAGCGGACCCCGCCCGACTCGCGCTCGGAGAGAGCGCGACGCCGCAGGCGCTGAACAACTACCGCGAGGCCAATGGGCTCAACGACCCCATGTTCGTGCGGTTCCTGCGCTATATCGCGGGGCTCGTCCAAGGAGACCTCGGCACGTCCTTCACCGGAGTGCCGATCTCCCAGATGGTGGCGGAGAACTTCCCGAGGACCCTGCAGCTGACCTTCATCGGGCTCGCCATGGGCGTGACGCTGGCGGTCATCATGGGCGTCGTGGCCGCGCTCTACCGAGACCGCTGGCCGGACCAGCTCATCCGCGTGATCTCGATCGCGAGCCTGGCGACACCGTCGTTCTGGCTGGCGTTGCTGATGATCCAGGCGTTCAGCAACATCCCCGGGGGCCTCGGCTGGTTCCCCGCAGTGGTCAACTGGATCCCGTTCACGCAGGACCCGGCCGGCTACGCCAACATGATCTTCCTCCCCGCGATCGCGATCGCAGTGCCCACCATGGGCTCGCTGACGCGCGTCGTGCGTACCTCCATGGTCGAGGAGCTCGACCGTGACTACGTGCGTACGGCGATCGGTGCCGGCGTGCCGAAGGCCACCGTCATCAGCCGCAACGTGCTGCGCAACGCGCTGATCACCCCGCTCACCGTGCTGGGTCTCCGTATCGGCTACGCCATGGGTGGCGCGGTGGTCATCGAGATGATCTTCAACATCCAAGGCATGGGCCAACTCATCTTCCAGGGCATCACCCGCAACGACATCAACATCGTGCAGGGCGTGACGATCACCGTCGCGATCGCCTTCATCGTCATCAACGTGATCGTGGACGTGCTCTACGTGATCGTCAACCCGCGGATCAGGAGCATCTGATGCTGACACTGTCTGCTGAAGCCAAGAAGAAGCTCGCCCAGCCGGGCCTCCGGTTCCAAGGGCTCAAGAAGCTGCCGATCGGCTCCAAGATTTCTATCGCCGTCCTGGCCATCATGGGCCTGCTGGCGCTCTTCGCGCCGCTGATCGCCCCCTACGCGCCGTACGCGGCCGGCCTCGTCCCCCAGGACATGGTCACGATGAAGGAGGTGAACATCGAAGGTGTCGGCAAGCAGCTCATCCCGGACAGCTCGGTGGGCCCGAACTCGATGTTCTGGTTCGGTACCGACGACGCCGGTCGCGACATCCTCTCCCGCGTGATCCACGGCACCCGTGTCTCCCTGCTGGTAGGCCTCGCAGCCACAGGCCTGGCGCTCGCGGTGGCGGCGGTGCTCGGCTCCATCGCCGCGACGGCCGGCAGGGTCGTCTCGGAGGTGTTGATGCGCATCCTCGACATCATCATGAGCTTCCCGGGCATCGCGCTGGCTGCCGTGCTCGTCACGGCCCTGTCGTCCCGGGCGCCCATCCTCCCCGTGGTGATCGTCTCGATCGCGTTCCTCTACGTGCCGCAGTTGACCCGCGTCGTGCGCGCCAACGTCTTGGCGCAGTTCGGCGAGGACTACGTGGCCGCCACGAAGGTGGCGGGTGCGCGCACCTGGTGGATCCTGATCAAGCACGTCGCCCGCAACTGCCTCGCGCCCATCATGGTCTTCGCGACGGTGCTGGTCGCCGATGCGATCGTCTTCGAGGCCTCGTTGTCGTTCATCGGCACCGGCATCACCTCGGTCAACGCTCCCACCTGGGGCAACATCCTGTCCGAGGGCAAGGCGCTCCTGCTGTCCGGCCACTGGTGGGTCACGTTCTTCCCGGGCCTGTTCATCCTGGTCACGACGCTGAGCCTCAACATCCTCTCCGAGGGCCTGACCGACGCGCTGGCGTCGCCGAAGATCAAGACCCGGGTCAACGTACAGGCCGAAGAGGACGCCATGGCCGGCACCTCTGTCGCGGACGGCATCGCACATGCCAACCTCACGCAGCGCGAGTCACTCACGGGCAGGCTCGATGCCCTCCGCGCGGCTGAGCTCGCCCGCGACGACCGCCTCATCCTCGACAACCCCGGCGCCGCACCGCTGCTCGAGGTGGACAACCTGTCGATCTCGTTCCCCGGCGCCCACGGCCCCGTCAAGATCGTCGACAACGTCTCGTTCACCGTCCGTCCAGGGGAGACCATGGGCCTGGTCGGCGAATCGGGCTGCGGCAAGTCGATCACCTCGATGGCGATCATGGGGCTGCTCCCCGAGACCGCCAAGATCGAAGGGTCGATCAGGTTCGACGGGCGGGAACTGCTCACCCTGTCACCCAAGGACCGCAACGCGCTGCGCGGCCACGAGATGAGCATGGTCTACCAGGACGCGCTCAGTTCGCTGAACCCGTCGATGCTGATCCGCAGCCAGCTGGCACAGCTCACCAAGCGCGGCGGCCAGCGCTCGGCCGAGGAGCTCCTCGAACTGGTGGGCCTCGACCCGGTCCGCACGTTGAAGTCCTACCCGCATGAACTGTCGGGCGGCCAGCGCCAACGCGTGCTCATCGCCATGGCGCTGACCCGCAACCCGCGTCTCGTGATCGCCGACGAGCCCACCACGGCCCTCGACGTCACGGTCCAGGCGCAGGTTGTCGACCTGCTCAACGAACTGCGCGAGAAGCTCGGCTTCGCCATGGTCTTCGTCTCGCACGACCTCGCCCTCGTGGCCCAGGTCGCGCACCGCATCACCGTCATGTACGCGGGCCAGGTCGTCGAACAGGGCGGCACCCGCGAACTGCTCAGCAACCCCATCCACGAGTACACCCGTGGTCTCCTCGGCGCGGTGCTGTCGATCGAGCAGGCCAGCGGCCGGCTCCATCAGGTGCCCGGTGTCGTGCCGTCGCCGCGCGAGTTCGTCGACGGAGACCGGTTCGCCCCGCGGTCGTCCCACCCCACGATCGGCCTCGACGAGAAGCCGACCCTGCGGGAGGTCCCGGGCCAGGACCACATGTACGCGCGCACTGACGAACTCGTCGCAGTGCTGGAGAAGGAGGGCCGGCGATGAACGCCACGCCTGTCATCGAACTCGACGACGTCCACGTCGTCCACAAGGCCCGAACGGGCAAGCTCTTCCGGCCGGACCGGGTCCACGCCGTCAACGGCGTCGACCTCGCGGTCAGCAAGGGTGAGACTCTCGGCCTCGTCGGCGAATCCGGCTGCGGCAAGTCCACGCTGGCCCGCGTGATGGTGGGCCTGCAGCCCATCACCTCCGGGGCGGTGCGCTTCCGCGGCGAGACGATGAAGCTCAACAGCAACGGCCGCAAGGAACTCGGCCGCGTCGTTTCGGTCGTCTTCCAGGACCCCGCCACAGCCCTCAACCCGCGCATGCTGGTGCGTGACGCGCTCATGGACCCGTTCAAGGTGCACGGGGTCGGGACCGTGAAGGAACGCGAGGACCGTGTCAAGCGCCTGCTCGACCTTGTGGGCCTGCCGCAATCCGCCCTGGACGTGTTGCCCCGGCAGATCTCGGGCGGTCAGCGCCAGCGCGTCGCCATCGCGCGGGCCCTCGCGCTGGAGCCGGACGTGATCATCGCGGACGAGCCCACTTCGGCGCTCGACGTGTCGGTCCGCGCGCAGGTGCTGAACCTGCTCATGGACCTGAAGGAACAACTGGGCCTCGGCCTGGTGTTCATCAGCCACGACATCAACACCGTGCGCTTCATCTCCGACCGCATGGCGGTGATGCTGGCCGGCCAGATCGTCGAAACCGGCCCGGCAGACGCCATCTTCAGCAACCCCCAGCACGCATACACCAGGACCCTCCTGGGTGCCGTGCCCTCGCTCCTCTGAACCCCCTACCTGAAAGAGAACCGCATCATCATGCAGAAACTGCGTGGCATCGTCCCTCCGGTCGTCACCCCCATGTCCCCCGACGGCACCATCGACCTCGACAGCCTCGACCGTGTCGTCGACCACCTGATCGACGCAGGCTGCACCGGCCTGTTCGTGCTGGGGTCGTCCGGACAGGTCGCCTACCTGACCGACTCTGAGCGTGACGCGGTCGTCGAGCGCACCGTTCAGCGCGCCGCCGGCCGCGTGCCGGTGCTCGTCGGCACCCCCGACCTCAGCGCACGCCGCATGGCCGAATGCGGGCAGCGCGTCGCCGCCCTCGGCGCGGACGCCATCGTGGTCACCTCGCCGCTCTACGCGCTCAACGACATGGCCGAGATCGAGGATCACTTCCGCATCGTCGCCGCCAATGTCGACGTGCCGGTCTACGCCTACAACGTGCCGGTGCGGGTGCACAGCTACCTCGCCGTCGACATGCTCGTGCGCCTCGGCCAGGAGGGCGTGCTCCGCGGAGTCAAGGACTCTTCCGGCGACGACGTCGGCTTCCGTCGCCTCGTGCAGGCCAACAAGGCGGCCGGTTCGCCGCTGGAGTTGCTGACCGGCCACGAGGTCATGGTCGACGGCATGGCGCTGCTCGGCGCCGACGGCGCGGTGCCGGGGCTCGGCAACGTCGACCCCGCCGGCTACGTGCGCCTCTGGAACGCCGCCGAGAAGGGCGACTGGGCCGAGGCGCGCAAGGAGCAGGACCGCCTGACGCGTCTCTTCGACATCGTGTTCGTGCCGAAGGGCATGTCCGGCGACGCCGGCGGGATCGGTGCTTTCAAGCAGGCGATGGCCAGCCTCGGCGTGATCAGCTCCGCCGCCGTCCCGGCGCCGCTGCGCCCGCTCGACGCCTCGTGTGTCCCGGCGATCGAAGAGATCCTGCGAGAGGTGGACCTGCTCGCATGAGCTACGCGGTGGGGGTCGATCTCGGCGGCACGAAGACCGCCGTCGCCCTGGTGTCCTCGGACGGGGTCCTGGGCGATGTGGTGACCGCGCCGACCCCTGCCGCGCAAGGCGGTGAAGCGGTGCTGGACACGGTCGCCGCCCTCGTCCGCCAGATCGCCCCGGACGACGTCGTGGGTCTCGGGGTCGGCACCGCCGGCGTCGTGGACTCGCGCGCCGGACGGATCATCTCGTCGACGGACACGTTCCGTCACTGGGTGGGCACAGACGTGAAGGCCGGCCTCCGCGCCCGCCTCGGCTGGGCGCCGGGCCGCCGCATCCAGGTCATCAACGACGTCGACGCCCACGCGATGGGCGAATACCGCTTCGGCGCCGCCCGCGGCCTCGAGTCGCTGTTCATGGTGGCCGTGGGCACCGGGGTCGGGGGCGCTCTCGTCCTCGACGGTCGGCTGCGCACCGGGGCCCACCACGTCGCGGGGGAGATGGGGCACATCCCCACCCCCGGGGCCGAAGCGCTGCGGTGCCCCTGCGGCCGCCTCGGTCACCTCGAGGCCATCGCCGCCGGGCCGTCCATCGAGCGGCGCTACGCGTCGCTGGGCGGTGACCACGCGTCGGGCCGCGAGATCATGGCCCGCGCCGCGAGCTACGACGACGATGCGCTCACCGTCGTGCGGGAAGCCGCCGTCGCGCTGGGCAAAGCCATCGCCGGTGTCGTCACGGTGGTGGACCCGGCCGCCGTCGTGATCGGCGGGGGAGTCGCCGATGCGGGCCCCGTCTGGTGGCAGCCGTTGCGCGACACCATCCGCGGCGAGGTCGTTTCCGTCCTCGCAGAACTACCCGTACTGAAGGCCGAACTCGGATCGTCGGCCGCCCTGGTCGGCGCCGCCGCCCAGGTCTTCGCCAGCGAGGAGAAGTAAATGGACGTCATCGCCCAACTCAAGGGCAAACTCATCGTCTCGTGCCAGGCCTACCCGGGCGAGCCGATGCTGGACCCCAACACCATGGCCCAGGTCGCCGAATCCGCCGTGCGCGGCGGCGCCGCGGCCATCCGCGCCAAGGGGCTCGACGACCTGCGCGCCATCCGGCAGCGCGTCGACGTGCCGCTCATCGGCCTGGTTAAGGTGGGCGCCAGCGGCGTGTACATCACCCCGACGCTGAAGGACTGCGTCGAGGTCGCCGAGACTGGCTGCGAGATCATCGCGATCGACGGCACCCGTCGTGAGCGCCCCGACGGCCGCACGCTGGCCGAGACCATCGCAGAGTTCAAGGCCCAGTTCCCCGACGTGCTGGTCATGGCCGACTGCGGGTCCGAGGGCGACGCCGTCGCCGCTCAGGAGGCGGGCGCCGATCTGATCGGCACCACCCTGGTGGGCTACAGCGGCGAACGCCCGAAGACCAAGGGTGTCGACTGGGAGGCCGTGGACCAGATCCTCGCCGCAGTCGATCGCCCCGTGCTCGTCGAAGGCCGGGTCCACTCGCCGGAGGCGGCGGGGGAGGCGATCAGGCGTGGCGCCTGGAGTGTCGTCGTGGGTACCGCGATCACGCATCCCGCCACCATCACCGGCTGGTTCGCCGAGGCCGTCGACAACGCTGGCTGACCTTGCCGGCCCATTGCTCAGTCTGAGCTTGGGACGTGAAGACGCGCGGGTATCCGCGAAGGGCGGGGAAAGAAGGGTGCGAGTGTTGTCCCTCCGCTGTTCGGGCGACGTTGGCTCTGCGTGTGTTGGGGTGGACTCGAAACTCGCACCCTTCAATCCCCGACCTTCGCTGTAGGTTTCGCGGTCGTTGTGCCGCCGCCGATACCGTTCGTAGCCGGGTAGCCGGAGCGTCCGAGGACGGGGTACGCCGCTTCTGATCGTCCCTGCCGGGCAACATCGACCTGGGTGCGGTCCGGTGCCGCGATCACACTTGCAACCCCCCGTCCTCGGACACTCCTTGAGCCTGGGGAGGCGGCCAGAAAGGCTAGATCCATGTTCACACTCGCGAAGACAGGCGAACCGCTCGAAGGCTCGGCCTTCGACGCGCCCTGCTACCGAATCCCCGCCCTCGCGGTGACGCCCACCGGGCGGATCATCGCCGCCTGGGACGTTCGTGCGGACTGGCGCGACCTCCCCGGCCCCTTCGACCTCGTCCACCGCGTCTCCGACGACAACGGCGACACCTGGTCGGACGTCCGCGTCCTCCGGGCCCGGACCGCCAAGGGCGGCTTCGGTGATGCCAGCTTCGTCGTGGACCCCTCCGGCACCATCTACTGCTGGTACGTCGGGTCGACGGGGCGGTCGTTCTTCACCGCCGACGCCGGGCCCGACGGCGAGGGCCTCAGGCTCTGGCTCGCCACGTCCATCGACGACGGCGACACCTGGACGCACCGCGACCTCACCGCCGAACTCAAGCCCGACGACGTCACCGGCATGTTCGCCTCCTCCGGCCACGGGGCCACCCTCAGCACCGGGCGGCTCGTGCAGCCGTTCGTGCTGCGCACCCTGGACGAACAGCACTACGTCGCGATGGCCTACTCGGACGACAGCGGCGACACCTGGCAGCTCGGCGAGCGTATCGGCCCGGACTGCGACGAGAACAAGGTGGTCGAATTGCCCGACGGCAGCGTCCTGTTGCACGCCCGCACCCGGCCCCGCCGACGGTGGGCGATCTCCCACGACGGTGGCCTCACGTTCTCGGCACCGGTGCCGCACGAACAACTGGTCGACCCGGCCTGCAACGGCGGGCTGGCCCGTTGGGGAGACGACCTCGTCTGCACCCTCCTCGACGACCCCCGCGAGCGACGGCGACTCGCGCTACGCGTCAGCTCCGACGGCGGCGCCACCTGGGGCGACTCCGTGCTGCTCGACGCCGGAGCCGCGGCCTATTCCGTTGCGGCCGAACTGCCCGACGGGCGCCTCGGCGTGATCTGGGAGGCAGGCGACTACGCCGCGCTGCAATTCATGGCCCTCAGCCGCACCGAGGTTGGGCTCGACGGGGGAGCGGTCACCGTCGTCCCCGTGGAGAGCCCCGGCGGCAGCGCGGCACCGCCAGAGGTCGCCCCCGACGGCTCCTGACCCCTGGCGGTCAGCCGTCAGCGCACCGAGATGTGCACGTGGTCGTAGTGGTTCGCGGACACGGAACCACGGTCCGACATCGGCCGCCAGCCGTCTCCGGCGCGCTGCGTCGTCCAGATCTGCTGTGCGTAGATGACCTCGATGATGCCCAACTCGCCGGCGTTGGCGCGGGCCCAGCGGGCGATGTCCCAGCCGTACTCACCGCTGACCATGACGTCGATCGCCTGACCGCTGCCGTGGTAGCTGTCGGTGTCGCCGGGGCGGTAGCCGCCGTAGGAGGTGACCCTCGGGAACTCGGCACACACCACCCGCAGCACGTTGGCGGTGCGGTCGGTGAGGTTGCGCTCCAGGCCGGAGGCCTGCTCGCACACCGCGGCGGGTGCCGCGGCCGCCGAGCTGGAACCCGAACCCGAGGCGGCCTCCTGCACGGCCTCGACGCCGGGCTTGCTGTCGGTGAGGAACGTGCCCTTGATCCAGCCGGCCTCCCCGTCGAGCGACACCTGCCGCCAGCCGTCCACCTCCCAGGCCGTCGTCGCGACCTCGGCGGCTTCAGCCAGCGAGGACCGCACATCGAACTCCGTGCCGGGGCCGGTGCGTACGTTCACGGCCGCGGTGACGAACAGCGTGCTGGACGCCTCGCCCAGCGCGGTGTAGTCGACGGCGGGCTCCTCGACGACCTCCGCCACCGGCTCTGCCGACTCGACCGCGGCGGGCGCCGATTCGGCGACACCGGCCACTTCGCCCGAGGCCGCCTCGTCGGAGACCGCTTTGGCCGGCGCCGGGGCCGGGGCAGGGGTGCTGGGCGTCACCACGGGAGTGGGCGTCGGCAACGCGGGATTCGCGGCAGCGGCGGCGGCAGTGTCGAGCGGCTCCCGGGAGGGCGACGGCGAGGCCGACGGCGACAACTCCGGCCTGGCCTGGCTCCGGGACACCCCGAGGTTGGCCACCGGGCGCGCAGACTGCACCGTCTCCGTGCTGTCAGCCGGCTGTCCCAACCAGAACACACCCGCGGCCAGCCCGCCGACCGTCAGCATGGCGAGCGGCGCCATGGCGAACCGCACCGCCCTGCCCCGTCCGCGGGTGAGGCCAACCGCCCTGCGGGCGTCTGTCACTGTCTGGAGTTCGGCTGCGTCGTCCTGCACTGCGGCATCGTTCGCTGCGGCCCGTTTGGGTGTTCCCATACCTTCGTCTTTCCTGAGAATGTCTTAAGATTTTCTCAGGATAGGTCGTGTTTGAGTGGAATCCAAGCTGAGGGACATCGCCTCCAGTCAATGCCGAAACGTCAGTTCCCGGGGTCTGTCACGAGGCGGCGCTCCAGCGCGATGAAGGAGTTGCAGCGATCCCGCAGCTGCGACAACGAGCCGCCGTCGAACGCGTCGCCGAGCAGCGTCTGGTCCACCCCGACGGCGGGGGCGCCGGCCTTGAACCATTCGCCCGCCGCGTACGCCCCGATGCCGCCCAGGGGGACGACCCGGTCCACGACGCCGAGTTCCTTGAGCCGAGCTGCCATGGCATGGCCCACCACGTCTGCGGGGTACAGCAGCGCACCGTTGGACAGCTGCAGTGCCGCCCGCACCTCGCGCGGGGTCATGGCGGAGCACCAGCATTCGAGCCCGCGCTCGTCCGCCGCGTCGGCGACATCGCTGTCGGCCACGTCCGAGAACACGAAGGCGGCTCCCGCTTCGGCTGAGCGGTGCACCTCAGCGCTCGACGACACCCTCAGCGCGCCGAAGTCGGCCCGTGCACCGAAGATCGTCGTCACGTCCGCGAAGGCCGCCGCGCCGGCCGGGAGGGCGAACCGCGAGAACCCCTCCTGGACGAGCACCTCGATGACGCCGACGTAGTCGTCAAGCGACGCATCAGGCAGGCACACCACAATTCCACGGAGAGTCATGGCGACCATCTTGCCGTACGCCTGCCGTCGCCCGAACCGGCGGCCCTATCGCGGCGCCCCGGCTTGGGCCTAGGCTTCCGCGCATGAGCCTCAACCTCAGCCGCGCGCAGCGTCTCGACGAACTGCCCTACACCCGCAAGCACAGCAAGCTGCTCTTCGGCTCCGGCATCGGCTGGGCCCTGGACGCGATGGACATCGGGCTCATCTCCTTCATCATGGCCGCGCTCGCGTCGGAGTGGGGGCTGGGTTCCGGGCAGCTGTCCATGCTGGCCTCCATCGGTTTCGTCGGGATGGCGGTGGGCGCCTCGCTGGGCGGGCTGCTGGCAGACAGGATCGGCCGCCGCCAGGTCTTCGCCCTCACGTTGCTGATCTACGGCATCGCGACGGGGATCTCGGCCCTGTCCACCGGCCTGGTGATGCTGATCGTTCTGCGCTTCATCGTCGGAGTCGGCCTCGGCGCAGAACTTCCGGTGGCGTCCACCCTCGTCAGCGAGTTCGCGCCGCGCAAGATCCGCGGCCGCGTCGTGGTGGCGCTCGAGTCGTTCTGGGCCATCGGCTGGCTGGGCGCGGCCACCATCGGCTACTTCGTCGTGCCGTCCGAGAACGGTTGGCGGTGGGCGCTCGCCTTGGGCGCGGTGCCGGCCGCTTACGCGCTGTTCGTCCGCTTCGGGCTGCCCGAATCTGTCCGTTTCCTGGAGGCGAAGGGCAGGCACGCGGAGGCGGAGCGGGCGGTGCGCGAGTTCGAGGACGCCGCGGGCGTCACCGTCGACGACCGCGACAAGGCGCCCGACGCCCCGGTCACCGCCGCAGCGAAGGTGACGAAGAAGGAACTCTTCGGCGATCGCTTCCGCCGGCGCACCGTCGCGCTGTGGCTGGTGTGGTTCGGGATCAACTTCTCCTACTACGGCGCCTTCATCTGGCTGCCGACGCTGCTCTTCGAGGGCGGCATGACACTGGTGCGCTCGTTCGAGTTCACGCTGTACATGACGCTGGCCCAACTCCCCGGCTACCTCGTCGCGGCCATCCTCATCGAGGTGTGGGGCCGTCGCCCCACCTTGGTCACATTCCTGGGCGGCTCCGTCGTCGGTGCCCTCGCCTTCGGCATGGCGCCCGCCATCGCCGAGTCGCTGGCGCCGGGCAGCGCCTCCGCCGCCTATGCCATCACGCTGGCCGCAGGCTGCACGTTGAGCTTCTTCAACCTCGGCGCCTGGGGCGCCCTCTACGCCATCACGCCGGAGGTGTATCCGACGGCGGTGCGGGCCAGCGGTGCGGGCGCGGCCACGGCGTTCGGCCGGATCGCGGCCATGGCCGCACCGCTGCTGGTGCCCGTGATCGTGGGCGCAGCCGGCCGGCCCACGCTGTTCATGGTGCTGGGTGGCATGTTCGCCATGGCCATGGTGGCCGCGTGGTTCCTCCCCGAATACACCGACAAGGCGCTCGAGGAGGCCTGACCACGCGAGCTCCGCGCCCCCAGGGGACCGCCCCCACTCATTCGTCCGGGTCCACCTGCGGCAGCTTGGCGTAGGAGTCCGCGCCGTAACTGCTGAAGTAGTGCTCCATGGTGTCGGTGGACAGCGCCTTGGCCAGCATCTCCAGGCGACCCTGGTCCACCACGTCGACCGACTGCCCGTCGATCGTCGCGAACCCGCGGATGGGGGCCTGCAGCATCCGCACCCCGTCGGCGCCGAAGATCCGCAGCTGCGTGCCCAGGTTCGTGACGTACCCGTTGGTCATCTGGTCGTCCACCGTGAGGGTGTCCGCCACCTGCCCCACCACGTCGTTGAACCGCGTCGGGTTGGTGATCGTGTCCGGCGTCGCCAGCTTGCGGATGATGGCCTTGACGACGGTGCGCTGCCGGTAGGCGCGGTCGAGGTCGCCGTTGGGCAGCGACTTGCGCTCCCGGACGTAGGTCAGCGCGCGCTCGCCCTCCAGGCTGATCTCGCCCTCCTCGAACCTGTTCGCGCCCTGCCCCGAGGCCCACGGGTTGTAGACGGTCACGCCGCCGACGGCCTCGGTGAGGTTGACGAAGCCCTCGAAGTCGATGACCACGGTGTGGTCCATCCGCACGCCCAGCAGGCTCTCGAGCGTGCGCACCGTCAGCGGCGCGCCGCCCCACGCGTAGGCGGCGTTGATCTTGGCCTCGCCCCGCTCGGGCACCTCCACCCACATGTCGCGGGGGAATGAGATGAGGTAGACGTGCTCACGGTCGCCGGAGACGTGGGCCACCATGAGCGAATCGGAACGGCCGGTGTCGCCCTCCCGGGAATCCGAGCCCATGAGCACGAAGTTGACCGGGGCGGTGGCCTCCGGCTTCTCCGGATTGGGAGCGGCGGGGGAGGGGCGGCCCACATACTCCGACGGCGTGAGCCCCGGGTCGCGCTCGATGCTGTCCAGTGCCACCCAGCCCCGGCCGACGTAGAACGCCACGACTAGGGCGGGGATGAGCAGCACGAGGATGCACACCATGAACACCACGAACAGCGGGCCGCGCCGCTTCTTCGCGCGGCCCGCCCCGTCGTCGGTGCCCTGCTCCGGGGTCTCGTCGCCGTACTGGTCATCCTCGGGGAGGGCTCGCTTCATGCCCCTCATTGTGGCCGGTGTCCGTCGGGTGGCCAACCGCACCCTCCGCGTCTGTGTGACGCCCCGGCGGGACGCCGACCGGGGGAGCGTTCTAGGCTGGGCCCATGAACACTCCGGTAGACGCCACTGCCACAGAGGCCTGGGCAGACCTTCGCATCCTCAAGGACGCTCTCGTCCCCGACCTGCGCCACTGGTTCGAAGCTGATCCGCATCGCGCCGAGGAACTCACCTTCGACCTGGCCGACCTCCGGGTGGACCTCTCCAAGAACCTCATCACCGAAGACGTCGTGGGCGCGCTGGTGCGCCTCGCAGAGCAGGTCAATCTGCCCGAGCGTCGCGACGCGATGTTCAACGGTGAGCGCATCAACGTCACAGAGAACCGCGCGGTGCTCCACACGGCACTGCGCCTGCCGGCAGATGCCGAGCTCACCGTCGACGGGCAGGACGTCGTGGCAGACGTGCACGAGGTCCTCGGGCGCATGTACGCGTTCGCGGACCAGGTCCGCTCGGGCGAGTGGAAGGGCGTCACCGGCAAGCGGATCGAAACGGTGGTCAACATCGGCATCGGCGGCTCAGACCTGGGCCCCGTGATGGTCTACGAGGCCCTGTTGCCCTACAAGCAGGACGGCCTGGAGTGCCGCTTCATCTCCAACATCGACCCCAACGACTGCTACGAGCAGGTCAAGGACCTTGATCCCACCACGACGTTGTTCATCGTCGCGTCGAAGACCTTCACCACGCTGGAGACCCTCACCAACGCACGCATGGCCCGCGACTGGCTGCTGAACGCGCTCGTCGCCGACGGCGCCGTCGACGATTCCGACGAGGCCCGGGGCGGTGCGATCGCCAGGCACTTCGTCGCGGTCTCGACGGCGCTGGACAAGGTGGCCGAATTCGGCATCGACCCCGCCAACGCGTTCGGCTTCTGGGACTGGGTGGGCGGCCGCTACTCGGTCGACTCCGCCGTCGGCCTGCCGGTGGCGATCGCGATCGGGCCGGACGGGTTCCGTGATTTCCTGGCCGGCTTCCACGCCGTCGACACGCACTTCCGCACCGCGCCTGCCGAGCGCAACGTGCCGCTGCTGATGGGCCTGATCAACGTCTGGTACGTCAACTTCTTCGACGCGCACAGCCACGCGGTGCTGCCCTACGCCCAGTACCTGCACCGGTTCGCGGCCTACCTGCAGCAGCTCACCATGGAATCCAACGGCAAGTCCGTGCGCTGGGACGGCAGCCCCGTCACCACCGAGACCGGGGAGATTTTCTGGGGCGAGCCCGGCACCAACGGCCAGCACGCGTTCTACCAGCTGATCCACCAAGGCACCCGCATCATCCCGGCAGACTTCATCGCGGTGGCCAACCCGGCGCACCCCGTCAAGGACGGCGAAACCGACGTCCACGGGCTCTTCCTGGCCAACTTCTTCGCGCAGACGGCCGCGCTGGCGTTCGGCAAGACCGCCGAGGAGGTCCGCGCCGAGGGCACTGCGGAGGAGATCGTGCCCGCCCGCGTCTTCGAGGGCAACAAGCCCACCACCTCGATCATGGCGCCGGCGCTCACCCCGTCGGTGGTGGGCCAGCTCATCGGCCTCTACGAGCACATCACGTTCGTCCAAGGCGTCGTGTGGGGCATCGACTCGTTCGACCAGTGGGGCGTCGAGCTCGGCAAGAAGCTCGCCCTGGAGATCGCCCCGGCGGTCTTCGGTGACGCCGAGGCGCTGGCCCAGCAGGACCCGTCCACGCAGTCCCTCGTCAGCTGGTACCTACAGAACCGTGACTGAACCGCAGCCCTCCACCCGGCCCCGACGGTGGCGCACCGCGCTGATCGCCGTCGGGGTGGTCGCCCTGCTGGGGGCGCTTCCGGTGGTGTTGAGCGCGGGGAGGGTGGCGTTTCTCGCGTCCGGTCACGTGCACACGGTGCAGGACGTGCCGGAGCGGCCCGTGGGCATGGTGCTCGGCGCCAAGGCTGACCCCTCCGGGCCGTCGGCGTTCCTCGCCGCCCGGCTCGACGTGGCGCTGCGCCTGTTCCAGGAGGGCAAGATCCGCGCCGTGCTGGTCACCGGCGACGGCGGGGCCGACTCGAACAACGAGCCGCTCATCATGCGCCGGTACCTGGAGGAGCGGGGCGTGCCGGCGGACCGGATCGTCGAGGACCCGGCAGGCTTCGACACCTACGACTCGTGCGTGCGGGCCCGCGACGTGTTCGGCGTGGCGGAGATGACCGTCATCACGCAGGACTACCACCTGGGCCGCACCATCGCGATCTGCCGCGAGGTGGGCGTCGACACCGTCGGTGTCGGCGACACCAGCATGCTCGGCCGCTTCCCCTACAACTGGGTCAAGGGCTGGGTCCGCGAGTTCCCGGCGAACCTCAAGATGGAGTGGGACCTCCTCACCGGGCGGCGCCCACAGGCGGACGCGCCGGACCCGTCGCTGCTGGCCGCGGCCCAGTCCTGAATCTGGCGCCGGGCCGCGTGCCGTTGTCCGTCGGTGGCGGGGGGCGGTGTTACCGTCTTAACCGCAAGCCCCCCACTTCCCCGGAAGGTGCTCACCGTGAAGAGACTGTTCGCCCTGATGTTCATCGTGGCCGTTGCGCTCGCAGGGCTGGTCGCCCCGCGGGCGGAGGCAGACGAGGCGTCGCAGAAGGCCAACGTCACCGACATCGCCACCATGGTCGATGCGCACAACACCATCCGGGTGTCCAAGGGACTCAAACCGTTGAAGTTCGTGCCGAAGGTGGCCGCGGCCATCGCGCAGGACTGGGCCATCTCCATGCAGAAGGCCGGCAAGATCTCCCACAACGACGACTTCCGCTGGGACGGGGCCGAGGCCTGGGGCGAGAACGTCGGATGGAACGTCGGCTATGCCAATCCTGTCCAGACGATGATGGACGACTGGATGGCCTCGGACAGCCATCGCGCCAACATCCTGGAGGCGTCCTACACCCACATCGCCGTGGGCCTGGTGCGCTCTGAATCAGAGATCTACGCCGCGGTGAACTTCTACAAGGAGCCGCTGATCGACGCCGGCACCGCCTATGACTCGGGAACGCAGTGGCTCACCGCCGTGCAGCAGAACATCACCGCGATCAACCCGGCGAAGGCCGACGACGTCTACTCCAAGACCGGCACCTACGCCTACAACAACCGCCTGTGGAAGGTGGCCTGCGAGCCGTATTCCCAGACGCAGCGCTGCCGCACGGACATCTGGGCCACCGTCATCTCCTACAAGAGCGGCAACTACCAGCGCAGCACCGGCTGGGCCTTCAACAACCTGACCTACCAGCCGTCGGCGCGCAGCCTGTGGGCGGGCAACCCGTTGGCCACCAAGGGCGACCACGTCATCAGCGGCCGCAAGTGGCGCACCGACTGCGACTCCGCCGCCACCGGGCGCAACGGCTGCCGCTCCTACATCCAGGCTCCTGTCGTCACCGCCACCGCCAAGGCCGGCGGCGGCTACACGTTCACGTCGAAGGTCGACTACGTCTTCAACAACATCGTCCGCTTCAAGTAACACTCCGCAGTGGTGCGCGGCCCCGCGGGGGTCTAGTGTGACGCCGTGCTCAACGCGCTACGTCGGCTGTCCCCGGTGCGGGCGATCTTCGTCGCCTTCACGACGGCGGCCTGGGTGGGGATCGGCCTCCTCATGCTCCCGATCTCCAAGCGGGGCGCCGGTGGCGCCTCGCTGATCGAGGCCATCTTCACCGCCACTTCCGCCATCTGCGTCACGGGCCTCACCATCGTGGACACGGCGTCCTACTGGACGCCGTTCGGGCAGGTGGTCATCCTCGCCCTGATCCAGATCGGTGGCTTCGGCGTCATGACGCTGGCCACCCTGATCGGCCTGACGGTGCTGGGTAAGCTGTCGTTGCGCTCACGCCTCACCGCCGCCGTCGAGAGCCACATGGAGGGCCCGGGCGGGGTGCCCCATGTGCTGGGCGGCATCATGAAGACCACCGTCGCGATCGAGGCGGCGACGGCCCTGCTGCTGACGCTGCGGTTCTGGCTGGGGTACGGGCACAGCCTGCCCCAGGCGGCGTGGCACGGGCTCTTCCACTCGGTGTCGTCGTTCAACAACGCGGGCTTCGCCCTGTTCGCGGACAGCCTGATGGGCTTCGTGGGCGACCCCTGGCTCCTGCTGCCGATGGCGGGCGCCACCATCCTGGGCGGCCTCGGCTTCCCCGTGCTGCAGCAGCTGTGGCGCCACCACGCCGACCTCCTCGCGTGGACCATGAACACCCGCATCGTGGTGATCATGACGCCCCTGCTGCTGGTGGGCGGCACCGTTTTCATCACGGGCCTGGAGTGGACCAACCCCGGCACGCTCGGCCCCCTGGCGTGGGACGACAAGCTGCTGGCCGGCTTCTTTCAGTCAGTGCAGACCCGCACCGCCGGCTTCAACTCGATCGACATCGGCGCCATGCACGCCGTCACGCTGTTCGGGATGGACGTGCTGATGTTCATCGGCACCGGCCCGGCCGGCACGGGCGGCGGCATCAAGGTGACCACGTTCGCCGTCCTCTTCTTCATCATCTGGACGGAGGTGCGCGGCGACACCGCCGTCCACATCTTCGGCAAACGCCTCTCGCGCGCCGTGCACCGGCAGGCCATCTCCGTCGCGCTGTTGGCGGTGGCGCTGGTGGTGCTCGCCACCATGATCGTCCTGTTGCTGAGCCCCTTCCGCCTGGACGACGTCCTCTTCGAGGTCATCTCGGCTTTCGGCACGGTGGGGCTGTCCACCGGCATCACCGCGCAGTTGGATGCCGGTTCGCAGTTGGTGCTGTGCTTCCTCATGTACGTCGGCCGCCTCGGCCCGATCACGTTCGCCTCTGCGCTCGCCCTGAGCCCCCGCAAGCGGCTCTACGAACTCCCCAAGGAAAGGCCGATCATTGGTTAATCTGCGCCCCCTCAAGAGGCCGGGCAACGTGCCCCTGGCCGACAGCATCGTCATCATCGGGCTGGGCCGGTTCGGCCAGTCGCTCGCGCTCGAACTCATGCACGACGGGGCCGACGTCCTGGCCATCGACCGCGACGAGGACCTGGTCCAGCAGTTCAACGGCAGGATCACCCACGCGGTGCTGGCGGACGCCACCCGCGAGGACGTGCTGCGGCAGCTGGGGATCCACGAGGCCACGCATGCCGTCGTCGCCATCGGCGACTCCGTCGAGGCCAGCCTGCTCACCAGCTCGCTGCTCATCGGCTTCGGCATCCCGCACGTCTGGGCCAAGGCCGTCTCGGACGCCCACGGCCGCATCCTGGAACAGATCGGCGTGCACCATGTCGTCCATCCCGAGCGGGAGAGCGGCGTGCGTGTGGCACACCAGGTGCGCGCCCAGCTGAAGGACTACATCGATCTGGGTGGCGGCTACGCGCTGGTGCGCACCACCGCGCCCGCGGCGGTGCTCGGCAAGCCGTTGCGCGAGGTGCACGTCCGCTCCGAATTCGGGGTGACGGTCATCGCCTCGAAGCGCGCGGACGGCCGCTGGGTGGACGTCTCAGGCGACTCCGTGTTGTCGGCAGAGGACGAGATCCTCGTCACCGGCCCCATCGAGAAGGCCGAGCGGTTCCACCTGACCTGAGCCGGTCGTCGGCTCACCAGGTGGAGACGCTGCGCCCCATGCCGTAGTAGGTCCAGCCCGCGTCGGCCCAGTCGTGCGGGTTCAGCACGTTGCGGCCGTCGATGATGTTGGGCGTCTTGACCAGGTCGATCAGCGACGCGGGGTCCAGGTCCACGTACTCGCGCCACGGGGTCAGCAGCATGACGACGTCGGCTCCTGTGACGGCCTCCTCGACCGTTTCGGGGACGTTGAGCTCCGGCTGGCGCTGCCGCAGCGTGTGGGCGGCTGCGGGGTCGACGACGGCCAGTTCCGCGCCGCGGGCCCAGAGCCGGCCGGCGATGTCGAGGGCAGGGGAGTCGCGCAGGTCGTCGGTGTCCGGCTTGAAGGTGATGCCCAGCACGGCGATCTTCTTGCCGACGAGGCGGCCCCCGACGGCCTCCTCTGCCAGGTTGACGGCGTGGTCGCGGCGGCGCAGGTTGATGGTGTCGACCTCACGCAGGAACGTGAGCGCCTCGTCGACGCCCAGCTCACCGGCGCGGGCCATGAAGGCACGGATGTCCTTGGGCAGGCAGCCGCCGCCGAAGCCGATGCCCGCCTGGAGGAACTTCTTGCCGATGCGGTCGTCGTGCCCGATGGCCTCGGCCAGCCGCGTGACGTCGCCGCCGGTGGCGTCGCACAACTCAGCCATGGAGTTGATGAACGAGATCTTGGTGGCGAGGAAGCTGTTGGCCGCCACCTTCACCAGCTCCGCCGTGGGGTAGTTGGACAGGATGAGAGGGGTGCCCGCGGCCAGCGGGATGGCGTAGCACTCGTCGAGGAGGGCCTTGGCGCGGTGGCCGCTCTCCTTGTCCTCGGACAGGCCGTAGACGATGCGGTCCGGCGTCAGCGTGTCGCCCACCGCGTAGCCCTCGCGGAGGAACTCCGGGTTCCAGGCCAGGAGGATGTCCTTGCCGGAAGCGGCGAGCTTCGCGGCGATGCCCTCGGAGGTGCCCACCGGCACCGTCGACTTGCCGGCCACCAGCACGGGTTGTCCGTCCTCGGGCACGACGGCGTGCTCCAGGATGGTGTCGACGGCCTGGTTGACGTAGGTGAGGTCCGCCCCGAGCCTTCCCTGCAGCTGGGGCGTGCCCACGCCGATGAAGTGGATCTGTGCGTCGGCGATCGAAGCTGGGTCCGTGGTGAACCGCAACCGGCCGGCGGACACGTGCTTGCGGAGAAGCTCCGGGAGCCCGGGCTCGTGGAAGGGCGCAATCCCCTCCGAGAGTTTGGCGATCCTCGCCGCGTCCACGTCCAGGCCCACGACGTCGTGGCCCAGCTCGGCCATGCAGGCCGCGTGGACAGCTCCCAGGTAACCGCAACCGATCACAGAAATGCGCATGGCCCACAGATTAGCCAGGAATCGGGGGGGAGGGTGCACGCTCCGCGCGTGCTGCGGGATGATGGAGCAGCACACACTCTTCCGGAGGTCACAGTGGATCCCATCATCAACGCCCGCTCCACCGTCGAGCATGGCCAGGCCACGCTCGGCATCGAGTTCGGCTCCACCCGCATCAAGGCCGTGCTCATCGGCCCGGACCTGCAGCCCATCGCCACCGGCGGCCACGAGTGGCGCTCCACGTTGGCAGACGGCGTGTGGACCTACAGCCTCGACGCCGTGTGGTCGGGCGTGCAGGCCGCCTACGCGGACCTGGCCGCAGCGGTGCGCGAGGCGGCCGGGGTCGAGCTGAAGCAGGTGAAGGCGCTGGGCGTCTCGGCGATGATGCACGGCTACCTGCCGTTCGACGCCGACGGCCAGCTGCTCACCCCGTTCCGCACCTGGCAGAACACCATGACGCAGGACGCGTCCGCGGAGCTCACGCAGCTGTTCCAGCACAACATCCCGCAGCGGTGGAGCGTGGCCCATCTGCAGCAGGCCATCCTGCGCGGCGAGGAACACGTCGGGTCCATCGACTTCCTCACGACCCTGGCCGGCTACGTCCACTGGAGGCTGACGGGCCAACGGGTGCTGGGCGTCGGCGACGCCAGTGGAATGTTCCCCATCGACGTTGCCACCGGCACCTTCCATGAGCGGATGCTCGGGCAGTTCGACGAACTGGTCGCAGATCGTGGCTACGGCTGGAAGATCGGCGACATCCTGCCCGCCGTGCTGAGCGCGGGTCAGGACGCCGGCACGCTCACCGACGAGGGCGCGCGCCTGCTGGATCCCACCGGCGCGCTGCAGCCCGGGGCGCCCATGGCGCCGCCGGAGGGCGACGCGGGCACCGGCATGGTGGCCACCAACGCCGTCGCCCAGCGCACGGGCAACGTCTCCGCCGGCACGTCGATCTTCGCGATGGTCGTGCTCGAGGGTGAGCTGAAGGCCCTGCACGAGGAGATCGACCTGGTCACGACGCCGGCCGGCGACCTGGTCGCCATGGCGCACTGCAACAACGGCGCGGTGGACCTGGCGGCCTGGGTGTCGCTGTTCGGTGAGGCGCTGGCCGCCTGCGGCGCCAAGGTGGACACCAACACCCTGTTCGAGTCGCTGTACCGCGCCGCGCTCAACGGCAGCCCCGACGGCGGGGGGATGCTGGCCTACAACTACCTGGCGGGCGAGCACGTCGTCGGCATGGAGGAGGGTCGTCCGCTGTTCGTGCGGCACCCCTCCAGCGCGTTCAACCTGGCCAACTTCATGCGCACCCACCTGTTCTCGACGTTCGGCGCGCTGCGCGTCGGGATGGACGTGCTGCTGAAGGACGAGGGCGTGCGGCTCGATTCGCTGTTTGCCCACGGCGGGCTGTTCAAGACCGAGGGCGTCGCGCAGGGCTTCCTGGCCGCAGCCATGAACACCCCGGTGTCGGTCGGAGAGGTCGCCGGTGAGGGCGGTGCGTGGGGCATGGCCCTGCTTGCGGCGTTCCTCGACGCGGGCGACGTGAGCCTGGCGGAATGGTTGGCCACGAAGGTCTTCGCCGGGGCCGAGATCTCGACGATGGACCCGGACCCCCGCGACGTCGAGGGCTTCAACCAGTTCATGGAGCGCTACCGTCGGGGCCTCGCGATCGAACGAGCCGCGGTCGACGCCAGCTGATCTCGCCGGGCTCCGTTGAGGCCGGCACTCGGGGTGGGGCCCCGGTTCCGCAGGGTCTGATCGGGGCCCGCCCCCCAACCCGGTCGGGCCCCATCAGCCCCCGCTCATTGCGCGCCGGTGCGGCCGAACGGCCGTCGGTTGGGACTGCTTCACGTCAGGTGAAACAATGGCCCTCATGCAGTCTCTCCCCGCGCTCCTGGACGCGCGTCTCCGTGAGGTCGCCGGCGTCGACCCCGAGATGCGTCCCGCCACCAAGCCGCAGTTCGGTCACTTCCAGTCCAACGTCGCGTTGCGGCTGGCCAAGCAGCAGGGTCGGCCGCCGCGCGAGGTCGCGGCGGAGATCGTGGCCAAGCTGGACGTCGACGACCTGTGCGAGCCCCTGGAGATCGCGGGCCCCGGCTTCATCAACTTCCGGATGCGCTCCGACGTCCTCGCGGCGGCTGTGTCGTCGCTGCTGGAGGACCCCCACGGCGGCATCAACCCCGCCAACCACCCGCAGCGCGTGGTCATCGACTACTCGGCGCCCAACGTGGCCAAGACGATGCACGTGGGCCACCTGCGGACCACCATCATCGGCGACTGCTTCAACCGCGTCCTCTCCGCGCTCGGTCACACGGTGATCCCGCAGAACCACATCGGCGACTGGGGCACCCAGTTCGGCATGCTCATCGAGCAGGTCCTCGACGAGGGGCTCGACGTCTCCAAGCTGAGCCTCGACGAGGCGGATGCGCTCTACAAGCGCGCCGCCGGCCGGTTCAAGGAGGACGCCGAGTTCGCCACGCGTGCCCGCGCCCGCGTCGCCGTGTTCCAGGGGGGTGACGAGCAGTCGCTGAGCATCTGGCAGCAGCTCGTGGACATCTCCAAGCCCGCCTTCAACGAGGCCTACCGCCGTCTGGGTGTGAAGCTCACCGACGACGACCTCGCCGGCGAATCCACCTACAACGCCGACCTCCCCGTCCTCGTCAAGGAGCTTGAGGAGAGCGGGGTCGCCGTGGTCGACGACGGCGCCCTCTGCGTGTTCGTCGACGGCTTCGAGGCGCCCCTGATCGTGCGCAAGTCCGACGGCGGCTACGGCTACGCCACCACGGACCTGGCCGCGATCCGTCGCCGCGTGAACGAACTGCACGCCGACCGGATCATCTACGTCACGGACCTGCGCCAGGCGGGTCACTTCGCGCAGGTCTTCGCGGCCGCGCGCAAGGCGGGCTTCCTGCCCGGCGATGTCACCGCGCAGCACGTCGGCTACGGCATGGTGCTCGGCACCGACGGCCGCCCCTTCAAGACCCGCGACGGCTCCGCCGCCACCCTGGGCTCCCTGCTCGACGCGGCCGAGGAGGTCGCGGCGCCGAACATCGCGCTGGCCGCGATCAAGTACGCCGATCTCTCCAACGGCCTGCAGAAGGACTACACCTTCGACGCCGAGCGCATGGTGCAGACCACCGGCGACACCGGCCCCTACCTGCAGTACGCCCACGCCCGGGTCAACCAGATCCTGCGCAAGGCCGAGGCCGAGGACATCCACTGGGGTTCGGTCACCGTGCTCGAGGAGCCGGCCGAACAACAGCTCGCGCTGCTACTGAGCGGGTTCGGCGAGACGGTCGACGAGGTGGCCCACCACCTACAGCCCCACAAGCTCTGCGCCTACCTCTACGACCTGGCTGGAGCGCTCGCGTCGTTCTACGAGGCGTGCCCGGTGCTGAAGTCCGAGGGCGACGTGCGCGCGTCGCGCCTCGCCCTGTGCGCGGCGACGAAGCAGGTGCTGGCCAAGGGCCTCGATCTGATCGGCATCGACGCGCCGGACCGGATGTGACCCACCGGGAGGTCGCGCCGCTCCCGCGTACCTGACGCGGATCGCGGGTTCCGGGGGGCATCGCTGCGTGTTAGGTTGCCTCGTGGGTTCACGAGAGGCAGCAAGACCCGGCACCTTCGGCCGCGTCCTGGGCAACACGGCGGCGGCCATGCTGGGCACCGCCTTCATCTGGTTCGGCATCACCTTCTGGGCCTACCTCGAGACCAGGTCCGTGCTCGCGACGTCGTTCCTCGGCGGCGCCTACATGCTGGGCATGGCGGTGATGGGCGTACCGTTCGGCACCCTGGTGGACCGGCACCACAAGCACAAGGTGATGGTGGCCTCCGCCGTCGGCACGGCTCTGGTGTTCCTCCTGGCCGTGGCCGTCTATCTCCTGACCCCGCCCGAGGTCCTCGTCGACCTGGGGCGGCCGTGGTTCTGGGTGTTCTGCCTCCTGGTGCTCTCCGGGGCCATGCTCGCCAGCATCCGATCCATCGCGCTGGCCACCTGCGTGACCATCCTCGTGGAGTCCGACAGGCGCGCCAACGCCAACGGCCTGGTGGGCACCGTCAACGGCATGACCATGATGGTGACGGGGATCTTCTCCGGCCTGGCCATCGGACAGCTGGGGCTGTTCTGGACGCTGATGATCTCCCTGGCCATCGTGCTGGTCTCCCTGGTGCACCTTCTGACCATCCGGATCCCGGAGCCGGAGATCGTGCACGCCGAAGGGGCGCCGAAGGCCGTGGACTTCAAGGGCGCGTGGCTCGCCGTCGCCGCCGTCCCGGGGCTGATGGGGCTGATCCTGTTCTCCACCTTCAACAACTTCCTGGGCGGCGTCTTCATGGGCCTGCTCGACCCGTACGGCCTGGAACTGGTGTCCGTGGAATGGTGGGGCATCCTGTTCGGCCTGTCGGGCGTGGGCTTCCTGATCGGCGGCGGCATCATCGCCAGGAAGGGCCTGGGCCGGCTCCCGCTGCGCACGCTGCTGTTCGCCAGCCTGGCCATGTGGGTCATCGCCGGGGCGTTCACCATCCGCGATTCCGTCGTGCTCCTGGTGGCGGGCCTGGTGACCTACATGGCGCTGATGCCGTTCATCGAGGGCGCCGAGCAGACCCTGCTGCAACAGGTGGTGCCGTTGGCCAAGCAGGGCCGGGTGTTCGGGTTCGCGCAGGCCGTGGAGGTGTCGGCGGCCCCGATCAGCGCCTTCGTCATCGGGCCGATGGCCCAGTTCTGGCTGATCCCCTACGCGGAGTCGCCCGCCGGGCGGCGACAGTGGGGCTGGTTGCTGGGGCACGGCGACGCCCGGGGCATCGCGTTGGTGTTCGTGATCGTCAGCATCGGCGGCCTGATCCTGACGACGCTGGTCTTCTTCACGCGCACCTACCGACGGCTCAACGCCACGTACGAGGCGGGCGACGTGAACCTCGGCGTCGCCACGCCCGGGGCATCAGGCCCCGTCCCCGGTCCGGACCCGCTGGGCAAGGGGCACAGCGAGTCCTGACGGTGTCAGTGCGGCTTGGCGAGGAGGTCCGGGTTCTCCGCGGCGTCCTGGGCGGCGATGGCCGCACCGATGATGCCCGCGCGGTTGCGCAGCTTGGCCGGGATGATCTCCGTGGTGAGGTTGAGTTGCGGGCCGAACTTGTCCCAGTCGCGGCTCACACCGCCGCCGACGACGAACAGGTCCGGCGACAGCAGCATCTCCAGGCGCGAGTAGTACGGCTGCAGGCGCTCCTCGGTCCAGACCTGGTAGGACAGGCCCTCCTTGTCCTTGACCGACGAGGCGGCCAGGGTCTCGGCGTCCTTGCCCATCATCTCGATGTGGCCCAGTTCGGCGTTGGGGATCAGCACGCCGCGGTAGATGATCGCGGTGCCGATGCCGGTGCCGAGCGTGGTCAGGATGACGAGGCCGGGGTGGCCCTTGGCGGCGCCGAAGTGCACCTCGGCGAGACCGGCGGCGTCGGCGTCGTTGACCAGCGTGATCTTGCGGCCGAGCTTGTCCTCGAGGAACTGGTCGGCCTGCAGGCCGGCCCACTTCTGGTCGAGGTTCGCGATGAACGGGATGCGGCCGTGCACCACGGGGGCCGGGATGGTGATGCCGACGGGGCCGTCACCGATCTGGTCCTTGAACTCCTCGATGATGTCGGCGATGACGGCTGCGACGTTCTTCGGGGTGGACTTCTCCGGCGTGGGGATGCGCTTGCGGTCCGTCAGGAAGTCGCCAGCTGCCAGGTCGACGGGTGCGCCTTTGATGCCGGAGCCGCCAACATCGATGCCAAGGATGATGCTCATGACGCACAAGCGTAGCGGAGCTTGGCACGATCAAATAGGGCGCACCCGGATTGCTGGGACTCAGGCGGTGGCCCGGGCGATCCGGGCGCGGGCGACCTGTTCGTCGAAGACCCGCCGGGCGTCGGCCTCGTCGAGGTGGTAGAGCTTCTGGGTGACCGGGCCGTCGGTGGTGTGGACGTGCACGTGCGCCAGTTTCAGGCGGCGCTGCAGGGGGCCCTGGTGGATGCTCGCCGACTGCATCCGCCGGTGCGGCACGATGCTGATGACCCGCTCGAGCAACCCGTGCTGCGTCACGACGACGTGCTCGCCGATGCCCCAGGTGTGGCTGCTGAAGTTGAACGGCGTGAGCCAGCGGGCCCGTTCCGGCTGGGGGTGCGCCTGCACCTGGGTGAGGTCCACCTCGGGCCACAGGGCGCGCAGCACGGTGAGCACGTCGTCCCAGGTCCCGTAGGGGAGGACGACGGCGTTGGTCTGCCGGTTCTCATCACCGGACGGGTCGCCGTAGCCCAGCACCGTCACCGTCATCTGGTAGAGCCCGGTGGCGCGCTGCAGGAGGTCCTGCTTGATCGCCACGCCCTGGATGCGGTTGGGGCGCAGCCCCTGGCTGGTGGTGCTCAGTGCACCGCGCGTGAGCCGGAGCGCGCCGTCGCTGCGCGTCATGCGGAAGTTCCAGTTGCGGCCGGTCTGGTTCCAGATCCAGCCACCGATGCCCAAGGCCGCGGCGAGCATGGTGACGGGCGTCTGGGCGAGGAGCGCGAAGACCACCAGGATGCCGCCGCCCACCACGGCAGCCCCGGTGCCCAGCGACACGAGCGCGCCCAGCAGCAGGTTGCCCGCCGGCACCGCCACCACCAGGTCCTCCCGGGCCTGGGGGAGTTGCGCCGGGGGCTGGCCGCCCAGGGGGGGCACGGCGTCGGCCGGGTACTGCGGAGCGCCGACGGGGATGTGGGCCTGCCGCATCCGCGCGACGAGGTGCTCGCGCAGCGACTCTGCGCGGCTGAGGGAGAGGAACGCCAGGTCCACACCGCCGGCGCCGCCGACGTCGATGTGCACCTTGGCCAACCCCATGAGCCGCGCTATGAGCGGTTGGGAGACCTCGACAGACTGCACCTTGGTGTAGTCCACCTTCGTGGAGGTCTCGGAGAGGAAGCGCCGCTCGACGCGAAACTCGTCGTCGTCGGCGATGAACGTGGTGGTGCGCCAGGTGAAGATCCCCGAGATGCCAGCGATCAGCGCCACGAGGAGCAGACCGCCGCCGATGAACAGGGCACTGCTGCCGAAGCCCGAGGAGCCTTCGAGGATCTCGCGCGTGAGGAAGTAGCCGCCCGCCACCAGCGCGATCCCGCCGCGGGCGAGGCCCGTGAGGGGATGGGGACGCTCGATGATCTTGGCGCGGGGGGCCTGCGGCTCGAACGGGTGGGGCGGCGGGAAGGCCGTCGGGTCGAGCTGCTGCACCGGGGTGTCGTCGTGGGGGACGATCGGCGGAGGCGGAGCAAAGGACGGCGCCACCACCGGATCTGCCGCCTCGACGCGGTCCGCCGGATCCGGGGGAGGCAGGGGCGGGAGGAAATCAGGCCCGTGGGTCATCAGATCCCGGCCTGCTGCTGCTCGCCGCGGGCGATCAGGCGGTCGCGCAGAGCGGCCGCGTCAGCGGCGGGGAGTCCCGGGATGGTGACGGTGCCGCTGGTGGACGACGTGATCATCTGCACGGTGGCAAGGCCGAACAACCGGTCGAGCGGCCCGGACTGGACCTGGACGAGTTGCATGCGGCCGTAGGGCACGCACTGCAGGCTCCGGCTCCAGAGGCCGCGGGTGAGGTAGACGTCCTCGTCGCGTTCGGCGTAACCCCACCGTCGGAAGACCCGCGGCGCGCGGATCATCCGCCACGCGATCACCACCACCGCCAGGGCGAAGAAGGACCAGCGCATCCAACTGGTGCCCCACAGGAGCACGGGCACCGCGAGAAACGCGAAGAAGAACCCCCATCCCAGCGGGATGAGGATCATTTTCTGGGTCAGGTAGTTACCGGAGAGACGCTGCCAGGGGGTGCCGGGCGGGTCGAACAGGTCATTCATCAACGGGTGAACCTCTGGTATTTGCGGACGCGGGTCGTGTCGGGGCCCAACACGGTGACCTCACCCATGATGAAGGTGCCGACAAGCCGCAGCCGGATGCCGTCCGGGTGGGGCACGGCACCGTCCACCTTCGATTCGCCCATGATCATGTTCAACCGGGACAGGTCCACGGAGACGCCCTCGGGCACGCGGATGCTGACCTCGCCCATGAGCCCGCCGACGTTGATGGTGGTGTCGCGGCTCTCGAAGGCCGCGCCCACCAGGTCGATCCTGGCATCACCCAGCCACGAGTTGACCGTCACGTTGGAAGCGATCGTGTGGAGTTGGCCGGGCTTGAACGTCGACATGACGGCGTTGCCGCCGGTGAACGCGTCGATTCCAGGCACGGCGGGCGGCCCGGCGAATTGGGCGGGCACCGGCCTGCGGTCCGGCGACCCCGCCGGGGTGGGGGCCGAATACGGTTCGACGACGGGCTGGGGCTGCGGGGCCACCAGATCGGTCGTCAGGGGGGTGAGGTCGCCGAAGGTCTTGGCGTCGTAGGCCTTGGCGATGCGGTCCGCGTGTTCGTCGAACGTCAGCCGCCCGTCGGCGTAGGCGTTGTTCAGCAACTGCGCCACCAATTCACGGTCCTGGTCCGCGCACCGCAGTTCCTGCAGCCGGTTCTGTTCGATCGACATGGATCCACTGTAGGTCGTCGACCCGTCCCGCCGACAGCCGGGAGGGCCGCGTCCCGGGTCAGTTCAGGGATGCCACGGATGGCCGTTGCTCGCGGGCGCGGAACGGCCCACGGGCCGGGCCTCGCCGCTCTAGGGTGGGCACATGGCAAAGCGCATCGGGATTCTGACGGCAGGCGGCGACTCGCCCGGCTTGAACGCGGCCATCCGCGGCTTCGGCAAGGCGGCGATCGGGCAGCACGGCATGGAGCTGCTCGGCTTCCGTTCCGGGCTGAAGGGCCTCGTCGAGAACAACTTCCAGGTGCTCGACTCGGACGCGCTGTCGGGCATCCTCACCATCGGCGGCACCATCCTGGGCACCTCGCGGGACAAGCCGCACAAGATGGTGATCGACGGCGAGGTACGCGACATGACGTCCACGATCGTCGAGAACTACGAGAAGAACGACCTCGACGGCCTCGTGTGCATCGGGGGCGGCGGCACGGCCAAGAACGCAAAGCGCCTCGCCGCGGCGGGGCTCAACGTCATCCACCTGCCGAAGACCATCGACAACGACATCGCGCACACGGAGACCAGCTTCGGCTTCTCCACGGCGCTGGGCATCGCGACGGAGGCCGTGGACAGGCTGCACTCCACAGCCCACTCGCATCACCGCATCATCGTCGTGGAGATCATGGGCCACAAGGCCGGCTGGCTGGCGCTGGGCGCAGGCATCGCCGGCGGGGCCGACGTGATCCTGATCCCGGAGATCCCGTACTCGGTGGAGGCCGTGGCGGAATCGGTCCACCGGCGGGCCGCCTCGGGCCGCAACTTCTCCGTCATCGCGCTGGCCGAGGGCGCCCGCGACGAGAAGGACTCGGCGGACCTGGCCGCTGCGGAGGTGCTGCGCAAGCACGCCTCCACCGCGGAGGCGAAGGCCGCCGCAGACAAGCACCGCGACGCGGTGGTGGCGAGCCACCGCAACAACGCCTTCAAGCTGGCCGAATCGCTCGAGCAGATCACCGGGCTGGAGTCGCGCGTGACCATCCTGGGGTACGTGCAGCGCGGTGGCATCCCGGACGCCAACGACAGGGTGCTGGGCACCCTGCTGGGATCTGCCGGGGCGGATCTCGTGGCGGAAGGCACCTTCGGTATCACGGTCGCTTCGCAGTGCGGCGCGGCGGTGCCCGTCCCGCTGGAGGACGTCGCCGGCAACCTGAAGACCGTGCCCGTGGACCACGAGTGGGTCCGCGCCGCGCGCGGGGTCGGCACCAACCTGGGCGACTGAATGGCCACGAAGGTGGAACGCCGCCGGCCGCGGTGGGTCGTGGTGGGCGTCGTGCTCGCACTCGTGCTGACCATGGTGCTGGCGGGCTACCTCTACATGCGTCCGCTGCTGCGGACGGGCACCGGCTATGCGGCGCACAGCCTGTGCGCGGTCACGGAGATCGCGGGGCGCACCGACGCCTCGGAGGACCTGCCGCCCAACCCCCTGGTGCCCTTCCTGACCCAGTTCAAGAACGGCAGCTACGCCTACGTCAACGTGCTGGGCGTGCTGGCGGGCCAGACCGCCTACTACACGGAGGGCCTGGGCTGCACCCTGTCGCCGCGACGCCCCGTCTTCCCGACCTCCGAGGCACTGCCGCCCACCACCCTGCTGACGGACGAGCCGGCCTTGGACGCCTCCCTCGACGACGCGATCGGACGCGCTTTCGGCGACGGGCTGTCCGACGACGAGGCGGGGGCGCTGGGCACCCGTGCCATCGTGGTGGTGAAGGACGGCGTCATCGTGGGCGAGCGCTACGCCGACGGCTTCACGGCGAACACGCCTCAGCTCGGCTGGTCGATGACCAAGTCCGTGACGAACCTCCTGACGGGTCGTGCGGTGATGCAGGGGGCGGTCGCCCTCGACGACGCCAACCTCCGCCCGGAGTGGACGGATGAGCGCGCTGGGATCACCGTCGACCAGTTGCTGCGGATGACCAGCGGGCTGGAATGGGATGAGGAGTACGACCTGGGCACGCCCATCACGGAGATGTTGTTCAACTCCGACGACATGGCGGCCTACGTCGCCGGGCAGCCCGCGGCGCACGAGCCGGGGACGTTCCAGCAGTACTCGTCGGGGTCGACGAACCTGGCGTGTTCGGTCCTGAACGATCGTCTGGGGGCGGGCCCGACCATGCCGCGCGAACAGTTGTTCGCCCCGCTCGGGTTGGCCTCAGCGGTGCTGGAACCGGACGCGGCCGGCACGCCGGTGTGCGGGTCCTACCTGTGGGCCACGCCCCGCGACTGGGCCCGGATCGGCCAGTTCGTGCTGGACGACGGCGTGGTCGACGATGTCCGGCTGCTGCCGGAGGGCTGGGTCAAGGAGTCCACCACCGTCGTGCCGCTGACCGGCGCCGACACCGGGGAGTACGCCACGGAGGAGGCGGGTTACGCGTCGTCGTGGTGGACGAACCTGCGCGGCGACGGCACCCTGGCCCACCCGGACCTCCCCGAGGACCTGTTCTGGGCGCAGGGCCACGACGGCCAGCGGATGTATGTCGCGCCCAGCCTGGACCTGGTGGTGGTGCGGATGGGTTTCACGCCCGAGTCGCGCGACCTGGGGCTCGCCGAGCTGATCCGGGCCGCCGCCGACGCCTCCTGAGGGATGCCCGGGCGAGACCGGGCGGTCAGCTCAGGGGCGGGTCGCCTGGGCGAGCAGTTCGATGATGTGGCGGTAGGTCTGCCCGGTGGCGCGGGTCATGGCGAGTTCGCAGGTGCGGTTGGTGGACGCGTACGCGGCGAACTGCCGACCTCCGAGTTCCTCGGCCATCTCCCGCGTCGCCGACTCCGTCAGCTCGGGGTGCAACACCCCCCGGTCACCGGCCCAGCCGCAGCAGGCCCAGCTGGCCGGCACCACCACGTCGTCGCTGATGGCGTTGGCGATGGCCAGGAGGTGCTCGTTGATCCCCATCCGGGTGGACGCACACGTGGGGTGCAGCGCGATGGAGTCGATGGGGTGGGTGACCTTGAGGTGCGGGAGGAGGTGCTCCGCGGTGAACTGGACGAGGTCGAGGACCTCGATGTCGTGCCCCTCGGCCATCTCCTGGAGCGCCAGGGCGCAACTGGAGGCGTCGATCACGATGGGCAGGCTGGCGCCGTCGGGGCCGTGCACGTCGATGCTCTTGAGGGTCTTGGCCGTCATGATCTCGTAGCCCTCGACGAGCCCCTTGGCCTTCCAGGGGGCGCCGCAGCACAGGTCTGTGGCGTTGATCAGCGAGACGGAGACGTCCGCCCGGTTGGAGACGTCGCGGAACGCCTGGAACGTGCCCTGCCCGGCGGGGGCGAGGACCGTCTGGAGGCAGCTGGGGAAGTACGCGGCGACCCCGTAGATGCGGCCGCGGTCCCTCCGGTGCGGCCTGCGCTTCAGGCCGGCTCCGCGAGGCAGGTCCTCGTCGTACCCGGGGACGGCCTCCTCGCCGAGCCGGCGTCGGCCGGCGCTGGTGACGGCCAGGGCGAGCGGGGTGGTGGTCTTGGCCATGGTGAGGGCCGCGGAGCCCATCCGGGTGGCCAGCCCCCAGTGCTTCGCCGCCGACGTCCAGGCGGTCTTCTCCACGCCCTGCGCGAGTTCCTGTCGCTGGTGACGCACGAGGTCGCCGACGTTGATGCCGAGGGGGCACGCCACCGAGCACATTCCGTCGACTGCGCAGGTCTCGATGGCGGCGTAGAGGTAGTCGTCGGTGATCTGGTCGAGCAGCTCGTGGTCCGACTGGCGGGCGGCCAGTTCGCGGCGCAGCACGATGCGCTGGCGGGGGGTGATCGTCAGGTCGCGCGAGGGGCACACCGATTCGCAGTAGCCGCACTCGATGCAGGAGTCCACCTCCGGCTCGATGGTGGGCATGAGCTTGAGGTTGCGCAGGTGCTCGTCGGGGTCGTCGGAGATGATGACGCCGGGGTTCATGATGCCCGCCGGGTCGAAGAGGTGCTTGATCTCGCGCATCACCTCGTACAGCTCGTCGCCGTACTGGGCGTTGACGAACGGCGCCATGGCGCGCCCCGTGCCGTGCTCCGCCTTGAGGACGCCTCCGCGGCGCAACACCTCGCGCACCAGGCTGCGGGTGAACTTCCGGTAGCGCAGCAGACCGGCGGGCTGATCGAAGCGTTCGCTGAGCAGGAAGTGGATGTTGCCGTCACGCGCATGGGCGAACAGGGGCACGTTGTCGATGCCGTAGCCGTGCTTGTCGAACAGCACGTCGAGGGCCTTGCACATGTCTGCGAAGTTCTCGAGCGGCAGGCTCAGGTCCTCCAGCATGGTGGTGGTGCCAGAGGCACGCGCGCCGGCCACCAGGGCGTAGAGGCCCCGGCGCAGTTCGATGAGCGCGTTGCGCTGCGTGGGATCCGTGGTGAGTTCGACGACGTCCACTGCGTTCAGTTCGCCCAGCGCCTTCTCCGCCCGGGCAACGCGCTCTGCGAGGTTCTCCGCTGAGGTGTCGTGGAGCTCGACGAGCAGCACCGCCTGCGTGGTGAGGTCCGCGTCGCGGATGATCGACGGCGCGGTGGGCTGCTCGCGCACGACGCGCAGCGCCGCCACGTCCATCAATTCGATCGCCTCGAACCCGTGTTCGACGAGTCCCTGGGCGGCGGTGGCCGCGGCGTCGAGGTTGGGGAACACCGCGAGCGCCGCCGCCGAGTGGCTGTAGCGCGGCACGGTGCGGAACGTGGCCTCCGCGACGAACCCCAGCGTGCCCTCGGAGCCGACCAGCAGGTGGGGGATGATGTCGACGGGGCGGTGGAACTCCAGCAGCGCGTTGATGCCGTAGCCCATGGTGTTCTTGATGCTGAAGAGGCGGTTGATCTCGGCGATCGAGGTGGGGTTGGTGCGCAACCGGTTGCGCAGCATGTGGAGCCCGCCGATCAGCTTGGTCTCCTCCAGCCGGAGAGTGATGTCGGCCGTGGGATCAGCGGTGTCGACGATGCGTCCGCTTGGCAGGACGAACACCATCGACTCGAGCGTGTGATAGGCCGTCTCGTGGTTGCCGGCCAGCATGCCGCTGGAATTGTTGGCGATGATGCCGCCGATGGTGCACGCCACCTCGCTGGTGGGGTCCGGCCCCATCCGCCGGCCGTACGGCGCGAGCCGCGCGTTGACCGCCGCGAGAGTGGCTCCGGCTCCGGCGCGGACCCGTTCGCCGCCGTCGAGGACCTCCACCCCGCGGAAGTGTTTGCGCACGTCGACCAGCACTCCGTCGGTCACCGACTGCCCGCACAGGCTGGTGCCGCCTGAGCGGAACGTGATGGGCTGACGGATGAAGGAGGCCTCCGCCATCAGGTCTGAGACGTCCTCCACGCTGGTGGGGGTGACGACGGCGGCCGGCGTCAACAGGAAATGTGACGCGTCGTGGGCCATGGCCAGGCGCGTGATGGCGCGCTCATCCCGTTTGAGGTGGGGCTGTGCGTCAGTCACGGCTCCAAGCCTACTCATGTCCTGCCAATTTCGGGGTGCTGCGGACGGGGGCTGGATGCCTGCTAGTCTTGGGTTCGCAAACGCGGGCGTAGCTCAATGGTAGAGCGTCAGCTTCCCAAGCTGAACACGCGGGTTCGATTCCCGTCGCCCGCTCCATTGCTGCCCGGAGCTATTCGTCGGCAGCTTCCACCAGGGCCTCGCGCTGATCCGTCACCCGGTCCTCCACCTTGCTGAACAGCCAGGACGCGATGACGCCCACCACCAGGAGCACGACGGCGAAGAGCACCGCGTTGGTGAAGCTCAGGTCTGCGGCGCGCAGCCCCTCGGCGGAGAAGGCGGGGAAGACCACCGTCGGGAAGATGGCGAGCGAGGAACCGACCACCATGCCCAGGATGAAGTGGTACATGCCCGCGTAGTGGCGGTCGAAGGCCCACGCTGCGGCCTTGGCGAAGATCAGCACGCAGACGATGAGGCCCAGCGCGAGCGGGATGACCGTGCCCAGGTCCAGCGCCTTGATGCCGCTGGCCATCTTGTCGTAGAGGCCGAAGTAGATGAGGAAGTTCGAGGGGCTCATGCCGGGGACGATGAGGCCCAGGCCGATCAGGGCGCCGGAGCCGAACCAGGCGGGGATGCTGGGCTCCACGTGCAGGAGTTCGCCGGACTGGCCGCCCACCAGCATCAGCGCGAAGATCGCGGCGGCGGAGACCGCCATGATGACGAGGTGTTTGGTGCTGCGCCCGCGCTTGCCGGCCTGGTAGTAGAGCGACGGGAATGTGCCGATGACGAAGCCGATGAACAGGCACACGAACTGCGCGGCGTACTTGCCGAAGGCCGCCTCGACCACGACGGCGAAGCCGAGGATGCCGAGCCCGACGCCGATGCCGACGGGGATGAAGAACAACACGTTGCGCAGGAAGTTGCGGCGCGGATTGGCGAGGAAGCGGATCAGCGGGTCGTAGAGCTTGAAGATCACCGCGAGCACGCCACCGGACAGGCCTGGCAGGATCGCGCCGACGCCGACGGCGATGCCCTTGAGGAGCCGGGCCATCCAGCGACCGAAGGAATCCGGCTGGAGAACGGGGGACGCGTCAGTGTCGCGGTGCTCCGACTCGACGGGGGTCTCGCTCATGCAGATCGTGCTTTCTCTCGAGGGCGCCTCCACTGTAGACCGGGCCGCACGCTCGGGTTAATTTCCGCACGGGGTCTTGCGCAGCCGTCGTCCCAGTGCCAAGGTGTTTTCCATGATGATGAGGCTCTGAGCGCGCGGGTTTTCCCAGGCGTTGTCGCTGTGTGTGCCGATGTGTTTCGCGGCCCCGGGCAACGCCGCTGCAGCCTTTCCCGACGACCTCATCGCACCTCTTTAGGACTCATCATGAACATCTTTGAAATCCCTCTGCCCGAACTGGCCTCCGACCCCGATTGGGCGGACCACAAGCGGCTCGAAACCGAATGCAACCGCGAGATCATCGGCGGGCCCGAGTGGGACGTCGATCCGGAGGCGGATCTCGTCTCCGCCAGGGCCGAGAAGGAATGGGCCACCCGGTGGTTCCTGGCCCGCGACGCCGAAGTCGCCGCGGGGTGGGCGCGCACAGCCCGCAACATGGTGGACCAGCCGGAGCTGGCCTACGTCACGCTGTACGTCACCCCGTCCCACCGTGGGACCGGGTTGGGGCAGGCGCTGGCCGACACGGTGCGCGAGGTGCTCGTGGCCGAGGGCGTCACCCTGTTCCAGGTGTGGATCACCACGAACATCGTCGACGCGCCGCTGAGGCCGTCGTCGGGCTTCGGTGGAGTGGACCCCGGCCATGGGGGAGTGAAGCTGGCGCTGGCGAATGGGCTGAAGCTCAAGCAGGCGGAGCGCGTCAGCCGGTACGACTTCGCCCGGCCCCTCGTCGATCCCGCCGAGGCGCTGGCCGAGGCGCAGGGGGTGGCGGGTGCCGACTACGAGGTGGTCACCGTCGAAGGGCAGATGCCCGAGGGAATGTTGGCGGGCTACGCGGTTCTGATGGAGCGGATGGCGGTGGATCCCCCGCAGGGTGAGCTCACCGTCGTGGAACGCACATGGGACGCCGAGCGCGTCCGGCAGGCCGAGGCGGTACGGCTGTTGACCGACCGGATCTACCGGGCCGTGGTGCGGCACCTGCCCACCGGAGACCTGGTGGCGTTGAGCGAGATGCATGTGGACCGGGCCAATCCGCTGGCCTTCGTGGACCAGTGGGACACGATCGTGCTGCCGGACCACCGGGGCCACCGGTTGGGCATGCTCGTGAAGGCCGCCAACCTGATCCAGGTGCGCGACAAGGAGCCCAACGCCCAGGCCATCCTGACGTGGAACGCCGAGGAGAACCGCCACATGCTGCAGGTCAACGAGGCGCTGGGCTTCTACCCGGTCTACGCCGAGGGCGGCTTCGAGGCCAGCGTGGCGAAAGCTGTGGACAACGGTGAATCGGTGGTCTGACCGGCCACAGTGCTGCCATGGAACATGGCAATGAAATTCGCAGGGAGATTCCTGCCACATCGCCCGTAAACAGCCCGATGTGGCAGAAATCTCCCTCCAGATTCCGATGACCCAACTCGTCATTTCCCGTGCCGACCTCCTGGCCAAGGAATGGACGGGCAAGAACATCGAAGCGGCCGTGTCGGCGGGCACCCTGACCAGGGTGGCCCACGGCTGGTACGCCCACCCCACTGCGGAATCCTGGCTGATCGAGGCTGTGCGGGTGGGCGGTCGGCTGGGCTGCCTGTCTGGCTGCAAGCATCACGGGCTTTGGACCCCTTCTCATCCGAAGCCGCACATCGTCGTGGGGAAGGGGGTCACGGTGGGGCGGGCAGGTTGGCACCGCCACACCGCGGCGCTTCCGGGACAGGCGGTCTTCCCCGTCAAGGACTGTCTGGCTCAGGTCATCCGGCACCACAGCCCGGAAGAGGCGCTGATGGTGCTGGAATCTGCAGCCCACAAGGAACTGATCACCCGCACCGAAGCGGAGCTGCTGATCGCCGATGCCCCGGCGCGGAAGCAGCGGGTGCTGAAGTTCTTCAGCCCGCTGGCGGAATCCGGCTCCGAGACCCGGGTGAGGCTCTGGCTGCAGCAGCAACGGATCCCGGTGCAGGCCCAGGTATGGATCGCGGGGGTGGGGAGAGTCGATCTCCTTGTGGGCAGGTCCCTCGTCCTGGAGTGCGACAGCGCGGAGTTCCACGAGTACCGCGACGAGGACTACGAGCGCTACCTCGGCCTGCGTGACCTCGGCTACACGCCCGTGGGGTTGGCCTTCAACCAGGTGCACCACTCCTGGGAGGCCACGAAGCTCTCCTTGCAGGCGGAACTGCGTTCCGGCCTGCATCTGCGACCGCCCAGCCCGAGGTGACCGGGAAACGGAGGGAGATTCCTGCCACATCGCCCGCTTATGGCCCGATGTGGCAGAAACCTCCCTCTGAATTTCAGCGGTCGGTGGTCAGCAGTGCCGTGACCTCAGCGGCGGAGTCCACAACGACCTCGGCCCCGCCGGCGAGCAGCTCTTCGCGGGTCGCGGCGCCGGTGGTGATGCCCAGCGGGCGCATCCCGGCCGCGATGGCCATGGTCATGTCGCTCACGGCGTCGCCCACGTACCAAGTGCCCTCAGCCTGGACCTCGAGGCGCTCGAGGCCCAGCAGCGCCGAATCCGGCGCGGGCTTGCCGTGCTCGACGTCCTCGGTGGTGACCAGGGCGTCGATGGGGTGGCTCAACTCCGTGATGTCGAGCAGGTGGATGGCCGAGGCGGTGCCCTTCGCCGTCACCACGCCGATGCGGTAGCCCGCCAGACGCAGGTCCTCCAACATCTCCCGCACGCCGGGGAGGACCAGCTTCGAACCGGCGGCGTTGACCGCGAGGTGGAGGGCGTCGCGGTACTCCACGATGATGCGGTTCATGCGCTCCGGGTCGTCGGCGAACGTGTGCAACTCGCCCATCGCGAACTCGATGGGGCGGCCGATCAGCGGGTAGACGTCGCGCGGGACGCACTCGATGCCGTGGGCATTGAGCGCCCCGGCGATGTACTCGGCGATGAGCGGCACGGTGTCGGCGAGCGTGCCGTCGAGGTCGAAGAGAACAGCGCGGGTCATGAGGACAACCCTAGCCACCGCATCGCGGGGTCAACTGCCGGTTCGGCCCGGTTGTCCTTTGTCCGCGCACCAGGCGTCGGGTCAGAGTCTGGTGAGCAACTCCTGCATCTCGGTGATCTCAGCCTGCTGGTCGTCGATGATCTTCTGCGCCGATGAGAGAGCATCGGGGTTCTGGCCCTCAGCCAACTGCTGCTCGGACATCTCGATCGCCCCCTGGTGGTGGGCGATCATGGCCTCGAGGAACGCCTGATCGAACTCGGCGCCGGACAGTGCGTCGAGCTGAGTCATCATCTCCTCCTGGGTCATCCCGTCCATGTCCATGCCACCCATGTCCATGCCGCCGTGGTCGTCGGGGGAGACGTCTTCGCCCCAAGCGCCCAACCAGGTGGTCATCTCGTCGATCTCGGGTCCTTGGGCTGCGGAGATCCGCTTGGCGAGTTCGACGACCTCGGCGTTTTCGGCCCGTTCGATGGCCAGCTCAGACATCTCAATGGCACCCTCGTGATGGATGATCATCATCTGAGTGAAGGTGATGTCCTGCTCGTTGTGGTCCGCGGCGACGTCTGACGAGGCGCTCGCAGACGCTGACTCCGTGGCCCTGGATGTAACTGTGGGGGAGGCAGAGGCTGCCGGAGAGGTCGTGGCGCTCTGGTCTGCGCAGGCCGCCAGGGTGGCTGTGAGGGCCAGCCCGGCCACGGTGGCGGTGATCCGCTTCGTACGTGACATGTGTTGGTGCTCCGTTCCTGGCCGACGGTGATCGCCGGACTCCCTCGAGGCTATTCACCCTCAGCGCGGGAGCCAACCCGCGGAAGGTCAAGAATCGACCAAGCCCGGCCTGTGGCTCGGCGGGGATCGCGTGACGAGCTGACCTTTCCGGTCAGGAGGAGTGGTGGTGCTCCATGCCGGAGAATCCCTGGTGCATGCCGGGGTTGTGGGTGCCGTCGAGGCCCATCTCTGACTGGGCCATCATGCGGACGTGGTCGGCGAACTCGCGGCCGGTGGGTTCGACTGCTCCGGCGGAGGTGGTGGTCATAGCGACGACTGCCGCGGCTGCGGCGGCGATGGCGGCGATCCTGCGCTTGGTGATCATGGTGGTCTCCCTCATTCAGGTGCCGGTCCTTCCGGCTGATACGTCCACTGTTCCTCGACAATGTATGGATCTGCTCAACTTTCCCCTCGGCTTCGATCAAGAAGCATGGCCGGCCGCTGGACATGGACCTCGTGTGGCTCAGCAGGCGAGCCCAGCGGGCTTCGCCACGACAGGGCCGCGGTTGACGCACACCCCGATGCCTCGGGCCTTCAGCCCGTCGCGCATCGCCCTCAGCGTGGGCCCGTTGAACGCGTACCACTTCATGTGCATCAGCACGCTGTCGCCGGGCCGGGCCGAGGTGACGACGGTGTTGATCAGCTGCTCGCTGGTGCGGCCCCGGTAGTCCAAGGTGTCGAGGTTCCACAGCCAGATCTTCATCCCGACGGCGGCGTAGGCCCGCTTCACGGTGTCGGTGTTGTAGGAACCACCGGGTGGCCGGCCGTAGGTGGTCACCACGCCCGGAGCGCCCAGCTCGTGGACGACCTGCGAATAGGTCAGCGTCGTCAGGTTGGGGTGGGTGATGGAGTGGTTGAACACGTAGTGGCCCTTGGAGCGGGCGTAGGCGGCGTCGAACCGTCCGGCGCTGATGCAGTTGCCCGTCGGGAACAGCACCAGCGCGATGCCCAGGTCCGTGGCCGCGCTGACGGTGGTCTTGAAGGCCGACAGCGACGTGGGGCAGTCATCGAATGTGAGAGTCACCCGGTTCGTCGCGTTGGGGCCCTTGTTGATGTTGTAGGCGCTGGGTGCCGGCACGGACGGCGCCTGCGTCGCGGGCGGCCGGTACCAGTAGAGGGTGGCGAGATCCGGGCGGATCGTGCCGAACTGCACGATGTTGTTGAACACGAACTGCCGCCCGTTCCACAGGTAGGAACGGCAGCCGTTGCGGCCGGTGGTGGCCGTTTCGCATTCGGTCCACCAGGTGCGCCCATTGATGTGGTGCTCGCCCGGGGTGGCCAGGGGATTGCCGGTCCACAGGCTCCTCGGCGACGGCAGGTACGTGAGGTTGTTGAACGTCCACACGCCGCCCACCTTCAGCTGCGACGTGCAGCGCGCGGTCTGCGAGTAGGGCTCGCACCAGGTGCGCCATTCGCGTCCGGCGCTGATGTGTTCCCCCGGCGTGGTGTAGACGTCGAAGGCCTGGGCCGGGGGTGCCGCCACCCAGCCCGCCGCGACCAACGCAAGCGTCAGCGCAGCCATGATCCACCTCGTGATGTGCCGCATCAGAATCCCCCTGTTTCCAACCGGCTAGGGCGGTGTCGCCCGGGTCTTGAAAACAATGTACGCCCGGGTGCGCCCGGGGAGAAGAGTCCGGGAAACCGAATATCACAAGGGGAAACACGGCGACGGGGCCACGCGGATCACCCGCGTGGCCCCGTCGTCAAAGGGATGTGATCAGCCGGGGATCACGTCACCGGCAGGCCACTCCTGCTTGATGAACTCGGCCACCTCGTCGGAGTGCAGCAGTTCTTCGAGCTTGGCGACACCGGGGTTGGTGTTGTCCGTGCGCCACGCGAGGATGTTGGCGTACGGGTTGCCCTCGACGGCTTCGATGGCGATCGCGTCATCGGCGTTCAGGCCCGCGTTGAGGATGAAGTTGCCGTTGATCAGCGCCGCGTCGACCTTCGGGTCCTCGAGCTGTTGCACGACGACCTCGGGCTGCGCCTCCTCGAACTTCAGTCCCTTCGGGTTCTGCTCGTCGGAAATGGTCAGCGCGGTGGTGTCCTCGGCGATGTCCTGCAGTAGGCCGGCCTCTTCGAGGAGCTTCAGGCCGCGGTACTGGTTCGACGGGTCGTTGGTCAGCGCGATGACGCCACCGTCGGGCACCTGGTCCGCCGATTCGTGCCTGTCGGAGAACAGGGCGAAGGGCTCGATGTGGACGCCCTCGCCGTGCTCGAACTCGAAGCCCTTCTCCGCCACCTGGTTGTCGAAGTACGGCACGTGCTGGAAGTAGTTGGCGTCGAGTTCACCCGACGCGAGCGCCTCGTTGGGCAGCACGTAGTCGTCGAACTCCTGGATCTCCAGGTCGATGCCTGCCTCGGCAGCCAGGTTCTCCTTGACGAATTCGAGGATCTTGGCGTGCGGCACGGGGCTGGCGCCGACGACGACCTTGGTGGGGTTCGCCGAGTCGAGCGAGGCGTCGGCTCCGGGCGTGGCGGCGTCAGAGCCACAGGCCGTCATGGCCATGACGGTTGCCAACGAGGCAGCGACGGCGGTGAGGATCTTGCGCATAGGTCTTTCTCCTTAGCTACTGGGCCGACAACAAGTCGGCCATCTTCCTTACTGTGGCCCCGAAGGGCCGCCCGCCTGACGGCGGGAGTCTGTGGGGTGGGTCAGCGGTGGTCGATCTTCTTGGTGACGGCCTCGCCGGCCATCTGGATGACCTGGACCAGTACCACCAGGATGACGACGGTGACGATCATCACGTCCGCCTGGTAGCGCTGGAACCCGTAGTTGTAGGCCAACCGGCCCAGGCCGCCGCCCCCGATGAGGCCGGCCATGGCCGAGTAGCCGACGATGGTGACCACCGTGGTGGTGATCGACGCGACGAGCGCGGGCATGGCCTCGGGGATCAGCACCTTGGCGACCGACTGCAGTTTCGTCGAGCCCATGGCGTGGGCGGCGTCCAGTTTGCCGACGTGCACGTCGCGTAGCGACGTCTCAACCAGCCGCGCGAAGAACGGGATGGCGGCGATGGCCAGCGACACGGATGCGGCGATGGGGCCCAGAGAGGTGCCGACGAGCCAGCGCGTGAAGGGGATGAGCGCCACCATCAGAATGGCGTAGGGCAGCGAACGGGTGATGTTGACCAGGATGGGCGACAGTGCGAAGTTGAGCGCCCGGTTCTCCGCGAGCCCGCCGCGCTGGGTGACGAACAGCACCACGCCCAGGGGGAGGCCGATGAGGACGGTGGCGATGCTGGAGATGCCCACCATCTGGATGGTCTCGACGAACGCGGGGAGCAGCGCCTTCTGCAGCGCGGGGTTGTTGAACCAGGTGTCGAGGAGGATCATGCGATGGGTTCCTCCTGACGGATGTCTGTGGTGAGGCGGGCGTCGGCACCGAGCAGTTTCAGCTCGTCGACGACGCGGTTGGCGTCGGTGCCGTGGGGCACCGCGAGCCGGAGATGGGAGAACGTGGTGCCGGCGAGCTGCTCCACCGAGCCGGCGACGATCGCGAGCTCCGCGCCGACGGCGCCCGAGGTGTGGGCGATCATCGGCAGGGCGGCGCGGTCACCGCTGGCCAGCACGTCGACGAGGGTCGCGTCGCTGGCTTCGACGGGGGAGTGCGGCGGGATGCCGAGCAGCGCCTGGCTGAGCCTGCCGCTGAGGCGCTGGACGACGTGCGTGAGCGGCCCGGATTCGACGATCCGGCCGGCTTCGAGGAGCGAGACGGAGTCACAGATCTTCTTGACGACGTGCATCTCGTGTGTGATCACGAGGACGGCCAGGTCCTGGGGGCTGCGGTCGCGCAGCGACACGATGAGGTCGAGGATCTCGTCCGTCGTGCGCGGATCCAGCGCCGAGGTGGGCTCGTCGAAGAGCAGCACGTCGGGATCTGTGGCCAGGGCCCGGGCGATGCCGACCCGCTGCCGCATGCCGCCGGACAGTTGTGCCGGGTAGGCGTTGCCCGCGTCGGAGAGGCCGACGAGCCGCAGCAGTTCCTGGGCCTTCTCGCGGCGCTGCTCGCGGCCCACGCCGATGAGCTCGAGCGGGTAGGCGACATTGGCCAGGATGGTGCGCGAATCGAAGAGGTTGGCCTGCTGGAAGACGAGCCCGATGCGACGACGGGCGGTGCGCAGCGCGTCGGAGCGGGCAGCGGTGAGGTCCACGCCGTTGATCTCGACGGTGCCGGACGACGGCCGGTCCAGCATGGTGAGGCAACGCACCAGGGTGGACTTGCCTGCGCCCGAGTGCCCGATCACGCCGTGGATGGACCCGGCGGGGACGGTGAGCGAGACTCCGTCGAGGGCGCGCACTTCACGCTTGCCCTGGTGGTAGACCTTCCGCAGGTCTGTGACGGTGATCATGGACTCTCCTGTGCTTCTGCACAGTCATTCAACCACTCGCCGGCCCGGCGCTCCGAATCGGCCGGCCCCTTGTTCACCACCGGCAGAAGTGGCCCCGCCTCCGTGAGGTGCCGGGTGGGTGGGGGCGTCGTAGGGTGGGACGCATGAGCCGCACGGTGGTCTTCGTCCATGGTCTACGCACCTCGTCGACCATGTGGGACCCTCAGGTGGAGCGGCTCCGCGAACGCGGCTGGACCTGCATCAGCCCGGATCTGCCGGGGCACGGAAGCCGTCGCGACGAGACCTTCACCTCTCAGAGCGCCCTCGACACCATCAGGGCCGCCCTGCTCGAAGCGTCGACGGCGGGGCCGGCGCACCTGGTGGGCTGTTCGCTGGGCGGCATGCTGGCGATCCACGCCGCCGCCCGCTTCCCTGAAGTGGTCCGCTCGCTCGTGGCGGCCGGGTGCTCCACCCAGCCGGGACGGCGCAGCGCCGCATTCTACGGCCGGCTGATCGGTTGGACGGACCGGGCGGGCGAGGCGCCACTGCGCCGCGTGCTGGGCCCGGCGGGCGCGGAGGCCTATCTGCGGCGGGGCCGTGCCGATCTGGCCGCGGTGGCGGCGGGGGTGCGGGCGGCGGCGCAGTTCGACCTGCTCGCCGACCTGGCCTCCATCGGCGCCCCCGTGACCATCCTCAACGGCCGGTTCGACCAGTTCCGGGGGCAGGAGCGGCGTTTCGCGCGCGCGGCCCGGCGTGGTCGGCTGGTGGTGTTGGGCTACGGCACCCACATGGTGAACCTCACGCACCCCGGCCCGTACACGGACCGGCTCGAGCGCCTGCTGCTGGAGGCCGAGGCGGCGTCCTGATGGCCGCTCAGTAGTGGTTGCCCACCTCGCGTCCGACGGTGCGGAAGGTGGACTCGTCGAGGATGGCGCCCACACGGCGCACGGTAGCCGGATCGATGCGGATGATCCGGTTGACCCGCACCTCGCTGGGGCGGCGCTGCGAATCCCAGTCGCCGGCGCCGATGTCCACCCAGTACCGGCCGGCGCGCGCTTCCTGCTCCTCATCGCGGTCGTGGTCCTGGCTGGTGATCTGCAACCCCAGGAGCCAGGGGCCGTCGTGCCCGATCAGCAGCACGGGGCGGTCCTTGCCGCGGCTGTGGTCCTCCTCGTAGGGCACCCAGGTCCAGACGATCTCGCCCGGGTCCGGACGGCCGTCCAGATGGGGGGCGTAGCTGATCTCCGGCATGCGCGTGAAGTCCCCCGGGTAGTCGCCAGAGGGTTCCTCCCTGCGCCGCTCCTGCGGCGACTCGTTCTGCTTGAAGCGCGCGCGGGTGCGGGGTCCACCGCCGGGGGCGTCCAGCGGGCGCCGGAGCGAGCGGGTGGCCGCGTCGCGGAGCACGCGGAAGAGACCGTTGAGGAGCGAGTTGGCCATGCTGGGGAGTCTATAAGTCAGCGGAACCGGGCGAGCCGGCCGTAGTGGATCTCACCGGGCCGGCGGTACGGGGCGGGCGGGGTGGCGCGCACCTGCGTCCAGTGCCGGAAGTAGCGGGTGACGGGCGGTAGGAACAGCAGGCCCGCGCCGAGCGCCGTCAGGCCGACGGGCACCGCGGCGTACCAGTGGGTGATGGCCATGAAGCCGCTCATCAGCGCAGCCGCGACGAGGCCGGCCCAGCGCGCCCAGCGCCACCCGTTCCAGGCCTGGAAACCGGCGATGCCGGCGGCCCCCGCTGCCAGCGCGAGAGCGGCGGCCAGCGCGACCTCCAGCGTCAGCGACAACCACGTGCCCGGTGCCGGATCCGTCCACGCGATGAGCCACGCGGAGTTGGCGTAGCTGGCCGGGTGCGCCGCCATCCACCAGTGCCAGGCGTAGGCGCCCAGGGCCGAGGCGACGGCGAGGTAGAGCAGCACCGACGCGACCGCGAGCACGACGGGGCGCCGGGGCTCGCCCGTGCGCCTGCTGAGCGGCACGCCGCCCCGCAGTTCCTCCAGCGGCGGGAGGGTCGCGATCTGCTTGGTGGTGTCCATCGCCGCCAAGACTACAAGCCGTCCGGCCCCGGTGGCAGAGGCATACTTGAGCCATGCACGACCACGACTGGGACGAGACCTACAGCCACTCCGAGGCCATGTGGTCCGGCAACCCCAACGCGGCGCTGGTGGCGGAGGCCTCGAAGCTCTCCCCGGGGCTGGCCCTCGACGTCGGCTCGGGCGAGGGCGCCGACGCCATCTGGCTCGAGCAGCAGGGGTGGGAGGTCGTCGGGCTGGAGCCGTCGTCGGTGGCCATCGAGCGTGCCACCAGGGCCATGAAGGCCGCCGGCGTCGAGGTGGAGTGGGTGCACGGCGAGCTCGGCTCCGCCTTCCTGCCGCACGCCGAGTACGACCTGGTCACCGCCAGCTACGTCCCGCTGTTCACGGATGCGCACACGGCCGGTCTCCTCACGAGCCTAGTAGCGCCCGGCGGCCACCTCGTGGTCGTGCACCACGCAGACTTCGACACCCAGGTGCACGAGGACCATCCCGCCTACGGCAGGGAACTCCTCAGCCCGGAACTGATCTCCGAACGACTGCCCGACGGGTGGAGCGTCATCACCCTCGACAACCGCGAGCGTTCTGTCACCCACGGGGCCGGTGCCCAGCACCGCGACGACGTGGTGCTGGTGGCGCAGCGGCTCAACTGAGCGGCGACGGCTCAACCGATCTCGGCGACGGCCGCCTCGGCCGGCGACACGTCCGGGCGCAGCCGCATCATCACCGGCTGTCGCAGCACCCCGTCGGGCGTGACGTTGAGGTAGCGCACCTGGACGCACAGCATGGGTTCCACCCAGTGCGTGCGACGGACTGCCGGGTCTGAGGGGACGGGATCGAAGGGCGGGGTGGGGCGTTCGGTCGTGCGGAGGACCTCGAGCAACATGTCCTTCTCCGCGTGGCTCAGCCCGGAGCCCACGCGGCCGAGTGAGTACAGCACCGCTTTGGTCTCGAACGTCGCCTCGTCAGCCGGGTGGCCGATCCACACCGCGCCCAGCCGTGCCGGGTTGGTGGTCTCCGGGAGCCAACCGCCGATCACTCCCACCAGTTCGGTGCGGTGCGGAGTCTTCACCCAGTCCGTGGTCCGTGCTCCGGGAAGATAGACGGAATCGGCCCGTTTGCTGATCACGCCCTCGAGCCCGGCGTCGCGAGTGGCCCGGGCGAGCGCCTCGCCGTCGTCGTGCTGGTCCGACAACTGCCAGTGCGGCCGGGCCAGGTCGAGCTCCTCCAGCCGTGCGCGCCTTTCTGCCAGCGGCAACCGGGTCAGGTCCTCGCCGGCGAGCTTCAGCAGGTCGAACGCGACGAACGTGACGGGCCGCTCGGCGGACCACCTGGCCGCCCGCGCCGCGTTGCGCACGTGCATCCGCGGTTGGATGGCGTGGAACGACGGCACGCCGTCGCTGTTCAGCGCGATGAGTTCGCCGTCGACGATGAGGCCGTCAGGTAGGCCGCGGGCGCCCGCTACCACCTCGGGGTAGGCGATGGTGATCTGCCCCTCGGTGCGGTTGTACAGGATCAGTTCCCCGCCACGGGTCTCGGCGATCGAGCGCACGCCGTCCCACTTGATCTCGTGGACCCAGCCCGGCCCGACGGGTGGCACCCCGGGCGTGGCGGTGGGGGTGGCGAGCATGGGACGCATCGGCCCATTGTCCCCTCTGTCAGGCGCGGGCGCCCCACTGGACGCGATTCTGATCGAGCGCGCGGCGGTCGTCGTCCGTGGGCGGCTTGACGAGGAGCCGGGGCGGGAAGGTGCCCTCGTGCAGGGAGAAGAGATGCGGGCACAGCACCAGTGCGTCGCCGAGGCTCACGCCGAGCGGCTCCTGGTCACCGTCGCGGAAGAAGACCACCAGGTCCGTGCGCGGGATGCTGGTCACGTCGTCGGCGGTCACCGCGAGGGTCTCCCAGCGGCCGGAGCGCTCGATCTGCAGCATCGACGACGGGAACGGCCCGCCGGCCTGGAGCCGCTCGCGTTGCTCGGCGTGCTGCTGGGCGTGGATGTCGGCGCGCAGCCGGGTCAGTCTCTGCTCCGCTGGGTGCCCCGCTGGTGGCAGCCACTCGCGCCACGCGTGGTCCGCCTGCACGTGGGGCAGTGGGCACACCTCCTTGTGGCTGCCGTGCACCGACTCCAGCACGTCCAGGAACTCCGGCCAGTGCAGGGTGTCGGTGTCCAGCAGGAAGAGGTCCTCGCGGGAGGCGGGCACCGCTGCCCATTCCGAGCCGGTGACGCTCTCCATCTGGGTGAGCGCCGCCTCCATGGTCTGGAGGTCCGCGAACCAGGCGGAGTCGTTGCCCTCGGTGGCGTGCACGACGAGGATCGAATTGTCCTCGACGACGGGGGCGAGACCGAACTGCTCAGCCATGTCGCGCAGGTTCAACACCGCGCGGGCCGCGCGGTTCACGGCCTCCTCCGCGGTGTCGCCGGCGAGTTGGTCCTCGCTGATGGGCATGACGGCGGTGGGTAGGTCGAAGGCGAGCCCGACGCCGATGTAGTCGGTGAGGGGGAAGGTCAGGGCCGGGCTGGCCTCCGGCCTGGTGAAGTAGTCGGCGCTGCGCACCAGGGGGATGGCGTCGTCGAGGCTGTGTTCCTCGTCTAGCGTGGTCTGGACGGTGACCAGGAGCTTGTCCAGTGACGCATGGAAGCGCATGAGGGCGTCCTCGTCCGACTCGCCGGGATCAGGCTCGGCGAGTTGCGGGTTGCAGATGATGTCTTCACCAGTGAGCAGCGTGAGCGTGACCATTCCCGGATGCTCGCTGCTGGGCGCGGCGGCCACCACCAGTGGGTGGGCCAGTGCCGCCGCAACGGCGTCGTCGAGTTCCATCCTTCGACAGTACCCGTGACCCGCCCCCTCACCGCCACACCCGTACGGTGGCGGTGCGCCTTTTCAGGCGATTTTGCGCAGGGCCAGTTCGGTGAAGAGCCTGGCACCGTCCGCCAGCACGGCGTCGTCGAAGAGGGCGTAGGCGGAGTGGTTGAACGGTGCGCTGGCGGGGTCCAGATCCGGCGGGCAGGCCGACAGGCCGATGAAGCAGCCCGGCGCCTCCTCCAGCAGGCGCGAGAAGTCCTCTGCGCCGGCGAGCGGCTTCTCCCAGCGCAGGTGGCGCTCCGAGCCGAAGAGGTCTGTCACCGCTGCGGCCACGGCGTCGGCCTCCGCGTCGTCGTTGACCGTGACGGGGTACTGCTCGACCAGGGAGAACTCGCCCGTGACGCCGTGCGCAGCGGCGATGCCCTCCACCACCTGGGGGATGATCTCGATGAGCTTGGCCCGCACTCCGGTGTCGAAGGTGCGCAGCGTCGCCTCGAGGCGGCCGTCCTCCGGGATGACGTTGGCGATGGTGCCGGCCTGCAGCAACCCGACGGTGACCACGACGGGGTTCTGCACGTCGAAGCGGCGGGTGACCATGGTGTTCAGCGCGGTGGTGATCTCCGCCAGCGCCGGCACCGGGTCTGCCGCGAGCTGCGGGGTGGAGCCATGACCGCCGCGACCCACCACCCGGACCCGGGCGACGTCCGAGCTGGCCATGACGGTGCCGGGCTTGGTGCTGAAGGTGCCATGGGGGTCCAGCGCGGACCACACGTGGATGGCGTAGACCCAGTCCGGCCGCGACCCTGCCACGTCGAGGAGGCCTTCCTCCAGCATGTAGCGGCAGCCGTCGACGCCCTCCTCGCCCGGCTGGAACATGAAGACCACGTCGCCGGCGAGGTCCGCCCGGCGGGCGGAGAGTTCGTGGGCGGCGCCGATGAGCATCGCCATGTGCAGGTCGTGCCCGCAGGCGTGCATGTTGCCGTTGGTCGACGCGTACTCCAGGCCGGTCAACTCCTCGACGGGCAGCGCGTCCATGTCCGCCCGCAGCAGCACGACGGGGCGCTTGCCCTGCGTCGGTTTCCCGCCGCGCAGCACGCCCACGACGCTGGTCACGGACTCGCCCAGGGTGATCTCCAGCGGCAGCCCCTCCAACGCGCTGAGGACGCGGGCCTGGGTCTGGGGGAGCTGCAGGCCCACCTCGGGGATCTGATGGAATTCGCGGCGTAGGGCAACCAGGTCGATCATGGCCCTATTCATACCAGTCGCGGCGGACGGCCGCCCCGCGTCAGCCCGTGAAGAAGGCCTTGATGCCGCCCAGCATCATCTGGACCGCGAGGATCACCAGGATCATTCCCATCAACCGCTCGATGGCGATGAGGGTCTTGTCGCCGACGACCCGGCGCAGGAAGCCCGAGAGGTAGAGGATCCCGGCGGTCACCGACCACGCCAGGATCAGCGCCCCCAGGAAGATCGGCCAATCTGCCGGGTTCTGCGAGATGAGCACGACCTCGACGGCCAGCAGCGACGGCCCGGCGACATAGGGCACGGCCAGCGGGACGATGAACGGCTCGTCGTCGGTGTGGGGCTCTCGCAGGTTCCGCTCGGCGGTGGGGAACACCATCCGGATGGCGATGAGCAACAGGATCACTCCACCGGCTGTTTCGAGCGCGGCGTTGCCGATGTTGAGCAGGTCCAGCAGGCTCCGCCCCGCGAACAGGAATGCCACCATGACGGCCAGGGCGATGAGGAGTTCGCGCAGGATCACCCACTGTCGCCGTTCCTCCGGGGTGTTGCGCAGTGCGGTCAGGAAGAGGGGCACGTTGCCCAACGGGTCCATGACCAGGAAGAACGTCAAGGCGGCGGAAAGCACGGGGTGGGGGCTCCTTTCAGGGCGCGACGCTGCTCAGCCTGCCAGAGTCCGGCCGCCCGCGTGGGGGCGGGTGGCGACGCAGGTTCAGAGCCCGCCACAGAGCCCCGCCACGATCCCCGTCGCAGGCCCACAGAAAAGGGCACCGGGGGTGGAAACCCACCCCCGGTGCCCGTGTGGCTGTCAGCTCACTGAGCCATGGTGCCCGTCTCGAGGAAGCGCACGTGCCAGCCCAGCGCGGTGGCCAGGTCGTGCGGCGTGTGCATGCCGTTGGCCTTCTTCTCCGCGAGCTTCACGTATTCACGCAGCGGCTCCTTGAAATCCGGGTGCGCGCAGTTGTCGATGATCGCCTTGGCGCGCAGCCGCGGGGCGAGCCCACGCAGATCCGCCAGGCCCTGCTCGGTGATGATCACCTGGACGTCGTGCTCGGTGTGGTCCACGTGGTTGACCATCGGCACGATGCACGAGATGGCGCCGCCCTTGGCCGTCGAGGGGGTGACGAACGACGAGATCCAACCGTTGCGGGTGAAGTCGCCGGAGCCGCCGATGCCGTTCTGCATGCGCGAGCCCATCACGTGGGTGGAGTTCACGTTGCCGTAGATGTCGGCCTCGATCATGCCGTTGCAGGCGATGACGCCCATGCGACGGATGGCTTCGGGGTGGTTCGACACGTCCTGCGGACGCAGCACGATCTTCTTGGCGTAGTGCGCGGCGTTGTCGTTCATCTTCTCCGCGGCCTTCGGCGACAGCGAGAAGGCCGTCGCGGAGGCGACGCTGAGCTTGCCTGAATCCAGCAGATCCACCATGCCGTCCTGGATCACCTCGGTGTACGAGGTGAGGTTCTCGAACGGGCCCTCGAGCAGGCCCTGGAGCACGGCGTTGGCGATGTTGCCGACGCCGGACTGCAGCGGGAGCAGGTTCTCCGGCAGACGGCCCACCTTGACCTCGTGGCCGAGGAAATCCAGGAAGTTGCCGGCGATGGCGCGGGAGTCGTCGTCGAGGTGCTTGAACGGCGTGTTGCGGTCCGGCGAGTTCGTCACGACGATCGCGATGACCTTCTCCGGGTCCACCGTGAGGTACTTGCCGCCGATGCGGTCGCCCGGGTTCTGGATGGGCAGCGGGACGCGGTTCGGAGGCAGGGCGCCGATGGGGTAGTAGATGTCGTGCATGCCGAAGAGACCCTCGGACTGCCACTCGTTGACCTCGATGATGACCTTGTCGGCGTGCTCGAGGTAGGTGCGGTTCATGCCCACGGAGGACGACGGGATGAGGTCGCCGCTCTCCGTGATGGCGGTCACCTCGATGACTGCCGCGTTGAGCTTGCCCAGGAAGCCCTGGGAGACCTGGGGGCCCATGTGGGACAGGTGGATGTCCTGGTAGTAGGACACGCCGGAGTTGATGGTGTTACGCATGTCGGGATCCGACTGGTACGGGGCGCGGTAGGAGATGCCGCCTGTGCGGGCGAGGGCGCCGTCGAGTTCAGGGGCCGTGGACGCACCGGTCCAGACGCCGATCTTGAACTCTTCGCCGCGGTTGTGCGCGGCGTCGATGATGGCGGCGAGCGCCTCGGGGAACGCCTTCGGGTAACCGGAACCGGTGAACCCTGAGAAGCCTATGTTCCATCCGTTTTCGACGAGGGCGGCGGCGTCGTGGGCCGACATCACCTTGTTCTTGAACGCCTCGTATCGGATGCGACCTGACATCTGTCCTCCTTGAAGAATTTCGGTGGCGTGGCCCACCATACCGGCTGACGTTTCCCCGGGGCCGTCGGGGCGAAATTGGACGGCGGAGCGGCGGCGGACCGGTCTGTGCATGGGGTACTACTACGTGTCCGAATTGTTATCGCATCAGCTTGACTCTGCGGTCCGACTCTCTTTAGTCTCAGCACAAAACAAAAGAGGCGGCGCCTCGATGATGAAAAGTCGCCCCGGAGACCCCGGCCCAAGAGAGTGAAGAGCATGAACCGCACACCAACCCCTGAAGACAAGTTCTCCTTCGGCCTCTGGACCGTCGGTTGGACCGGCACCGACCCCTTCGGCGGCAACACCCGCCCCGCGTTCGACCCGTGGGAATACGCCGAGAAGCTCGCCGAGCTCGGCGCGTGGGGCATCACGTTCCACGACGACGACGTCTTCCCGTTCGGCTCCACCGACGAGGAGCGCGCCTCCCGCGTCGGCCGCCTCAAGGACGCCGCAGACAAGGCCGGGCTGGTCATCGAGATGGTGACCACCAACACCTTCTCGCACCCCGTCTTCAAGGACGGCGGGCTGACGGCCAACGACCGGTCCGTGCGTCGCTTCGGCCTGCGCAAGGTGCTGAAGAACGTGGACCTGGCCGCAGAGCTCGGCGCCAGCACGTTCGTCATGTGGGGCGGCCGCGAGGGCACCGAGTACGAGTCCTCCAAGGACCTCTACGCGGCCCACGCCCGCTACGCCGAGGGCCTCGACACCGTCGCCGGCTACATCAAGCAGCAGGGCTACGACCTGCGCATCGCGCTCGAGCCCAAGCCGAACGAGCCCCGCGGCGACATCTTCCTGCCCACCATCGGGCACGCGCTGGCGCTCATCGCGACGCTCGACAACGGCGACATCGTGGGCCTCAACCCGGAGGTCGGCCACGAGCAGATGGCCAACCTCAACTACACCCACGGGCTGGCCCAGGCGCTGCACTCGAACAAGCTGTTCCACATCGACCTCAACGGCCAGCGCGGCCTGAAGTACGACCAGGACCTCGTGTTCGGCCACGGAGACCTCATCAGCGCCTTCTTCACCGTCGACCTCCTGGTCAACGGCTTCCCGTTCTCGCCGGACGCGCCCCGCTACGAAGGGCCCGTCCACTTCGACTACAAGCCGTCGCGTACCGAGGGGGTCCAGGGCATCTGGGATTCCGCCAAGGCGAACCTGGAGATGTACCTCATGCTGGCCGAGAAGGCGAAGGCCTTCCGCGCCGATCCGGCCGTGCAGGCCCTCATGAAGGAAGCCAGCATCGACGAGCTCGGGCAGCCCACGTTGGCCGAGGGGGAGTCGATCGCCGACTTCCTGGCGGCTGAGGAGAAGTTCGACGCCGACGAGAAGGGCGCCCGCGAGTACCGCTTCGTGGAGCTCTACCAGGCGGCGCTGCGCCACCTCGTGAGCTGAACCTGACGGGAACCGTCAATGGCAGCGCCTGAGCCGTGGAGGCTCAGGCGCTGTTCTGTGTCCAGAGGGGCGCCTTGGGCCGTCGCCGCGACGGTGCCGCTCAGCGGTTGAATGCGAAGGCGGCCACCGCGTCGAGCCTGGCGAACGGGATGGCGACATCCGCGGCCGCGGCCGTGATGGGCTTGGCGCAGTAGGCGACTGAGAGGCCGGCCGCGTCGAACATGTCGATGTCGTTGGCGCCGTCGCCCACGGCCACCGTCATCTCGGGGTCGATGGAGTGGGCGTGGGCGAAGCGCAGGAGGTCGCGGGCCTTCTGTTCGCGGTTGACGACGGTGCCGATCACGCGGCCGGTGAGCCGCTCCACGCCGTCGACGGTCTCGGTCTCGAGTTCGTTGGCGTGGAAGAAGTCCAACCGGAGCCGCTCAGCGAGGGGGCCGACGAGCTGCGTGAACCCGCCGGAGGTGACGCCCACCTTCGCCCCGACGGCGCGCGCGGCGCGGATGAGGTCCTCGGCGCCCGGCGACAACGTCATGGCCGGCGCCACGTCTTCGAACACCGAGACGGGCAATCCCCGCAGGGTGGCGACGCGCTCGCGGAGGGACGCGGTGAAGTCGAGTTCGCCGCGCATGGCCCGCTCGGTGATCTCCGCCACCTTCTCGCCCGCCCCCGCATGGTGGGCCAGCAGGTCCACGGCCTCCGTCGTCGTGAGCGTGGAATCGACGTCCATGAGCAGCAGTTGTGCCGGTTGCGCGGCAAGCGGCCTGGTGAGTACCCCGACGGCGACCTTACCCGCGACGGCGCGGAGGGCCTGACGCAACTGCTCGGGCTCGTCGTGTCGGGCGTAGACGTTGACCCGCTGCCCGTAGGCCGTGCGGTCCACGGTTCTGGAGATCGGGTCGGGAATGCAGGCGAGGAGCGACTCGGGGATGGGGCCCACGGCCGCCAGCGTCACGCGGATGTCCATAGGCCCCAACTTTAGAGGGGGTTTGCCCCGCCGTCGTCCGGCGCCCAGCGGCCAGCCGGCCCCAAGCAGAGTGAAGTTGTGCAGCGGAGTAGCTGCACAACTTCACTCGGCCTCGGCTGGGATGCCCGAGCGGGCCGGGGCGTCAGTTGGGTGCGGCGATGGGGGTCACCGCCACCTTTGTCTCCTTGCCGCCACGCAGCAGGGTGATCTCCATCTCCTCGCCCACGCGTCCGGCCCGCACCAGGGCGACGAGCGACTCGGTGGAGCTCACGGGCTGGCCATCCACCTGGGTGATCTGGTCGCCCACCGCGATGCCGGCCTGCTCGGCGGGCGAGCCGGGCACGACCTGGACGATCTCGGCGCCCAGCGGGCCGTAACTCTGCACGTCGCTCGCGCTCACGCCCAGCTGCGGGTGTTCGGCCCGACCGGTGGCGATCAGCTGCTCGGCCACGTACTGCACCTGGTCAGAAGCGATGGCGAACCCGATGCCGATGTTGCCGGCCTGGTTCTGCCCGGCGGATGGCAGCGACGCGATCGACGACGTGATGCCCACCAGTTCGCCGGCGCCGTTGACCAGCGCGCCGCCCGAGTTGCCCGGGTTGATGGCGGCATTGGTCTGGATGGCGGCGGTCACCACCACGCTGTCGGAGGTCTGCTGCGCCACGGTCTCGTTCGACACGGCGCGCGTGGTCACCGGGCGGTTCAGCGCGGAGACGATGCCGGTGGTCACGGTGTCTGCCAGCCCCAGCGGGTTTCCGATGGCCATCACGGGGTCGCCCACGACGAGTTCCCGGGAGTCGCCGTACCCCATCACGGCGAGATCCGCCGGCGGGTCGATCATCTTGATCACGGCCAGGTCCGTCGACGGGTCGAAGCCCACGGCCTCGGCCTGGTAGGCGGTGTTGCCCAGCAGCACCGTGATCTGCGCGCCGGAGCCTGCGCTGGCGACCACGTGGTTGTTGGTGGCGATGTGGCCCTCGCCGTCGATCACGACGCCGGAGCCCTGGCTGCCGCCGTCGGCACCGGCCACCTGGATGGCCACGACCGACTTCGCCGCCACCTCCGCCACGGCACTCCAGTCGGGGTTCGTGGGGTCGCCCTGCACCACCGTGGTCTGCTGGCCGCCCGACGCGTCCTCGGTGGTCTCCGTCGAGGGGCTGGCGCTCGGCGACGTCGACGTGATGCCGGGGGCCGCGGCGTCCTCAGCGGCGTAGCGCGAGGCGACGAATCCCGTGCCGCCGCCGACGCCTGCCGCGAGCATCGCGATGGCGAGCACGCCCGCCACCTGGGCGCCGCCGCGCTTCTGCGGGGGCCGCGTCGAGGTGCTGGTGGCCCCCGACTGCTGGTAGCTGGGGTACGACGCGGGCCTGGGCGGGTAGGCCGACTGCTGGAAGGAGGGACCCGACTGCTGGTACGTGGGCCGCGGCGGGTACTGCTGCTGCGGCTGGACGGGCTGCTGCTGAGAAGGCTGCGGGTGCGCCGGGGGCTGCCACTGCTGAGGCGGGCGGTTCATCGGATCCGGCTGCTGTTTCTGCTCATTGCTCATCTGGGCTCCTTGGTGGGTACGCGCCTAGATAACCCGTCCAGTCTATGTGATTCCTGTGAGGTTTCTTTGTGTCAGCTTCGGACCTCTGCGGGTCACCGACCCGACGAGGTGACCGTGACGGTGTAGTGCCTGTCCTGCGCGACGACCCGGGTGCGCCCGAGCGTCTCGTTGAGGGCCCGGCGGTACGGCAGGTGCGAGTTGTACACGCACCACAGCTGGCCGCCGGGCTTCAGCACCCGTCGGGCGTCCACGAACATGTCGAGCGTGTCGCTGGAATCCTTCGCCGTGCCCTGGTGGAACGGCGGATTGGTGACCAGCGCGTCGACGCTCTGGTCGGCGTAACCGTCGAGCCCGTCGCCCCAGGTGGCGTCCACCTGGAAGCCGTTGATCTCCGCGGCGACGGAGGTGCCGGCCACGGCGGACCAGCTCACGTCGCGGGCCAGCACCGTGTCGACGCCCTCCTTGGCCAGCCACATCGCCACGGACCCGTTGCCGCAGCCCCAGTCCAGGACGGTGTCGGCCTCGAGCGGGGCGTGGTCGCCGCCGCCGGCCAGCGCCATGAGCAGCAGGCGGGTGCCGGGGTCCACCTTCGTGCCGCCGAACGTCGCACCGTAGGCGGCGACTGCGTAGCCCAGGTCTTCATGCTGGCGCACCTTCGGCCAGTCGGATTCCAGGCCCTGCGGCCCCCAGGCGCGCAGCACCCGCGACTTCGAGCGGCCCAGCGAGGCCGCCACGGCCACGAAGTGCTTGGCGAGCACCTCGTTCATCGTGTGGTTCATGTGCCGGATGCGCGCACCGCCCAGGTACGTCACGTCCGGGGCGCCCTGCACCACAGCGGCGTGGTGGTCCAGCGCCGAGAGGCTCTTGGGGAGGCGGGCCAGCGCCAGGTCGACGCCGCCGAGGTCGTCGGGGTTGGCCACCAGGTACTCCGGGGCCACCGACGCGGCGTCGCGCCAGTCGTCGCAGAAGACCCGCACGTCGTCGGTGATGGTGAGCGCGTCCTCCACGAGCGCGGGCGCGTCCAGGATGCCTATCGCTCCCGCCTCCTTGGGGGCCTCGTCCCAGATCAGGTCGTCCACGGCGTCTCTCATGCGTTCACCCTAGACTCACCGGCGTGATTCTTCATCTGGTGCGGCACGGGCAGTCCGCCTGGAACCTGGAGCGCCGGCTCCAGGGCCAGACCCCCGACGTGCCTCTGACCGAGCAGGGTCATGCCGAGGCCGCGTCGGTCGCCGAGTTGCTCGCCGGCAGGCCGGTCTCCGCCATCTGGTCCTCGGACCAGGTGCGCGCGCTGCAGACCGCCGACGCAGTGTCCCGCGCGCTGGGCGTGCCCGTCCAGGCGACATCGGCGCTCCGCGAGCAGGGCCTCGGCCGGCTCGAGGGGCTCAGCTACGACGACCTCATCGAGGAGCCGGTGCCCGACGGCGTCCACATCTCGGAGGTGCGCTGGGGCGGCGGCGAATCGGTGCGCGACGTGCATGAGCGCCTCACGATCTTCATGGCGGGGCTGCCGGAGGTCGACGGCGAGGTGGTGCTCGTCTCACACGGCGACACGCTGCGGATCCTGCTCGCAGTGCTCGACGGCCGGGACCACCGCAGCGTCGAATGGCATGAGTTCGGCAACGGCGAGGTCCGCACCCACAACCTGGCCCGATAGCCTTCCCCCGTGATTTCCAGAGCTCTCGGCCTCGCTCTCGGCGTGCTCGCCGACCAGATCGTCGGCGACCCCCGGCGCCACCACCCGGTGGCCTGGTTCGGCTCCTTCGCCGCCCGCGCCGAAGGCCCCCTCTACGACGACACCGTCGCCGCAGGAGCGGTCTACACGACGGCGACGGTGGCGCCCGTCGTGGCGCTGGGGGTCGCGGCCGAGCGGCTCACCCGCCGGCACCCCGTGCTCCACACCGCCGCCACGGCGCTTGCCACCTGGGCTGTGCTCGGCGCCCGCAGCCTCGCCAGGGAGGGCGACACGATGGCCGACAGCCTGGAGATCGGCGACCTCGCCCGCGCCCGCGCGCAGCTGCCCAACCTCTGCGGCCGCGACGCCGCCCAGCTCGACGCGCCGGAACTGGCCCGCGCCACCGTCGAATCCATGGCGGAGAACACGGCGGATTCGGCCGTGGCCTCGCTGTTCTGGGGAGCCCTGTTGGGCATCCCCGGCCTGCTGGCGCACCGGGCGGTGAACACGCTCGACGCCATGGTGGGGCGCCGCGACGAGCGCTACGGCCGCTTCGGCACGGCGTCGGCGAAGCTGGACGACGCGCTGGACCTGCTCCCGGCACGCCTCACCGGGGTGCTGGGTGCGGCGCTCTCTCCCGCGGTCGGCGGCTCCGCCCGGCGCGCCTGGGCCGTCACGCTGCGCGACGCGGGCAACCACCCCTCGCCCAACGGCGGCTGGTGCGAGGCCGCCTGGGCCGGCGCCCTCGGCGTCCAGTTGGGCGGGCGCAACGTGTACGCCAGTCGCGTGGAGGAGCGGGGGCTGCTCGGCGACGGGCCCCGACCCGGCGCGTGTGAGGTGCGCAAGGCGGCGCAGCTGGTCACGCTCGTCACCGGCGCGGCGACGGCTCTGGCGGCGGGGTTCGCCTTGGCGAAGCGGGGACGGCGATGAGTTTCCTGGTGGCGGGCACGTCGTCGGATGCGGGGAAGTCGCTGATCACCGCCGGGCTGTGCCGCGCGGCGCGGCGACGCGGCCTCGACGTGGTGCCGTTCAAGGCCCAGAACATGAGCAACAACTCCATGGTGGTGGCCGACGGCGAGATCGGCCGCGCGCAGTACCTGCAGGCCATCGCGGCCGGGGTCACGCCGTCGACCGCGATGAATCCAGTGCTGCTGAAGCCGGGCAGCGACCGGCGCGCGCACGTCATCCTCCGCGGCCAACCAGCGGGCGAACTGCGGGCGGGGGAGTACGCCACCGGACGGCGGCTCTTGGCGCAGGCGGCCCACGACGCGTACCGCGAGCTCGCGGCCCGGCACGACCTGGTGATCTGCGAGGGCGCCGGTTCCCCGGCCGAGATCAACCTCCGTCAGGGCGACTACACCAACATGGGCCTGGCCAGGGCCTTCAACCTGCCCGTGCTGCTCGTCGGCGACATCGACCGCGGCGGCGTGCTCGCCTCCATTTACGGCACCTGGGCCCTGCTCGACTCCGAGGACCGGGCGCTGCTGGCCGGCTACCTCATCAACAAGTTCCGCGGCGACCAGGCCGTCCTGGACCCCGGGCTGGAAGAACTCACCCGCCGGTGCGGCCTTCGCAACTTCGGCGTGGTGCCGTGGCTGCCGGGCATGTGGGTGGACGGCGAGGACGCCTTGGAGGTCGCCCGGTGGCGCGGCGAGGAGAAGGCCGACGGCGGGCTCAGCGTCGCCGTGATCCGGATGCCGCGCATCTCCAACGCGACGGACGTGGACGCCCTGGCTGCGGAGCCGGGGGTGCACGTGAGCGTGACGACGAATCCCGCAGAGGTGGCCGCGGCGGACCTGGCTGTGCTGCCGGGGTCGCGGGCCACGCTGCACGACCTGGCGTGGCTGCGCGAGACCGGCCTGGCCGAGGCGGTGACCGCGAGGGCGGCGGGCGGGCGGCCGGTGCTGGGGATCTGCGGTGGGTTCCAGATGCTGGCCCGCACCATCGTCGACCCGGTGGAGAGCGGCGACGACACCCCCGTGCCGGGCCTGGGGCTACTGCCGGTGGACGTGCGGTTCGAGGCGGAGAAGGTGCTGGGCCGGCCGAAGGGTCAGTGGCGCGGGATTCCAGTGGAGGGCTACGAGATCCACCACGGCCGCATGCGCCCCTCGCCCGGGGGCGAGGAGTTCCTCGGCGGCGTCCGCGTCGGGCAGACGTGGGGCACCATGTGGCACGGCGCGCTGGAGTCAGACGACTTTCGCCGGGCCTGGCTCGCCGTCGTGGCCCAGGCCGCGGGGCGTGACTGGACGCCGTCGGCCGCGCCCGGGTTCGCGCAGCGGCGCGAAATGATGCTCGAAGCGGTGGCCGACGCGCTGGAGGAACACGCGGACGTGGAGCGCATCCTGTCGTTCGGCTGACCCCGCCGTCGGCGCCGGAAGGGGGTCTGCGAGGATGACTGCCAACGCGCAGAGCGTCAGAGGAACCCGGTGTGAATCCGGGGCGGTCCCGCCACTGTGAGCCCTAACGGGTGAGTCAGGAACTCTGTCTGCGCGGCCACTTTGTCCGGGCGAGCGAACCCACAGGAGGCCACGGTGTCCACCGTCCCCACCCCTGCCCCACGACGTCTGATCGGCGTCGGTGTCGGCCCAGGAGATCCCACTCTCACCACCATCAAAGCTGCGCTGGCGCTGAGGGCGGCCGACGTCGTCCTCGTCCCCGCGACGGAGGCCTCCGGCGACGGTCCGGGCCGGGCTGAGCTGATCGTCGCGGAGGTCGCGCCCGACGCGCGGATCCGGCGCATCCCGTTCTCCATGGCGGACCGAAGCGGCGTCTCGGACCGGCGGAAGGAGGCGTGGCTGACCTCCGCGTCGGCCGCGCTGGAGGAATTCGACGGCGGGGCCCAGCGCGTGGCCTTCGCCACCGTCGGCGATCCGTCGGTGTACTCGACGTTCTCGTACCTGGCGGCGCACGTCGTGGAGTCGCGGCAGGGCGTCGAGGTGGAGGTGATTCCCGGGATCACAGCGATGCAGGCCCTGGCCGCGGAGTCGAAGACGCCGCTCGTGGAGGGGCAGGAGATCCTGGCGCTGGTGCCGGTCACCGTCGGCCTCGACCGGGTGCGGGAGTTGTTGGGAGCCGCAGACACCGTGGTCGCCTACAAGGGTGGCCGGAAGCTGCCCGAACTGGTGCGCGTGCTCCGGGAGGAGGGGCGCGACGCCGTGCTGGGCGTCAACGTGTCCCTCGAGGGGCAGCGGCTCGTGGCGCTGGACGACCTGACCGACGACGAACGGGCGCCCTACTTCTCCACCGTGCTGAGCGCCCCGCGCCGCACGGGGACGGGCGGTGCGCTGTGAGCGGCAAGGTTGTGTTCGTCGGCGCCGGTCCGGGCGCCGCTGATCTCATCACGCTGCGCGGGGCGCGCGTGATCGGGGAGGCCGACATCGTCATCTGGGCGTCCTCGCTGGTGCATCCCGACATCGTCGCAGGCGTGAAACCGGGGGCCGAGGTCATCGATTCCGCTTCCGCCTCGCTGGAGGACATCGCGCCCCTCTACGAGCGGGCCCGCGACGAGGGGCTCACCGTCGCCAGGGTGCACACCGGCGACCCCTCCATCTACGGCGCCACCGCGGAGCAGCGCGACCTGATCCGCGAACTGGGGCTCGACTTCGAATCCGTGCCCGGCATCTCCGCCTTCTCGGCCGCGGCCGCGCGCATGGAGGTGGAGATCACGGTGCCGGAGGTGTCGCAGTCGCTGATCCTCACCAGGCTGGAGGGCGGCCGCACGCCGATGCCCCAGAAGGAGACCGTGCGCTCGTTCGCCGCGCACGGCGCCACCATGGCGCTGTACCTGTCCGCGGCGCGCAACAAGGTGCTGCAGGACGAGCTCCTGGCGGGCGGCTACCCGCCGGAGACCCCGTGCATCGTCGGGTACCGCGTGACCTGGCCCGACGAGATGATGCTGCGCTGCACCCTCGACGAACTCTCGGCGACGATGCGCGAGCACAAGCTGTGGAAGCACACCGTCGTCCTGGTGGGCCCGGCGCTGGCTGAAGGACCGCTCAGTACCCGGTCGCATCTCTACCATCCCGGGTTCCGGCACGAGTACCGCGCGGCCGAACCTCAGGCGCAGGCAGACCTGCGCGCCCACGGCACGCGGGGCGTCACGGAGGAACTGTCATGATCCACGTCCACGGTTACCTGGGGCAGCTCGCCCCGGAGACGGTTGCGCTGGCCGAGCGGGCGGCGCTGGTGGTGGGCGGCCGGCGGCACCTGGAGGCCTTGGGGGTGGAGGAGCCGCGCCGGGTGGTGCTCGGCGCGCTGACCCCGGCGCTGGAGCGGCTGCGCTCCCTGCCGGACGGCGCCGACGCGCTGGTGATCGCCAGCGGCGACCCCGGCTTCCACGGCATCGTGCGCCGGCTCCGTGCCGACGGCTTCGAGCTCTCGGTGCGGCCGGCGGTGAGTTCCGTGGCGGCCGCCTTCGCCGCCGTCGCGCTGCCCTGGGATGACGCCGTCGTGGTCTCCGCCCACGGGCGCCCCATCGACGACGCCGTGGCCGCGGCGCGCAGGCACCCGAAGGTCGCGGTGCTCACCGGGCCGGGTACCGGCCTGCGCGAGATCGCGGCTGCGCTCGCCCCTGCCGAGGGGGTGCGCTTCGTCGTCGCCGAACGGCTGGGGGAGGCCGACGCACGGGTGTGCTGGTTCTCGCCCGAGGAGGCGCTGACGGCAGAAGTGGCGGAGCCCAACGTCGTGATCATCCTCGACGGCCCGGGCCTCCGCCCTTCGACCGGCTCAGGGAACGTGATCGGTCAGGTCACCAACTCGGCGGCGGCCCGGCGGCACGCCGACGCCATCGACGACGTCGTCGGACCCACGCTCCGCTTCGACGGCCCGGCCCGCGAAGGGCTGGCATCCGCCTGGCAGCGGTGCGATCTCATCGTCAGCCACCTCGCCCTGGGAGCGACCTCGCGCATCATCGCGCCGTTGCTGCGGGACAAGAAGACCGACCCCGCCGTGGTCGTCGTTGACGAGGCCGGCCGGTTCGCCGTCCCGCTGGTGGGCGGGCATGCGGGCGGCGCCAACGACCTCGCCCGGCGGATCGCCGAGGCCACAGGCGCCACGCCGGTGCTGACCACCGCCACCGACGCGCTGAACATCCCCGCCCTGGACACCCTGGGCTGGGCCTACTCCGGCGACGTCGCGGCCGTCACCCGGGCCATCATCGACGGCGGGCCGGTGCTCGTGGAGAAGCGGCAGCCGTGGCCGCTGCCGCCGCTGCCGGCCAACGTGTCAGAGAACGCCGAACGCCCCGTCGCCCGCATCCTCGTCACGGACCACACGCTGGTTGAGACTGAAAGAGCCCCCACCGTCGTGTTGCATCCCCCCAGCCTCGTGGTGGGCATGGGCTGCAACAAGGGCACCTCCGCCGAGCACCTCCGCGGACTCCTCGAGGCGACCCTCGCTGAGCACAACCTGGCCCTCGAGTCGGTGACAGCGCTCACCACCATCGACGCCAAGGCCGGCGAGCTCGGGCTGATCCAGCTCGCCCATCAGTTGGGCGTCAAGCTCCTCGACTACCCAGCCGCAGAACTGGCCGTCTTCGACGTGCCGACGCCCAGCCAGTACGCGCTGGAGCACGTCGGCACACCGTCGGTCTCGGAGGCCTCTGTGATGGCGCGCGGCGCCGACCTCATCGTGCCCAAGCAGAAGACCCAGGACGCCACGTGCGCCGTCGGCCGTATCCCCGCGCGGGGGCGGCTCAGCGTCGTGGGGCTCGGCCCCGGGGTCCGCGACCTCCTCACGCCCCGCGCGAAGCAGCGTCTCCAGCAGGCCACCTACGTCGTCGGGTACGCCCCGTACGTCAAGCAGATCCGCGACCTCATCCGCCCCGGCGCCCGCATCATGGCCACGAAGATGGGCACCGAGGAGGAGCGCACGGCCTCGGCGATCGACGCGGCCCGGGCCGGCGAGAACGTCGCCCTGGTCTGCGGCGGCGACCCGGCGATCTATGCGATGGCCAGCCCCGTGCTGGAGCAGGGCACCGACGGCGTGGACGTCGACGTCGTGCCCGGCGTGACCGCCTCGCTCGCGGTCTCCGCCATCCTCGGCGCGCCGCTGGGCCACGACCATGCCACCATCTCGTTATCCGACCTGCACACCCCCTGGGAGTCCATTGAGCGGCGCCTCCACGGCGCCTCCGTCGGCGACTTCGTCACGGTCCTCTACAACCCGCGCTCCCGCAAGCGCGTGGCGCATCTCCCGCGGGCCCTGGAGATCCTCGGCGAGCACCGCCCGCCCGACACCCCGGTGGCGGTGGTGCAGCAGGCGGAGCGACCTCGGCAGAAGGTCATCCTGAGTACGCTGGCGGAGTTCCGGCCCGAGTGGGTGGACATGAATTCCCTTGTCGTGGTGGGCTCGTCGTCGACGAAGTACGTCACGTCCGGCGGGGGGCGCCAGCTGATGGTCACCCCGCGGGACTACACCTGGATGGATCCGGCGGTTCCAGAGGGGCAGGGAATACACCGGACAGGGTCGGTGGTTCTGGAGAAGCAGGGCGCCGTGAACGAGCTGCAGGCTCACCAAGGACCGGCGCCCGAACTACACCCCAAGGACAACGCATGAGGACCCCCCTGTTGATCGCGGCCCACGGCACGCGGCTCGAAGCGGGAGTGGAGGCGTGCCTGGAACTCGCCCAGTTGGTGCGCGAAAGGGTGCCAGGCGTGCCGGTCAGCGTGGGGTTCGTCGAACTCACTGAGCCGTCCATCACCGCAGCCCTCACCCAGGCACTGGAGCAGCATGGGCCGCGCGCCGTCGTCGTCCCGCTGATGCTGGGCACCGGCGGGCACGTGCGCTCCGATATCCCGGAGTTCATTGCGGAGGCTCGCTCGGCGGTGCCCTCAGCGCACGTGGATTACGCGGCGCATCTGGGCCCGCATCCGCGCCTGATGGAGGCCGTCGAGGGCCGGCTCCACGGGGCCCGCGGCGATTGGGCCCCTGCCGAGACCAGCGTCGTGTTCGTGGGCCGTGGCGCGCTGGTGCCGGACGCGAACGCCGATCACGTGCGCCTGGCCCGCATGCTGCTGGAGCTGGGGGAGTGGGCCGACGTCGAACCGGCGTTCATCCAGGTCACCCGCCCGTCGCTGCCCACCGCCCTGGATCGTTCGTACGCGGCGGGGGCACGCCGCATCGTGGTGATGGGGCACTGGCTGTTCCCCGGCATGCTCAGCACCTGGACGCAGCGGCAGACCGACGAATGGGCCGCCGCCCATCCAGATGCCGAGGTGCGGGTGGCCGACGTGATCGGGGCGTGTGCGGAACTGGCCGACGTGGTGGTGGAGCGCTACCTGGAGATGCTGCCGGAGGCGCCGCCGCATGGGTCGCCCACCTATCTGGCGGGGCTGTTGCTGCGTAACCGAGACGTGCTGGTGCTGGGCGGCGGCAAGGTCGCGGAGCGCCGCGTGCCACGGCTGCTGGAGGCCGGGGCGCGGCTGAGGGTGGTGGCGCCCCATCTGACGCCCGCGCTGCGGGCGCTCGCTGAGGAGGGCCGGTTCGAATGGATCCGGCGGGCGTTCCTCGATTCCGACCTGGGCGACGCCTGGTACATCCTCGCCGCCACCGATGACCCGACGGCGAACCGCGCCGCCTCCCAGATGGCCGAGGCGCACCACCGGTTCTGCGTGCGGGCCGACGACGCACGGGCCGGCACCGCGTGGACGCCGGCAACGGCGGACGCCCACGGGCTGACGGTCGCGGTGATCGGCAACCGGGACCCGCGCCTGTCCCGAGCGGTCCGCGACGCGGTGGTTGCCATCGTCGCGGACCCCGACTCCTGAGCGTCGTGTCCTGAGCCAGCCCCACCTCAGCGGGCGGCGGATTGCCAGACGGCCGCGGTGCGGGCGATCAGTTCCTCGAGCCGGTTGAAGTCAGGGGGCTCGGGCTCGTCTGGGCAGGGTGGTGCCTTGGCTGACGGGGTGAGTTCGCGCAGCAGGTGCCTGCGGTGTTGCCTGGGTCTGCGGGCGGGGTCGATGTGTCTGGGTGGGGTGAACCATGGCATCCCGGTGACCGGGTCTAGGTGGACCTGCCATTGTGATTCGGCTGACTGTTGAGGGTCTGGTTCGACCAGCCGGTGGTGGTGTGGGCAGAGGAGAACGCCGTTGGTGAGTGAGGATTGACCGCCTGCCCACCAGGGGATGATGTGGTGCGCCTCACACGAGGCCGGTGTGGCGGTGCAGTGGGGGAACGCGCAGCCTCCGTCACGGAGAACCAGAGCGGCCCGGATGGCGGGGGTGAACAACCGATGCTCGCGGCCGACGTCCAACGGCTGGGAGTCGCTGCCGAGCACCATGGGGATCACGCCCGCGTCGCAGGAGAGGCGACGGGCTTCGGCTGCGGTGAGGCCGTCGACGTCGAGGCCCGGCAGCCCGACCGCTCCCAGCCCGGTGGTGAGGGTGTCGAGGTGCATGGTGATGTGGACCCGCGGCCTGTCTCCGCCATGGGCCGGAAGCTCGCCGGACGCGGCCGCGGCCTGGACGAGCAGCACCAGCGCGTCGGCGCGTCGCACGTCCGGCCCGGGCGTCTCGCCCGCGTCCGCGTAGGAGGAGGCCGACGGCATCGACGCCTCCAGTTGCGCGGCCAACAACGCGGCATCTGCCACCGGTAGCAGGCCGGTGATCCGGATCGAGCCGTGATGGTCCGGCGATAGACGCAGAAACCTTCCCCGCCGCGCGGTCCGCTCTTCGGCCGCCAGACGCTTCGCGTCGTCAGCCTCCGCCAGGTCAGGATCAATCACCTCGACCAGCCGCGACGCCAACTCCCGCAACTCGGCGGGACCCAGCGTGTCCACGTGTTCAAGAACCGACTTCTGGCACTCCACCAGGTCTGCGCGGGTCAACCTGCCGGGTAGCTTCCGTAGCCCTGAGACGATGGCCTCGGCCTGCGCCAGGGAGATATCCCCGTCGCTCAACGCCGCGGCGATCAGCGGGAAACGCTCCCCGAGATCCAGCGCCAGTTTCAGCGAAGCGGTGGCCTGCGCGGTGGTGGTGCGCACGGATTGGCGGACCTCGTTGACGACTGCGTCGGCGGCGGAGAGGCGGGCTTCGTGGAGGAGGTGGAGACGCAGACCAGCCAGTTGGGCCTCGGCCTCGGTGACGGTGTGCACCATGTGGGCCAACCGTTCCGCGGCCGGTGAATCAGTTCGGAGTGAGCCTGCGGCGTCCCAGAGCGCAGCGATGCCCTGCTGCATCAGTTCGCGCGCTTCGCTCATGTGAACTATTCTAAGGGAACGCACGGTCTAAAACAAGGGAAAGTGCCTTGTCAGGGGCAACTTGTGCTAGCACTGACCTCTGACAATTTTCGTCGTCACGTGGCCGATCACGGGCGGGTGGGCATCGCGGTCGGCGTCGGGGTCCTTCGACCAGTTGCAGGCGGCAGGCTCAGGCGTCGAGCCCCACCCGCCGCAACAGGTAGGTGTCGAACATCCATCCTTTGCGGGTCGCGGCGTCGGCCCGCACCCGGGCGATCTCCTCCCGGACGTCGGCCAACGGGCCGCTGACAAGGATCTCATCCGGCGTGCCCAGGTACGCCCCCCAGTAGATGTCGATGCCGGCGGGATCGATCGTCGCGAAGGTCTGCTTACCGTCGAGCATCACGACGACGTCGTCCACGCCGTCGGGCAGCCCGTCGGCCAGGAGCCGTGCTGGGCTGATCTGCACGGCCCTGCCCTGCCGGTTGAGCGGGATGCGGTGCCGCGCCGCCAGCGCCAGCACGCAACTGATCCCCGGGAGCACGCGCACGGAGAACGGTTCGACGGCGGCTTCCGCGATCCGCTCGACGATGGCCAGCGTCGACTCGTACAGGCTGGGGTCGCCCCACACCAGGAAGCCGCCGGTCTCGTCGGCGCCGAGCGCCCCGTCGATGGCGGCGCCCCACTGCTCGAAGCGCTGCTGTCGCCACCGGGTCACAGCGGCGGGATAGTCGGGCGTGCTGCGCCAGGGCCGGGGCGGGTCTGTCAACTCCACCACGCGCAAACCGGGAAGATCAGATCCCCGGTGCCGGGCCACCAGGTCACGCCGGAACGCGACGGGTTCCTCGTACTCGTCCTCCTTGACCACCACGAACAGGACGTCGAGTTCGCGGATCGCCGCGACCGCTTCGAGCGTGAGCCAGTTCGGGTCGCCCGCGCCGATGCCGATCAGCGCCACCTCGCGGCCCATCAGCCCTCCTGCCGGGATGTGTTGGTCAGCTCGTCCACGCTGGCGATCGCGTTGACCGCGGCCACCGTCAACGCCGAGCCGCCGCGTCGGCCGTGCACCACCAGGTACTCCAGGCCGAGGCTGTTGTCGGCCAGCGCCGCCTTCGATTCCGCGGCGCCCACGAAGCCCACCGGGATGCCCACCACGGCGGCGGGCCGGACCCCGGTTTCTGCCACCATCTCGAGCAGCCGGAAGAGCGCGGTGGGGGCGTTTCCAATGGCGACGACGGCGCCGTCGAGGCGGGGCAGCCACAGGTCGATGGCGGCCATCGTCTTGGTCATGCCCTTGTCAGCAGCCAGTTGGGCCAGCGCCGGGTCCTTGATGTGGCAGATCACCTCGTTGTCGCGCGGGAGTCGCGAGCGGATGATGCCCGTGGCCACCATCGACGAGTCGCAGAAGATGGGCGCCCCGGCCAGCAGCGCGGCGTTGGCCGCTGCCACGACCCCCGGCGTGAAGTCCACGTCGTCGGCGAGGTCGGTGGCCGCGCTGGCGTGCACCATGCGCACCACGACGCGGCTGACGTCATCGGGGAACCGTTCCAGGTTGGTTTCCTCCCGGATGATGCGGAAGCTTTCGCGGTAGATCTCGGAGCCGTCGGTGAGGTAGTCGTAGGTCACGCCGACACCGTAGTGCACCCCCCGGCGACCCTCCCGGCGGGTGTCTGGTTGGATGGGGACACAACACAAAACCCCCCGTGAGGAGACCAGGAAGCCGGAACAAGCCGGCACGGTCGCGCCACTGTGAACCGCCCAGCCGGGCGGAGAGTCAGGAACTGGATCCCCACCACCCGATCGCCGGGACGCGACATCCCGGCCGAAAGGAATCCCCATGCACATCGCAGAGGGGATGCTGCCACCGCTGCATTGCGCAGCCTGGTTCGCAGCGTCCGCACCGTTCGTGATCCACGGCGCCGTCGCCGTGGTGCGGAGTTCACGCGAGCACCCGGAGAACAAACTGCTCATCGCCGCCGTCGGTGCCTTCACGTTGGTGCTGAGCGCGCTCAAGCTGCCGTCGGTGACCGGTTCATCGTCGCATCCCACCGGTACGGGGCTGGGTGCCGCGGTGTTCGGCCCGTCCGTGATGGCGCTCATCGGCACGCTGGTGCTGCTGTTCCAGGCGCTGCTGTTGGCGCACGGGGGCCTCACCACACTCGGCGCCAACGTCTTCTCCTTCGCGGTGGCCGGCCCGTGGGCCGCCTACGGCGCCTTCCGCCTCGTCCGGGCCCTGCGCCCGCCGGCATGGCTGCCGGTGTGCTGCGCCATGTTCGTGGCCAACCTCACCGCGTACCTGGTCACCTCCGCGCAGTTGGCGCTGGCGTACCCCGACGCTGCGGGCGGCTTCGCTGCAGCCTTCACCAAGTTCGCCACGGTGTTCGCGCTCACGCAGATCCCCCTCGCCGCGGCAGAGGGCGTGCTGGGCGTCCTGGTTTTCGGGTTCCTGGCGCGCGCCGCGCGCCCCGAACTGGTGCGCCTGGGCCTGCTCAGCGAGGGCACCCATGCCTAGGGGGAGGTTCCGCACCTGGGAACTGGTCACCGCCATCGCCCTCATCGCCGCGCTGGTGGTGGGCTACCTCCTCGCGGTGGTCTTCGCTCCCGACGGCGCCACTTTCGAGGGAACGGATGCGACGGTGGGGGCGATGCTCCCCGCCGAGCCCTGGGCAGAGCCCCTCTTCTCGCCCGCCAGCTACGGGCCGGAGGTGGAGGCCGGACTCTTCGCCATCCAGGCGGGCGTCGGGGGAGTCGTTCTCGGGTTCCTGCTGGGCCGCCTGACCCGTCGTCGCGTCCCTCCCGACGCGACGGAGGAGTAGGGCGATGGCGCACCTGGCGACGGTCGACGACGCGGCCTGGGGGTCGCCGTGGCGCGCGCGTCCCGTAGGCATCAGGGTGGCCTTGTCGCTCGCCCTGGTCCTCACGGCGCTGGTGACCCCGGCCTGGCCCGGGTCCGCGCTGGTGGCTGCGGTCGCCGTCGCGCTGATGCTGGGTTCCGCGCGGATCCGGGCCTCCCTCGTGGCGCTCGTCACGGTGCCGCCGGTGGTCTTCATCGCCGTGGGGGTCCTTCCGCTCGCCGTGCAGGTGGGCGGCTCTGCCGTGCTCTCGTGGGCACCCGACGGCGGGGCCAGGGCGCTCGATGTGCTGGCGCACGGCGTCGCCGGCACGCTCGCCCTGCTGCTGCTGGTCACCACCACGACCATGGTGGACCTGCTCGCCTGGTGTCGCGGGTTGCGCATCCCGGCACCGCTGCTGGAGATCGCCGAGCTGATGTACCGGCTGGTGTTCGTACTGCTGAGCACCGCCGTCGCCCTGCAGCAGGCGCAGCAGGCCAGGCTGGCCGCCGACGCCCCGTTCACCCGCCGGCTGCGCTACGCCGCCGACGCCACCGGCACCGTCCTGCTGCGCACCTGGGAACGTGCCACGCGCCTGCAGCACGGCCTGGCGCTGCGCGGCTACGAGGAGGACCTGCCGACCCTGCGGCCCGCCCCGGGTGCTGCCGGGTTGAGCGTGCTGCGCGACGCCGCGCTCGTCGTCGGCATCTGGCTCGCCGTCTGGGCGGTGGCGTGATGCTGGTTGCCGAGGAGATCACGGTCGCCTACCCGGAACGTCCCGTGCTGGCCGGCGCGTCTGTCCAGGTGGGGCGCGGGAAGGTGGCGCTGCTCGGCGCCAACGGGTCCGGGAAGACCACGCTGTTGCAGTCGTTGGCCGGGGCCCTGGAACTGCGCTCCGGCCGGGTGTTCCTCGACGGTCAGCCGCTGCAGCGGTCGCGGGCCGGGCTGCGCGCCCACCGTCGCCGCGTGCAGCTCGTGTTGCAGGACCCCGACGACCAGTTGTTCTCCGCCGACGTGCGCCAGGACGTGTCGTTCGGGCCGCTCAACCTGGGACTGTCCGAGACCGACGCCGCAGTGCGGGTGGACGAGACGCTGCGGCAACTGGGCATCGCGCACCTCGCCGCGCGGCCGACGCATCGCCTCAGCTACGGCGAGCGGAAGCGGGTGGCGCTCGCGGGCGCCGTCGCGATGCGGCCCGACTACCTGTTGCTGGACGAACCCACCGCGGGCCTCGACCCCGAGGGCGTCCACGAACTGCTCGCGGCCCTGGACGGCCTCGACGCCGGGATCCTGCTGGCCACGCACCATGTGGCGTTCGCGCTGGCCTGGGCCGACGAGGTCGCCGTGGTGGTGGACGGCCGGGTGCGGCAGGGGCCGGTGTCGCTGCTGAACGACGCTGCGCTGCTGACCGCCGCCCGGCTCCACCGCCCGTGGCCGCTGGAGCTCGCCGGCCGCCTAGGGTTGGCCGGCACCCCCAGACACCTCGACGACGTCACCGCTCTGCTGGAGGCACGATGATCAACGACCCGCACTGCACCGTCCTCGGCCGCACCCCCGGCCTGCCGGAGGAGGTCTTCGAGCACGACGGGCTGATCACGAAGCGGACGCTGCGCGCAGGCGCGCTCGCGCACCTGCGGCCGATGCCGGGTGAACTGTTGTGGGACCTGGGCGCCGGCGCCGGGTCGGTGGGCATCGAGTGGTGCCGCGCGGCGGAAGGCTGCCGCTGCGTCGCTGTGGAACGGGTCGACCGGCGGGCTGACCGGGCGGAGGCCAACGCCCGGCGGTTGGCGCCGGCCGGGAGCTACACGCTGGTCCGGGGCGCCGTCGAGGACGGGCTCGCCGAGCTGCCGGACCCCGACGCCGTGTTCATCGGCGGCGGCGCGACGCCCGCCCTGGTGGAACAGGCCATCGGCCGGCTGCCGGAGGGCGGCCGGATCGTCGTGCACGGCGTGACCGTGGAGGCCGAAGAGGTGTGCGTCGCGGCCCATCGACGGTGGGGCGGCGCGCTGGCGAGGGTCGGCGTCGAGCACGCCGAGCCGATCGGTCGCCTGCTGGGCTGGACCCCGGCGCGCACCGTCGTGACGTGGGCGCTGCAGCGATGAGCACGAAGGAACTGCGCAACCGGCCCGTCCTCGCCGTCCACACGGGCGACGGGAAGGGCAAGACCACCGCCGCCGTCGGCATGGCCCTGCGCGCCTGGGCACAGGGCTGGAGCGTGGGCGTGTACCAGTTCGTGAAGTCGGCCAAGTGGCGCACCGGGGAGCAGGCGGCGTTCGCGGCGCTGCCCGGCGACGTCACGTGGGAGAGGATGGGCACCGGCTGGAGCTGGTCGCGGGCCCACACCGCCTCTGACCCGGAGACCGGGGCGCGCGAAGGATGGGCACGGATCCGCGAAGGCATCGCCGAGGAGCGACACCGCTTCTGGTTGCTGGACGAGTTCACCTACCCCATCGCCTGGGGCTGGGTGGACCTCGGCGAGGTGCTCACCGTGCTCCACGAGCGCCCGGGCACGCAGCACGTGGTCATCACCGGCCGACGGTGCCCACAGCCGCTCATCGACGCTGCGGATCTCGTCACCGAGATGGTGCCCGTGAAGCATCCCTTCACGCAGGGCCAGCGCGGGCAGGCGGGCATCGAATGGTGAGCCGGATCGTGGTGGCCGCGCCGTCGTCGGGCAGCGGGAAGACCACCGTCGCGACGGGCCTGATGGCGGCCCTCCGGGCGCGCGGGCTGACGGTGTCGCCGTTCAAGGTGGGGCCGGACTACATCGACCCCGGTTACCACGGCCTCGCCACCGGGCGGCCCGGGCGCAACCTGGACCCGGTGCTGTGCGGCGAGCAGTTGATCGCGCCGCTGTTCAGGCACGGGGCCGAGGGGGCCGATGTCGCCGTGGTGGAGGGCGTGATGGGCCTCTTCGACGGTCGACTGGGCACGAGGGGTGAGGGGTCGACGGCCCATGTCGCGAGGCTGCTCGCTGCCCCCGTCGTGCTGGTGGTCGACGCCCGGCACACCTCGCGCACCGTCGGCGCGGTGGCGTTAGGGATGGCGCGCTTCGACCCCGCAATCCGCGTGGCGGGGGTGATCCTCAACCAGGTGGGCAGTGACCGCCACGCGACGGAGGCCCGGGCCGCAGTCGAGGAGGTGGGCCTGCCGGTGCTCGGCGTGCTGCCGCGCAACCTCGAGATCGAGGCGCCGTCGCGGCACCTCGGCCTGGTGCCGGCGGCGGAGCGCGACGACGCGAAGATCAGCGCCATGGGCGAGGCCGTGGCCGCGCACGTCGACCTCGACGCGGTGCTGGTGGTGGCCAGGACCGCAGCGCCCCTGGACGTGGTGCCGTGGCGCCCGGATCCGGGCTGCGGAGTGGAGGGCACGCCCACCATCGCCGTGGCGGGGGGCCGGGCGTTCACCTTCCGCTATCCCGAGACCGACGAGTTGCTCGCCGCCGCGGGTTGCCGCGTCGTCGAGTTCGACCCCCTCCTCGACGACTCCCTCCCTGCTGGGACCCGCGGGCTCTGGCTCGGTGGCGGTTTCCCCGAGATGTATGCCGCCGAGTTGGCGGCCAATGCCACCCTGATGGGGGAGATCCGCGACTCCGTCCGCTCAGGCCTCCCCACGGTCGCCGAATGTGCCGGGTTGCTGTACCTCTGCCGAAGCCTCGACGGCGTCCCCATGGCAGGTGCGATCGAGGCGGACGCGGCGATGGCACCCCGGCTCACCGTCGGGTACCGCACTGCCACCACGGAGCGCGCCTCGCTGCTGGGCCGCCCGGGGGAGGGGATCACCGGCCACGAGTTCCACCGCACCCGGCTCCTCAACCGTCCAGCCGCCGGTCCCGCCTGGCTGCTCCCGGACCCCGACGGCGTTGCCACCGCCACGCTGCACGCGTCCTACCTCCACGTCCACTGGGCCGGCCACCCGCAACTCGCGGCCCGCTTCGCCGAGGCGGTGGGCGCATGACGGACCTGTGGCACCACGGCGACAAGGATCTCGCGCCGGGGCTCATCGACTTCGCCGTCAACGTCCGTCAGCCCCGCACCCCGGCGTGGCTGGTGGAGGCCATCATGCGCGACGCCGACTGGGCCGCCTACCCGGACCCGGAACCCGCCAGGCTGGCCATCGCGGAGCACCACGGCGTCGACCCCGCGATGGTGCTCCCGACGGCAGGCTCCGCCGAGGCCTTCACCCTCATCGCCCGCGCCATCCCCGGCTCCTCCCTGATCGTGCATCCGCAGTTCACCGAACCCGAGGCCGCTCTGCTGGCCGCCGGCCGCACACCCCAGCGCCACGTACTGACCCCCGAGAGCGACTTTCAACTCGACCCCGGCGTCGTGCCGCCGGCCGACCTGATCGTGGTGGGCAACCCCACCAACCCGACGGCGGTGCTGCACTCCGCGGCTGACCTGGCCGCGCTGCGCGCCGGGGTGCTGGTGGCGGACGAGGCCTTCCTCGACGCCGTGCCCGGCGAACCCGAAACGCTCATCGCGCCCAGCATGCCCGGGCGGCTGGTGCTGCGATCCTTGACGAAGACCTGGGCGCTGGCCGGTCTCCGCGCGGGCTACGTCGTCGGAGACCCCGCCCTCATCGAGGCGCTCGAGCGCCAGCAGCCGCCGTGGTCCGTCTCCACCCCGGCCATCCGGGCCACGCTCGCCTGCCTCACCCCGCGCGCCCAGGCGGAGGCGGCCGGGCTCGCGCGGGACGCCGCTGCCCATCGTCGCGACCTCGTCATGCGCCTCACGGACCTCGGCCTCTGCCCTGTGCCGGGGGCCGCCCCGTTCGTGTTGGTCGACACCGTGAGCAATTGGATGGGGTCACGGCGCGACACGCCGAGGAAAACACCCCAAACCTCCGACGACCCCATCCCATTGCTCGTGGAGGGGCCACGTCGAGCGCTGGCTCAGCGAGGCTTCGCCGTGCGGCGCGGGGAGACTTTCCCCGGCCTCGGCCCCACCTGGCTGCGCCTCGCCGTTCGAACACCCGGCGTGCACGCGCAGTTGGTGGCCGCCCTGCGTCAGGTGGGGGTGGGCCGGTGACGGACCCACGCCAAGGCGTCCTCGACGCTCGCCACCTCGTCGGCCCGCGGCAGCTCGGGCCGCCGCAGCACGATCACCTCGGCCCCGTACTCCTCGGCGACGGTCAGTTTGGCCTCAGTGGCCGCGCCTCCCGAGTCCTTGGTCACCACCACGCCGATCCCGTACCGGCGGAACAACTCCCGCTCGCCGTCAACGGTGAACGGCCCGCGGCAGGTCAGCACCTCCCAGCCCGCCGGAAGGGTCTGGGAGGGAGCCTCCGCCACCCGCGAGACCACGCGATGCCCCGCCAGCGCCGGCACGTAGTCGACGGTGTGCTGCCGCCCCACGGTGAGCAGCACCGTCCGCTCGCCCTCGGCCGCCGCAGCCGCGGCCTCGGCGTGCGAATCCACCCAGCGCCACGTCGCTGCGAGGGGGTGCCCGCCCCAGCCGGGCCGCACCACACGCAGCAGCGGCACCCCTGCCCGGGCGCAGGCGGCCACGGCGTTGGCCGACATGGTGGCAGCGAACGGATGCGTCGCATCCAGCACCGCCTCCACGCGGTGCTCCCGCAGGTACGACACCAAGCCCTCGGCGCCGCCGAAGCCGCCGCGCCGGGTGTCGCCCACCGTCAAGGGGTCCTCCGTCCGTCCGGCCAACGAGAGCACGGCCCCGCCTCCTAGCGCGGCCGCCAACCGGCGCCCCTCCGCGGTGCCGCCCAGAATCAAGATCACCCCACCATCCAACCCGAAGGAAACCCATGTCGCTGCTCGACACCACACTCGCCGCCATCCAGCCCGTCTCCGCGGAGGCGTTGGCCGCCGCTGAGGAACGCCAGAACCAGCTGACCAAGCCGCCCGGCAGCCTCGGCCATCTGGAGACGGTGGGCAACCGGCTGGCCGCCATCGCCGGCGTCTGCCCGCCCCCCGTCCCGGAGCCCGCCGTGATCGGCCTCTTCGCCGGCGACCACGGTGTCTGCGCGCAGGGTGTCAGCCCCTGGCCCCAGGAGGTCACGGTGCAGATGATGCTCAACATAGGAGCCGGCGGCGCGGCCATCAACGCCCTCGCCCGCCAGGCCGGGGCCACCGTCTGGGTCACCAACGTCGGCGTCGCCAACGATGCGCCCGAGCACCCCGCCATCCGGAACCGCCGCGTGCGCCCCGGCACCGCCGACTTCACGGAGGGACCCGCCATGACGCTTCACGAGGCCCGCGCCGCGGTCGAGGTGGGCATCGAGACAGCCCTCGAGGCCATCGACGGCGGGGCGAAGTGCCTGCTCACCGGCGAGATGGGCATCGGCAACACCACGCCGTCGAGCGCTCTGATCTCCGTGTTCACCGGCACCGGCGCCGCCACTGTCACCGGCCGCGGTGCAGGCGCCGACGACGAGATGCTGAACCGCAAGGTGGACGTCATCGAGCGCGGCATCGCGCTCCACCGCCCCGACTCCACTGACGCGCTGGGCACCGTCGCCGCCATCGGCGGGCTCGAGCAGGCCGCCATCGCAGGGTTCATCCTGGGCGCCGCCTCGCGCCGGGTGCCGGTCATCCTCGACGGTGTCATCGCGTGCTCCGCGGCGTGCGTCGCGGTCGCCTTCAACGACGACGTGCGCGGCTACCTCGTCTCCGGCCACGCCGGCGCAGAGCCGGGCATCCGGGCCGCCGTCACGCACCTCGGGCTCCGCCCGCTCGTCGACCTCGGCCTCCGCCTCGGCGAAGGGTCCGGCGCCGCCGTCGCCCTGCCCATGGTCCAGGCGGCCGCCCGTATCCTGAGCGAGATGGCGACCTTCGCCAGCGCAGGCGTCTCGGAGGGCTGATGCAGTTCACAGGTGGTGGCACCGCATTGGTGCTGGGTGGGGCCCGATCGGGCAAGTCGACCTGGGCCGAGGCCCAGTTCGCGGGAGTCGCAGACGTGGAGTACGTGGCGACCTCCGAGCTGCGCGACGGCGACACCGAGTGGGCGCACCGCGTGGCCCTCCACCGTGAGCGCAGGCCCGGCACCTGGCGCACCACGGAGACCCTCGACATCGGCGCCGTCCTCGCGGCCGACGACGAGGCGCCCGTCCTGGTGGACTGCGTCGCCGTCTGGTTCGACCGCGTCCTCCTCGAGGCCGGGGCCTGGGACGACGCACCCGGCTGGCGCGACACCGTCGCGGCCCGGACACAGTCCCTCGTCGAGGCGGTGCGCTCCACCCGCCGCAGCGTCATCCTCGTCAGCAACGAGGTGGGTCTGGGCGTGGTGCCCGCCACCGCCTCCGGTCGCCTCTACCGCGACGAGTTGGGTCGCCTCAACGCCAGCCTTGCGACGGCCGTCGACGAGGTCTGGTTCTGCGTGGCCGGCATCGCGAAGCGGTGGGCATGAATCCGCTCGGCGCGGCCACCGGGCTGTTCACCATCATCCCCGTGCGCGCGTTCGAGGTGGACCGCAGGCTCGCTGCCCGCGCCATGGCCGCCTTCCCCTGGCTGGGGCTGCTGATCGGCGCCGCTGGGGGAGCGGTCGTGTTCGGCGCCTGGCACCTCGCCGGCCCGTTCCTGGGGGCCATGCTCGGCCTTGCGCTCCTCGCCGGGGTCACCGGCGCGATGCACCTCGACGGGGTGGCTGACACCGCCGACGGTCTCGGCTCCCGCCGCCCACCGGCGGAGGCGCTGGTGATCATGCGCCGCTCCGACATCGGGCCGATGGGGGTGGCCACCCTCGTCCTCGTGCTGCTGATCGACGCTGCCGCGCTCGCCTCCATGCCCACTCCCTTGCTGGGCGGGGTGGCGCTGGCGGCCGCGGCCGCCGCGGGTCGGCTGGGCATCACCGTGGCGAGCGTCTCGAAACTCTCGGCCCGGCAGCAGGGTTTCGGGGCGCTCTTCGTGGGCGTCACGAAGTTCAGGACCGCGGCGATCACCCTGGTCGCCGTCGCCGGCGTCGTCCTCGGTGGTGCCTGGTGGGCCGGCGGCTACCAGACGCTGCTCGCCGCAGCGATCGGCCTGGCGGCCGCGGCTCTCGTCGGCGCGCTCTGGGGCCGGCACCTCCTGACCCGGCTGGGGGGCTGGACGGGCGACACCTTCGGCTCGCTGATCGAGGTCATCCAGACGGTGTTCCTCGTGGCGTTCGCACTGGCCGCGTGAGGTCGATCGCGTCCACCTCCGTCAGCGGCCCTGCCACGTCCGCCGCGTCGTACCGCAGGAGGCTGAGCCGGGTCACGGGCAGCGCGATCGACGGCGACTCCCACCCGGCGGCCCGCCCGGCCAACTCGCTCAGCGGCGCCGACACCGCGTACAGCCCGATGGTCACGTGCGGCACGTACGGCCGCCGTCGGTCCTCCCGGAGCGCCCCGGCCACGGTCTGCAGTTCGGGGGCCTCCGCGCGCAGGTACGGCACCATCTGGAACGTGTCCCAGCCGCCGATCCGCACCTCGAACGGCGCCAGGCCCAACGCCTCGACCGCGGCCCGGTCCGCGTCGATCCGCTCGGGGGTGTACGGCTCATCCTCCGGGGTGGCGCCGGGCTTCGGCACCGGCCCGCCGTAGCCGACGGTGATGTGGGGCTGGCGGTCATAGCGCGGCAGCAGCACGTCGGCCCAGTGGGCGCGGGCGGAGTCGACGGCGGCGCGCACGTCGTCGACGTCAGCCAGCACGGCCCAGATCAGGGCGTGGTCCGCGCCGCCGCGCCACTGGGTGAAGTCGCGGTCGTGGCACGCGATGGAGTGCAGCGTCACTTCGGCGGTTCGCCGCCCTGCGGCCAGTTGCCCTTGAGGAGCTCGGCGCCCCGCACCAGGTCCTCCAGTCCCCGGGCGAGATCCAGTGCGGGGGTGCCGTGCAGGGCCCCGTCGAGGTCGCGGCCCAGCTGGGAGGTGGCCCGGTTCACCTCCGCGATCGCCCGGCGCGTGCGGGCGAACAGGTGCCCCGCATCCCCGGCGACCAGCACGTCGACCTGGGCGGCGGCGGCCTTCAGGGACTCCGCGCAGAGGAAGAAGGTGGCGCGGTGCAGGAGCGCGGCCTGCCCGAGGTACGCCGCCGACGCGCGCGTTACCGCCGCGTACTCCTGCAGCGCGTTGGCCTGCGTGTCCGCCGACGTGCGGTACGCCTGGGCGGCCTCGCCCTGCCAGGTGCCGCACTCCTGCAGCTCCTGGGCGGTGCGGAGGGCCTCGTCGAGGTGGTCCGCCTGCGCCAGCACCTCACCCTGCTGCGTCTCCAGCCGGGTGGGGACGGGGGAATGGGGGTTCAGCCGGCTGTTCACTGCACTGCGCAGCTCGCCCACCGCCTCCTCGAGATCCGCCCTGGCGGCTCGTTCGCCGTCTGCCACGAGGTAGCCGATGATCGTCTGCATCTCCGGGTGCTGACGGGCGATCTCCGCGACGGCCTCGCGGCTCTGCCTCAGATCCGCGTCCAGCACCCGTTGAGCCGAGCGTTGCAGCCCCCAGGTGGCGTCGCGCACGGCGTCGAAGTCCGCCTTCGGGGCGGTGGCGTTGGCGTCCTGCTGGCGCAGCAGACTTGCCTGCACCTGTGCCAGCCTGATCACGAGCGTCCGGGTGGTCATGCGTCCAGCCCTTCCGTGCGGCGCAGTTCGGCGACTCCCTCATCGTCGACGCGGCCGTACCGGGCCGCCGTCACGTGCAGCCGCTCGGCCATCGCCTCGAACTCCTCCACGGCGCCGGTGCGCCATGAGTCCAGCTGTTGGCTGAGGGAGTGCTGCGCCTGCTGGGCGTCATCGAACAGCCCCATACCCGCCTCGGGATGCCGCGACAATCCGGCGACCTGCTCGGCAAGCCCTGACCAGCGCTCTCCCAGCCCGTGCAACTGCGTGGGGTCTGCCTCGAACCCGTCCAGCGGTTCCGACGCCGGCGCCACCGCCACCGCACGCCCGAGAGTTGCGGTCTCACCGGCCACCATCGCCAGCCCCGCCACCTCGCTGGCCTGCTCGACGGGGGGCGCAACCTCCGCTGCCGCCGCGGGTTCGACACCGGGGCCGCCGCCGCTTGCGAGGGGAGCGGGCCCTGCGCCGCCGGCAATACCGCCGGCACCGGTGCCGCCGCCCGCTCCGCCGCTCTGGCGCGGGAGGGCCGTGGCGTCGCCGGGGACGCCCGCTGCCGCCGGTGCTGACGCGGGGACGGACAGCGGGCCGGCAGCCGGGTCCGCCAGCCGCCCGCCGGCGCCGAGGCCGCCTGCGGGGGCGGCGGCACCACCGGCCGCGCCGCCGGCGCCGCCCATCATCATGGGAGGCATCATCCCGGGGGAGCCGCCGCCGCCCATGCCGGCCTGGGCCCCGCGGTGGGGATTGATCGTCGCCTCGAGAAGGTCTGCCGTGGCGAGGAGGTCGTCGTCCTCAGCGCGGACGCCGCCCACCTGGGAGCGGGTCACGCGGAACGTGAGTTGGTCCCAGAGCTCTTCGTTGCTCGTCATGCTGGATCCCTTCCGGTCACCATCCGGCGGAGGCCGGCCATCAGAATCTCATGCTCGCGCGTGATGGCGGCCAGTTCGCCGGCGGCGTCTGAGGGGGCAACGTAGCGGGCGTAGGCCTGCTGGGCGAGTCTCAACACACCGTCGTTGATCTCGCGGACGTCCGCCTCGTCCAGCCAGTCCTCGTCGAACTCGACGGCCACCAGGTGGCCCTGTTCGTCAAGCCGCACCCCCAAGGCGCCCTCCTGGACCACGCTCACCGGTTCCGACGCAGCGGGCGGGTGCTCGAGGTGCCGCTGGGCCGCCGCCTGCCAGCGCTGGTTGACGTTCTCCAACGCCAACTGGAACGTGGTGAAAGGATCCGGGCCGAAGCGCCACAGACCGGAGAAGTCCACGCCGTCGAGATCCGGCTCCGGCAGTTCCTCCGGCTCCGCGATGCGGATCCGCGCGGCGGCCAGCGCCGCCGCGAACGCGCTGCCGAGGGTGCGGTGTTCGCCCAGTTTGCGGTGCCAGATGGGGGAGACCGAAACCCTGGTCAGGCGGCCGTCCTCGAACCACAGCCGCACGATCCGCTGGGGGTCTGCGATGGAGTTGGCGGCCTCCTCCTCTCCCACCTCGTTCGAGGGGTCTGCGACGTGGACCGGCGCGAGCGGGTCGAAGTCGTCATCCAGGAGGCCGTCCATGGGCCCAGCTTGCCAAACTTCGAGGTCATTCGGTGACCAGCGCGTAGGCGGGAACTCCAAGACCCCCGCCCGGGAAGCCCGGACGGGGGTCTGATGGCGGAGGATACGAGATTCGAACTCGTGAGGGCGTTAACCCAACCCGCTTTCCAAGCGAGCGCCATAGGCCTCTAGGCGAATCCTCCAGGGAGAAACTTACCGGAGTTGCGCGCCCAGCCTCAAATCCGGCCGGAAAGCAGCGACGGCGCGCCCGGGTGGGCGCGCCGTCGAAGTGCCTGGGGGAGGGTGGATCAGTTGTAGACGATCACCTTGTCGCCCACGCGGGCGATGTTGAAGAAGCGCTCCATTTGAGCGTAGTCACGCACGTTGACGCACCCACCGGAGCCGCCGCTGTAGCCCACGCGGGCGAAGTTGGCGGAGTAGTGGATGGCGATGCCGCCGTCGAAGAAGAGCGCGAACGGCATGTCCACCTTGTAGATGCTGGAGAAGTGGTCACGCGACTTCCAGCCGATCTTGAAGGCGCCGTTGCGGGTGGGAGTGGCGGTCCTGCCGAAGCGCACGTCGACGATGGTCTGCACCTTGCCGTTGATCACCCAGGCCATCTTGTTCTGGTCCTTCGAGACGCAGAACGCGCGGCCGGTCATGCAGCGCTGGTCCAGCCGGAAGCCGGACTGCACGAGCGGCTGCGTGACGACGGGCACCGGGGCGGTGGGGTACGGCACGCCGGCCGGGCGCGGGTTGCTGGCGGGGATGCTCTTGACCCACGGGCTGTACTGGCTGTCGAACTTGACGATGCCGTTGAACACCCAGTCTGTCTTCTGCGTCACCTGGCCGGTGGCCACCGACGCGGTGGTGGCGACGGCGTAGCTGCGGCAGGCACCGCGGCCGGTGGCTGCGGTGTCGCACTCGGAGCGCCACTTGCGGCCGTCCGTGGCGGTCCACTCGCCGGTGCTGCCCAACGGGTTGTTGGCCCACACGGAGCGCGGCGACGGCAGGTACGTCAGGTTGTTGAACACCCACGCGTTCTGCGTGAACCACTGGCCGTCCTTCTGGAAGACCGTGGAGGCGTAGATGCTGGTGCGGCACCGCACTGTCGTCGAGGAGTACATCTCGCACTGGGTGTACCAGTAGCGGCCGGCCACCAGGTGGTAGCCCGGGGTGACGTAGACGGCCTGCTCGGGTGTCAGCTTCGGCTGCACCGCGGGCGTCGGCGTCGGGGTGGGTGTGGGTGTGGGTGTGGGTGTGGGGGAGGCCGCCAGCGGTGGCAGTTCCCCCGGCGGGGTGGGGTTGATTTCTTCAGCGGTCGCGAACGGTGCGACCAGTGTCATCGCCAAGGCAGCGACTGCGACCCCCAACAGCTTCTTACGCATTTCGAGCTTCCTCCCAGGCAAACATCGTTGCCAATCGTAAACGGCGCCGCGGTCATTTCCTAACCCCGGGCGGCCAGGGCTTTCATCGACTACTACGCGGTGGCCGGCCAGAAGGTTGCAGAGCCGGCGGAGGATTTTCCGCCCGAGCGTCAGAGCACCATCGCCGCGACCCAGCCGGCGGCCAGGAGTGGCAGGTTGAAGTGCAGGAAGGTGGGGATGACGGTGTCGCGGATGTGGTCGTGCTGGCCGTCGGCGTTGAGGCCGGCCGTGGGGCCCAGCGTCGAGTCCGACGCGGGCGAGCCGGCGTCTCCGAGGGCGCCAGCGGTGCCGATGATCGAGACGGTCGCCAGCGGTGAGAAGCCCAACGCCAGGCAGAGCGGCACATAGATGGCGGCGATGATGGGCAGCGTCGAGAACGAGCTGCCGATGCCCATGGTCACGAGCAGGCCGACGAACAGCATGGCGAACGCGGCCATGCCGCGGTTGTCGCCGAAGAGCTCCGAGGTGCCCTCGACGAGCGGGCCGATCTCGCCCGTGGCCTGCATGACGGCCGCGAAGCCCTGCGCCGAGATCATGATGAAACCGATGAGAGCCATCATCTTCATGCCTCCGGTGAACACATGCTCGGCGTCGGTGAACTTCACGGCGCCGGTGACCACGAAGATGCAGAGACCCACCAGCGCCCCAACGAGCAGCGAGTCCGCGGCCGAGTCGATCAGCGTCAGCCAGGTCTGGATGGCGAAGCAGGCGACGATCGCCACCAGCGCGATGAAGACCTTCTTCTTGTCGATCACCTTCGGCGCCTCCACGTCCACGACGGCGGTCGTGTCGTAGGCCCGCGGCCTGCGGTAGGTGACGCCGACGGCGAGGGCCAGGCCGATGACCATGCCGAGCGCCGGGATCCACATGGCCTGCATGACCGGCACGTCGCTCACGTCGAGGCCGGACTTGTTGATGTTGCCGTAGAGGATGTCGTACAGGAAGATCTTGCCGAAGCCGATGGGCAGGAACATGTAGGTGGTGACCAGACCGAACGTCAGCACGCACGCCATGGCGCGGCGGTCGAGCCGCAGCCGGTTCATGACCACCAGGAGCGGGGGGATCAGCAGCGGGATGAACGCGATGTGCACGGGGATCAGGTTCTGGCTCATGACCGCCATCGCCAGCACGCCGGTGAGCATGCCCCACTTTGCCCAGGCAACCACCTTCTGTGAGGTGGACATGTCGGCGCTGTCGAGCTTGGCGATGAACCAGTTCGCGAGCAGCTGTGGCAGGCCGGAGTGCGCCACGGCCATGGCGAACGCGCCCAGCAGCGCGTAGCTCAGCGCGATCTTCGCGCCGCCGGCGAGGCCGTCCTGGAAGGCCACCATCGTCGCCTCGAGGCCCAACCCGGCGGTCAGGCCGCCGATGAGTGCGCCGAGGAACAGCGCCAGGACCACATGGACGCGCAGTACCGACAGGATCAGCATCACGAGGACGGACAGCACGACGGCGTTCATGGGCAGCCTTCGGGGGCTAGGTGACAGGGGGCCGGGGAGAATCTTAAGTGCCAGGTGCCTCCGGCGCCGCACCGGGTCAGGCGTCGAGTTCCGCCAGCGCTGCCAGCAACTGCTGCGACGGCGCGAGGTGGCCCACCTTGTCGCCGTGGCCCAGCACGGGCTCGGGGTCGAGCGCTTCGAGGGCCGCCGTCGTGTGGCCGAGCGCCTTCAGGACCGCGACCGCCACGGGCACGGTGCCGCGGTGGCGACCGTCGGTGATCTTGATGGCGATTCCCGTGCCGTCGGGCAGGCCGAGCGCCAGGGTGCCCTCTGCGCCGGCCTTGCAGATGAGGCCGGGGACCTCACGGTGGTAGACGACCTCGTCGCGCCGGGTGCCCGACGCGAACTCGGGGTGGGCGCGGAAAGCGTCTGCCAGCCGCCGCTCGGGGCCATCCGTCGCGCCGGCGAGCTTCCCGAAGGCGCGCGCCAGCCCGGTGAGGCTGGTGGGGAAGGCGGGGGCGCCGCAACCGTCGACGACGGGGTCGCCCACCGGCGCACCGGTCTGGACCGCCAACTCCTCGCGGATGGCCACCTGGAGGGGATGGTCCGGGTTCCGGTACGTGTCGGTGGGCCAGCCGGCGCGCACGCAGGTGCGCAACATGGCCGAGTGTTTCCCGGAGCAGTTGTGGGCGATCGCCTCCGCGCCCCTGCCCTGTGCGAGCCAGGCGTCGAGGGGGACGCGGGAGGGGAAGGCGAGCGTGGTCTGCAGGTGCGCGGGGGAGAGGCCGGCGCCCTCGAGGACGCGGTGGGCGCCGTCGACATGGATGGGCTCGCCGTCATGCGAGGCGCCCGCGAGCGCGAGCTCGGAGCCTTCGACGTCGAGCCCGTGGCGCAGCATGGCCACGGCTTGGATGGGTTTGATCGCTGAGCGGGCGAGGAACGGGGTGGAGGCGTCCCCCAGCGCGAGGCGCACGCCGTCGGGGCCGGTGATGGCGACCGCCCCGTGGTGGATCGCTTCGAGGTACGGGCCGCGCCACACTTCGGCGAGCGCGGGATCGAGACTGCTGACCATCCCGCCACCCTGCCACCGCCGCCGGAAAGACCCCAAATCCAGATTCGGGGCACCGGACCGGCCCGAATCCAGATCCGGGGCGTCGGGCCGCCGCGCGGGGAAGGCCCCAAATCCAGATTCGGGGCACCGGACCGCCCCACATCTGGATTCGGGGGAAACCGCCGAAGTGAAGCGCCGATCAGGATGGGGTAGAGTGATCCAAGGTTCCTCGCGCGGCGGTAACTCGCCCAACTCCCCCAGGGTCGGAAGGCAGCAAGGGTAAGTGAGCTCTTCCGGGTGCGCGAGGGGCCCTTTTTCTTTGCCCGGTGAATGTCCGGAGGCTGCAATAGGGTGGGAATCGTGGACGACGAGTACATCGAAGAAGACGAGTACGCCCCCATCGCTGATGAGGGTCCCGGCTTCGAGCCCATGGACGGGCCCAGCCTGTTCGACGATGAGCCGGCGCCCGGTGCCATCCCTGAGCAGACGGGCCCCAGCCTCTTCGCGGAGGTGGAGCCGGACGAGGAGCCTGAGCTGCCGGCCGTGACGCACGTGCCGCCGTCGAAGCTCGACCACAGCCCGCGCATCGAGGCTCCCGCGGCGCCGCTGGCGCTCTACCGCCGCTACCGTCCGGATTCGTTCGCTGACGTGATCGGCCAGGAGCACGTCACCGTCCCCCTGCAACGCGCCCTGAAGAACAACCGCGTCAACCACGCCTACCTGTTCTCCGGCCCCCGAGGCTGCGGCAAGACCACCTCGGCGCGCATCCTGGCGCGCTGCCTCAACTGCGTGGAGGGCCCCACGGACACCCCGTGCGGGATCTGCCGGTCCTGCGTGGACCTCGCCCGGGGTGGCCCCGGGTCCATCGACGTGATCGAGATCGACGCGGCCTCGCACGGTGGCGTCGACGACGCACGTGACCTGCGCGAGCGCGCCTACTTCGCGCCTGTGGCCAGCCGCTACAAGATCTACATCGTCGACGAGGCCCACATGGTCACGACGGCGGGCTTCAACGCGCTGCTCAAGCTCGTGGAGGAGCCGCCGCCGCACGCCAAGTTCATCTTCGCCACGACGGAGCCGGAGAAGGTCATCGGCACCATCCGCTCCCGCACGCACCACTACCCGTTCCGGCTGGTGCCGCCGAAGGTGCTGAGTGACTACCTGGCCAGCATCTGTGACGCCGAGGGCGTGGCGGTGGACCGCACCGCGCTCCCGCTCGTGGTGCGCGCAGGCGCCGGTTCGGTACGCGATTCGCTGTCGGTGCTGGACCAGTTGCTCGGCGGGGCCAACGAGGAGGGCGTCAGCTACTCGCAGGCCGCCGCGCTCCTGGGCTACACGCCGGATGCGCTGCTCGACGACATCATGGACGCCTTCGCCGCCGGCGATTCCGCAGGTGTCTTCCACACCATCGACAAGGTCATCGAGGTGGGCCAGGACCCCCGGCGCTTCGCCGAAGACCTGCTGCGCCGGCTCCGTGACCTGGTGATCCTCGCCGCCGTGCCGGAGGCCGCCACCAACGGCCTGCTCGAAGTGGCGGCAGATCAGGCGCAGCGCCTCGCCACGCAGGTGGCGGGGATGGGCTCGGGCGAGCTGACGCGCGCCGCAGAAGTGATCGCCACCGGCCTCACGGAGATGCGCGGCACGACGGCGCCCCGGCTCCACTTGGAGTTGATGTGCGCCCGCGTCCTGCTGCCCGGTGCGGACGCCGACGAACGCGGCCTGCACGCCCGGATGGACAGGCTCGAGCGCCGCGTCGGAATGATGGGCAGCGGCGAGGCAGCCCCCGTCGAAGACTGGCAGGACACCGGTGCGGCCCGCCCGCGCCAGCCCGAGCGGCCGCGCGCGGCGGAGCATGAGCGGCAGCGCCCAGCACCGGCGCCCGCACCCGCCGAGGACGCGGCGGTCTCTGAACAGCAGCGGCCCACGCCCGAGCAGCCCGCCCAACGTCCCGCTCCAGCCCAACGTCCCGCGGCCGAGCAGCGCCCGGCCCCCGAGCAGCGCCCGGCCCCCGAGCAGCGCCCGGCCCCCGAGCAGCGCCCGGCTCCTGAGCAGCGGCCCGCCCCGCAGCCGGAGGCCGCCCCGGAGCCTGCCGTGCAGCAGCGGCGCCCCGCTTCCCAGGGACAACTCACCGCTGCCGAGCTGCGGCGGGTCTGGCCCAACGTGCTCGACGAGGTCAAGCGCCGCCGTCGGTTCACGTTCATGCTGCTCAGCAACCACGCCCAGGTGGTCGACATCACCGACGGCGCCCTCGTGCTCGGCTTCGATGCGCCCGGCCCCCGGGAGAACTTCGGTTCCGGCGGCAGCGCCGATGTGCTGGCGGACGCGCTCATCGAGGTGATCGGCGTCGAGCTGCGCATCCAGTCGGTGCTGGCCAGCGGCGAGCAGGATGCCCGCCCGGCGCAGCGGCCCCAGGGCGCACCCGTCGCCCCGGTGGAGCCTGATCCGCACCCGGAGCCGCAGGAGCGCGACCGCATGGAGCCGCCCCCGCCGTCGGAGCAGGTGTCGGCGGACGACGCGGTGCTCGACGCGGGCCACAACGCTGAGGAACTGCTCAGCACTGCGTTCGGCGCCGAGGTCATCTCGGTGCGGGATGCCGACGACGACTGATCCCGGCCATCCGGCAGGGCTTCTATGCTTGTAACCGACCCCCACTCAGGAGTGACACATGTTTGGTGACTTTGACATCAACGCGCTGATGCAGCAGGCGCAGAAGCTGCAGACAGACCTGCAGGCGGCGCAGGAGGAACTGGGCAACCAGTCGTTCACCGGCACCGCCGGCGGCGGGCTCGTCAGCGTCACCCTGAGCGGCAAGGGCGACATGCAGGAGGTCGAGATCCAGCCCGCCGCGGTGGATCCCGACGACATCGAGACGCTGCAGGCCCTCATCGTGGCCGCGTTCCGCTCCGCCAGGGCAGAGGTGGACGCCGCCACGGCCGCCACGCTTCCCGAACTCCCCACCATGCCCGGCATGCCGGGCTTCGGGGGCTGAGTGTACGAAGGCGCAATCCAGGAACTGATCGATGAGCTGAGCCGGCTGCCGGGCATCGGTCCGCGCAGCGCGCAGCGCATCGCGTTCCACCTCCTCGATGCACCTGAGGAGGACGTCTACGCGCTTGCCGACACGCTCCGGAGGGTCAAGCAGCTCGCCCGCTTCTGCGAGGTGTGTTTCAACGTTTCGCAGGAGGAGCGCTGCCGCATCTGCCGCGATCCCCGGCGCGACCGCTCGCAGTTGTGCGTCGTGGAGGAATCCAAGGACGTGGTGGCCATCGAGCGCACCAACGAGTTCCGGGGGCTCTACCACGTGCTGGGCGGATCCATCTCGCCCATCGAGGGCCGCGGCCCGGCAGACCTCCACACCCGCGAGTTGTTCCAGCGCCTCGCCGACGGCGAGGTGCAGGAGGTCATCCTCGCCACGGATCCCGACACCCAGGGTGAGGCCACCGCGTCGTACCTGAGCCGCATGCTCAATGATTTCGGTGTCCGCGTGACCAGGCCGGCGTCCGGCCTGCCCGTCGGCGGAGACCTGGAATACGCGGACCAGGCAACGCTGAGCAGGGCGTTCGAGGGCCGCCGCATCCTCATCGAACGGCACGCACCAGCCGGGTGACGAAGGCTATGGACCTGCCCCACCCGTCGGCTTAGGCTGCTCAGTGAGCCACCGGGCTCACGATGAGAAGGGCCAACGATGACCGACACCACTCTCAAGGGCGCGCCCATCTGGGTCGAGCTCTACGCGCAGGACCTCCCCAAGGCGCAGGCCTTCTACGGCAGCCTGTTCGGCTGGCGGTTCGACAACTCCGGCGAGGAGTACGGCAATTACCACATGATCATGCGCGGTGACGAGGTCGTCGGCGGCGCCATGGTGCAGCAGCCCGACATGGGCATCCCCACCTGGTGCGTCTACCTCCGCTCAGACGACATCCGCGCCATGACGGAGCGGGCCAGGCAGGCGGGCGGCGAGATCCACGTCGAGCCCATGGAGATCCCCGGGCAGGGCACGATGGCGTTCCTCAGCGACTCCACCGGGGCCGCCCTCGGTGCCTGGCAGAGCGACACCGTGGCCATCCAGGCGAAGGACAAGCCGGGCGCCCCCGTCTGGTTCGAACTCATGACCGGCAACTACGACGAGGCCCTGACGTTCTACCGCGACGTCTTCCAGTGGGACGTGCAGCCCGTGGGTGACCAGGGGATGGAGTGGCGGTACTCCACCAACGGGCAGGGCGACGACGCGGTGGCCGGCCTGTGCGACGCCTCGGAGTTCATCCCCTCCAAGGTGCCCGTGTCCTATTGGCGCGTCTATTTCTCGGTGGCGGATACCGACGAGGCGATCGGCAGGATCCAGGAACTGGGCGGGCGGCTCGTCGACGGGCCGATGGAGTCTCCCAACGGGCGGGTGGCCACCGTGGAGGACGATCAGGGCGTCCAGTTCCAGATCGTCGACTGAGCGCGGCCTTCAGCGGAACGTGAGTTCGCGGTCCGTCGAGGAGGCGCGACGGCGGGCCCGGGCCAGCCGCCGGCGTAGGCCGCCGTCGGCCAGGTAGGCGGCGACGGCGCGTTGCAGCAACAGCGGGGGAGCGGCGCCCGTCGCGTCGGCCGCGCCGACGATCTCGGCATGCCACGACGGCGGGGCCAGCAGGTAGCCGGTGCCCACTCCCCGCCCGATGACCGCCGCGAACGTGCCCAAGTGGGCCACGACGGTGGGGTCCAGGCTCCACAGCGTGGGCAGCGGCGGGCCCAGGTGGCGGCGTTCGGAGTCGAAGTCGTCCTCCACCAACACCACGCCCTCGTCGCGCGCCCAGGTGATCATGGCCTGCCGGTGGCGTGCGGACAGCGCGCCGCCGTCGGGGTACTGGTGATTGGGTGTGACGATGGCCAGGTCGATGGGGGAGCGGCGGTGGGCGCGGCTCAGTGCCTCCAGGTGCGGGCCCGCCGCGCCGACGGGCAGCGCCGCGGTGTCCACGTCCGAATGTTCCAGCAGCCGCCGCAGACCCGGGAAGCCGGGGGATTCGACGGCGACCCTCGGGCGCCTGCCCGCCCGTCGCGCCGCCACGGCGAGCAGCAACGACAGCCCGGAGCGCGCACCGGAGGTCACCGTGATGCGGTCCGCCTCCACCACCACCCCGCGCATGTGGCGCAGGTGTTCGGCCACCGCCTCGGCCAGCGCGGGGACCGGCTCGTCCGTCACTGCCCGCCGCCAAGCGCTGCGCCAGGCCGCGTCGTCGGGCCAGGCCCCGCCGTCGGAGGCCGTGAGCAAGTGGATGGGGTCACGGTTGATCGCGGCCCGTTTTCCCGCGTGTCGGGGCGACGACCCCATCCAGTTGCTCACGGTGGGGGCCGAAACCGAGCGCAGGTCCGGGTTGACGACGGTGCCGGAACGGTCGCGGGCCACGAGGTATTCCTCGGCGACGAGTTGATCGTAGGCAGCCGCCACGGTGCCGCGCGAGACGCCCAGGGCGACGGCGGCCGCGCGCGTCGACGGCACCGCCTCGCCCGGGAGCAGGGAGCCAAGGGCGACGAAGTCGCGGATGCCGGCCGCCACCTGCACGGGCAGGGGCGCGGCGCCTGGGGAGCGGTCCAGCGCAAGTTCGCGGAACGCGTCGATGTGCATGCCCGCAGCCTACCGACTGGCCCATCGTTTCCTTTATCACCACGCACTCCACCGGTCCAGACTGCCCCGCTGCCGACGGTGGCTGCCCGCGGACGGCCGGACGTCTCGGTCGTCCACAACTGTTCACCCATCGGTCACCTGGACGACCGGATTCTGCCCATCTGGTCCGATGGGATAGCTGTGCCCGATCGCCTACCACCCAAGGGGTTTCGAATGAAGCGTCTACTTCCCATGCTCGGCCACACCCGCGGCAACCGCTCGCCCATCACCTGCGAACTGAAGTGCGGCAACGCCTGTTCGCACCCCGAGCCGAACACCACTGGGAACGAGTCGTTCCGCGACATCGTCTCGGCCGTGTTCTCCCGCCGTGCCGCACTGGGCGGCGCCGCAGGCATCACCGGCGCCCTCGTCGTGTCGCACGTCACCGCCGGTACCGCCGCCGCGGACAACGGCGTCCTTCCGCAGGGCGGCGGGAAGCTCCCCTTCGAGGCCATCGCCCCGGTGCCGCGCTCTGTGGACACCGTCACTGTGCCCCGCGGCTACCGCTGGGACCCGATCATCCGGTGGGGCGACCCGATCTTCGCCGACGCCCCGGATTTCGACATCGAGAACCAGACCAGCGTCGCGCAGGCCCAGCAGTTCGGCTACAACTGCGACTACCTCAACGTCATCTCTGACGGCGGCAACGACCGTTCGGGCTACCTCGTGTGCAACCACGAGTACACCAACGAAGGCATCATGTTCTCCGACGCCTTCCGCCTCGGAAACGCCAAGGAGGTCGTCGATATCGCCCTGGCCGCCCACGGATTCTCGGTGGTCGACCTGCAGCGCGACAAGCAGGGTCAGCCCTGGACGTACGTGCGAGCCGGCCGCCGCAACCGGCGCATCACCGGCTTCACGCCGTTCTCGGTCTCCGGCCCCGCCGCCGGCTCAGACTTGCTGAAGACCGCCGACGACCCCACCGGCACCCTCGTCGAGGGCACCCTCAACAACTGCGCCGGCGGCACGACCCCGTGGGGCACCGTCCTCTCCGGCGAGGAGAACTTCAACCAGTACTTCCGCGGCAACGGCTCGGCCGAGCACGCGCGCTACGGCATCGGCTCGGGCGCCACCGGCCGCGGCTGGGAGACGGTCTACCCCCGCTTCGACCTCCGCAACGAGGAGTACGCGAACGAGGGCAACCGCTTCGGCTGGATCGTCGAGATCGACCCGGAGGATCCCACCTCCACCCCGGTCAAGCACACCGCGCTGGGCCGCCTCAAGCATGAGGCCGGCACCTGCGTCATCGCGCCGTCGGGCCAGGCCGTCGTCTACTCCGGCGACGACGAGCGCCACGACTACGTCTACAAGTTCGTGTCGTCGCGCACCTTCGTCGAGGGCGACAAGCAACACAACATGCGCCTTCTCGAGGATGGCACGCTCTACGTGGCGCGCTACCACGGCAACTCGCCCGAGGCGGAGATCACCGGCGACGGCGACCTCCCGGCCGACGGCGCCTTCGACGGCTACGGCGAGTGGGTCCCGCTGGTACGCGGCTCCGAGTCGCTGGTGCCCGGTATGACCACGGAGCAGGTGCTCGTCTTCACCCGCCTCGCCGCGGACCGCGTCGGCGCCACCAAGATGGACCGGCCCGAGGACCTGGAGACCAACCCTGTTTCCGGCAAGGTCTACCTGGCGCTCACCAACAACTCGCGCCGCACCGCCGTCGACGAGGCCAACCCGCTGACCGCGAACCGCGACGGCCACATCGTCGAGATGGTCGAGGACGGCAACGACCACGCTGCCGAGAAGTTCAGCTGGAACATCCTGATGCTCTGCGGTGACCCCCGCACCTCGACCCGCACCTACTTCTCGGGCTACCCGGCCGACAAGGTGTCGCCGATCTCGTGCCCCGACAACATCGCCTTCGACTCCCTGGGCAACCTCTGGATCTCCACCGACGGTCAGCCCGGCACGTTGGGCCTCTGCGATGCCCTGCACAAGGTCACCGTCGACGGCCCGAACCGCGGCCGCGTCGAGCAGTTCCTCGCCGTGCCGTCGGCCTCCGAGACCTGCGGCCCGGTCATCCATGACCGCGACGACTCGGTCTTCGTCGCCGTGCAGCATCCGGGTGAGGACGGCAGGTGGGGCGCACACACCTCGCTGTGGCCGGACCAGCTCTCGGCCGGCGGCCCCGTCCAGGTGGGCGACAAGGTGGCGGCACCCCGCCCCTCCGTCGTCCAGGTGACCCGCACCTCGGGCAACCGTTCCGCCAAGATCAAGTAGCACCCACCTGAGGGGGGCGGGCCGCTCCGGCGGCCCGCCCCTTTCGCATCCCGCTAGCGTGGGGCACGTGATCCCAGCTCCGTTCCGCGCACTGGTCGCCGGTCGCCCGGCCGACGTGCTCGGTGCGCGCCCGGTCGACGGCGACACCTGGCTGGCCCGGCTCCCCAAGCTCATCGACGAGCACCTGGCCCGCTGGGACCTCACGCCCGACGGCGACCCGTGGCACGGCGAGAACGCGCTGGTGCTGCCGGTGTTCCACGACGGGCAGCCCGCCGTCGTGAAGGTGGGCTGGCCACACCACGAGGCGGATCTCGAGCACCTGGCCCTGCGGCTCTGGGCCGGCCAGGGTGCCGTCCGGCTCATCGCCGCCAATCCGGCGGCCGACGCGCTCCTGCTGGAGCGTCTCGACGCCTCCCGCCCGCTCACCTCAGCCTCCGTCCTGGAATCCTGCGAGACCATCGGCGGCCTGTTCTGCAGCCTCGACCGCGAGGGTTCGCCGCAGTTCCCGAGGGTCGCGGACAAGGCCAGACGGTGGCGCGGCCAGCTGGCCGAGGCCGACCGCGCCGTTCCCCGACGCCTCGCGGAGCAGGCACTCAGCACGCTCGACGACCTCCTCGCCGCCCCCGTCCCCGGCCGGCTGGTGCACGAGGACCTCCACGACGCCAACGTGCTCGCGCCGCTGGACCCGGCACGCGGCGACTGGCTCGCGATCGACCCCAAACCCGTCGTCGGGGAGTGGGCCTATGCCGTGGCCCCGGTGGTGTGGAACCGCCCCGAGGCGGCGGTCCGCGCGCGTAACCTGCGGGCCCATGTGCGGCTGCGCGCCGACGTGGTGGCTGATGCCGCGGGGCTCGACCTCGACCGCGCCTACGCCTGGACCTTCGTCCGGTTGGTGCTCAACGCCGTCTGGGCGGCCGGATACGCGCCGGCCTCCGACGACTTCCGCGGCCGGATGATCACCCTGGCCAAAGCCTTCGCCGATCCGCCTGACTGACCCCCCGGTTTGTCCGGGGCAGGTTGTAGGTTTCTGGGGTGCCTACTCCAGTGATCTCCGCCCGTGGGCTGACGAAGCGCTACGGCAGCTTCACAGCCGTCGACGGCATCGACTTCGACATCGCGCCGGGCGAGTCGTTCGGGTTCCTCGGGCCCAACGGCGCCGGCAAGTCCACCACCATGCGCATGATCGCGGCCACGTCCACCCGCTCCGACGGCGAACTCAGCGTGCTGGGCCTCGACACCAACCGGCACGGGCCGGAGATCCGTGCTCAGTTGGGCATCGTGCCCCAAGGTGACCTCCTCGACGAGGAACTGCGCGTCATCGACAACCTCTACGTCTACGGCCGCTATTTCGGGCTGCCCCGCGCCTACGTCAGGGCACGGGCGGAGGAACTCCTCGACTTCGCGCAGCTCCGCGAGAAGCGCACCGCAAGGGTCGACGGGCTCTCCGGCGGCATGAAGCGCCGCCTCACCATCGCCCGCGGCCTGATCAACAACCCCAAGGTGATGCTGCTCGACGAGCCCACCACCGGCCTGGATCCGCAGGCCCGCCACGTGTTGTGGGACCGTCTCTTCCGGCTGAAGGAGGAGGGCGTCACGCTGGTGGTGACCACGCACTTCATGGACGAGGCGGAGCAGTTGTGTGACCGGCTCGTCGTGATCGACAAGGGCAGGATCGTCGCCGAGGGTTCGCCACAGCAGCTCATCAGGCAGTACTCCACCCGCGAGGTGCTCGAGGTCCGCTTCGGTTCGGCGCGCAACCAGGCGGCCGCGGGGCAACTCGACGGGATCGGCGAGCGGCAGGAACTCCTGCCGGACAGGGTGCTGATCTACGCCGACAACGGAGAACACGCGCTGCAGTCCGTCGTCGAGCGGGGGCTGGAGCCCGTCACCTCGCTGGTGCGCAGGTCGTCGCTGGAGGACGTGTTCCTCCGCCTCACAGGCAGGAGCCTGATCGAATGAGCCTCACCACGGACAAGCCTGTGATCGACACCCGGCTCACGGCAGACCACCGCGTCGTCGCCCGCATGGGTTGGTGGGCGGTGGTGGAGCAGTGGGTGATGCACATGCGCGCCTACCTGGCCACGCTGCTGCTGACCGGGATCGGGTCACCGTTCATCTACCTCCTGGGCCTCGGCGCCGGGCTGGGGGTCCTCGTCGACGACGGCAAGGGCCTCGAGGGCGTGCCGTACCTCACGTTCGTCGCGCCGGCGCTGGTGCTGGCCAGCGCGATGCAGGTGGCCTCGCAGGAGAACACCTTCGGCGTGTTCGGCGGCTTCAAGTGGAACAACCTGTTCAACGCCATGCGGTTGACCCCCATCACGCCTGGCCAGATGGCAGGCGGCTTCCAGGCTGCGGTCATGGTGCGTGTCCTGCCGATGATCGGGTTCTACCTGGTGGCGCTGCTGGTGTTCGGCATCGGCCGCTGGTGGGGCGTGCTGCTGCTGTTGCCCATCGGGCTGCTGCTCGCCGTGGCGGTGGGCTTCAGCGTGATGGCGTGGGTCTCCACGCAGAAGGACGAACGCGGCCAGTTGAGCTTCATCGAGCGGTTCATCATCGTGCCGCTCACCCTGTTCTCCGGCACCTACTTCCCGCTGGAGACGCTGCCCGGCTACCTGCAACCCATCGGCTGGGTGTCGCCGCTGTGGCACGCCGCCGAACTGGGCCGAACCGCCCTCTACGGCGCGCCCCTGACGCTGGGCATGGGCCTGACGCACGTCGGGTTCCTGACCGTCATGGCCGTTATCGGCGGGCTGCTGTCCGTGCGCCACTTCCGCAGGAGGTTGGACCAGTGAGCACAGATTCCCTCGCCCGGCAGACGCGCGTGCCGAAGGCGCTGCGCGGCATCTACCGCGGCAACACCCGCTCGGTGGTCGCCCGCGGCATGAAGGTGATCGCCCGCAACAACTACCTCGTCGTCCTGTCCGGCTTCTTCGAGCCGGTGTTCTACCTGCTGTCCATGGGCCTGGGCCTCGGCGCCCTGATCGATGGCGTGGAGTTCTACGGCCGCGAGGTACCCTACGCGGCCTACATCGCGCCGTCACTGATGGCGGTGTCGGCCATGAACGGCGCGCTGTACGACTCCACCACCAACGTGTTCTTCCGGATGCGCTACGGCAAGTTGTACGAGCAGATGCTGTCCACGTCGCTGGGCCCCATGGACGTGGCGCTCGGTGAGATCTTCATGGCGCTGTTCCGCGGGCTGCTCTACGCCAGCGGGTTCATGGTGGTCACCACGCTGCTCGGCCTCAACCTCTCGTGGACGGCGCTGCTGGCCATCCCCGCGGCGCTGGTCGTGGCCTGCGGTTTCGCCTCCGTGGGTCTCGCGGCGACGAGCTACATGACGTCGTTCCAGCACCTGGATCTGGTGTTCTTCGTGATGCTGCCGATGTTTCTGCTCTCGGCCACGTTCTTCCCCATCACGGTCTACCCGGAGGCGGTGCAGTGGGTGATCATGGCCCTGCCGCTGTGGCACGGGGTGGACATGATCCGCCAGTTGACGACGGGCCTGATCCAGCCGTCGATGTGGGCGCACCTCGGCTACTTCGCGGTGATGATCCTCATCGGGGTCACCGTCGCCACCAAGAGGCTCAGGGCCCTCTTCCTCCGCTGAGACCCCCGGGACGCTGGATCCACGACGGTCACCCATCTGGGCCGACGGGTCATCCGGGTAAGCTTCTTCCGTGGCTGGTGATGTTCAGTCAGTGGCAAAGGCGGCCCTGATTCTCGGCGTGTTCGATCGGATGAACCGCCTGCTGACCGTGCGCGAAATCTCCTCGAAGACGGGAATCCCTCGCAGCACGGTGCATGACCTCTGCAGGACCCTCGTGACAGCCAACCTGCTGGAAGCCAGGGCCGACGGCGGCTTCCAGTTGGGAATCGGGCTGGCGATGCTCGGCGGGCAGGTCATTGAGCGGCAGGGGCTAGTGGACGCGGCCCAGCAGCCCATTCAACGCCACCTCGACAGGTTCGGCGTCGAGGTCCATGTTGCCGCCTACCTCCCGGGTGCTGTCTTCTATGCCTACCGGAAACGGGCCTCGACCCGTGTCGCCACCATCAACCGAACTGGCCGGCGGTGGGCGATTCACGCCTCGGGCTGTGGGCGCGCAGTGCTGGCAACCATGTCGCAGGCGGCCAGGGACGCCGAGCTCGGACCGCTCCTGACCGCCGAGGAACAGGAGTCGCTGGAGGAAGAACTCAAGGGGTGGGAGCGTGTCGGCTACATCGTGACGGACGTGAGCCAGCCCGGCATCCGGTCTGTTGCATCGCCGGTGTTCGACGGCACCAATCTGGCCATGGGAGCGATCGGAATCGGCGACACGGCGGCGTCAATGAACCGGACGAGAGTTCAGGAGCTTGGGGCGGCGGTACGCCAGGCGGCCATCGAAACATCGCGCGCCATGGGCTGGACCGGAACAGCACGGGAGTTGCGCTGAGCGCGAACCAGGGGGCCGGTGACGACCGACCCCCTGGCTCTCCGCTGCACCGCGGCCGTCAGACCGCTGCTGCCACCGCGATCTGCGAGCGCATCTCCTCGGCCCTGCTGCGCAGGTACAGGACGAACGAGCCGCTCACATCCACGACCACGTCGTACTCATCCAGCACCACGATCGACGTCGTGCCGAGTTCGATGATGGCCGGCCCCGAGATCTCATCGCCGGGCCTCATGAACTCACCGTTGTACACGGTTGCGGTGACCATCCGGCGCTGGGCCGGGCTCCACATTTCGCGCTCCCCGGACACTGGGTCGGCACCTTCGGGGGCCTCTTCCGAGTTGCCCACCGAACCACGCACGCGTCCGATGGCGGCCAGACGGACGTTCAACACGTCGATGGGCGACGCCTCCGAGTGGTACCCGAACTGGACGTCGTGCAGGCGATGGAACTCCGCGGCGATCTCATTGAGGTCCACCGACTCCAGCGAGCTGGACGCCAGGGGCACGTTGATCTCGAACCACTGACCCTTGTAGCGCATGTCCATGGAGGGGAGGAATTCGATGTCGGCATCCGTGACTCCCTCAGAGTGGAGGGTGCGTCGTCCACGCTCGGCCATCTCGGTCCACAGGGCCTTGAGTTCGTCGGTCTCGATGCTGGAGAGGTTCCATTTCTGACTCTGGACGTAGTCGTGCTGGAAATCGCACACCAGCATGCCGGCCGCGCAGAAGATCGACGACTGCCGCGGCACGATGAGCATCGGAATCTCCAGTTCCCTGGCGATGGCGGCGGCGTGCACGGGCCCCGCTCCGCCGGCGACCACGATCGGGAAGTCACGTGGATCGAGGCCGCGGCGCACCGTGATCTCCCGCACGCCGGCCGCCATGGAGACGTTGACCACGTCGTAGATTCCCGCTGCGGCCGTGAGCGGATCCAGACCCAGTTTGTCGCCGATCTGTTCGCCGATCGCTCTGCGGGCCGCATCGACGTCAAGGTTCAACCCAGAGGTTGCGAAGCTCTCCGGGGAGAGATACCCCAGCACGGCATCCGCGTCGGTCGTCGTGGGGAGTTCCCCACCGCGACCGTAGGAGATCGGTCCGGGAACCGCTCCGGCACTCTGTGGCCCGACCATGAGCATGCCACCCTCGTCGACGCGTGCGATGGACCCACCTCCCGCACCGATGGTGTGGATGTCCACCATGGGAAGCGCGATCCGCCAGCGGTCGATCAGACCGTCCGTCATCACCAGCGGCCGTCCGCCAGCCACGATGGCAGCATCGAAGCTGGTGCCGCCCATGTCGACGGTTAGACAGCGGTCGAACCCATGGACGGCCACTTCCATCAGGCCCGCGGTTGGGCCGGAAGCAGGGCCGGACAGGAGCGAGAGCGCCGAGCGGCGTGCCAGTTCCTCAGGGGTGGCGACGCCACCGTTGGACTGCATGATCAGAAGGATCCCCCCGAACGAAGCCTCCTCCAGTGTCTCCGTGAGGACGGCCAGGTAGTCCGAGATGATGGGGCCGACATAGCTGTTCAGGACCGATGTCGAGGTGCGGTCGTAGTAGCGGGCCTGGGACAGGAGCCTGCTCGAGCGCGTGATGTAAACGTCCGGCAGTTCCTCCTCGAGGATCTCGTTGGCGCGGATCTCATGGTCCTGGTTGGCATACGAGTGTAGGAAGGAGATGGCGACGGCGCCGACCCCCTGTTCCCTCAGGAACTTCGCTGCCTCGCGCACGGACTCCTCATCCAGCGCGGTGACCTCGTCGCCGTGCTTGTCTATGCGTCCTCCCACCGGAAGGGTGAGCTGACGATTGACCAGGGGTTTCGGCTTCTGCATCCGGTTGTCGTAGGGCTCCTCGCGGGTGCCGTCGCGGATGGGTAGCACGTCGCGGAACCCGTCAGTGACGAGCAGGCCGGTCTTGGCGCCCCGTCGAGTGAGGAGAGCGTTGGTGGTGACGGTCGTCCCGTGCACGATCGTGCTGACCTGCGCCAGGAACTGTTCCACCGACTCACCGCGCTTCTCTGCGATCTCGCGGAGGCCCTTGGTGACGGCACGTGCGGGGTCGGACGGGATGGAACTCGTCTTGTGGATCAGACGTGAGCCGTCCTGGTCGACGACCAGGAAGTCGGTGAACGTGCCGCCCACGTCCACACCTACGCGCATGGTGCTCATTGGTTGTTCTCCTTGTCCTTGCGAAGTGCCGACGTGGCCTTTTCATCTAGTTCGAGGGTCTCCGGGTCTACGACCACGCCGTACGAGGTGCGAGCCTTCTCGATGCTGGTGATCCCATTGCGGACCTCGTCGGTGACCAGTTCCGCTGACCTCTTGAAGGGGTCGCCGTAGCCACCTCCGCCGCCACACAGGGACACGATGGTGGAACCGGTGGGAAGGGTGATGCGTTCCTTGGAGCCCCAGTCGTAGACGCTGCCGTCGGGCAGCTCGACCCGCATGACGTTGAGACCGGAGTCCTCGCCGCCCTCCAGCCCGCGCCCGGGGAGTGCGCCCTCTGACACAGCGGCTTCGCCCAGGGTGACGCCGTGCGCGTCCAGGCCTTCGACACGCCAGGCAGATCGGGTGCCCATCCCGCCCCTCCACTGTCCTGCGCCAGCGCTGTCCGGGTCGTACTCGTGGTAGAGGAAGAAGTGCGGGGAGGTGAGCTCGAACATCTCAATGTCGGGGGACCGCATCTGCCCGACGACGCCGCTGAAGCCGAACCCGTCCCATCCGTCATAGCCGTTCATAGCGCCAGGGCCTGTGCGCTGGAAGACGGTGAGCGAGACGTAGGGCTCGCCGGTGTCTGGATCCACGCCGGTCATGGTCGCGTTCATCGCCTTGCACCAACCGGCGGTCACCCGCTTGGGAAGCGCGTCGGCCAACGCCATCATGATGGCTTCCGTGATGTTGTCGGTCATCTGGTTACCGAAGATGGTCGCCGCGGGGAACTTCGGGTTCAGGAGCGAGCCCTCGCGGAAGATCGTCTTGACCGGGCCGAACATCCCCTCATTCGTCGGCAGGACCACCCCCGCAGCCGCTACGAGCATCAGGAAGTTGATGCGCACCGCGCCGGCGGCCGAGGCTTTGGGCTGGTTCGCGATGCCTGGCGTCTGATCGTCCGATTCGCTGAAGTCGAACTCGATGTCGTCGTCGCTGATGGTGATCTTCACACGGATCATGTGTCGGCTGGAGGGGTCCACCCCGTCGCTGACCATTTCGCTCTCGCCGTGGTAGACGCCGTTGGGCCAGGTGGCCAGTTCCGCACGGACCTGCTTGTCGGAGGCGTCCATCACGTACTGCATGTGGTCGTCGATGACCTTGCGCCCATGCCGATCGAGAACCTGCAGGAGTTGGCGCTTGCCCACCTCGCAGGCACCGATCATCGCCTTGATGTCCTCAATGACGAAACCGAAGCGGATGTTGGCGGAGACAAGATCCCAGACGTCGTTGCGACGCCTACCGGCTTCGTACAGCTTGACCGGTGGGATACGGAAGGCCTCCTGCCACACTTCGCGCGCCGCCGGATCGTAGCCGCCGGCCGTCATCCCGCCGATATCGGCCAGGTGCCCCTTGGAGGCCGTCCACCCGACGAGTTCGCCGTCGTGGAAGATCGGCATGTAGATGCCTGTGTCGGCGTTCTGGTTGCCACCGGTATAGACATCGTTGTGGATGATGACGTCGCCCTCATGGATGTCGTCGCCGTAGTAGTCGATGATGTATTTCAGTGGGGGCTGGGCTCCGAACGCGATGATGGCGGCGAACTCGGCTTGGGCCATCGTTCGTCCCTTGGCGTCGAAAATGACCGTGACAAGGTCTCCGACTTCATTGAAGATGGGGGATCTGGACGAGCGCATGAGCACTGTGGCCATCTCTTTGGCGATGGCATCGAACCTCCGGGCAAGCACTGAGGCGAGCACCGGATCGACGGTTCGGGTCTGGATTTCAGACATGTGACCTCCTTTGGTCAACGTCGGATCAGCTGATCTGGTGGATCTGGGTGGGGTGCTTCGACAACTTCTCCGCGAAGCCGTCAGCGATGATGAAGGAGTCGGACATGTAGCCCATGACCTGGGACTCCTCGTTCCAGAGCGTGGGGTGGAGCGCGAGCACCTGACCGTCGGCTGACTGCGTCACAGCGTTCGCGTCGGAGTCGTCGCCGACGACGTCGAGCCCGATCCAGGGTTCTTCGAGCACGTCAAGGCCCATGCCGTGCCCTGACCAGTATTCGGACTTGGCGCCCCTGGCTTCGACGGCAGAGATGACGGCACGCTGGACGTCTCCGAAGACGGTGCCCGGCACGAGGGCCTGCTGCGCGGCCGCTGTGCCGGCAGCCACCGCCCCGGCGATCTCAGCGACGGCGGAGGTGGGGGTGGCGAATGTCACCATGCGGGACAGCTCGGTCCAGTAACCGTTGGGGCCGACGATCTCGAACGAGAAGGTGAACACGTCGTTGACGCCCAGGACCCGGTCCTCGGGCTGGCCGAAGGTGGGTCTGCCGTCGTTGCCCTTGATTTCCGCGAACATGGTGAGGAACAGGGGGTCCTGCCCGCCGAGTTCCGAGCCCACCTTGAACATCTCCGCAGCGATCTGCTGTTCCGTCATGCCCGGCTGGGTGATGTCGAGCAGACGATCGAAGCACGCGTCCAGGATGTAGGCGCTCTCCCGGACCGCAAGCTGCTCTGCGGCGGACTTGACCGCGCGGATTCGGCTGAACATGGGGCCCGCGTCCGAGATCTTCGCCTTGGGCAGCAGCTCGGTGATGGCCAGGTAATCCTCGATCTTCATCACCTGGCGAAGTCCGATGACGCCGATGTGGGGGGAATCGCCCTTGCTCCCCAGAACCTCAGCCAGGCCCTTTCCCAGCTTGTACGGGGTGAGGTACTGGGAGACCCAATCGTGGCTCGGGCGCCGGTCGGCTTCGAGGTTCTGCGGAAGGACCACCTGGGGTTCCTCCCCCGGGAACATCACGGCGTAGGCGTAGCGATGGCAGGGGTTGTAGCCCGAGATGTAGCGCACGCTGCCCTTGTGGCCCCGGTAATCGGCGGCGGCGAAAAGCAGCACGTCGTAGCCCTCGTCACGTGCTGCCTGCGAGAGCCGCGTCCAGCGGGCGTCACGCTCGGCGAAGGATCTGATGTCGTGGTGCGGCTGCCTGAGCCTGGTGAGAGAAACGTCGTTGTTCATGGCAGGAACGTAAGCCTTTGCCACGGCCCCAGCGAACCCCGTGTCCGGTGACTCCGGACGCAGTGTCGTGTCCGGTGTGGCCGGACAGGCGTCTATCCGGAGGATGGCCGTTCAGCGAACAATCCGATCCCATCCGCACCACACAGTGCACACGATCAAGGAGGATCCGTGACGGAGACAACGGGCAGCGCCAAGGAACAGAGCGATATCCGCAACAAGATGGAGGACAACGTCCTCAACCCCGTGTCGGAGGCCGAGCGGGTGAGCGGCTGGTCCTTGCTCGCCAACACCGCAGGCGTCGGCACCACACTCGCAATGCTGCTGATCGGCGGCACTTCCAGCTACATGGTCGGCGTCGGCTGGACCATGGTGGCGGCCGTGATCTCGGCGACTTTCGGCTCAGTCATCGGCACCGGTGTGGGCAGGGTTGCCCAGAGCACTGGCATGTCCAGCACTGTGAGCACCCGGTTTCACGGGCTGGGCGCTCGGGGATCGGCTTTGGCGTCACTGATTTTCGCCTGGATGATCCTGAGCTTCCTGGCGCTTGAGAACGCGCTTCTCTACAACGGCACCCTGTTCCTGTTGGGTTGGCAGCCCACGGTGATGAACGGGATCGTGATCTACACCATCCTGACGATCGCGTGGATCTTGCTGGCTCTGTTCGGACTGAAACTCATCCAGGTCTCGTCGCTGTGGCTGACGATCATCGCCAGCGCCCTGTTGGTGGTCATCCTGTTCATCGCGGTCAATAGGTCGACTCAGCCCCTGGCCGAGATCATGACTCAGCGGCCCGAAGGGTTCGGCCCGGGCGCCTTCCTCGCCGTGCTTGCCGGCATGATCGGCTTTGCAGGGGCTCTCGCTCTCACCGGCGCGGATTTCGCCCGGTATGCCCGGAACAAGAAGGACGTGGCCATCATGGCCATCGGCGGAAATATCATCGTCAACTTCGGCGTCGTCTCGCTCGGTGCGTTGTTGTACCAGGCTGGGGACACCGTGGTTGCGCAGTATCTGTCGGATAACCCGGCGCTTGCTGAGTCCCAGATGGGCGATTCGATCGCGGACAAGGTCCAGTTCCTCGCGCACAACAATGCGGGCGCCTACTTCGTGATTCTTGCCGGGATCATCGGCTTCATCGTCATGTACGCGGCGCAGGTCAAGGCCCAGGCGATCAACGCCTATGCAGGCTCCCTGACGTTGTCGAATCTCTTCGATGCGCTCTTCCAGAAGACCCCAAGCCGCATCGCGATGCTCATCATCGGTAACGTCATCGCCCTCGTCGCGGTGTACGCAGGCATCCTGGGACTGCTTGTCCAGTTCCTCGCCGCTCTGGGTATCGCCACGTTCGCGTTGTGCTCGCTGGTGGTCGCCGACTACTTCATCGTGCGCAAGGGTAAGCCCGCGTCCACGCGCCGGGTCGAGCTCTTCAACTGGGCAGGCATCATTGCTCTGCTGGTCGGCTTCACCGTCTCCTACGTTCTGCAACTGACCGGCATCCTGCCGATCGGCTTCCTTCTCACCCTCATCATCACCCCTCTTGTCTATGTCACTCTCCGGCGCACAGTGCTCCCTGAAGGCAGGGGCACGAGGATGGTGGCCGGCACCTCGGCCCTGCTCGAGGCCGAAGAGGATGACGAGGGGCGTCTGGCGTTCACCGAACTGGAGGCCGAGCATCCCCACCATCACCACCTGGATGGCTGACGGCTAGGTCAGGCATGTGAAGGTCGGCGTCCTCGGGCGCCGACCGGTCGCATTTCATCGGCGTGGCAGCAACTGATCGATGCGTTCGACGATGTAGGTGGGGCGGTTGTGTTCCGGCTGCTTCAGCACGTCGTCGACGGTCGACTCACCGGTGAGCACCAGGGCCGAGGGCATGCCGCAGTCGATCGCCATCTGGATGTCCGTCATCAACCGGTCGCCGATCATCAGGCACCGGCCTAGGTCCACGTTGTCGGCCCCCAGCGCCGCCTCCACCATCAACGCCGACGGCTTGCCCAGCGACACCTGGCACTTCACCCCCGTGCACGCCTCGATGGCGGCGGTGATGGCCGCGCAGTCCGGCTCGCCGCGCCCCCCGGGGAACGGGCAGAACCGGTCCGGGTTGGTCTGGATCAGGAACGCCCGCTCGTGGAACCAGATGGCGTCGAAGGCGATCTGCAGCTTGCGGTAGTCGAAGCCCCGGTCGTAGGACGCCACCACGATGTCGACCTCAGCCGGGTCCTCCGTCAGGCGGAACCCGGCCTCCCGCAGCGCGCGCTGCAGCGGCTCCTCGCCGATCACGAACAGCGCCGCGCCTGGGTGGTGGTCGAGCAGCCACCGGGTGGTGGTCACCACGGTGTTGGCGATGTCCTGCAGCGGGGTGGGGAGGCCCAGCCGCTCCAGCTTCGCCTGGTACTGCTGCGGGTCCTTCGTGGGGTTGTTGGACAGGAACTTCACCACCCGTCCCGCCTCCCGCAGCTCCTCGATCACCCGTTTCGCGCCCGGCAGCAGGTCGTCGCCCAGGTAGATGGTGCCGTCGAGGTCGAAGACGTAGGCGTCGTACCACCCGGTGGGGGAGCTGAGCGTCATGGCGGGGTCCTTCTGATCGGTGTGCCTCCACAGTGCCAGCCCGGCGCTGTCCCACGCACCGGAATCAACCGGCCGTCTGCACGACGATGGGATAGCCCGTCCGCACCTCGCAATGACGACCCGGCCACAGTAGCGTCAGGGGCATCGACAAGCTCACGCATCGAGGCGTGGCAGCGGCAAAGGAGCAACATGGCGACGATCGCGGTTCTCGGCGCAGGCATCATGGCCAGCGCACTGGCCACCCCGCTGGCTGACAACGGCCACACGATGCGGTTGGTGGGCACGCATCTCGACCGTGAGATCATCGACTCCATCAAGAGCACCGGGGTGCATCCCAACCTCGGGCTCCCCCTTCCCGAGGGCACCACCGCCCACCAGTTCGAGGAGGCCGCCGACGCGTTCGACGGCGTCGACCTCGTGCTGAGCGGGGTCAACTCGTTCGGCGTCCACTGGGCGGGGCAGCAGCTCGCGATGCTGCTGCGGCCCGGCATGCACGTCATCGCGCTGGCCAAGGGCATGGAGGCCGACGACGAGGGCAACCTCACCATCCTGCCGCGGGTGCTGGCCGGCGAGCTACCCGAGGAACTGCGCAGCCAGGTGACCTTCTCAGCGATCGCCGGGCCGTCGATCGCCGGCGAGGTGGCCGTGCGCCGCCACACCTCCGTCGTGTTCACCGGCGACCGGCAGGAGGTCCTTGACATGTGGCGCGGCCTCTTCGCCACCGACGTCTACCACGTGTGGACCAACACCGACTTCGTCGGCGTCGAGGTCTGCGCCGCCACCAAGAACTGCTACGCGTTCGGCGCCGGCTTCATGAGCGGCATCCTCGACGCGATGGGCGACACTGCGGGAGAGCGCTACGTCAACTTCAACTACGGGGCGGCCCTGTTCGGCCAGGCCTCGATCGAGATGATCCAGTTCATGGACCTCCTCGGCGGCAGCCCCACCACGCCACTGGGCCTGCCCGGTATCGGCGACTGTTTCGTCACGTCGATGGGCGGCCGCAACGTGAAGTGCGGCCGGCTCGTCGGCAGCGGCCTCACCTTCAGCCAGGCGCGCGACCAGATGCCCGGCGTCACGCTTGAGGGCGCAGCGGCCATCGCCGTCATCGGGAAGGCCCTGGTGAAGCTCACGGACCGTGGGATCGTCGCGCCCGAGAAGTTCCCGCTGCTGCGGCACCTCTACGAGGTCGTCGGGCTCGACCGCCAGGTCAACGTCCCCTGGGATTCCTTCTTCGGCTCCAACGGCTCCGGCAACTGACCGCCCGGAACTGGGAAAGACAGGCACATCACCCGACAGGCCCGCGTTGTGCTCGCCTTTCGTCAACGGTGTGCCGCGCGTTGCCATAGCGTGGTTGGAGCATCGGTCAGTACACGACCACCTCGTAGAACGAGAGAAGGAACGAACATGGCATACGCCACCCGAGTCATCGAGGTCGCCAAGGACGCTCCTGCGTTCCCCGGCGAGAACACCCGGCGGGTCGACGCGACCCCCGCCCTCGCCCTCGGCGTCGAGGTGGTGTTCGGCCGTGACGAGTGAGACCCTCCGCGCGGCGCTGAACCGGGCCACCGACACGGTGGGCGCGGCCGTCGAGCGCGGGGCGCTCGCCCAGAGTGGTCGGCTCGTCGCCGCCCACCTCGGGGCCGGTCCGTTCCTCATCGTGGCTGACGAGAACACGTGGGCGGTGGCGGGGGAAGGGCTGACCGCCTCCCTGCGTGGGGCCGGGTGCGAGGTGGCTGAGCCGCTGGTCTTCCCCGGCCAACCGGCGCTGTACGCGTCCTACGACAACTGTCGGGAGATCCAGCGTGCGCTGACGTCCCAGGATGCGGCCACTGGTTCCCCGGGAACGCCGGGGACGCACCTGCCCATCGCGCTGGGCTCCGGCACGATCAACGACCTGGTCAAGCTGGCGGCGTTCGAACTCGGCCGCGACTACGCCGTCGTCGGCACCGCCGCCTCCATGGACGGCTACACCGGCGCAGGAGCCCCAATGACGGAGAACGGCGTCAAAGCCACCCGCAACTGCAAGGCCCCAGTCGTGGTCATCATGGACCTCGACGTGGTGGCCGCCGCGCCGCCCGCCATGACCGCCTCCGGCTACGGCGACCTCGTCGCCAAGATCCCCGGGGGCGCCGACTGGATCCTGGCGCACCACACCGGAGTGGAGCCCATCGACCGGGCCGTGTGGGACATGGTCCAGTCGGGCGTGGCGACGGCGTTGTCGCGCCCGGCGGAGTTGGCGGCCGGCAACGTCGAGGCCTTCTCCGGCCTGGTCGAGGGGCTCTGCCTCTCCGGCCTGGCCATGCAGGCCTACGACGGCACCCGACCCGCCTCCGGCGCCGAGCACTACTTCGCCCACCTGTGGGAGATCGAGGGGCTGGGCGCCCACCGCAATCCGCCACTGTCGCACGGCTTCAAGGTGGCCGTCGGCTCCCTGGCCATGTGCGCCTTCTACGAGGCCCTGCTGGCCCGCGACCTCACCGCGATCGACCTGCCCGCAGCGGCCGCCGCCCGCGCCCCGTGGAGCGAGATCGAGGCTGACATCCGCAGCCGCTTCACCGGTGCGCTGGCGGACCACGCCGCCCGCGAGACCCGTGCCAAGTACGCGGCCGGCGACGAACTCGTCGCACGCCTGCAGCCCCTGCTCGACCGATGGCCCGCCGTCGTGGACGAGTTGCGCGCCCAACTGGTCACCACCGCGGAACTCAGCACCATGCTGCGTGAGGCGGGTGCCCCGTCCCGGCCTGAGGACATCGGCGTGACGCGCGACGACGTGCGCACCATGTTTCCCAAGGCCATGTTCTACCGCTCCCGCTACACCGCCCTGGACGTGGCCTGGGAGCTCGGCATCTTCGACGACCTGGTCGCCGACGTCTTCGATTCCATCTGGAGTAAGTAACCGCTGGCGGTCCTCTCCACCTCCTCCCCGGAGGCCCCCGCCGCTGTATTCGCGCTGGCCGACGAGGAGACCCGCAGCCTGGTCGCCTGACCGGACCCCTCCGGCGACGAGCGTATGGTGGAAGAAAGGCACCTGTGAAAGCGAGTTTGCGCCCATGACGGCACCGGCATACACGAAATCCGCAGCCGATGTAGCTGCCGAGATCCCGGTTGATCCAGGCAACGGGCTGACTTCGCAGGAGGCCGCCGAACGCCTCGAAGAGTTCGGGCCCAACGAGTTGCGCGGCGCCCCGGAGGAGCCGGCCTGGCGGCGCTTCCTGCGTCAGTTCGCAGACCCGCTGGTCTACCTGTTGCTCGTCGCGATCGTCATCTCGATCTTCGCCTGGGTTGCTGAAGGGGCTTCCGGGTTGCCCATCGATGCGCTCGTCATCGCAATCATCGTGGTGGCCAACGCGGTGCTCGGCTTCGTGCAGGAGAACAAGGCCGAGAACGCCGTCGCTGCCCTGTCGGACATGACGGCCACGCACTCCACCGTGCTGCGCGACGGCAGACTCACCGATGTCCCCTCCGCGGGCATCGTCCCCGGCGACATCCTGGTGCTTTCGGAGGGCGACGCGGTGGGCGCCGACGGCAGGCTCCTCACGGCGTCGTCGCTCAAGGTGCAGGAGGCCTCGCTGACCGGCGAGTCCGAGCCCGTCGAGAAGGACGCCGGCACGCTGTCAGGAGAGGCCGCGCTGGGGGACCGCCTCAACATGGTCTTCAAGGGCACCGCCGTGTCCCGCGGCGTCGGCCGCGCCGTCGTCACCGGCACCGGCATGGACACCGAGATGGGCCGCATCGCCACGCTGCTCGACGAGACGCAGCGCGATCCGTCGCCGCTGCAACAGGAGATCGCCAAGATCTCCAAGATGCTGGGCCTGCTGGTCGTCGTGATCGCCATCGTGGTGATGGGGGCAGTGGCGCTCGTCAACGGCGTGCGCAGCCTCGACGAGGCCGTGGACATCCTCTTGATGGGAGTCTCCCTCGCCGTCGCCGCAGTGCCGGAGGGCCTACCCGCCATCCTGTCGCTGGTGCTGGCCATCGGCGTGCAGACGATGGCGCGGCGCAACGCGGTGATGAAGGACCTCCACTCCGTCGAGACGCTCGGCTCCGTGTCGGTCATCTGCTCGGACAAGACCGGCACGCTCACGCGCAACGAGATGACGCTGCGCGAGATCGTCACCGCCTCGGGCAGGGTCAAGCTCAGCGGCACCGGCTACGCCCCGGAGGGCGGGGTCGAGATCGACGGCGGCGACGACGCCGCCGCGGAAGCCCGCCGGCTCCTGGCCTCGGGCGTGCTGGCCAACAATGCGCAGCTGACCCAGGACGACGACGGCACCTGGAGCATCCAGGGCGATCCCACCGAGGCCGCGTTCGTCGTGGCCCAGCACAAACTCGAGGGCGTCACCGAGCGCGTCGGCTGGTACGAACGCGACGCCGAGGCCCCCTTCGATTCCGAGCGCAAACTCATGTCCGTGCTGGGGCACCGCGAGGACCAGCAGCGGCTGTTCGCCAAGGGTGCCCCCGACGTCCTCCTCGAGCGCTGCGTCGAGGAACAGGTGGGACGCACCCAACGGCCGCTCACGGACGAGCGGCGCGAGGAACTCGGCCAGGCCGTCGTCGGTCTGTCCGAGCAGGGCTACCGGACGCTCGGTGTCGCCTGGCGGGAGGCGGGCGACGCGGACCCGGAGGGCTTCGACGAGACCGCGGAGCACGACCTGGTGTGGGTGGGCGTCGTCGGCATCATCGACCCGCCGCGCGACGAGGCCGCCCAGGCCATCGCCGAGGCGCACCGCGCCGGCATCAAGACCGTCATGATCACCGGCGACCACCCCGTCACGGCCGCCAGGATCGCCCAGGACCTGGGCATCACGGACAACGGCCCAGGCGCGCCCAGGGCCGTCACCGGCCGCGACCTCGAGGGCCTCTCCGACGACGAACTCACTGAGTTGGTGCGCCGCACCTCCGTCTACGCCCGGGTGTCGCCGGAGCACAAGCTGCGCATCGTCGACGCGCTGCAGGCGGACCGCCAGATCGTGTCGATGACCGGCGACGGCGTCAACGACGCCCCAGCGCTGAAGTCTGCCGACATCGGCATCGCGATGGGCATCACCGGCACCGAGGTGACCAAGGAGGCCGGGGAGATGATCCTCGGCGACGACAACTACGCCACGATCGTGGCGGCGGTCCGCCAGGGCCGGGTCATCTTCGACAACATCAAGAAGTTCATCCGCTACCTGCTCAGCTCCAACATGGGCGAGGTCGCCACGGTGTTCCTCGGCGTCGTGCTGGGCTCGTTCATCGGCCTGGCGGATCCCGGCAACCCCGGCGCCACCGTCGTGCCGCTGCTGGCCACCCAGATCCTGTGGATCAACCTCGTCACAGATTCCGGGCCGGCGCTGGCCATGGGGGTGGACCCGGAGATCGACGACGTGATGAGCCGCAAACCCCGCGCCTACGACGACCGGATCATCGACGGGCATATGTGGGCACGCATCATCGGCACCGGCCTGGTGATGGGCATCATCAGCCTGGTCATCTACGACCTGAGCCTGCCCGGCGGCTTCCTCAGCGGGCTCGAGCACCTCGTCGGGACGGATCAGCAGCTGGAAGTCGCCCGCACCACCGTGTTCACCGCGCTGGTGATGATGCAGCTGTTCAACGCGTTGAACTCCCGCTCAGACCTGGGCAGCGCGTTCAGCCACCTGTTCACGAACGCGTGGCTGTGGGTGTCGCTGCTCGGGGCCGCGCTGGCGCAGGTCGCCGTCGTGCAGGTGCCGTTCCTGCAGCACGCGTTCGGCACCACGTCGCTCGACCTGGCCCACTGGGCGGTCGCCGTGGGCGCAGGCGTCGCTGTGCTGGTCTACGAGGAGGTCGTCAAGGTCATCAGGCGCGCGGCAGTGCGTTGATCAACTGCTCCATCGTGTCCATCACCGCCAGCGTCTCGTGCCAGGGCAGCAGTTCCGATTCGGTGCGGCCCTCGGTCACCATCGAGGCGAAGTGGGCCGCTTCGTAGGCCAGCCCCGCGTGGTCGGTGAGGGTGGGCTCGTCGCTCAGTTGCGTCTCTCCGTCGACGGTGCGCAAGGTGAACTGCTGCGGGCCGTAGAAGAAGGTGGGGATGTCGACGGTGGCCTTCGTCCCGGCGATGAAGGCCCGGGTGGGGGTGAGAGCCTTGCAGGTGGTGGTGATGAGGGCATTGGCGCCGAGGTGCGCCTCGAAGCCGTCGAAGACCGCGGAGATCTGCCGGTCGACGCCGGTGAAGGCGCGGGTGCCCAGCGACAGGGCGCGCCCCGGGGTGCCCAGCGCGAAGTGCATGAAGGACACCGGGTAGACGCCCAGGTCGAGCATCGCCCCGCCGGCGGTGGCGGGGTCGAACAACCGCGACTTCGGGTCGTCGGCGAACCACTGGCCGTGGTCCGCGAAGACCGTCTCGATCTCGCCGAGCGCGCCGTCGGCCAACAGCTGGCGGAGGACGTCCATGTGGGGGATGAACCGGGTCCACATGGCTTCCATCACGGCCACCCCGGCAGCTCGTGCGGCGTCCAGCAGTTCGCGGGCCTCGGCCCCCGTCTGGGTGAAGGCCTTCTCGACGAGCACATGCTTGCCAGCCTCGACGGCGAGCTTGGCGTTGGCCAGGTGCTCGCTGTGGGGAGTGGCGACATAGACGACGTCGATGTCCGGGTCTGCCACGAGTGCCTCGTAGCTGTCGTAGGCCCGCGGTGCTTCGAACCGGGCGGCGAACTCGTCCGCCTTCGCCTGCGTGCGGGACCCGACGGCGGCCAGCCGCTGCTGGGTGTGGCGGTGAGCGGCGTCGAAGAACCGGTCCGCGATCCACCCGGTGCCCAGCACCCCCCAGCGCAGCGGGGGAGCGGTCATCGGGTCCGGGACACGGGAAGTGGGCAGCGTGATCATGGGCCCCATTATGGCTGGGAGGTGAGGACCCCGTCGCAGATGGTGGCAACCACCTTCATGGCACGCAGGGCAGCGGCAGTGGCCTCAGGCGACCCGTGGTCCGCCAGCGGATCCGTGCGGAGGAGCACCACGTCGCCCGGACCGCCGACGCTGATGCGCCGGCCGTCGACGGACGCGGCAAGGGCCTCGCGCGCGGTCAGCGACTCCTCCGGCTGCACCGCCGGCCGGTCGTCGCCGCTGCGGTGCACCGCAGCGGCGATGCCGAGCCACGGATCCGGCGGCGACACCGGCGCGTCGGAACCCAATGCGAGAGTGGCGCCGGCATCGAGCAATGACTTCACCAGGAACGTCCGGTCCGCGCGGTCGCCCCACCAGCGCTCGGTCATGTCCCGGTCGTCGACGAGGTGGTGCGGCTGCATGCTGGCCGTCAACCCCAGTCGCGAGAATCGCGGCACGTCCTCGCGGCGCAGCAACTGCGCGTGCTCGATCGAGCCGGCCGCGTCCGTGGCCTCGAAGGCGTCGAGGGCCGCCTGGTTCGCCCGGTCCCCGATGGCATGCACCGCCAGTTCCAGGCCGGCCTCCCGCGCCCGGTCCAGCAGGGCTGCCAACTCGTCGCCCGCCACGTTGACCACGCCGCAGGGATGCGGGTCGTCGGCGGGCAGACCCAGGTAGGGCTCGCAGCACCACGCCGTGCGTGTGCCCAGCGACCCGTCGGTGATGATCTTCAACGGCCCCATCGTGATCAATCCGTCGCCACCGGGCAGCGTGTCGCCGGTCCGCCAGCCTGCTCCGAGGACCTCATCGAGTTGCGGGGGATAGACGCCGGCCCGCACACGCAGCCCGCGGATCCCGGCGGCCACTCGGCGGGGCCAGTGGTGGAAGGCGTCGGCGAACTCCAGGTCCACGATGCCCACCAGCCCCCGCGACGCCAGGTGCCCGACGGCGGCACCCTCCTCCTCGACGGTGGCGGCCTGCTCCGGCATCGCCGTCAGCCGGGCCAGCGTGGCGAACCACTCGTTCTCCGTCATGGGGCCCGGCCGGGCCGCGACCCCCAGGCGCTCCAGCGCAGCCGAGTTCAGCCAGCCGTTGTGCGCGTCGCCGGAGATCAGGACCACGGGTTGCGAGCCGGACACTGCGTCCAGTTCCGCGACGGTGCCCACGCGTTCCCACGCCGCGGACCTGTAGCCGAACCCCACCGCGATGCGGCCGTCGTCGCGACGCATCTCCAGGGCCTCTGCCACCCGGGCGCAGACCTCCTCAGGGCCGGCGGTGCCCGCGAGGCCGATCCACGTGGTGGAGCGGGCCCACTGGCCGAAATGCACATGCTTGTCCCACAGCCCGGGGATCAGCCAACAGCCCGAGGCGTCGACGACCTCCTCGCCCCGGACCGGCAGAGACGGCCCCACCTCGGTGACCACCCCGTCGCGGATCCGCACGTCGACGGCCCGCTCGCCCTCGCCGTCGAGACCGACCACCAGACCACCACTCACCAGCACAGAACCGCTCACCCCTGCACCGTCTCACCGGGCGGTCCGGGCGTCAATCGCGCAACCCGGTAGATCGTTTCTGGGCACGGCTTTCTGGCGAACCCCTCGGCTGCTACCTTTGGCTAATCAATTAGCTGGCTAACCCATTAGCCACTGCGCTGGAGCAGGGGAAAAGGGTGTTGACAAGGTAGTCGCCAGGTCGAGAGGAGCAAGATGACGGCAGGCAACCCCGCTGAGGGGACCGTCTATTCCGGGCGTGCGCCCGTCTCGGAGGCGGATCCGCTCGAGCCGCAGACGGCCGACGACCAGCTCGGCCGCGCTCACCGCTCCGGTGGCAGGTACCTCCTCAAGCGCGCCGGGTTCTACGTCGTCACGGCGTGGGTGGCCCTCACCATCAACTTCTTCGTGCCGCGCGCCATGCCCGGTGATCCCGCGCAGACGCTGGCGCTGCAGATCACCCGCCAGACCGGCACCGCGCTCAGCCCGGAGATGCTGCGCTCGATCCGCAACCTGTACGGCGATCCCAACCTGAACATCTTCGAGCAGTACTGGAACTACCTCGGCAGCGTCTTCACCCTCGACTTCGGCCTCTCGGTCTCCCGCTACCCGGTGCCGGTCCTCGAACTCATCATCGGTGCCCTGCCCTGGACGCTGTTCCTCGTGGGCATCTCGACGATCGTCGCGTGGGCCATCGGCACATCACTGGGCATCATCGTCGGCTACAAGCCCGGCTCGAAGCTCGACGCTTGGCTGACGCCCATCTCGCAGTTCTTCTCCTCGATGCCGTCGTTCTGGGTGGGGCTCATCTGCCTCTGGGTGTTCTCCCTCACGCTGGGGCTCTTCCCGTCCTCGGGTGGCTACGACCCCAATGTGCCGTTCCAGATCAACAACCTGTGGTTCCTGATCTCGGTGTTCAAGTACGCCGCGCTACCCATCCTCACCGGCGTCTTCGTCGGCTTCTCCGGCTGGCTCTTCTCGATGCGCAACATGATGGTCACCACCATCTCCGAGGATTTCGTCACGCTGGCCCGGGCCAAGGGCATCAGCGAAGCCCGCGTGATCTTCCGCTACGCCGCCCGCAACGCCATGCTCCCCAACGTCACGGGTCTCGCATCGTCGATCGGCGGGATCATCGGCGGCGTGGTGCTGACCGAGATCGTGTTCACCTATCCCGGCATGGGCTACCTGCTGTTCCAGGCCATCACGACGAAGGACTACCCACTCATGCAGGCCATCTTCCTGATGATCGTGCTCGCCGTGCTGGTGGCCAACTTCATCGCCGATTCGCTGTACGTGCTGCTCGACCCGCGGACCAGGGAGGGCTGAGATGAAGCGACTACTGCGCAACAAGAGGGTCGTCGTCGGTCTCGCCGTCCTCGCGTTCTTCATCCTGGTGGCGATCCTCGGCCCGTGGTTCGTCGAGTACGTGCTCCGGATCAATCCCCGGGCCGTGGACTACCAGGCCATCGCCGCGCCTCCCGGTGCGGAGCACTGGCTGGGCACCAACAACACCGGCCAGGACGTGCTCGCGCAACTGGTGATCGGGGCTCGTGGCTCCGTGGTCGTCGGTGCGCTCTCCGGCACCATCGCCACCGTGATGGCCGTGCTGGTGGGCACGGCGTCGGGCTACATCGGCGGCAACACGGACCGCACCATCAACGCCATCATCAACGTGCTGATGACGCTGCCCGGCTTCGCGCTGCTGTTCATCATCGCCGGCTATGTGCAGAACGCCGGCTACCTGCTGATCGCGCTGGTCATCGGCCTGCTCGGCTGGCCGGGCGGTGCGCGCTCCATCCGCGCGCAGACGCTCAGCCTCCGGAGCCGCGACTTCACGTCAGCGCTGCGCACCTCGGGTGAGTCGACCTGGCGCATCATCGTCGTCGAGGTCATCCCGCACCTGGGCGGCATCATCTCCTCGATGTTCCTCGGCGCCCTCGTCGGCGGCATCTTCGCCGAGTCCTCCCTGGCTTTCCTCGGCCTCGGCGACACCTCCGGCATCACGTGGGGCACCATGATCGCGCAGGCCCAGGGCTCCGGCGCCATCCTGCGCGGGCAGTGGTGGTACTTCCTGCCGCCCGGCCTCTGCATCGCGCTGATCGGTTTCGCCACGGCCATGATCAACTTCGGCCTCGACGAGGTCACCAACCCCAAGCTCAACGCCACCCTGGCCGCCCGCACCCGCAGGTTCAACAGCCGGGTGCACGCCCGCCGCACTTCGGAGGTGACCGCATGACCACCACCCCAGCCACGCTGCTCGAGGTCGAGGACCTCGACGTCGTCTACCTCGGCCTCACCGATGGGGAGAACGTCAAGGCGTGCGCCGACATCGGCTTTACGCTGAAGCGCGGGGAGATCCTCGGCATCGCCGGTGAATCCGCCTCCGGCAAGTCAACCCTGCTCAACGCCGTCACCCGTCTGCAGCAGCCGCCCGCGGTCACGCCCAAGGGCTCGGTGCGATTCTACGACGACAAGCACCCTGCCGGCATTGACCTGGTTTCCGCGCCAGAGAAGATCCTGCGCACGTTCCGTTGGTCCGACATCTCGCTCGTGATGCAGTCAGCCATGGCCTGCCTCAACCCCGTCACCCGGCTCCAGGACCAGTTCGCCGACGCCCTGCACGCCCACGACCGCTCCCTCAGCAGGCAGCAGATCAAGGAGCGCACCGCCGAACTGCTCGGCATGGTGGGCATCGCCCCTCAGGCGATGGGCAAGTTCGCCCACGAACTCTCCGGGGGCATGCGCCAGCGCGCCCTCATCGCGCTTGCGCTGGCCTGCGACCCGGACCTGATCGTGATGGACGAGCCGACCACAGCCGTCGACGTGGTGATGCAGCGCCAGATCCTCAACCAGATCCTGCGTCTCCAGCACCGGCTCGGCTTCGCAGTCATCTTCGTCACGCACGACCTGTCCCTCCTGCTGGAGATGGCGGACCGGATCGCCATCATGTACGGCGGCCGGATCGTCGAGATCGGAGCCGCCCGCCAGATCGCGGAGGACCCACAACACCCCTACACCCAGGGCCTCCGCAACGCCTTCCCGTCCCTGACGGAACCGCGCCGCGAACGCCACGGCATCCCGGGCTCGCCCCCGGACCTGCGCAAGCTGCCCTCCGGGTGCTCCTTCCGTCCGCGCTGCGAGGAGGCCCGCGGCCTCTGCGCGGTCGAACGGCCCGAACTCGTCCCGACGGACCGGTCCGTGGTCGCCTGCCATGTGCGGGCCGCCGAATTTTCCGGCGGGATCCTCCCTGCCGCCCCCGCCCTCGAGGAGGCGTCCGCATGAGCACCGATCCCGCCGAGGTGGTGCTGGCCGCAGACCAACTGTCGATCATCTTCGCCGGCCGCGACGCGCACGGCCAGAAGGTCGACGTGCGGGCCTGCAACAAGGTCAGCCTGGAACTGCACCGGGGCGAGATCGTCGCCCTGGTGGGGGAATCCGGCTCAGGCAAGACGACACTGGCCCGCGCACTGGCCCGGATCTACACCCCCCACGAGGGTGAGATCCGGTTCCGCGGCCAGCCCGTCACGGGGCGGCTCAACCGCCGCGAGTACTACAAGAACGTGCAACTGGTCTACCAGGACCCGTTCGCCTCCCTGAACTCGCTCAAGACCATCCGCCACATCCTCGGGCGGACCATCCGCATCCACCACCGCTCGCTCAACGCGCAGGAGGTGGAGGCGAAGATCCTGGAACTCCTCGAGCTGGTGGCGCTCACCCCCGCTGCGGACTACATCGACCGCTACCCGACCTCCCTGTCCGGCGGTCAGCGTCAACGCATCTCGATCGCCCGCGCGCTCGCCGTCGAGCCGGACATCCTGCTGGCCGACGAGCCCACCTCGATGCTGGATGTCTCCATCCGTCTCGACGTGCTCAACCTCCTGGACCAGATCCGGAAGGAGCGCGGGGTCACCATCCTCTACATCACCCACGACATCGCCAGCGCGCGTTACGTCTCAGACCGGATGTGCGTCATGTACTCCGGTGAACTCGTGGAGGCGGGCCCCACCGAGGAGGTCGTGGCGTCGCCGAAGCATCCCTACACCAGGCTTCTCCTGGAATCAGCACCGGACCCCTCACGGGTGAAGAACACCGATTTCAGCGAGGAACTGCGGATCGACGAACCCGCCGATCCGTCCATCAGCATTCGTGGCTGCCGGTTCAGCCCCCGCTGCCCTCGGGTCATGCCGGTCTGCGAAGCCAAACCGCCTCTCTTCGACGTCAATGGCCAAGACGTCAAGTGCTGGCTCTACGACCAATCCAGCGACACGAACCAGAAAGTGATGTCACATGCTGAATAAGACACTGACCGGGGCGATTGTGGCGGCCCTGGCGCTCACCTTGGGCGCATGCTCCACAGACCGCGGCGAGGGGGACTCCAACGGCGGAGCCAACACCGAACCACGCATCCTGCAACAGGTGGGCTGGGGCGGCACCACCTGGAACCAGAACTTCAACCTGTTCTCCCCGACGGGCGTCACCGTGACCCCGGGTACCGCCTACATCTACGAGCCGCTCATCCGCGTCAACCGCACCTCCGCGGGCGAGATGCTGCCCTACCTGGCCGAGAGCTGGGAATTCAACGACGACGGCACCGAACTGACCTTCAAGATCCGCGACGACGTGACCTGGTCCGACGGCGAGAAGTTCACGGCCGACGACGTGAAGTTCACCTGGGACCTGGTGCTGTCGGGCGAAACCCCGGCCGCCTACCCGTTCACCGCCGTCGAGGCGCCGGATGAGACCACCGTCGTGGTGAAGTACGAGGAGCAGGCCTACCAGGACCTCATCGGGTTCGCCACCCGCCGCATCGTCCCCCAGCACGTGTGGGAGGAGCAGGACGTCCGCACGTGGACCAACCCTGAGCCCGTCGGCACCGGCCCCGCCACGGTGGCGCGGTTCTCGCCGCAGCAGATCGTCTTCGACATCCGCGACGACTGGTGGGGCGGCGAGTCCAAGGGCGTCGACCAGGTGGCGATGCACGCCGTCACCGGCGACGCACAGAAGAGCCAGATCATCTCCGGGCAGGTCGAGTTCGGCACGTTCGGCTGGGCCAACGCCCAGAAGGAGTTCGTGGAACTCGATCCAGAGCACAACTTCTACGGCTTCTACCCCGTGGGCACCTCCGACGGCCTGACGTTCAACGTGGAGCAGGCTCCCTACGACGACGTCCACGTGCGCCGCGCGCTGCGCGCCGCCGTCGACCTGGAGACCGCTGCCGAGGTGGTGGCCGTGGGCTACGGCGTCCCTGCATCCTCCGGCATCGACTCCACCGTCTACGCGGACCAGCTGGCCGACGACTCGGAGCACGTCTACGACCCCGAGTACGCCAAGGCGCAGCTCGCAGAGGGCGGCTGGAAGGTTGAGGGCGGCAAGCTCGTCAACGCTGCTGGCGAGTCCTTCGACCTGCGCTACGACGTGTACCAGCCCTACGACGAGTGGGTGCGCACCGGCACGATCATGGCCGACCAGTGGCGCGAGAACCTCGGCCTCGAGGTGGCTGTGAACCAGATGGCCGACGCCCCGTTCTCCGAGGCCAGCACCACCGGCAACTTCGGCATGCTCTCCGGCTCCCCGGTGGGCGGCTCGACGCCGTACGAGGTGTGGAACTCGCTCGGCGAGGAGACCTACTTCCCGCTCGGCGAGCAGGCGATCCTCAACTACGGCCGCTGGCAGAACGACGAATACAACGCGATCGTCAAGGAACTGGCAGGCATCGAGCCCGGCACGGATCAGGACCGCGCCAACGAACTGTCGATCCGCGCCCAGGAGATCCTGATCGACGAGGCCCCGTTCATCGCCACCGCCACCGCCGGCTGGAAGGCCGTCATCAACGGCACCAACTGGACCAACTTCCCGGTCCCCGGTGAGGACGACTACGCACCCAACGCAACCCTGCCCGCCGACGCCGTCCTGACGCTCATGAACCTCGAGCACCGCGGCAACTGACCGTCACACGCGTGGGCTGGGGCGGAGGCCGCCTCCGTCCCAGCCCGCACCCCCTCTTCCTTGGAGCCGTCTTTCATGTTCACCCATCAGGGCCAGCACTTCCTCCGTGACGGCCGTGAGCACCTCGTCGTCTCGGGTGCCTTCCACTACAGCCGCATCCATCCCGGCCACTGGGCCGACAGGTTGCGCCGGCTCCGCGCCATGGGCGCCAACGCGGTCGAGACCTACGTGCCGTGGAACTTCCACGCCCCGGCCCCGGGAGTCGTCGATTTCGACGGTGCGCGGGATCTGGGCCGGTTCCTCGACCTGGCGGCTGAGGCGGACCTGGACATCATCGTGCGCCCCGGCCCCTACGTCTGCGCCGAATGGGAGGGCGGCGGCTTTCCCGGTTGGTTGCTGCGCGACCCCGCCATCCGCCTGCGCTGCATGGACGAGCGCTACCTCACTGCGGTCGACGCATGGTTCGACACGCTGCTGCCGCACATCGTGCAGCGCCAGTACCCCGACGGCGGCCGCGTGATCATGGTGCAGGTCGAGAACGAATACGGCAGCTACGGCGACGACCAGCAGTACCTGGCGCACGTGCGCGACGGCCTGCTGCGCCGCGGCGTCACGGTCCCGCTGGTCACCAGCGACGGACCCGCGCGCGTCTACACACAGGCGGGCACCGTCGACGGCGTGCTGCCCACGATCAACTTCGGCTCCCGGGCCGTCCAGTTCCACGAGTTCTCCGTCAGCGAGTTCCCGGATTCCCCGCCCATGTGCATGGAGTTCTGGAACGGGTGGTTTGACCACTGGGGCGAGCGCCACCACGTGCGGCCGGCCTCCGAGGTGGCGCAGGAACTCGACGACATGCTCAGCCGCGGCATGAGCGCCAACTTCTACATGGCCCACGGGGGAACCAACTTCGGGCTGTGGAGCGGCTGCAACTTCCACGACGGGCTGCAGCCCACCATCACCAGCTACGACTACGACGCACCCATCGCGGAGAACGGGCGGCTGACGGACAAGTTCGACGCCTACCGCGAGGTGATCGGCCGCTACGTGGAGCTGCCCGAGGTACCCGCTGACCTGGTGCGAGACCCCGCGTCGCTGCCGGAGACGGAACTGCCCGAGCGGGCGCGCGGCGTGCTGACGCTCGACGCGCTGCGCGAGTTGTCCGCCGCGGCCGTGTCCCGGGTCCCGGGGCTGCAGGCCCATGAGGGTCCGACGCCCTTCCCGCCCTCGTTCGAGGAACTCGGCCTGGAGCGCGGACTCCTCCTGTTGCGCGCCTCGTTCGACCACCCCGGCGGCGAGTTCCGCCCCGGGCTACACACGCTGCGGCTCCACGGGCTGCGGGACCGCGCCGTCGTGTTCGTCGACGGCGTGCGCCTCGGCATCGTGGAGCGCGACGAGGGTGCCCCACAGGCGCTGCAGGTGGATCTTGAGCACGGCACCCACACCCTCGAGGTGCTGGTGGAATCCCAGGGCCGCATCAACTTCGGCCCGCTGCTGGGCGACCGCAAGGGGCTGCTCCGCGGCGCCTGGTTCGGCACGCACTACATCATGGGCTGGGAGGCGTGGCCCCTCCCGCTCGACCTGCTCGGCGACGAGATCCTCGCCGCCGTCGCGGCAGGGCTGCCGGCTGAGGGCGCCGGGTTGCTCGTGACCCAGTTCGACGTCGCGAGCGACGGCGGGTTGGACGCCTTCCTGGACACGCGCGCACAGACGCGCGGTTTCGCGTTCGCCGGGCCCGAGATGCTCGGCCGCTACTGGCGGATCGGCCCGCAGCAGACGCTCTACGTCCCCGCTCCGCTGCTCGGCGCGGGCACCACCCCGGTCACCCTGGTGACCACCGATGGAGAGGGCGGCGGACTCAGCCTGGCCGCCGGGCCCATCCTCGATGAACTCTTGGAAATCAACGAAGGAGAATGATGGAAGACCTCAGGATCGGCGTGGTCGGCTTCGGCCTGCGCCGCTCGGTCGCCCTGCACGCGCATCGGCCGGGGGAGGGTTCGCGGATCGTCGCGGTACTGGACCCGGCGGAACGCGCCCACCGCGACGCTGCCGAGAAGGTGGGCCCGGAATGCGCCGCCTACACCTCGATGGATGAGTTCCTCGCCCATGGCCTGGACGCGGTGATGGTGGTGAGCCCGGATTACACGCACAAGGACATCACGCTGCGCACCCTCGCGGCCGGGCTGCCGACGTTCTGCGAGAAGCCGCTCGCCATCTCCATCCCGGATGCCGACGCCATCCTCACGGCCGCCCGTGACTCGGGCACCAAGCTGTACGTGGGCCACAACATGCGGCACATGCCCGTGGTGCGCCAGATGAAGGCACTGATCGACGCCGGCACCATCGGCCGGGTCCGCTCCGTGTGGTGCCGCCACTTCGTGGGCGCCGGCGGCGACTTCTACTTCAAGGACTGGCACGCGGACCGCTCGCTGGTCAACACCCTGCTTCTGCAGAAGGGGGCCCACGACCTCGACGTCATCCACTGGTTGGCAGGCGGCTACACCGCCGAGGTCTCCGGCATGGGCGACCTCATGGTCTACGGCGACATCACCGACCGGCGCGACAACTCGGACCGGCTGATGTGGGACTGGTACTCGCAGGACAACTGGCCCCCCACTGCGCAGAAGGAACTCAACCCCGTCGTCGACGTTGAGGACATCTCGCTGCTGAACCTGCGTCTCGACAACGGCGTGCTGGCCACCTACCAGCAGTGCCATTTCACCCCCGACTACTGGCGCAACTACACCGTGATCGGTGACGCGGGCCGCATCGAGAACATCGGCGACTCCGGCGGTGACCAGATCAACATCTGGACATCGCGCCGTTCGGGCGCGCGCACCCCTGACCACGTCGAGGTCATCGACCGGGGTGACGGCGGGCACGGCGGGGCGGATCCCTCGCTGGTGGCGGAGTTTCTCCGCTTCGTGCGCGACGGCGGGGCCACCGAGGTGTCCACGGTCGCGGCCCGACAGGCCGTCGCGGTCGCGTGCATGGGTGCCGAATCCATCCGTTCGGGTGGCGCGCCGATGACGGTGCCCCCGCTGGACCCTGAACTGGTCCGATACTTTGACAGATGGCAGGAGTGAGTCCCGGCAGTCTGAACGAGCCGAACGTCAAGCGTGCGCGGCTCGTCGACGTCGCGCGCGCCGCCGGTGTCTCCACCGCCACCGCCTCCTTCGTGTTGTCGGGTCGTCGCGCGGGGCGCAGCAAGCCTGCGTCCCCGGAGACGGTCGAGCGGATCGAGGCCGCCGCGTCGGAGCTCGGCTACGTCCCCAACAGGTTCGCCCAGGCGATGCGCCGGGGCTACACCAGCACCGTCGTCCTCGGCCTCGGCAGCCCGGAGGATCCGTGGGCGGCGCAGGTGGCCATCGAGGTGCAGCGCCGGGCCCTGCCGCAGGGCTTCTCCACGCTGACCCTCGTCGATGAGACCTGGTACGAGTTTCTGCAGGGCTACACCCCCGGTGTCGCCTTCCTCACGTCCGTCGACTTCCAGCAGGGCGGCCTGGCCCGCACCCTGGACCTGGTCGAGCACGGTGCCAACCTGGTGGTGTTCTCCACCGAGGCCGAGCCGGACGGGTTCGACGTGATCAGTTCCTCGGCGGTGGGGCCGACAGCGGCTGCCTACCGGCGGCTGAGGGCACGCCACGACGAGGTGCACTTCCTCTCGATCTTCGGTAGCGAAGACCGCCGCCCGGGCCCCACCCGGCTGGTGGGTTTCCGGGGGGCCGCGGCGGAGTTCGGTGACGAGCCGCTGATCCACCGGGCAGGCTTCCAGCGCGACGCCATCGCCCGCGCCTGCCGGGAGCTGTTGGAGTCGCGCCCGACGGCGGTGATCTGCACAAACGGCCTGTTCGCGGGCATCCTCCGCGGGATGGCCTTGTCGATGGGCCTGCGGGTGCCGGACGACCTCGAGATCATCTCGATCGGTGACATCCCGCACAACGAGGGCGACTATCTGGGCCCCATCAGCGTCTACGGCACTCCCGACGTCTTCACCAGGATCGGGGACATCGTCGTGCACCGGGCCGTCACGCAGCGGGAGTCGCCGTTCGAGAAGCACGTGTTCCAGTGGGAGTTCCTCCCTGGCAGCACCACGGTCGACGGCGGGTGAACCTCCGGGCCGCCGTCACCGACCAGCGTCACCGCCTGCTCAGAGGGCGGCGCGGACCTCGCGCGGATCAGGGTTGACCAGCACCTCGCCGCCGATCACGACGGTGGGGACGGTCTCATCGCCGTTGTTGACGCTGCGGACGAATGCCGCCGCGTCCGGGTCCTGCCAGATGTTGATCCACGTGACCTTCTTGGCATCACTCCCGAGGCCGCCCCGGAGGCGCTGGCAGTAGATGCAGCCGGGCCGCCAGTAGGCCACGACGCGGCGCTGCTCCGGCGGCAACGCCATGACGTCGGCGTGCCGCTTGGTGCGGCCGCCGGAGAACGGGCTCATCCACCACGCGAGGAGGATCACGCACACGGCCAGCAGGGCGCTGAAGGGCGTCACCTTCCAGCCCTCGATGCTGAAGGCGAACGCCAGACCGGCGATGAGGACGATGAGCCACGTGAAACGCTGCATGGACCCAGGCTATGCGGGGCCGCGCAACGCGGCGGCGACGGCTCTGTTAGCGTCGTTCTGAGCGTCAGGGTGGCGCCTTGGTTGGGGGAGGCCATGCGTTCCTGGTTCAAGCTACTGCTCGTCGTGGTGCTCGCCGCCACACCGGCCCTCCTGGCGCCCGCCGGGCCTGCGCATGCGGAGGTCGATGTCTACACCACCGAGGGCACCCATCTCGTCAACGGGCGGGAATGGCGCACCGCTTGCGAGCCGTATTCCCGGACCACCCGGTGCCGCACGGAGATCAAGGCCACCGTGATCACCTACGCGCATCTCGACGGGGCGAAGCGCACGTTCACGCGCACGACGGGCTGGGCCTTCAACAACCTCACCTACCTCCCCGCGTCCCGGAAGCTCTGGGGCTCCAACCCGCTGGCCAACCCGGGCAACTGGACGGCCGCGGACGGCCGCGAGTGGTGGACCGAGTGCGACAACGAGCGGACCGGGCGCCGGGGGTGCCGTTCCTACGCCATGGCAACCGTCGTCACCCAGACCGCGGGGGAGCGTGCCGCCGGCGTCTACGGCTGGCAGGACCAGTGGGTCTTCAACAACATCGTCCGCTTCACCGACGACCGCCCGGTGGCAGAGGTGCCGATCGGAATCCCCACCGTCACCGCGTCGCCCGAGCCGACCCAGCCGGCGGACGAGGTCACCTTCGCCGACCGCTCCCTGACCGACTGCGTCCGCGCGCAGACGGGGCACGATCAGATCGTGCGCTCGGAGGTCGAGGCGCTGATCACCCTGGAGTGCATCACCGCCAACGGATATACCGTCCAGGACCTCGGGGGCATCGAGGTGGCCAGGAACCTCGCGGAACTCGACATCCAGGGACGGCGCTACATCGCCGGGGCCCTCTCGTTGGATCCCCTGGCCTCGCTGTCGACGTTGACGAGCCTCAACCTGTGCCAGGTCCCGCTGGCCGACCTGTCCGACCTGAACGCGCTCCGCGGGCTCGAGCATCTGCTCATCGGCGGCCCCGATGCCCCGGTGACCGGCTTGAAGGCCTCCGACGTGACCGACCTCGATCGTCTTGAGACGTTCATGGCGATGAACGCGGGCCTGACCGACGCCTCGTTCGTCACGGAGCTGCCACTGCTGTCGGGGATCAATTTGGATGACAACCAGATCACCGACGTCTCCCCGTTTGCGGTTCTGGAGAACCTGACCTTCCTGTCCCTGAAGAACAACCCGGTCACCGACTGGTCGCCGCTGGACCAGAAGGTGGCAGACGGGCTTGAGCTCGTTCGTTGATCCCCCCGCACGACGATCGCCGGCACCGCCTCGAAGGGCGATGCCGGCGATTGCGTTCAGTCGGCCGGTCGGGGGAGGGTCATCACCACATCGAGCTGGGGGCGCGCCCGACGGCGACCTCAAGGTGGCGCAGCTCGTCGACCAACTCGCGCGGAAGCCGCCAACCGAAGGTGTCGAACCAGCGGCCGATGCGCGGGACCTCGTCGTGCCATTCCTGCGGACGGTAGCTGATCACGGCCTCGAGGTCCTCGTCGGAGATGTCGAGGCCCTCGACGTCGAGCGACTCCTTGGTGGGGACGAAGCCGGTGGGGGTCTCCACGGCGTCGGCCTTGCCGTCGACGCGCTCAGCGATCCACTTCAGCACGCGGGAGTTCTCGCCGAACCCGGGCCACATGAAGCGCCCGTCCTCGTCGCGGCGGAACCAGTTGACGTAGAACACCTTCGGCAGCTTGGATTCGTCGGCCTTCTTGCCGATGTTGATCCAGTGCTGCACGTAATCGGCCACGTGGTAGCCGATGAAGGGCAACATCGCCATGGGGTCGCGGCGCAGCACGCCGACGGCGCCCTTCGCTGCGGCTGTGGTCTCCGAGGAGCAGGTGGCGCCCATGAAGACGCCGTGCTTCCAGTTGCGCGACTGCGTCACCAGCGGGATGGTGTTCTCCCGACGCCCGCCGAACACGATGGCGTCGATGGGCACCCCCTGCGGGTTGTGGTAGTCGTCGGCGAGGATGGGGCACTGCTCGATGGGGGTGCAGAAGCGGCTGTTGGGGTGTGCCGCCTTCTCGTCCTTGCGGCCGCCCTGGGGGCCGGTCGAGCCGCTCCACGGGCGGCCCTTCCAGTCCGTGAGGTTCTCGGGCTTCTCCTTGGTCATGCCCTCCCACCACACGTCGCCGTCGGCGGTGAGGCCGACGTTGGTGAAGATGGAGTTGCCCTTGGCGATGGTGCGCATGGCGTTGGGGTTGGTCTCGTAGCTGGTGCCGGGCGCCACGCCGAAGAAGCCGGTCTCCGGGTTGGTGGCGTACAGCCGGCCGTCCTCACCGAAGCGCAGCCAGGCGATGTCGTCGCCCAGGGTCTCGACCTTCCAGCCGGGGACCGTCGGCTCGAGCATGGCCAGGTTGGTCTTGCCGCAGGCCGACGGGAACGCGGCCGCGATGTGGTACTGGCGGCCCTCCGGGGAGATGAGGCGCAGGATCAACATGTGCTCGGCCATCCAGCCCTCGTCGCGCGCCATGACGGAGGCGATGCGCAGCGAGTAGCACTTCTTGCCCAGCAGGGAGTTGCCGCCGTAGCCGGAGCCGTAGGACCAGATCATCCGCTCGTCGGGGAAGTGGACGATGTACTTGGTCTCCGAGCAGGGCCACGGCACGTCCTGCTCGCCCTCCTCGAGCGGCAGGCCCACCGAGTGGAGGCAGGGGACGAAGTCGGCCTGGGTGTCCGTCATCGCCTTGAGCGGCTCAGCGCCCATCCTGGTCATGATCCGCATCGACAACGCCACGTAGGCGGAGTCGGAGACCTCGACGCCGAACTTCGGGTCGTCGGCCTCGATGTGGCCCATGCAGAACGGGATGACGTACAGGGTGCGCCCGCGCATGCAGCCGTCGTAGAGGCCCTTCATGACGCGCTTCATCTCGGCCGGGGCCATCCAGTTGTTGGTGGGGCCGGCGTTGCGCTCGTCCTCGGAGCAGATGAACGTCTGGTCCTCGACGCGGGCCACGTCGTCCGGGTCCGTGCGGGCGTAGATCGAGTTGGGTAGCTTCTCGTCGTTGAGGCGGATGACGGTGCCCGCCTCTTCGAGGACGCGGACCAGGTGGTCGTACTCCGCGTCGGAACCATCGCAGTAGTGGATGGCGTCGGGCTTGCACAGCTCGACAACTTCATCGAGCCATGCCACCAGCTTCGGGTGGGTGGGTGCCTCGCCCGTGGCGGGGAGGTCGGCTCGTGTTTTCCGGTGAACTTGGGTGGCGGTTGTCATGGGACCCCTTCGTTGCGGTGGAATCACGCATCTCCGTTGAGCGCTTCCATTTCCACCATAGCCAGACATTTTCATTCATTGCTACTTGATGGGACTTTGTCTCACGCTGCTACAGTGCTGGGGTGCGAACGGCAGTTATCCTGACGGGCGTGCTCGCGTGTGCAGCTGCACTGAGCGGGTGTTCCCCCGAACCGGCCGCGCCGTCCCCCACGGCGCCTGCGGTTGACATGACCACGCCCGGCGCCACTGAACCACCGTCCACGGCGGAGACGGAGATCGTGGCGTCGGAGTCAGCTTCGCCCAGTGAATCCGCGTCGGCCAGCGAGTCGGCCCCGCCTCCCACCGCAGAGTCGACGACGAGCCTGTCCCCGGTTGAACAGCCCCCGCAGGAGGGCGGTCCCTGGATGGAACTGGACCTGACGCTGCGCTCGGGCGCCGACATCATCAAGGCCACCGAACTCCCGGAGTCGCTGCGCGCTTTCCTCACCAGCCGCGTCGGCGTCGAGGACGAGACCGGTTGCGTCACCGAGGAGGTCATCCTCCACGGCATCCACTCCGACGGCTTCGCCTACGGCACTGAAGAGTCCAACTGTGCGGGCGGTGAAGTGGTGTGGGGCATCGCGGACAACCAGTGGCATTACATCGTCCAGTTCGCTGACCCCGTGCCCTGTGCGGACCTCGCGTACAACGGCATCCCCGCTGGGGCTCCGGGCCTGCGCTGCCTGGGCGACGACGGTTCGGCGCGGGACTTCTGATGAGGGCTGCCTGGTTCGCGGCCCCGGCCGCGGCGCTGTTGCTGTTGCCGGCGTGCGCCCCGGATTCCATGGTGTCGTCGGCCGTCTCGGCCAGGCAGTTGGCTCCCAGGTTCGGCGTCGCCGAGGACGCCGCCGCTGACGAGCTGCCGGCCGAAGTGGTGGCCGCCGAGAAGCAGGCTGACGCCGTCGCGGAGGCGGAAGAGGCCATGTCGCGGGCGGCGGTGCGCACCAGCGAGCTCACGTCGGTGCAGTCGGCTGCGGCCGGTCCGGGCTTCCAGCCCACCAACGGGTGGGAGGACCACCACATCCACAATGTCGCCTACTCGCAGCTCGACCTGCTGGAGGAGGCGTCACCGACGTTCCGCGACTACGCGGAGAACGCGATGACCTCCGCCGGTACGGACGGCTGCACCGTGCTGGGGCTCAGCGTGATGAGTAAGCACCCGGACGGCTTCATCCTCGGCACGATCAGCACGGACTGTGGTGGTGGCCAGGCGATCTGGGGAGAGGACGGCGAGACGAGCCAGTGGCATCTCCTGACGGTGCTCCAGGCGACGCCGGACTGCGCGGAGCTCACCGGGTTGGAACTGCCCACCGGAGTGGGCCTCGTCTGCAACGACGATCAGGGCAAGCTCGAAACCTACTGAGGCCCTCTGCGGGCCGGGGCGGACCACCAGCCCCGGGGAACCAGAAAAGCCTGAACCCAGAGGGTTCAGGCTTTCCCATGTCCTGCGACACATGGTCGGGGTGACAGGATTTGAACCTGCGGCCTCGTCGTCCCGAACGACGCGCGCTACCAAGCTGCGCCACACCCCGATGGCTCTTTGAGCCAAGGAACAGATTAGCGCACGGCGGGCCCGGGTGCGAATTCACGGTTGCCCACGGGACCGCGAGCGTCAGTCCGTATCCGGCCGGGGAACCAGAGTGAGCAGCGTCACCTCTGGGCGGCATGCGAACCGGTACGGCGCGAAGGGGGAGGTGCCCAATCCCGCGGACACGTGGAGGTGCGCGGTGTGGCCCGCGGAGGTGTGGGTGGACAGGCCCTTGACGCGGGCCGTGTCGAGGTCGCAGTTGGTGATCAGCGCGCCGTAGCCCGGCACGCAGACCTGGCCGCCGTGGGTGTGGCCGGCGAAGATCAGGTCCATGCCGTCCGCGGTCATGGCGTCCAGCAGCCTCAGGTACGGCGCGTGGGTCACGCCGATGTTGAGCGCTGCGCCCGGCTCCGGCGGCCCGCCGACGGCGGGGTAGTCGTCGCGGCGCAGGTGGGCGTCGTCCGTGCCCCGGAAGGCCAGCCGATGCCCCGCGACCTCCAGCACGGCGCGGCCCTGGGTGAGGTTCACCCAGCCCAGCTCCTCGAGACGGTCGGCGAGCTCGGCTGTGGGTAGCGGGCGAGGCTCCGGCTGCTTGTGGCCGTTCGACGACCCGTGTGTGAGGTACCTCAGCGGGTTGCGGAACTGTGGCGCGAAGTAGTCATTGGACCCGAAGACGAACACGCCGGGGATGCCGCGCAGGGGCTCCAGCGACGCCATCAGGGCAGGGATGGCCCTGGCTTGAGAGATGTTGTCGCCGGTGCTGACCACGAGGTCCGGCTCCAGCCCAGCCAGGGCGGCGATGAACTCCTGCTTCCCGCGCTGGGAGTCCATGAGATGGAAGTCCGACACGTGAAGCACGCGGAGCTCTGTGGAGCTCTTCGGCAGCACGTCGAGTTGCACCCGGCGCACGGTGTACAGGCTCCGTTCGACGAGGCCCCAGCCGAGGCAGGCGGCGCCCAGGCCTGCCAGCCCGCCGAGGATCTTGGTGGCGGCGCGCATCAGTCGTCGTCGTCCCCGCCCTGGCCCGGAGGGCCACCCGGCTTCTGGCCGGGAGGTGCGGCCGGAGGAGCGGCGGGGGCAGCGGGGGCAGCGGGGGCCGTCGCCGCGGGCTCAGTGACCACGGGCTTCGGCGCAGGCTTCGGCGCGGGTTCCGGACCGGCTGAGACCCGCAGCGTGATGGTGGAGAACTTCACGGCCTGGTCAGAGGGCGTGATGCCGAGGAAGGCGCCCTTGCGACGGCTCGAGTACTCCCGCTGGGTGCGGGTGGTGAAGCCGGCCGCCTCGATGGTCTCCTTGGCCTCGTTGTAGCCCATGCCCTTCACGTCGGGCACCGGCACCAGCTGGCCCTCGAGGATGGTCTTGGTGGGTTCGGTGAACTTCGTCTTGGGCTTGTCCGCGAGTGCCGAGGTCATGGCGGCCTTCCAGATCTGGCCCGCGTCGCCGCCACCGGATCCCTCCAGGTACGTGCCGCTGGCGGGCATGGTGCCCTTGACCGTCTGCGTGTTGGTCTTCCACCACGGGTTGGCGGTGTCGACGCCGATCATGGCGACGCCCGCCATCTCCGGGGTGTAGCCGGCGTACCAGACCGCCTTGTTCTCGTTGGTGGTACCGGTCTTGCCGGCCTCGTCGCGACCGTCGCGCAGCGCCGCCCGGCGACCGGTGCCGTTCATGGCCACGCCCTGGAGCAGGTAGTTGACGCCGTCGGCGATCTCCGGCCGGATGACCTGTTCACAGTTGGCCGAGGGCACCTCGAGCTTCTTGCCCTCCTTGGTCGTGACCGACTGCAGGATGATGGGGGTGCAGTGGATGCCGCGGTTGGCGAACGTGGCGTAGGCCTCCGCCATGGACAGCGGCGTGATGTAGGCGGTGCCCAGCGTGAACGACGGGAACGAGGCCTGGGAGCTCATGGGGTCACCGTTGGCGAGCTTCACGCCCACCTTCTCGGCCATCGTCGTGGTGTTACAGATGCCCACGGCCTGGATGAGCTGCATGAAGTACGTGTTGACCGACGACTCCGCGGCCTTGCGCATGTCGATGGTGCCGTAGCCCTTGTCGTAGTTGCTGACGGGGCGGTCCGCACGGGTCTTGAACGGGCCCTCACAGTTGGTGAAGGTCTCGCCGTCGATCTCGAGTTCCTTGGGGGCGTCGTACTTCTGGTCCGGTGTCATCCCCAGGTCCAGCGCGGCGGCCATGGTGAAGGCCTTGAACGTGGAGCCCGCCTGGAAGCCTTCGATGCCACCCATGGAGCCTTCGACGTTGATGTTCTTGAACGTCTCGCCCACGGCCTCGTCCGGTCCCATCTTGGGGCGCGACTGGGCCATCGCCACGATCAGTCCGGTGCTGGGCTGAACCAGCACCGAGGAACCCCACACGGGGTCGAGCGGTGCGATCTGGGAGGCGACGGCCGCTTCTGCGGCCAGCTGGGCCTCCGCGTCGATCAGCGTGTGGATGGTGAGCCCACCGCGGTTCAGCATGTTGCGGCGCTCTTCCTCCGTCTCGCCCATGCTCGGCATCTTCATCAGCGTGCGCTGCACGTAGTCACAAAGGAAGGGGAACTGAGAGGCCACGCAGCCGTTGGGGAGGCGCTTGATCTTCGACGGATCGAACGTCGTCTCCTTGGCGGCGGCGGCCTCCGCCTTGGTGACGAGCTTGAGCTCGGCCATGCGGTTCAGCACGGTGTCGCGGCGGTTGATGGCGCGCTGGGTGTATCTGGTGGGGTTGGTCTGCACGGGGTTCTGGACCAGGCCGGCCAGCATCGCCGACTGTGCCAGGTCCAGGTCCTTGGCTGAGACCTGGAAGTAGTGCTGGGCCGCGGCCTCCACGCCGTAGGCGCCGTCGCCGTAGTAGGCGATGTTGAGGTAGCGCTCGAGGATCTCGTCCTTGGTGAGTTTCTCCTCGACGGCCATGGCGTAGCGCATCTCGACGATCTTGCGCTCGAGGGACACCTCGGTGGCCTTGCGGACGCCTTCCTGGTCGTTGTTCATCGACGCGGTCTCCACGCGCACGAGTTTCACGTACTGCTGGGTCAGCGTCGACGCGCCCTGGGTGTCGCCGGTCAGCGTCTTCACGGCCGCGCGGCCGAAGCCCTGGAAGTCGATCGCGCCGTGCTCGTAGAAGCGGTGGTCCTCGATGGCGATCTGCGCCTGCTGCATGAACAGCGAGATGTCCTCGAGCGGCACGTAGATGCGGTTCTCGTCGAAGAACGTGGCCAGCACCTTGCCGTCGCCCATCAGGACGCGGGATCGCTCGGACTGCGGCGGGGTCTCGAACTCGGCCGGCAACTGCTCCAGCGATTCGGCAGCCATCTTCACGCCGTTGCCGGCGAGAGCGGTCATAGGCACGGCCAGCCCTGCGAGCAGGAGGCCCGACAGGAGTGATACCGCGAAGAACATCAGGAGGGAATAGCCCTTCTGGCCCAGGGAGGCAGACTTCATACGGCGCATTCTACGTGAGGGGGTCCAAAACCCCTTTGTCAGACGTTTCAATGGCCGCTGGCATGGGCGGTAACCCGAACCCCCCTGTTGCAAACGCCATGACATGCGCTACGGTCGATGCATAGGACGAACTGCGCAAGGGAGGGCAGCTGATGTCGCTCGCCGAGGTTAGTGAATGGACGCTCCAGGCCAAATGCCGGGACATGGCGGACGCACTCTTTCCAGAAGGTAAAGATCAGAAACGGGCTCGTTCAGTCTGCGTCGGATGCCCGGTCCGATCTGAGTGTCTCGCGGAGGCGCTCGACAACCGGATTGAATGGGGTGTCTGGGGGGGAATGACCGAACGTGAGCGTCGAGCACTGCTGAGACAGCGGCCCGACATCGACTCGTGGTTCGACGTGCTCGTCAACTACACCAACGGCACAGGCTTCACGGTCGTGCCGGTGGACCACCACTGAAGCACCGGACAGAAGCGGGGGGGGGGGGACGCCCCCCACCACCTCCCCACCCCCCCGTCCGCCCCCCCAGAAACAAGCGA
>NZ_JBUZNQ010000001.1:0-593717 GCF_055326325.1 Tessaracoccus zhenghani | reverse complement strand
GGGGTTGCGGGTGGGGGCGGGGGAACCACCACGAAAACACAGGAAAGAAGGGGTGGGGGGCCCCCCCCCCCCCCCGCTTCCACACCCATCAGTCAGTCCCGCAGGAAACGCGCGGGCACGTCTGCCACCCGGCCCCGGTCCCACGGAAGTGCCCATCCGGCCAGGTCCAGAACCCAGTCAACGAGGTGCCCGGTAAGGCCCCAGATGAACTGGTCTCCCACCACGAACGACGGGCCCATGAACCCGCTGGGGTGGCGTCCCATCACGCGTGTCTCCGGGGCCGCCAGTTCTGAAACCCGGTAGTGGTGCACCTCAGCCACCTCGCGTGGGTCCACGACGCTGAGCTCGTCCCCACCCGGCCACGCGCCCACCACGGTGGTGACGTCGTAGCGCGATGCAGGCACCCACAGTGCCGGCAATTGTCCTAACACAGTGACCTGCGTCGGGTCGAGCCCGATCTCCTCGCGCGCCTCCCTGAGCGCGGTGTCCGCACGGTCGACGTCCGTGTCGTCGACGGCGCCCCCCGGAAGCGCGATCTGCCCGGCGTGCCTGCGCATGGTGGTGGCCCGGGTGATGAAGGTCAGCGACGGGTCGCCGTCGTCCGTGAACAGGGCCAGCACGGCTGCTGAGCGTTCGCCGCGGGGCGTGCGGTCGATCCCGATGTGGCGGGCGGCCTGGGGTTGCGCGAGCGCGCCGCGGAGACGGCCGAAGACGCGCTCGTCGCTCATGACGCCCCCAGGTACCGGGCGGCCATGTCCTTCAACTGCTCGGTGGATTCGATCGGCCCGGCGTGGACCCCGGCGATCCTCCCGTCGGCGTCGATGAAGTAGGTCGACGGGATGCCGGGAATCTTGAGAGGCACCTGCAGCGTCTTGTCCTGGTCCGTCACGTGGGGGTAGAACCAGCCGACGAGGCCGGCGAACTCGATGGCCCAATCGGGGAGGGGGTCGTTGTAGTCGACTCCGAGGAAGGCGACGCCGTCGAGTTCGGCAAGGCCCTCACGAAGGAAGGGCGCCTCCTCGCGGCAGGGGCCGCACCACTGGGCCCACACGTTGATGATGGTGGGCGTGCGCTCCAGGCCGGCCAGGTTGACCGTCTTGTCGCTGCCCAGGCAGGTCAGTTGGGTGTGGGGGAGCCCGCCGTCGATCTGCTCGGCGTCCGGATCCGTGTCCGGGCAGTCAGGCAGCCCGTACTCGACACGCAGCGCCGCGAGATCCGGCGGCGGCGTGGCGGGCGCGGTGGGGGTGGTGCTCTGGCCGGGCGTGCACGCGGCGAGCAACAGAGCCGCGTTGAGCGCGGCGATGGCAGACCTGATCCTCATCGTGCTGCGAGATTACCCCACGACGCCGCGGCCTCAGCCCGACGCCACCGGCGGTGCGCCGTCAGTTCCTGGGCTCCCGGATGAGCTGGGCGGCCTTGGCGGGATCCTGTTCGCCGATGTCGCGGCTGGGGCACCATTCGGCAACGGGGCAGGCCCCGCAGGCCGGGCGCCGGGCATGGCAACACCGTCGGCCGTGCCAGATCACGCGGTGACAGAGCATCACCCATTCCTCCGGAGGGAACAGGGCCCCGACGGAGCGCTCCACATCGTCCGGCTTGGTGCTGTCCACCCAGCCGAAGCGGTTGGCCAGGCGGATGAGGTGGGTGTCGGGGGTGACACCGGGCACGCCGAACGCGTTGCCCAGCACCACATTGGCGGTCTTGCGCCCCACTCCCGGCAGCGAGACGAGTTCGTCGAGTGTGCCCGGCACCTCGCCGTCGAATTCATCGACGATGCGCCGGCTCAGCCCGATGATGGCGGTGGTCTTGTTCCGGTAGAACCCGACAGGTCCGATGATGACCTCAACCTCTTCCCTGTCCGCCTCCGCGAGCGCCGTGGCGTCGGGGAAGCGTCGGAAGAGGTCTGCGGTCACCGCGTTGACCCGGCGGTCCGTCGACTGCGCCGACAACACCGTGGCGACGAGCAGCTCGAACGGGGTGCGGAAATCCAGCTCGCACCGAGCGTCGGGGTAGGCCTCGGCGAGCGTCTCGTTGATGATCGCCGGCTGGTCCACCTCAGACCTCGACGACGAGTTCGACCTCCACGGCCGAATCCAACGGGAGCACCGCCACGCCCACCGCGCTGCGCACGTGGACGCCGGACTCGCCGAAGATGTCACCGAGCAGGTTCGAGGCGCCGTTGGCGACGGCGGGCTGCGCCGTGAAGCCGGGCTCGCTGGCCACGAAGACCACCACCTTCAGCACGCGGCGGATGTTGTCGACACCACCGGCGATGTCGGCGGCGGCCGCCACGGCGTTGAGCGCCGCGGTGCGGGCTGCCGCAGCGGCGTCGCCGGGCGACACCGGGCCCCCCACTTTCCCGACGGCGACGAGTTCACCGTCGACGAACGGCAGTTGGCCGGAGGTCCAGATCTGGTTGCCCACCCGGGTGGCCGGTACGTAGGCAGCGACGGGAGCGGCTACCGGGGGCAGTTCGATGCCGAGTTCAGCCAAGCGCTCGGAGGCGGGCATCAGGCGTCCTGGATGGGCCGCTTGAAGTAACCGACGAGCGTGTCCGGGTTGGGGCCGGGGGCGAGCTGAATCAGTTCCCAGCCATCCGAGCCGAAGTTGTTGAGCAGCTGCTGAGCGACATGCGACAGGACGGGCGCGACGAAGTATTCCCACTTGATCATGGGAGACAAGGTACTACGGCCGGCCGAACGACTTCTCGAGGTCTGCGTCGCGGAACTGGGGGAGGTCGTCGGAGCGGATCACGATGTCGGTGTCCTTCGTGCGGGAGGCGACGGCGTCGACCACCGCGTCGAGCGTCATACGGGCCTCGGAGATGGTGGCCTCCGGCATCTTGACGTCCCGGAACTTGCCGCGGCCCAGCGTGAACAGCACGGCGGCCACGAGCAGCGAGAACAGGACGCTGACCAGAAAACCCAGCGTGATTGCGGGGAACGGCCCCATGGAGGTGAGTGCGTTGAGAAGCAGACCGACGCCCAGTGCGATCAGGATGACGAGCATCCAGATGGCGTGCAGGGCGAAGACGGCGGCACCGGCGAAGAACCCGGCGCCCACGCCTGCGGCTTTGGCGGCGGGCTTGATCTCGGCCGAGGCGAGCTCGGACGTCTTCGAGACGAACTCGGAGAGCGAGTCCTTGATGTCGACCAACGGGTGGCGGGGCTCAGCGGGCATTGGATGCTCCTTTCGCAGCTAACAGCCTAGTACCGCATAGATCACAGTGGGATGGCCAAGCCGCTATCCGGTAATTCGACGGGGCCGGTCAGTTCCTCGTGGCTGACCCAGGCGCGCCAGCACAGCAGTTGGTAGGGCAGCCGCAGGTTCTCGCCGGGGCGTACCGCTCCGTCGAACAGGTCGATGACCTGGCCGATGAGGGTGTCGAGCTGGCTCTGGTCGAGGTTGCCGGCCAGCGGCTGCCTGCGCACCATGGCGATGAGGTCTTCGCGGCTGACGGCCTGCCAGATCCGGAACGCGCGGCGCTCCACCTCCGGGAAGTACTTGGAGCGGCCCAGCACGTCGAGGCTCTGGTGGCCGTAGTCGCCCTTCATGGCCATGGGGTCATAGCGGCGCAACAGCGCGGCGAGCCGCCGCACCCAGGGCACCGAGTCGTCGCGCACCAGGTAGGAGGCGCTGACGCATCCGCCGCTGCGCAGCACACGGGCGAGTTGGGGGAGGGCCTGGTCGAGGTTGTAGCGGTGCAGGCTCTGGTGCGCGAAGACCACTTCGAACTGCAGCGGATCCGTGGGCACCGCCTCCGGCCGCGCCAGCAGCGGCGTGACCCGCGTGAGCTCGGCGAGCCGCGCGTGGACGGCGGGGTTGTCGGTCAGCGCGAACAGGGTGTGCCCGGCGGCCGAGAGCCGGCGCGTGAGGTGCGTGTCACCGGCCAGGACCAGCCCGCGCACGTCCTGCCACACGGAGAGCCAGGTGAGGGCCTCGTCGGGCAGGGTGATGCTCATGCCGTCCTTCCGCGTAGCTGATGTGGTGGGGCCAGCCTAGCTGGCTGATTGTGCGTCACGACGGAGGACGCCGCGCCGGGGAAGGTTATCCACAACGGGGCACATCCGTCGAAAATCGGGCTGCCCGTTGACCACAGTGGTGGGCATGGACCCCTACGTTCTGCTCTGCTCCCGGGACCCGGCCGTCATCGAGGCGGTGGAGGTCTCCGCGGCCGCTTTCGAGGTGCCGTTGCGTGTGGCCCACCATCCTGATGAGGTGCGGGTGGCCTGGCCGGAGGCGGCGCTGCGGCTGGTCTCCACGGAGGTCGCCACGCGTTGGACGGGCGTCGCGCCCGGGCAGGCCTACCTCGTCGGTGCCTCGCCGCCGGAGTTGGCGCGGTGTTCCGCCTCCCTCGCATTGCCGGTGCTGCCACTGCCTGACCACGGCGGTCACCTGGCGGAGGCCATCTCGACGGCGGTGCGCGCGGACGCGGTGCGGGCCACGGTCGTGGCGCTGGTGGGCGCCTCCGGCGGCCTGGGCGTGAGCACGCTGGCGGCCTCGTTGGCGCTGGTGGCGGCGGCACAGCGGATGCGCGCGGCGTGCGTGGACCTGGCGCAGGCGGGCGGAGGGCTGGACCTCCTCGTCGGAGCGGAGACCGTCGACGGCGTGCGGTGGCCTGACCTGAGTCATGCGCGGGGCGAATTGGGGGATCTCATGGGCGGGTTGCCCATGGCCGAGGGGGCGGCGTTCCTGGCGCAGGGGCGGGAGTCGTCCTCCGCGCCACCGGCGGCAGCGGTGGCGGCCGCCGTCGGCTCGCTGGCCCGCTCCGCAGACCTCGTGGTCATCGATGCCGGCCGTGAGGCGCCGCCGGTGGAGCCGGACCGGACGCTGCTCGTCGTCGGCGCGGACGTGAGGTCCGTCGCCTCCGCGCGGATGCTGGTCGAGGGCCGGTCCGTGCAGCCCGGTGCGGTGGTGGTCCGGCGTGGGCCCGGCCGGTCCATCCCCGCAGAGGTCGTCTCGCGCGCGCTGGGCCTGCCCTGCCTGGCGGCCATCACCCACGAGAAGGCGGTGATCCGGTTGGCGGAGCTGGGGCTGTCGCCTGTCAGCGCGGCTGCGCGCCGGTACCGCAGGCAGGTCGCGGCGCTGCTGGCGGAGGTGCGCGGTGGCTGAGGTCCAACTCGATGTGCTCCAGAGCCGCCTGGCCGGGCTGGGCCGCACCCACACCCCGGTGGACGTGGCGGCGGCGCTGCGCGGGATGGGCGTCATCGTGACCGACGCGGTGGTGCACGACGTGCTCGCCCAGCTGCGGCGCAACAGCGTCGGGGCCGGCCCGCTCGACGACCTGCTGGCCGAGCCGGGGGTCTCTGACGTCGTGGTGAACGGGCCCCGTGAGGTGTTCGTGGACCGCGGCCGGGGGTTGGAACGCGCGGAGGTGCGTTTCGTGGATGACGAGCAGGTGCGCAGGCTCGCCATCCGGCTGGCGGCCGCCGCCGGGCGACGCCTGGATGACTCGTCGCCCTTTGTCGACGGGCGTCTGCCGGGCGGGGTGCGGCTGCATGCGGTGCTCGCGCCGGTGGCGGCGCCGGGCACCTGCCTGTCGCTGCGGGTGCCGGCCCGCCGGAGCTTCTCGGTGGCAGACCTCGTGGCGGACGGCTCGTTGCCGCCGGAGGGTGAGCGCCTGCTGCGGGCCGTGGTGGCTGCACGGTTGCCCTTCCTGATCTCCGGCGGCACCGGCACGGGAAAAACCACGCTGCTCTCGGCCCTCCTGGCCTTGGTGCCCGGCCATGAGCGTCTGGTGGTGGTGGAGGATGCGCGGGAACTGGTGCCGGACCATCCGCACTGTGTGCGCCTCGAGGGCCGGCCGGCGAACGCTGAGGGGACAGGCGCCATCACGCTCACCACTCTGGTGCGGCAGGCGCTGCGGATGCGCCCGGACCGCGTCGTGCTGGGAGAGGTGCGTGGTGCCGAACTGACTGACCTGCTGACCGCGCTGAACACCGGGCATGAAGGGGGTTGCGGCACGGTGCACGCCAATTCGGTGCAGGACGTGCCCGCCCGCCTGGAAGCCCTCGCGGCCCTGGGCGGGCTGGGCCGCGAGGCGTGCCATGCCCAGGTGGCCGCTGCCCTCCAACTGGTGGTCCATCTCCGGCGGAGCCGGTCAGGCGCCCGGGCGGTGGACCAGATAGGGCTGTTCCGGCGGGGCTCCGACGGCCTGGTCGAGATCGCGCCGGCGGCGTCCTTCGTCGGGGGACGGGTGCGCTACGAGGGGGAGGCCGGCGCCGAACTGACCAGGCTGGTGGGGTGGTGACCGGCGCTGCGCTGGTGGCCGCCCTCTCCGCGGCGGTGCTGGTCGGGCCCGCGCCCGGGCTGCGGCGCCTGGCGCCGCGCCGCCGACGGCTGCCCACCCGGGTGTCGCCGTGGGTGGTGCTCGGGCTGCTCGCAGCGGTCGGGGCAGCCGGTGCGCTGGGTCTCCGGGCGGTCGGCTGGATGGCGGTGGGGGCCATCGCGTTCGGCACTGCCGGCTGGTTGGTGGTGAGCGCGCGCCGTCGACGCAGCGCGTCCAGGCGGGCGGGCGAGTGCGCCGCGGCGGCCCGGGTGCTGAGTTCCCTGCTGCGGTCCGGTCAGATTCCCACCGTGGCGCTCGCCGAGGCGGCGCGTGACTCGCCCGTCCTCGCCCCCGCGGCTGCGGCCGCCGCCTTGGGTTCGGATGTGGGGGCGGAGCTCGAACGGGTCGCCTCCGTCCCCGGTCAGGGCGGGATGCGGTCCGTCGCGTCGGCGTGGCGGGTGAGCGAGAGGAGTGGGGCCCCGGTGGCGGACGTGCTGTCGTCGGTGTCAGAGAACCTGCGGCGCCAGCGGCAACTGCAGGCCGTGATCGACGCCGAACTGGCGGCCGCGCGAGCGAGTGGCCACATCATGGCGGCGCTGCCCTTCCTGGCTGTCGGCCTCGGCTTCGCAGCCGGTGCAGACCCGCTGCGCTTCCTGTTCGGCGGTGTCATCGGCCAGGTGTTGGTGCTCGCCGCGGTGACACTGACCGCCGCCGGGGTGCTGTGGATCGACAAGCTCGCGCAGGGAAGGAGTGCGGTCAGGTGAACCAGTTGCTGACGGCGGCCCTGGCCGCGTTCCTGGCCGTGGTGGTGGCGATGCCCGCGCCGGCTGCGGCGCTGGAGCGGCTCCGGGCACGGCCCGAACGGAGGGTCCCGGCGTGGCTGGAGGGCAGGGAGGGGGCCCTGCCGCTGCGGCAACGGGCGCTCCTGGGCGTGGCCGTCGGCGCACTCCTGATGCTGGTCCTCGACGGGGTGCCCGGAGTGGCGGGAGGGTTGGTCGTCGGTCTCGGGTCGGTGGTGTTGCTGGGGTACCGTGCGCCACGGCCGGACACGGGTGAGTTGGCGGCGGAGCTACCGGACGCCCTGGGTTTCCTCAGCGTCTGCCTGGAAGCGGGCCAGCCCATGTCCGCCGCAGTGGAGGCGGTGGCAGCCGTGTCGCCGCCCGCCACGCAGAAGCTGTTGCGGGAGGTGGCGGCGCAGATGGCGCTCGGCAGGGCTGGGCCTGAGGCGTGGGCCCGGCTGCGGCAGCACCCGGTCTGGGGGCAGCCGGCGGCGGACATCGCCCGGGCCGAGCGGTCCGGCGCGTCGCTCGCCGGCGTGCTCAGGGTGCACGCCGAGGATGCCCGGCAGGACTTCCGGGATCGGTCGCTGAAGGCCGCCCGGACGGTGGGCGTGAGGTCGGTCGTTCCACTGATGGCGTGCTTCCTGCCCGCGTTCATCCTGGTCGGGGTGGTGCCCATCGTCGCCGGGCTGATCCAGAATTTCTTCTCGGGTTGAATCGACACGGCGGTCGATTCAGAAATTGTGGGTGGTGGCTGGCACAGTTGAGGAGTGACGTTTTCCTGGGTGCTGGGCCGCGACGAGGTGACCGCTGTTTCACAGCGCGAAGCCGCCGCCGGCGTGCCCACCGCGTGGCCCAGTTGGCTGCCGGCCAAGGCCGCAGAACAGATCTCCGCAGCGGGCATCGCCGCGCCCTGGCGGCACCAGGTGGAATTCGCAGACGCCCTGTTCCACGGCGAGCACAGCATCGTGTGCACGCCCACCGGCTCCGGCAAATCGCTCGGCTACCTCATGCCCATCATCACCGGCGCCGTACATGGGGAGGTGGGCGTCACCGTGGATTCGATGCGCGCCCGGCTCACCGGCCCCAGGCACACGGCGCTGTACATCTCGCCCACCAAGGCGTTGGCGCACGACCAGGCCCGGGCGGCGGCGGCACTCGGGCCGAAGACGTGGCGCATCACCCCGCTCGACGGTGACTCGGACGAGGCAGAGCGGCGCTTCGCCAGAGACCATGCCAGCTTCATCCTGACCAACCCGGACATGCTGCACTTCTCCATGCTGCCCAACCACCAGCGGTGGTCGAGGTTCCTGGGGTCGCTGCGCTACATCGTCGTCGACGAGGCCCATCGTTACCAGGGCATCTTCGGGGCGCACGTGGCGCAGGTGCTGCGCAGGTTGCGGCGGATCGCGGCCCAGTACGGGGCAGACCCCGTCGTCGCGCTGTCGTCGGCCACGGCGCCCAACGCCCGGGAGTTCGCGGAGACCCTCATCGGGGCCGGCCCGGTGAAGGTGGTCGACGAGGACGCATCACCGTCGGGCCGCCGCACGGTGGCGCTGTGGCGGCCGGAGAAGTCGCTGCGCGACGACACAGCCCGCCTGCTGGCGGGGCTGACGGACGAGGGCAGGCAGGTGATCGCGTTCGTCCCGTCCAGACAGGGTGCCGAACTGGTCTCCCTGGCTGCGCAGGAGGTGGCGCGCGAGCCCACCAGGGTCGCCTCGTACCGCGGCGGCTACCTGGCCTACGACCGGCGCGAGCTCGAGGCGGCGCTGCACAGCGGCGAGCTTCGGGGGTTGGCCTCCACCAACGCGCTGGAGCTCGGCGTCGACGTGGCGGGCATGGACGCGGTGCTGGTCTCCGGCTATCCGGGCAAGCTCGCGTCGTTCTGGCAGCAGGCCGGCCGCGCGGGGCGCCGCGGCCAGGACGCGCTCGTGGTGTTGCTGGCACGGGAGAACCCGCTGGACGTCTACCTCCTCGAGCATCCGGAACTGATCTTCGACGCCCCCGTCGAGCGGGCGGTGCTGCACCCCGAGAACCCGCGGGTGCTCGGGCCCCACCTCGCCGCAGCCGCCCAGGAACTGCCGCTGTCAGCAGACGACGAGCGCTGGTTCGGCCCCACCACCTCCGCATTGGCGGACGCGCTGGCGCAGCAGGGGGTGTTGCGCAACCGCGCCGGCCGCTGCTTTTGGACGAGGCCGGACCGGGCCGTGGACTTCATCGACCTGCGCGCCATCGGGGAGCGCCCCGTCGACATCATCGAGCGCGACACCGGCCGGGTGGTCGGCGTGGTCGACATGGCGGCCGCGGACCGCACCGTCCATCCCGGCGCGGTGTACCTCCACCAGGGCGAGACGTTCCTCGTCGACGAACTGGACCGTGAGGAGCACCAGGCGTTCGTCGTCCAGGGCAGGCCGAGGTACTACACACAGCCGCAGTCGTCGTTCGACATCGAGATCCTCCGCGAGGTGGACCGCAAGCGGTTGGGTGTCACGGAGGTCTGCCGGGGTGACGTGCGGCTGGATTCCCAGGTGATGGCCTACCTCCGTCGCGACGAGGTGACCCATGAGGTGTGGGATACCACCGCCCTGGAGATGCCGCTGCACCGGATGACCACGCAGGCGGTGTGGTGGACCGTGCCGGCGCACCTCGCTGGCCGCCTGGGCTGGGCCGAACTCCAGATGGGCGCAGCCGCCCACGCCATGGAGCACACCGCCATCGGGCTCCTGCCGGCGTTCGCGCCGTGCGACCGGTGGGACATCGGCGGCGTCAGCACCGCCCTGCACCCGGACACCGGCCTCTGCACGATCTTCGTGCACGACGGAATGACGGGCGGCTCCGGCTTCGCGTACCGGGGCTACGAGGTCATCGAGGAGTGGCTGGCAGCCACCTTCGAGCGCCTCACCCGGTGCGGCTGCGCCGAGGGCTGCCCTGCCTGCGTGGTGTCGCCCAAGTGTGGCAACGCCAACCAGGTGCTGAACAAGCCGGATGCGGCCGAGCTGCTCGGGCTGCTGCTCGACGCGGAGTCTAGGGCGATCACCCGTTGTCCACAGCCCGCGGTGTTGTCCGCCTGATCCATCCACACACGCGGGTTCACGCGGTGATTCAGGGTGCCCTTTTCCGATCAATGGGGGTGAGACCGGCCGAAAGGCGGCCGACCTCGGGAAAGGAACCTCCATGTCCAACCTCGTGCTCCACCCCCAGCGCACGGCGCAGCTGCGCCGCCTCACCGAGCGGGGCCTGACCACCGTCGAGTACGCCATCGGCCTGCTCGCCGCCGCCACCGTCGCCATCCTCTTGGTCCGGGTCTTCTCCGACAACGCGTTCTTCCAGGTGCTCTTCGACTGGGTCACTGGCGTCTTCGGCAAGGTCCTGCAGGGCGACTTCAACATCTCCGATCTGCTCAAGGTCGGAGGGTGATCCGAGGAGGGAGGACCCGGCGGGGTGAACAGGGGATGGTCGCCGTCGAGCTCTGCGTCGGGTTGCTGCTCGCCGTGGTCCTCACCGTCGGCCTGGTCGGGGCCTCCCTCCTCGGAGTGGCCCAGGCAACGGCCGCCGAGGCCAGCGCCCAGCTGGCCCGGCAGGCCGCCCGGGGTGACGACGAAGCCTTCGCCGAAGCCAGGGCGCGGGTGCCGAAAGGCGCACGCATAGAGGTAGCCAGGGAGCACCTCGGGGTCCAGGCCAGCGTGACGTTGTCGGTGCCCGTTCTGAAGCTGGGCGTCGTCGACGTCTCCGCCCGGGCCTGGGCCGCCTACGAACCGGGGATCGGGCCGTGAGCCGCCATGACGAGCGCGGTTCGGCAGGGGTGCTACTGACGATGGGGATGAGCCTGGCCCTCCTGGCGTCGTTCACCGTGGCTGGGGTCCTGATCGCGTGGTTCTCGGCGGCCCGGCACGCCGAACAGGCGGCCGAGCTCGCCGCCCTCGCAGCGGTGTCCGCGTCGGTCCAGGGCGCTGACCCCTGCTCCGCGGCGGGCGAGGCCGCGGTCCGCAACGGGGTCTCGGTCGCGGAGTGCGCCGTGCGGGGCGGCGGCCGGCACGTCGTCGTCGAGATCGCGGTCCGTGCCCCCTTGGAGCCGGCCCTGCCCGGAGCGCCGCGGACCTTCCTGCGCAGTGCCACGGCCGGAACGTGACAGCTTTCAGCACCGCCTCCGGGGTGCCAATAGGCTGACGGTATGACTTATGTTGCAGCGGAAGACCGTTATGACTCCATGCCGTACCGGCGGCTCGGCACCTCCGGCCTGAAACTGCCCGCGATCTCGCTGGGCCTGTGGCACAACTTCGGAGACGACAAGCCGCTCCAGACCCAGCGCGACATCCTGCGGCGCGCCTTCGACCGCGGCGTGACTCACTTCGACCTCGCGAACAACTACGGCCCGCCCTACGGCTCCTCGGAGACGAACTTCGGTCGCCACTTCGCCGAGGACTTCAAGCCGTACCGCAGCGAACTGGTCATCTCCTCCAAGGCCGGCTGGGACATGTGGCCCGGCCCCTACGGCTTCGGCGGCTCGCGCAAGTACCTCGTCGCGTCCTGCGACGACTCGCTGGCGCGCATGGGTCTCGATTACGTCGACATCTTCTACCACCACCGCCCTGACCCGGACACCCCCGTCGAGGAGACCATGCAGGCCCTGGACTTCATCGTCCGCTCAGGCCGCGCCCTGTATGCGGGCATCTCCTCCTACTCGGCGGAGCTGACGGCCAAGGCCCAGCAGATCGCGCGCGAGCTCGGCACGCCGCTGGTCATCCACCAGCCGTCGTACTCCATCCTCAACCGCTGGGTTGAGGACGGCGAGCCCAGCCTCCTGCAGTCCGCTGCCGCCAACGGCATGGGTGTCATCGCCTTCTCGCCGCTGGCGCAGGGGATGCTCACCGACCGCTACCTCGACGGCATCCCGGCTGATTCCCGCGCCGCCGCCGGGAAGTCGCTCGACGAGGGGCTGCTGAACGAGAAGAACCTCGAACACCTCCGCGCGCTGAACGCGATCGCCGAGGGCCGCGGCCAGTCGTTGGCCCAGATGGCCATCGCCTGGGTGCTCCGCGACCAGGGCGAAGCGTCCGTCACCTCCGCGTTGCTGGGCGCCTCGTCGGTGCGCCAGCTCGACGCGAATCTCGACGCCCTCACCAACCTGGCCTTCACCGAGGACGAGCTCTCGGCGATCGACGGGCACTCCGGAGTGGGAGGCATCAACCTCTGGCAGGGAGCCACAGACTCCGTCTGACGGAACAAGGCAGTGCGAGTCTCCGCACAGTGCAGAAGCGCCCGCGGCAGGGATCCGTCCCAGTCGCGGGCGCTCCAGTTCAGGCCTACGGCACCTGCGGGATGTCCACCGGCTGGTTGAACTCGGAGTACTCCGTGATGACCGTCGCCTCCATGATCGTCATTTCCTGCTTCACCAGGCGCAGTTGGTCATCGAGCCACCAGGTGGTGGGGATCCCTTCCGCCCCGGGCGCCGCAGAGGGCGCCAGGGCCCCCAGATCCAGCACCACGGTGAACTTCCGCTCCGCCTTGTCCACGAGTTCGATGGATTCGACGAGGCCACGGAGAGTCTCGGCATCGAGGGTGGGCTTGGTCCCCTCAGCCGAGTCGGGGATCTGCTGTTCCTGCCAGGCCCCGCCGTCGGTCCGGGTATAGGCGGTGGTGCCCTCGGTGACGGACTCCACCTTCTTCCCGGCGGCCTCCAGCACCGTGTAGGTGCGGGGATTGGCCGGGTCCGTGCTGTCGACGTAGGTGACGGTCTCGGAACCGGGGACCGACGTCGAGGCGGTCATCTTCATCGTCGTGATCGACTCCTGCACCGGGCGGTACAGGTCGAGGAAGTCCTCCGTGTCCACGGGGCCCTCGTCCCAGGGGAACTCGCCGGAGGACCCCTCGGGGGTCGACTCCTCCTCGCTGGGTTCGGCGGTGGCCGATTCCTCCTCCGTCGGCGTCGCCTCGGCGGAGGTCTCCGTGGCAGGGCTCGCCGAACCGCCCGCTCCGGTCTCTTCGGCCGTTGCGGGTGAGCTGGCCGGGGCCTGCGTCTGGGGGGTCTCCGCGGTTCCGCTGCAGGCGCTGACCCCCAATGCGGCCGCCGCCAGGGCGGCGATCAATACGTTCTTCTTCAGTGCCATGCGCCCATGGTCGCAACCGGGAGGGTCAGGTCGACAGGCCTCGTCGATGGCGATTCAGCCGACGCCGCCCTGCCTAAGATGTCGCCATGGCCATCGACACCGCCGCGCTCCGCGACCAGCTCACCGCCGCCCGCTACACCTCTGATGCGGTGGTCGACCGGATCGGGGAGGACGGCCAGGCAGGGCTGGGGCGCAACTGCACCGTGCCGGCCGACGTGGCGCTCGGCGACGCCGCAGACCCGCAGGCCGCGCTGATCAGGCTCTTCATCCTTCAACAGGCGGTGCCGCGTGAGGTGGTGGCCGCCGCGGTCGGCGTGGACGCCCTGCTGGAGGAGGGTTTCGTGCGGATGGACGGGGATTCGGTCCGCGCCGTCGTGGACATCCGCCCCTACGGCTCGCCGGATGACGGAGCGTCCGGATGGGTGGTGGCCGACCCGACCCCGGGCCTGGACCACGGGATGTCGCCCATCCGCCCTGACTACGTGCTGGGAGTGTCGCCCGCGTCCACCACGCTCGCGCAGCTGACCATGCGCACGCCTGTGGACACGGCGTTGGACCTCGGCACCGGCTGTGGGGTGCAGTCGCTGCATCTCAGCCGGCACGCCGGCCGGGTGGTCGCCACGGACGTCAACGAGCGCGCCCTCGAACTGGCGAGGGTGACCGCAGGGCTGGGCGGTGTCGAGGTGGACTACCGCAACGGATCCCTCTACAAGCCGGTGGCGGGGGAGCGGTTCGACCTCATCGTGTCGAACCCGCCGTTCGTCATGAGCCCGCCCACCGACGAGGCCGACACCCTCACCTACCGGGAGGCGAACTTCGAGGGCGACTCCCTCGTCGAGACCCTCATCCGCGGTGCCGCGGACCACCTCACCCCCGGGGGGTCGCTGCAACTGCTGACCAACTGGGCCGTGACGGACCAGCCGTGGGAGGAGCGGCTCGGCGCCTGGATCCCGGACGCCTGTGACGCCTGGATCATCGAGCGGGAGCGCCTGGACGTGTTCTCCTACATCGAGATGTGGCTCACCGACGCCGGGCTGGCGGGTACGGACCGGTGGAGGGAGGCCTACGACGAGTGGCTGGCCTACTTCGAGCGCCTGGGCGTGCGCAGCATCGGGATGGGATGGGTGCTCGTCACCAGGGCGGAGCGGGCCGAGCCCCACTGCCGTTTTGAGAGCTGGCCGCACGCTGTCGCCCAGCCGGTGGGAGACGTCTTCGCCCGGCATCTTGCCGCCGTGGATGCGTTCCAGCTACCGACCGCGGAGCTGTTGGCCGCCCGGCCCCGGCTCGTCGACGTCGAGCAGGAGACCATCGGCCGGCCCGGCGCGGAGGATCCGGAGCACGTGGTGTTCCGCCAGCGGGTGGGGCTCCTGCGTGCCATCAAAGCCGACACCGCCCTGGCCGCCGCCCTCGGCGCGCTCGACGGCGAGTTGACCGTTGGCCAGGTGGTGGCCGCCGTCGCGCAGGTCCTCGACCTCGACGCTGCGGAGCTGGCCGCCGCGCTTCTTCCAGAGATCCGTCAGGCCCTCCTCGACCAGATGCTGATCCTCGCCGGCGACGGTTCCCACGCGATATAGGTTGCATCGCTGACTAGGTAGATATACGATCTAGCCATGGTACCTGCAACTCCCTGGCCGTCGAGTTGGCTCAAGGGCTTCCTCGAAGTGGCCGTTCTTGCGATCATCGCCGAGGGCGAGACCTATGGCTACGAGATCACCAGCCGCCTGAACGACGCCGGCTTCGGCACCGTCAAGGGCGGCACCCTCTATCCCATCCTCGGCCGCCTCGAAGAGGCCGGGTTCGTCGACACCGACTGGCGCGCCGGTGATTCCGGCCCCGGCCGCAAGTACTACCGGCTCACCGCCGACGGCGCGGCGGACCTCCGCAACCGCGCGGACACCTGGCGTGCCTTCTCCCACAACCTCTCCGCCCTCCTGAAGGAGCACTCATGAACGCCACCGGCTACATCGACGACCTCACTCTCGAGCTGCGCCTCCTCGACGTGCCCGGCGACCGGATCGGGGAGATCCTGGCCGAAGTGGAGTCCCACGTCGCCGAGACGGGGGAGGATCCCGTCGAGGCTTTCGGCCCCGTCAAGGCGTATGCGGCCGAACGGGCGAGCGCCACCGGGGTCGCCGTCGCGGATCAATCCGCTCCCTTCCTGATGCGCCTCTTCCGGGGACAGGTCCTGTTCGCCCTCGCCTGTTTCGGCTACACCGCAGTGGCCGGCTGGTTCCTCGTCAGCGGCGTCCTGGCGCTCTTCTCCGACGGGACGGAGGGGCCGTTCGGCATGCCGGTCTGGGCGTCGCTGACGCTGGGCGTGGTCCTGCTGGCGGCCTGGGGTGGCTGGTTCCTGCGACTCTCCAAGGAGAACCGCATCATCGACCCGCGCACCGGTACCGAAGTGCAGTGGGACGCCAAGGGCCGACGTCGCCGCGGCTAGGGGTTCGAGTGCCCGAAGCGGGCAAGCTTGACAGCTCAGGCTATTGTTCCTCACGAGTTTCCCCGTTGTTAAAGGACAGATCTGCATGTCAAGCAAGCGTCTCGTGATTGTCGAGTCGCCGACCAAGGCGACCAAGATCGCCGGTTACCTCGGCGGCGACTACATCGTGGAGTCGAGCCGTGGTCACGTGCGCGATCTCCCCACGAAGGCCGCCGAGGTGCCCGCCAAGTACAAGGGCGAGGCCTGGGCGCGCACCGGCGTCAACGTCGACGACGACTTCCACGCCATCTACGTCGTCTCGCCGGACAAGAAGGCGACCATCCGGGACCTGAAGGCCAAGCTGAAGGACGTCGACGAACTCTTCCTGGCAACGGATGGTGATCGCGAGGGCGAGGCCATCGCGTGGCACCTCATGGAGGAGCTCAAGCCCAAGGTGCCGGTCAAGCGGATGGTGTTCCACGAGATCACCAAGTCCGCCATCGAGGAGGCCGTCCGCAACCCCCGTGAGATCGATGTCGACCTCGTGGACGCGCAGGAGACCCGCCGCATCCTCGACCGCCTGTACGGCTACGAGGTGTCGCCGGTGCTGTGGAAGAAGGTCATGCCGAAGCTGTCGGCCGGCCGCGTCCAGTCGGTCGCCACCCGCCTCATCGTCAACCGCGAACGCGAGCGCATCGCGTTCGTCCCCGCGTCCTACTGGGACCTGGACCTCACGCTCGACGGCGGCCCGGACACGGACCCCCGCAACTTCCCCGCCCGCCTCGTGGAGGTGGGTGGCGCGAAGGTGGCGCAGGGCCGCGACTTCAACGCCGACGGCGAGCTCACCGCCGGCAACGCGCTGGTGCTCGACGAGGCCTCGGCCAAGGCGCTGGCTGGGGCGCTGGCCGACGGTGACCTCCGCGTCGCCTCCGTCGAGGCCAAGCCCTACACCCGCCGCCCCTACGAGCCCTTCCGCACCACCACGCTGCAGCAGGAGGCCGGCCGCAAGTTGGGCTTCTCGTCGCAGCGCGCGATGTCGGTGGCGCAGGAACTCTACGAAAAGGGCTTCATCACCTACATGCGAACCGACTCGGTGTCGCTCTCGGGTGAGGCCATCACCGCCGCCCGCAAGGCGGTGCGCGCGCTGTTCGGCGAGCGGTTCCTCCCCGACAAGCCCCGCGTCTACGCCTCGAAGGTCAAGAACGCGCAGGAGGCGCACGAGGCGATCCGTCCCGCCGGTGATTCTTTCCGCCACCCGGACGACACCGGTCTCTCGGGCGACGCCTACCGCCTCTACCAGTTGGTCTGGCGGCGCACCCTGGCCTCGCAGATGGCCGACGCCCGCGGCGAGTCCGTCTCGATCAGGATCGACGCCACCATCGGCGCCACCACGGTCGCCGACGCCGAGGCCACCTCGGCCGGCATCGTCGCCTCGGGCCGCACCATCACCTTCCCCGGCTTCCTCAAGGCCTACGTGCAGGGCGTCGACGATGAGTCGACCTCCGACGACGCGCAGTCGCGCCTCCCGGTGCTCACCGAGGGGCAGGAGCTGGCCGTCGCCAAGGCCGAGCCCGCGGGCCACGAGACCCGCCCCCCGTCGCGCTACACCGAGCCGTCGCTGGTGGCCAAGCTGGAGGAACTGGAGATCGGCCGCCCGTCGACCTACGCCTCCATCATCCGCACCATCACCGCGCGTGACTACGTCTTCAAGAAGGGCTCGGCCCTGGTGCCCACCTGGTTGGCGTTCGCCGTCACCCGGCTGCTCGAGGAGCACTTCACCGAACTGGTGGACTATGCCTTCACCGCCGAGTTGGAGGACCAGCTCGACGAGATCGCCTCCGGCAAGGCGCAGCGACTCCAGGTGCTCACGGATTTCTACCGCGGCGCCGAAGGCGACACCCATCACGGCCTCGAATCCCTCGTGAGCGAGCTCGGCGACATCGACGCCCGCGCCCTGTCCACCTTCCCGCTGAAGGATTCCGGCATCGACGTGCGCGTCGGCCGCTACGGCACCTACGTGGAGGCCTCTGACGGTCGCCGCGCCAACGTGCCGGAGGAGCTGGCGCCGGACGAGCTCACCGTCGCCGTCGCCGAGGAGCTGCTCACCCAGCCACTCGACGAGGAGCGTGAGCTCGGCGTCGACGAGGCGTCCGGCCTCATGATCGTGGCGAAGAACGGCCGCTTCGGCCCGTACGTCACCGAGGTGCTGCCCGAGGACGCACCGAAGTCCAAGAAGCCGCGCACCGGCTCGCTGTTCAAGTCGATGTCGCTGGACTCGCTCGACCTGCCCACCGCCCTCAAGCTCCTCAGCCTGCCCCGCACCGTCGGGAAGGACGAGGAGGGCAACGAGATCACCGCCCAGAACGGACGCTACGGCCCGTACCTGAAGCGCGGCACGGATTCGCGGTCGCTGACCACCGAGGACCAGATCTTCGAGATCACGCTCGAGGAGGCGCTGGCCATCTATGCCCAGCCGAAGACGCGCGGACGCGCCGCCGCGGCCGCCCCGCTGGCGGAGTTCGGCGCAGACCCGGTCTCCGGCAAGCCTGTGGTGCTGAAGTCCGGCCGGTTCGGGCCCTACGTCACCGACGGCGAGACCAACGCCACCCTGCGCCGTGACGACGCGCCCGAGGCCATCACCCCGGAACGCGCCTTCGAACTGATCGCTGAGAAGCGGGCCAAGGGCCCGTCGACCCGTCCTGCGCGCAAGACGACCACGCGCAAGACGACCACCCGCAAGGCAGCCCCCAAGAAGTAGTTAGGCTGACAGCCATGGCGAAGAAGGGCACGCCCAAGGGCGCGATCCGGTTCGAGGTCCCGTTCACCTCGGAACCACCACAATTCACCTCCACCGCGGTCGGTTTGGAGCGCCTCGTGCGCAGGCCCTCGGCGAGTTTCGTGATGGACAGCACCATCATCGACGCGCCGGACGGTCGCCTGTTGAGGGCCGGCGTCGTCGTCGCCCACCGCGTGGTGGCCGGTGCCGGCCAGTGGTACCTCGCCGCCCCCGCGTGGGAACCGCACCTGCCCAGCGAGCAGGCGGAGCCCGTGTCCGGCAGCGGCGACCTCCCGGAGCGGTTCGCCCGCCTCGTGAAGCCGTTCGTGCGCGGCGCGACGCTCGGACCCATCGCGGCCATGACGTGCGAGCGCGACGAGTGGTTCCTCCGCGACGCGGACAACGCGACCGCCGCCATCGTCCGCGACGACAAGGTCCAGGTGCGCCGCGACGGTGTGCTCAGCGCCGAATACCGCGAGGTCACGTTCACGCCCAGCGAGGCCCTGACCGGTCAGCAGCGCGAGTTCCTGCTCAGCGCCGCCCAGGCCGGGGGGTCCACGCTGGTGACGGACTTCCCCCACCTCCAGCAGCGGCTGGGCGCCCCCGCCACCGGCCTCACCGGGTTCCCCAAGCCCCGCGAGCTGTGGCGCGACGCGTCCCTCGAGGAGTTCGTCGCCGCGATCTTCGCCGGGCACCTGGGCCACATCGTGCGGGCAGACCTCGACAGACGCACCGGTGACCCCGACGAGGTGGGCGCGCTGAACCACCGGTTGTGGGAGTTCGGACGTGACCTCCGGGGCCTCGCGACCGTGCTCGAACCCGCTTGGCGGGAGAGCGTCGAGAGCGTGCTCACCGGCCTGCCCTTCGCCTCGGCCATGGACATCGAGCAGCCCACGTTGCACGCGATCGACGCGCTGGTCACCGGGGCCCGCGCGCCCAGGCTGGGCGACCTGTCGCATCAGCCGGCCGCGAAACTGCTGTTCGAGCGTACCGAGCAGGCCACGTTCATCCTGGCCGACCGTTGCCGCAGCCTCACGCCAGCGTCGCCCGACGAGGCCTGGCAGGCGGCGCTGCGGGCGGCCGAGCAGCTGGAGGTGGCCGCCAACGTGCTGGCCCCGATGATGCCCAAGATGATGGGCAAGATGCTGCGGACGCTCGACGAGGTGCTCGACGAACTGCGGAGGGCGTCCAAGGGCCTCCGCAGCGGCACCCCCGAACTCGACGGGCTGTCGCCGTCTCAGGCCTACCAGTTGGGCCTCGACTACGAGCGGACCCGGGGCGGGGCGGCGCTGCGTCGACGCGACTTCATCCAGCGCTGGCCCGAGCGGGTGGCCGAGGCGCGGAAGCTGCTGGCGAAGGCCAAGAAGAAGCAGGCGAAGCAGTTGAAGAAGCCCACCTCATGAGCGGACTGTTCATCGTGTTCGAGGGCGGCGACCGGGTGGGCAAGTCCACGCAGGTTCGGCGCCTGCAGTCGTGGTTGATGACCCGGGGCCTGCCGCACATCGTGACGCGCGAACCGGGGGGCACCGAACTCGGCGCCACCCTGCGCCGACTGGTGCTGGACCCCGCATCCGGCGACGTCGACCACCGCGCTGAGGCGCTGATGTACGCGGCCGACAAGGCCCAGCACGTGCACGAGGTGATCCGCCCGGCGCTGGAGCGCGGCGAGGTGGTGGTCTGCGACCGCTACGTGGACTCGATGATCGCGTACCAGGGTGCGGGCCGGGACCTCGCGCTGGGCGAGGTCGCCGATATCGCCTGGTGGGCCGTCGGCGGTCTACGGCCGGACCTCACGATCCTCCTCGACGCCAATCCCGACGACGCGGTGTCGATCAAGCAGGACAAGGACCGCCTCGAGAGCGCGGGCCTGGAGTTCCACCGCCGGGTGCGCCGGCACTTCCTCGCACTGGCCGCCGAGCGGCCCGAGGAGTACTTCGTGATGAAGGCGCTGGAGGGCAGGGATCTCATGGCAGCCAAGATCGCCGGCCGGATCGAATCCCTCCTCGCCGGCTGAGACCTTCCTGGCCGTGAATGCGGCTGGTAGCGAGATATTCCGCGTTCCGCGTGCAGCGAAACCAGGGGATTCGATGTTAACAAGCGCCGATGTAGCTGCTTGACTCTCCGCATGTTCGACTCCGCCGCCGAGAGCACACTGACGTCTCCCACGCCTGTCGTCCTGATGCGCATCAACAGCGCCATGTGTCTGGGCTAGCCGCTCCCGCACGCCCACACCACCCCAGACACAACAAAGGCACCTCATGCTCAACTTCGTCCTGCTCGCCCTCGTCGGCCTGGCCGCCCAACTCGTCGACGGCTCCCTCGGTATGGCCTACGGGGTCACGTCGACCACGCTCCTGCTGGCCATCGGCACCAACCCGGCCATGGCCTCGGCCACCGTCCACCTCGCCGAGATCGGCACCACCCTCGCCTCGGGCATCTCGCACCACCGCTTCGGCAACGTCGACTGGCAGGTGGTGCTGCGCATCGGCGTCCCAGGCGCCATCGGCGCGTTCGCGGGCGCGACGTTCCTCTCCCGGCTCTCGACGGAGGCCGCGGCGCCGCTGATGGCCATCATCCTGCTGGTGCTCGGCGCCTACGTCCTGGTGCGCTTCACGTTCTTCGGGATCTCCACCCGCAAGCTCGGTCAGCGGCTGCCGACGAAGTTCCTCGCGCCGCTCGGCCTGTTCGCCGGGTTCGTCGACGCGACCGGCGGCGGCGGGTGGGGTCCCGTTGGTACCCCGGCGCTGCTGGCGTCGGGGCACATGGAGCCGCGCAAGGTGATCGGCACCATCGACGCCTCGGAATTCCTGATCGCGATTGCCGCCTCGGTCGGATTCTTCCTTGGCCTGGGCGGCGGCGCGATCGTGCCGTGGATGGCGGGGGCGCTGCTTCTCGGGGGGCTGATCGCCGCGCCGATCGCCGCCTGGCTCGTCCGGCACCTGCCGCCACGCGTGCTGGGCGCGGCGGCCGGCGCGACCATCGTGCTGGTCAACGCCCGCTCGCTCGTCCGCAGCTTCGGTGTGCCGGAGGGCCTACAGTTGCCGGCCTACCTCCTGGTGTTCGCGTTGGGCGCGGCCGCCGTCGGCTGGTCGTTGCGGGCGCACCTGCGGGCCCGGCGCGTCGAGCAGTCCCGCGTGGCCGATGAGGTTGCCGAGGGTGATGCTGTCGCCGCCTGATGGCAGGATGAGCCACATGGGTGATGTGTTCTCTGAGCTGATCGGGCAGGAGCGGGCGGTGGCCACGCTGCGCCGCGCCGTCGAGGGGCACCGGCACGCCATGACGCACGCCTGGCTGTTCGTCGGTCCTCCCGGGTCCGGTCGGTCCAACGCGGCGAAGGCCTTCGCCGCCGCCCTGCAGTGCCCGCAGGGTGGCTGCGGTGAGTGTCAGGAGTGCCGCACCACGCTCTCGGGCGCCCACCCGGATGTCACGCTGTTGCGCACGGAGCAGTTGTCCATCGGTGTCGACGAGGTGCGGGCGCTCGTGGGCCGCGCCAACATGGCTCCGGTCAAGCAGCGCCACCAGATCGTCGTGGTGGAGGACGCAGACAGGGTCACCGAGCGCGGCGCGGATGCGTTGCTCAAGGGCCTGGAGGAACCGGCTCCCCGCACGGTGTTCCTGTTGTGCGCGCCCAACCCGGACGACGTGATCGTGACCATCCGCTCCCGCTGCCGCACCATCAAGCTGGCCACCCCCAGCGACGAGGCGGTCACCCGGCTCCTGGTGGAGCGCGACGGCATCTCGCCGGCGCTCGCCGCCCACGCCGCCCGCGCGGCCCAGGGCCACGTCGGCCGGGCGCGCATGCTGGCGCGCTCAGAGACCGCCCGCATCCGTCGTCATGAGATCCTCACGCTGCCCGGCAAGCTCACCTCCGTCTCGGCCTGCCTGACCGCCGCGGAGAACCTCGTGGCCGCCGCGAAGGAGGAGGCTGAGCAGACCACCACGGAACTCGACGCCAAGGAGATGGCGGCGCTGCAGGAGGCCCTCGGCATCGGGGGGCGGGGGAGCGCCAAGCCGCGCAACGCCCAAGCCGCCATCCGGGAGTTGGAAGACCAGCAGAAGATGCGGGGCAAGCGGCTGCAACGCGACTCGTTCGACAGGGTGTTGACGGAACTGACCGGCTACTACCGCGACGTGCTGGTGGCCCAGACCGCGCCGGGGGTGCCGCTGGTCAACGCGGACCTGGCAGACGAGATCGAGCCCGTCGCCCGCCGCTCCACGCCCGAACAGACGGTGCATGCCTTGGACGCCATCCTGCAGGCGCGCACCGCGCTGGAGGGCAACGTCGCCCCGCTGCTCGCGCTGGAGTCGCTCCTGATCAGCTTGTCGCTCGCGCGCCGGAGTTGAGCCGGACGGGCGTGTCACCCCGGGCAGGGGCTCCAGTCGGTGCCAAGATGAAAACCAAGACTGCCCAGGGATAGGAACAGCCGATGTCCAACAATGATTGGGTCCAGGAAGGCACGCCGCGCGACCGTGCGGAGTGGACGGAAGAGGCCGACGACTACGGTGTGCCCGTCGAGCCCACCGAGTGGGACGACTACTCGTCGGAGCAGGCCATGCCTGCGCCCAATCCTCCCGCGCAGCCGGACACACCGGAGCAGCCGGTCCTCCCGGAGACCCCGCAGGACGAGGTGACCGGCGAGTCGATCGCGGAGCGCTCCAGCCTGCCCACCGCCCCGGATCCGGACGACGCGGTCGCCGGCGAGGACCAGCCTGTGTCCACCGTCGAACTGGGGGAGACGCCCGAGGAGATCACCGGCGCCGCCGCCGAGGACGACGACGTGCCGGGCACCGCCACGGTGTTCGAGGACGACCGCCCGGTCGACACCGCCGACGAAGACCTCACGCGTGAGGTGTCGGAGGGGATCGACGATGAGCGCCCCGGCGACTCCGGCGCCACCCTCGTCGACGACAACGAACTGCCCGAGGCGGACGCCCGCCCCGGGGACCCGGACGACGAGTACCTGGACGACGAGCGCCCCGGCGACTCGGGCGCCACCAGCGTCGACGACGACGAGCCCACCACCGTCCGCAGCCCTGAGGAGTCGAGCTTCGGCCGCCCCTTGGGCGACGCTGACGCCACGACGTCGCTGGCCGCTGTCGCGGCCGCCACGGGCGGCGCCGCGGGTGCGAGCGCCGGTGGCCTCGCCGCGCCCGGGATGGCGGGCCTGTACCGCACGGACGGCGACGAGACCCAGGTGCTCGACACGACGGCGGAGCGCCGCAGCCTCGCGGACGAGGCCGCTGAGGAAGAGGCCCGCGCCGCAGCACTGCGTGCCGAGAAGGAGGAGCGCGACCGCCGCCTCGGCATGGTGCAGACCTCCCAGGCGAACGCGGAGCGGGAAATGCGTCCCCGCCGCAGGGGCGTCGGCGGCTTCGGCAGCTTCGGCCTGTTCGTGCTGCGCCTCATCACGGCCGGCATCCTCGGCATCCTGGCGTACCAGGTCCTGTACAGCATCGACGACACCGCTGAGTTCCTCGCCGGCCAGCCCCTGATCCCCGAGCCCCGCCTGGTGGCTTGGATCGTGGGGTTCACCCTCGCGGCGATGGCCGTGATGCTCGTGATCGGGCTGGGTGTGCGGGTCGTGGGCGTCCTCCTGACGGTGCTCGCCGTCGCCACCCTCGTACTGGTCCGGTGGGGCAGCTTCAGCCCGTTCGTGGAGGGCATGGAAGGGTTCCTCGGCGACAAGGACCTCCTGCTCGCGGGCGTCGGCGTGCTGTTCCTGTCGCTCGGCGGCGGCCGGTTCGGCATCGACGGCGCCATCCACCGCAGCCGTGAGGACGCACGTGAGGCGCGCCGGAGCTGACGCCCTGACCGCCTGACACTGTAAGCGTCCCCGCGAGGTTCTCCTCGCGGGGACGCCTCTGTGCTGGCGGATTGAGCCGTTGGTTAGGCTATGCGCATGACACGGGTGATGGCGGTGGCGTTCGAGCGCCACGGCCAACTGCATTACCTGGACCCAGGAGAGCACGACTACACGGTCGGCGACTGGGTCCGCTACCCCACTGCCGACGGTGTGGAGGTGGCCCAGTGCGTGTGGGCACCCGAACACGTGGAGTTCGCCGACGGTGACCTCCCGCGCTGCGCAGGCCCGGCGTCGAAGGCGGACATGGAGCGCGACGAGCGCAACCGTCTGCTCCGCGCCAACGCGAACACGGTGGCCCGTGAGTTGATCGCCAAGCGGCAGCTGCCGATGAAGGTGGTCGGCATCGACTTCCTCGACCGTTCGGCCGAGTATGACCGCGTCGTCGCGATCTACTACACCGCCCCGCACCGGGTGGATTTCCGCCAGTTGCTCGGCGACCTCGCCAGGGCGCTGGACGCCCGGATCGATCTGCGGCAGATCGGCTCGCGGGACGCCGCCAGGGTGCTGGGCGGCATCGGTCAGTGCGGCCGCGACCTGTGCTGCGCCACCTTCCTGGAGGACTTCGAGCCGGTTTCGATGCGGCTGGCGAAGGTGCAGGGGCTGCCGGCGAACCCGCTGCAGATCTCCGGGGCGTGCGGGCGTCTGTTGTGCTGTCTGAAGTATGAGCACCCGCTGTACGTGGACTTCCTGCGGAAGGCCCCGTCGATCGGCGATGAGGTGACAACGGACGACGGGGGAGGCGGCGTCGTGGTGGGGCACGACGTGCCGTCCAACGCCGTGACGGTGCGCCAGCCCACGGGCGAGGTCGTGCGCTGTCCGCTGGAGTCGGTATGTTCGACGGCGCGGGCGCGTAGGGAACGCGTGGCGGGAAAGGTTGTTGATGAGTAGGTCGGTCAAGGTCACCCAGATGATCCTGGCGATGATCGCGCTGGCCCTCGTCGGTGCCCTGTTCCTCGGCGGCATGGTCGGCGGACGCAGCCGCGACACGCCCGCCACGCCCACCAGGCCGGGCACGGTGACGCCGTCGCCGGTGCCGTCCGGTTCCCGGATGCCGGGAGTTCCGGAGAAGGCCATCTCCGAGCAGCCCACGATGCCCCCGGTGGACAACGCGAACGCGGATCGGCAACTCGACTACCAGGCCGAGGGCCAGCCCAGCGTCGACTTCCTGGACGGGCTGGGCGGCTACGGCGAGTACGCCACCCAGACGGTCGAGTGGGAGGAATGCGGCCAGGGCGGCCGCGCCCAGTGCGCCACCGTGCTGGCGCCCCTCGACTGGGAGGACCCCGAAGGCGATGCGATCGAACTCGCGATGACGCGGGTGCCCGGCGGTGACTCCTCGCGCGGCCCGCTGTTCGTCAACCCGGGCGGGCCCGGGTTCGGCGGCCAGGACATGGCGGTGGGACTGGCCGGCCGCTGGCAGAACTACGACACCTACGGCTGGGATCCGCGCGGCACCGGCGGGTCGACGCACGTGGTGTGCGGCACGTTCAAGGAGACCGAGCAGATGGTGCTGCTCGACGGCAGCCCTGATGACACCGCGGAGGACAAGGCGCTGCGTCAGGGCTCCATCGACTTCGCGCAGCAGTGCCGCGACGGTTCCGGGAAGTTGCTCGACCACCTCACCACCATCGACGTGGTGCGCGACCTCGACCTGCTCCGCCACCTCTCCGGCGCGCCCAAGCTGAACTACCTGGGCGTGTCCTACGGCACCTACGTGGGCGCCATGTACGCCCAGTTGTTCCCGGACACCACCGGCCGGCTGGTCCTCGACGCCGCCGTCGAGATCTCGGATCGTGAACCGACACCCCAGGTGGCCGGGTTCGAACTCGCCCTGAACAACTTCATCGACTGGTGCGCCGGCTCAGACCTCTGTGATCTGGGCGACGACGCCGGAGCCATCCGCGCCGACATCGAGAGCATGTTGACCCGCCTGGACCAGAGGCCCCTGGAGGTCAACGGGAGGCAGTTGACGCAGACGCTGGCGGCGCTGGGCATCGCGGTGCTGCTGTACGAGGACGACCAGGCCTACCGCTCTCTGGCGCAGTACCTCGGTGAGGCCATCGCCGGCGACGGCGAGTCGCTGCTCATGCTCGCAGACCTGTACAACGGCCGCGCGCCGGACAGCTACGGGACCCCGCTGTACGCCTTCCCCGCGATGGGCTGCGTCGACGGGGTGGATGAGGGCGCCGCCGCAGTGCTCCCCGCGTGGAAGGAGACCTTCTCCGCCGCGCCGGTGATGGCGCCCAACATGGGCACGTCGTACGCCTGTGAGTTCTGGACGGCGGGCTCTGCTCCGCAACTGGAGATCACCGCCCCGGGCGCGCCCCCCATCCTCGTGGTCGGCACGACGGGTGACTCGGCCACGCCGTACGAGCAGGCCGTGTCCATGGCCGAGCAACTGGAATCGGGCGCGCTGCTCACGCTCGAGGGAGCCGGTCACGGTGCGGTCACGGGCGACAACACCTGCATCCGCGACGCGGTCAACGAGTTCCTGTACGACGGGGTGGTCCCGGACGAGGGGAAGCGCTGCTCGTAGCCGGTTGGCACAAGGTGCCCGTGGTTCTGTATAGTTCCGTCTTGCTGCCGCCCTAGCTCAGTCGGTAGAGCGACGCTCTCGTAAAGCGTAGGTCACGGGTTCGATTCCCGTGGGCGGCTCCAACCAGGCCCCCGGTCCCCGACCGGGGGTCTGAGCCTTTGTGGCGTGACGCGTCGGGGGTGAGTGAGGTCCCATGGCCGACCCAGGAGGATCGGGCCGCCGGTCGCCTTGTACTCTGGTGTCTGCGTTCGGGAACGAGCCCGAGACGTCCGGTAGAGGAGGAAACTCGTGTTCGACTGCGCCATCATCGGGGCTGGCCTTGCAGGGCTGGTGGCCGCACAGCATCTTGTGGATCGAGGGCTGAGTGTCACCGTGCTCGAGGCTCGCAACCGCGTCGGCGGGCGCGTGGAGAACAAGACCCTCGCCGATGGGAGCTACGTCGAACTGGGTGGCCAGTGGATCGGCCCCGGTTTCGACTCGCTCCTCGAGATCATCGACGACCTCGGCCTCGAGGTCATCGGGCTGCCCGCCGAGGGCAATCTCATCATCCGTCTCCGCGGGCAGGCGCTGGCCGTGCCGTCGTCGGAGGACGAACCGGCCCTCACACCGTTCGAGGTTTCAGACCTGGGCCAGGGCCTGCTGCGCCTGCGCCGCCTCGCCGAGCGTTTCCGTTCCGACAACGCCTGGCGCAAGGCCAACGACGCCTGGCTGAACCAGGACCTCCGTCGCTGGATCACCACCAACCTGCGCACGCAGGGAGCGCAGCGTCGCTTCTCGGAGGTCTACTCCGCCGCGTTCGGCCCCATACCGAAGGACTGCACGCTGCTGGAGGGCCTCCACCAGGTCAACTCCGGCCCGGATCTCGAATCCATGCTCGCCAGCAACGGTGGCCTCCACCAGCGTCGCGTCCAGGGCGGCATGGCGACGGTGGCCGAGGCCCTCGCCGCCAGGCTCGGCGACGTCGTCCGGCTGGGAGCCGAAGTGGTGAAGGTGGAACACGGCCCCCTCTCCGCCACCCTCCACCTCGCCGACGGTGAGGTCATCGAGGCCAAGCAGGTCATCTCCACCCTGCCTCCCCGTCTCGCGATGTCGCTCGAGCACGAGCCGCCGCTGCCGGCGTGGCGCGGCGAAGCGGCCGACAAGGTCGCCCCGGGCAACGTGATCAAGGCCTTCCTCATCTACGACACACCCTTCTGGCGTGAACGCGGCCTCAGCGGGCAGTCCTCCGCCGATGAGGGCGCCGTCCGGGTCACGTTCGACACGACGGCCGTGGGCGCCTCCAAGGGCCACCTCATGGGCTTCTTCGAGGGCGCGGATGCGGATTCGCTGTCGCGTCGTTCCATCACGCTGCGCGAGCGCGCCTTCACGGATTCCGTGGTGCGCAGCTTCGGGCAGGAGGCCGCCGAGCCGCTCGCCTACATCGAGCGCGACTGGGGCACCGAGAAGTTCACCGGAGGCTGCCACGGCGCCCACTTCTCGCCCGGCGTGTGGACCACGAACGGGCCCGTGCTGGCCGAACCCGACGGCGTGCTGCACTGGGCGGGGGCGGAGTACTCCACCCGCTTCAACGGCTACATGGAGGGTGCGGTGCGCAGCGGCCGCGAGGTCGCCGCTGTGGTGGCTCGCAACCTGGCCTGAACTGTCCCCGCCACCGGGAATACTGGGGCGCATGGCATCCACGCTCGGCAGAAGCCGCCTCGTCGCCCAGGGGCTGATCACCCGTCCCTACCCGTCTCCGGTTGACGCTCTCACCGCGTTCGGCGCCATGCAGGGCCAGGACCTTCCGGGCGTGCTGGCGTCGGCGGCGCTGCGCACCCCGTCGAACTCCGTGGACGACGTGCTGACGGACCTCAACGAGGCCCGGATCGTGCGGGGTTACCCCATGCGCGGCACGGTCTTCCTGATGCCCGCGGCGGACGCGGCCTGGATCACGCAACTGTGCTCGTGGCCCTCCATCCGGGCGGCGGACAGGCGCAAGCAGCAACTCGAACTGGACCAGCAGCAGCTGGGCCGTGCGCGCGACCTCGCCGTCGGGTTGCTCGGGGAGCCCTTCTCCCGGGCGGAGTTGTTCGAGCTCTGGGACGAGCACGGCCTGCGCACCAAAGGGGGGCGCGGATACCACCTGCTGTTCCACCTCATCGCCGAGGGCACCGTCGTCTACGGGCCGTGGAACGGCACCGAGCAGGACGTGGTGGTGGCCGACGGCTGGCTCCCGCCGGGCACAGATCTGGAGAGCCGCTTCAACGGCGACCTCGAGGCGGCCACCGCAGAACTCCTGCGCCGCTACCTCACCACCCACGGGCCGGCCACGGTGCGCGACTTCGCGTGGTGGACCAAATTGACGCTGGCCCAGATCAGGCGGGGCCTGGCGCTCATCGTCGGCGAGTTCGAGACCGACGGGGCGGAGGAGGCCAGCTACTGGCGTCCGGGGCTCCTCGAAGAGACCCGGGAATTGGGCCGGGCCACGTCAGCGCCGCTGCTGCTGCCCGGTTTCGATGAGTTCGTCCTCGGCTACCAGGACCGCCTGTTCGCCATGACCGCCGACCACCACCAGCGGCTCGTCCCCGGCAACAACGGGGTGTTCAAGCGTTCGGTGGTGATCGGCGGCACGGTGGTGGGCGTGTGGACGAGGAGTGGCCGTCCGGGGAAGCGGCAGTTCGAGATCGATGCGTTCACCGACATCACGCCGGCGACGGCCACCAGACTCGAGAAGCAGTTCGCCGCGTTCCCCTTCGTGACCGGCTAGACGGCGGCCGCGCCGCTCTCGCCGGTGCGGATGCGGACCACCTCGTCGACCATGGTGGACCACACCTTCCCGTCGCCGACGGAGCCGGTGCGGGCGGATTCGGTGATCACCCCGATCACCGCCTCGGCCTCGGCGTCCTCGACGAGCACCTCGATCTTCACCTTGGTGATGAAGTCGATGGTGTACTCGGCGCCGCGGTAGAACTCCTTGTGCCCCCGCTGCCGGGCGTAGCCCGAGCATTCGGTGACGGTCATGCCGGCCACGCCGTGGTGCGCCAGGGCGATCTGGACGGCGGTGAGCATGGTGGGCTGGACGATGGCGGTGACGAGCCTCATGAACGGGCATCCTCTCGGACAGGAACGATCAGCGTCTGCTTGACGCCGTAGGTGGAGTAGCCGACGTGGCTGAGGTCGTAGCCGGTCTCCGCGTGCACGGCGGTGTCGATGCCGTGGGTCTCGGCGGACTCCGGGACGCGCAGCCCCATCACCCGGTCCATCACCTTGGCGATGGCGTACGTCACCGCGAAGGAGTAGACCAGCACCACGGTGGCTCCCAGCGTCTGCCGCCACAGTTGGTCGACCCCTCCGCCGTAGAGCAGGCCGGCCGTTTCGGCCGGGGAGGCCGGGTCGGCCAGCAGGCCGATGGCCAGGGTGCCCACGAGGCCGCCGACGAGGTGGACGCCCACCACGTCGAGCGAGTCGTCGTAGCCGAGGCGGTTCTTCAGGCTGATGGCGTAGGCGCAGGCCACGCCGGCCAGCAGGCCGATGATGAGCGCGCCCAGCGGGCTGACCGAATCCGCGGCGGGCGTGATGCCGACCAGGCCGGCCACGATGCCCGACGCGGCGCCGAGCGAGGTGGCGTGGCCGTCGCGGAGCCGCTCCACGAGGAGCCAGCCCAGCATCGCGGCCGCAGCACCGGCGAGGGTGTTGACCCAGGCGACACCGGCCAGCGTGCCGGCGCTCAGCGCAGAGCCGGCGTTGAACCCGAACCAGCCGAACCACAGCAACCCGGCACCCAGCATCACCAGGGTGAGGTTGTGCGGGCGCATCGGCACGCTGCCGAAGCCCAGTCGCGGCCCCAGCACGAGGGCCAGGGCCAGCGCGGCCGCGCCGGCGTTGATGTGGATGGCGGTGCCCCCGGCGAAGTCCATGGCCTGGATGGAGTTGGCGATGAACCCTCCCTCGGCGCTGACGCTCTCGTCGAAGCTGAAGACCCAGTGCGCTGCGGGGAAGTAGACCAGCAGTGCCCACACAGCCGAGAACACGAGCCAAGCGGAGAACTTCATCCGGTCGGCCACCGCGCCCGAGATCAGGGCCACCGCGATGATCGCGAACGCGCCCTGGAAGCCGGCGAAGACGGCCGTCGGGATGGTGCCGACGACAGCATCAGGCGACATCAGCCCGTTGAGGAAGGCGTACTCGAACGGGTTGCCGAGCAGGCCGCCGCCGATGTCGTTGCCGAACGACATCGAGAAGCCGACGACGATCCAGAGGACCCCGACGACCCCCATGGTGGCGATCGACATCATGAGCATGTTGAGGACGGACTTGGCTCTGACCATGCCGCCGTAGAAGAACGCCAGGGCAGGCGTCATGAGGAGCACCAGCGCTGCGCTGATGAGGACCCAGGCTGTGTCGCCGGTATCAATTTCGAGGAGTTCCATGTCAACGAATCCTCGTGGTGGCACATTTCGGCCGTGGGCACCGCAGGGTAACGAACGCGTTAGCGATCCGGGCCCTGGGTTTCAACCCGGGGTCGCGGTTGTTGCGGCGGCGTTACCTCAGCGGCGCTCGAGGTGATCGAGCCGCACGTGCCCGAAGTCGCCGTCGGCCAGATCCGCCCAACTCCCGTCGAAGGAGAACGCGGAGTAGGAGGAGGTGGGGAAGTGGCACTGGGCGTCGTCGGCCGCGGCGCGGTTGCTGGCATAAGCGAGCTCGGCCACGAGGCTGGGGATGGTGGGTGCGTGGCCGACCACCAGGAGCGCCTGCACGTCGTCGTCGGTCTCTGAGATCCGTTGGATGATCGTCTCGGTGCCCTGGTGGTAGAGGGCGTCCTGAAACTCGGCTGGGACGTCCAGGCCGAGTGCCGCGAAGGTCTGACGGGTGCGCTCCGCAGCCGAGACCAGCGCGTGGTCGACGCCGAGGGCACGCAGTTCGACGCCCGCCTCCTGCGCCTGTTGGATGCCGCGCGGGGTCAGGCGCCTGGCCTTGTCGCCGTGGACGTTGGTGGGCTCGGTGTGGGCGTGCCGCATCAGGACCAGTCGTCTCATCCGGCCACTCTACGCCTGGGAGAACGAGGGCGATTTCTGCCTCATCGGCCCTTGGTGGCTCGATGTGGCAGAAATCGCCCTCCGAAGGTCAGCGCTTGACGGCGACGATGAGGTCGCGCTTGATGGCGGAGTCGACGCGGTGCGCGAAGCGCTCCCAGGCGCCGCCGGCCTGGACCGTGAGGCCGTTGGTGGTGAGCAGGTGCGCGAGGTCCTCCCGGGAGAGGCCGAAGGTGTTCCAGGACAACCCCAGCGCGCCGCCGTGCATCAACTGCCCGGCCCACACCGGGATGGCCTCCTTGAGGAGCCCGGCCGGAGAGCGGTCGCGCTTGCCGGACACGCCCCTGACGTCGGTGGTCGAGCCGTGCGCGATGCCGTAGGGGGCGTCGGCCACGATCGCGTCGAAGCGCTTCTTGCCGAACAGGGCGGCGGAGTCCCTGGTGTCGCCGGTGAAGGCCGTGAGGACGCTCTTGCCCTCCGGCGTGGTGATCTCCGCGTCGAAGCGCTTGCCCACGTTCTTGCCCTCGCGCCGCACCGGGGTGGTGTCGGCGACGTGCTTGATCCGGCTGCGGCGCAGGTACGTCTTGTAGAAGGACGCCATCATCTCGAAGGCCTTGGCGTCGCCCTCCACGCCGAACGCGTCGTGACCCAGCAGCAGGGCCATCGACAGGGTGGTGCCGCGCCCCGCCAGGGGGTCGAGGATCTGCCGGGGCCCCGTCGGTTCGCGGGTGATCGCGGCCAGCGTCACGCTCAGCAGCAGCTGGGTGAACTGCTCGTTGGTCTTGCCCTGGTACTTCGGGATGGTGACGAGGTCGTCGTCGAACAGGAACGGCCTGGGCATCGCCACGGGACGGAGGAGGCCCTCAGGTGTAGCGTCCTCGAAGAGGGCGAACGCCGCCGACTGCCGTGCGACGGTGGCCAACTGCCCCTCGTTCAGCTCAGGCGCCTGGAACGCCAGGTAGCCGACGCCAGCGATGTCCTGCTCTTCGATCTCCGTGGCGAACGGCGCGGTGATCTCGAGCTCTGCGGCGGTCAGCGGCCCGGATTCGCCGGCGTAGACACGGTTGGCAGACGGGGTGCGCAGCATCAGATAACGGGGCATCTGGCCAGTTTCCCACAAACCCCAGGCGTTATCCTTGCCAGCGATGGCTGCAGAAATGGTGGACAGATGGTGGGCGAGGGCCGTGGCGGTCTTCGCGGGTGGCGCGCTCGGCACGGGGCTGCGGCTGGGGATCCTCAACCTCATCGGGCATGAGGTGATCGCCCTGGCGGCCATCAACCTGCTCGGCTGTTTCGCGCTCGGCCTCATTTCGGGCCTCTACCGACGCCGGGTCACCCTGGTGCGGCTGTTCCTCGCAGTGGGCGGGGTGGCGTCGTTCACCTCGTGGTCCACGCTGGCCCTGCAGTCGTTGTCCGTGGGAGGCGTGCTGATCGCGGTGCTGGAGACGGCCTTCGGTGTCTTCGCGGCCGGGATGGGCCATCTCGCCGGGTGGCGGATCACGGTGCGGGAACACAGGTGATCTGGCTCATCTGCCTGGCCGGCGGGTTCGGTGCAGCGGCCCGGGCCGGCGTCGACGTCATCGTCGCCCGGCGCTGGGCGCCGTGGAAGGCGACCCTGGGGGTCAACCTCGCCGGTTCCTTCATCCTGGGCGCCGCGTCGGTGCATCTCTCAGGCAGTTGGCTGGCGGTGGTGGGCACCGGGTTCTGCGGTGCCTTCACCACCTTCTCGTCAGCCTGCTGGCAGGCCGCCCGCGAATTCGGGCGCAGGCGGCCGGGGATCGCCGTCAGTTACTCACTGGTCACCATCGCAGGCTGCCTGCTGGCCGCCTGGATGGGGGCGTTGACCGGCTAACTAGGCCAGGTTGACGTGGTGGTGCTCGTAAGGCGTGCCCTTGGCGCGCTCGAACGATGCATGCACCTCGGCCTCGGCCTCTGCGCGGCTGGTCCAGGTGGCCCCTTCGACCGACTTGCCGGGCTCCAGGTCCTTGTACACCGAGAAGAAGTGCTCGATCTCGAGCAGCATGTGCTCCGGCACTGAAGCGAGATCGGTGATGTTGGCACGGCGGGTGTCCGCAGTGGCCACGCACAGCACCTTGTCGTCGCCGCCCATCTCATCCGTCATGCGGAACATCGCCACGGCGTAGCACTCGATGAGGCAGCCGGGGAAGGTGGGATCAGCACCGATGACCATGGCGTCGAGCGGGTCGCCGTCGAGGCCCAGCGTGCCCTCCACGAACCCGTAGTCATAGGGGTACTGCGTCGAGGTGAACAGCACGCGGTCCAGACGGAGGCGGCCGGTGTTGTGGTCCATCTCGTACTTGTTCTTGGTGCCCTTGGGGATCTCCACAGTGACGTCGAACAGGACCCGACGGCTGGGATCGATCGGCCGCAGACCAACAGGCGCGTCTTCGCTCACTTGGGCACTCCTATGATTGGTGTCGTTGCCCGCGCATCGTTGCGGGTCCCTGCAGGATACCCCTTTGGAGGTCGGTGTGCGGAGCCGTGGACGCGTCGCGGAGTGGGTGATCACCTGGCTCGTGGTTGGTGTACTGCTCGCCGGCGGCTTCCTGATCTCCGTGTTCCACCGGGAAGCGCTGGCGGTCACGGGCCTCACCCGCGACGGGGCCCCCGCCACCGTCAGCCCCACCCTCTTCGCCCCACCCAGCACCCCGGAGGCGCCGCCCGCTGAGTCCCCCACGCCGCCCCCGGCCGGCACCGGGCTGGTCGCTGCAGTGGAGCTGCCGGCCCCCGGCGTGCTGCCGGACCGCGCCGCGCTCGAGGCGAAGATCGGCACCCTGGACACCTCCAAGCTCGTCCCGGCCGAGGGCGGTGAGCCCGTGGTGATCGGCTACGAGGTGATCGATGTCGCCAGCGGCGAAGTGGTGGCTGCGGCGCAGGAGAAGACCCCGCTCATCCCCGCGTCGAACACCAAGACGCTGACGGCGCTGGCCGTGATGAACGCGTTCGAGGGCTCTGAGACGTTCGCAACACGGGTCGTCCAGCCGGCCCCCGGTCAGCTGGTGCTGGTCGGTGGGGGCGACCCCATGCTGCGCAGCATCGCCAACGCGGAGGGCGCCTACCCCCAGCTGCCCACCACCGAGGAACTGGCCAAGCGCACCGTCGCGGCCCTGCGCGCCGCCGGGGTGACGTCGGTCACGCTCGGCTACGACGAATCGCACTTCGCCGGCCCGGGCTGGAACGAGACCTGGCCGGAGAACTACCGCGACCAGGTCACGGCCATCTCGGCCCTGTGGATCGACGAGGGGCGCGGCCCCAGGGGCGGCCCGCGAAGTCTCACCCCCGCCCTGTCGGCGGCCACCACGTTCGCCGCTCAGCTGAGCGCCCTGGGGGTCGCCGTGACCGGTGCCCCGGTCGCCGCGCCCGGCTCCGGCGACGCCGAGGAGATCGCCCGGATCGAGTCCCTGCCGGTGCACATCCTCGTGGAACAGTTCATGCAGCGCTCCAACAACTCCTTCACCGAGGTGATGGGTCACCAGTTGGCGGTCAGGACGGGGCACCCGGCCACGTTCGCCGGCTCGGTGGCAGCCATCCAGGAGCAGCTCACGCAACTGGGGATCTGGGATGAGGGCACCGTCCTGCACGACGCCTCGGGCCTTTCGCGGGGCAACCGCTTCACCCCGAACATGCTCGCGGCGGCCCTGGCCACGCTCGCGTCGGAGCCCCGGCTCTCCGTCATCCTCGACGGGCTGCCCACCGCAGGGGTCACCGGCACCCTCGCCGAGAGGTTCGCGGACCCCGTCTCGCGCCCGGCCCGCGGCATCGCCCGGGCCAAGACCGGCTCTTTGTCGCTGGTGGCCACTCTCGGCGGCACCACTCTCACTGCGGACGACCGGCTCCTGGCCTTCGCCTTCTTCATCAACGGCACGCCGGATGGCTTCGCCGCGCGGGTCTGGACGGACCAGGCCACCGGCACCCTCGCGTCGTGCGGCTGCTGATGGAACACGCCCCGAGCATCAACTGGCGCCTGGCCCACAAGGTCGCGGCGTTGCGCCCCGACGACCTCCCGGACCTCACCTCCCGGGAACTCACCCGCCTCGTCGCGGACCTCCGCGTGACCGCGCGGCGCGCGGGCGAGATCGCGGCGAAGCACCTGGGTCTGCAGGCGGTGGGCGCCACCCGCATCCGCGTCGTCGACTGGGACGGCTGGGGGAGGGGCGTGCGCGGCATGGTGGACGGCGCCGTGGCCGAACTCGGCCTCGGACCCGCCGACGCCGGTATCGCGGCACGGGGCACCGCGGTGCGCAACGGCCTGCTGATCGGCGTGGGGATGCGGGCGGTCAGCCGCCGGCTGCTGGGGCAGTACGACGCCTTCACCGGCTCGGACACCCTCTACCTGGTGGCGCCCACGATCGTCGCCCACGAACGCTCGCACCGCTTCACCCCTGCCCACTTCCGGATGTGGGTGGCGCTCCATGAGCAGACCCACGCCCTGCAGTTCCGGTTGGCGCCGTGGCTGCGTGACCACGTGGCCGAACGGATGCGCCTGGTGGTCCACGACGAGGTGCCGCTCGGCGAGGGCCTGCTCCGGTGGGCCCGCACGCGGGACGCCTCCGCCCTCCTGACCTCTGCCGACGCGGCCACCGCGATGGCCGAGCTCACGGCGACGATGACGTTCCTCGAAGGCCACGCGGACTACACCTCGGACTACGCCGGGCGGCGCCACGCGCCCACCATCCCCGGCATGCGCCGGGCGTTCGCGAGGCCGGAGCGGGCGGGGCTGCTCGCCCGGCTGTCGAAGTCCCTGGACAAGAACGCCCAGTACCGCGACGGGCTCGAGTTCTGTCTGCGCGTACAGCGGCTGAAGAACCGCGCCGCCTTGAAGCGGGCCTTCGAACGGCCCGACAACCTGCCCACCGCGGAGGAGATCTCTGATCCGGCGCTCTGGCTGAAGCGGGTCCATGGCTAGGCGCGAGCTCGGCCAGGCCGCGCTGCGCGTCGCGCACGCCGTCCATGCCGTGCTGCCGGAGGCGGCCGTCGTCGGGTGCTCCGGTGGGGCAGACTCGCTGGCCTTGGCGCTCGGCGCCCAGTGGGCGGCGCGGCAGCGGGGCAGCAGCGTCAGGGCAGTGGTCGTGGACCACGGTCTCCAGGCGGGGTCCTCCGAGGTCGTGGTCAGGGTGGCTTCGCTGCTCGACGATCGGGGGATCGCGGCAGAGGTGGTGCGCGTCACGGTGGACGGGTCCGACGGTGGGCTGGAGGCCGCCGCCCGGGAGGCCCGGCTGGGGGCGCTCACCGCCGCCGGCCTGCCGGTGCTGCTCGGCCACACGCTCGACGACCAGGCCGAGACGGTGCTGTTGGGCCTCCTGCGCGGCTCGGGTACGCGGTCGCTCTCGGGGATGGCCGCCTCCACCTCCTTCGCCGCAGCCCCGTCCGCCCCGGGGGGCGACGCCCGGGCCGTGACCCTCCTGCGGCCGCTGCTCGGGCTCCGGCGCGCGGACACGGAAGCCGCCTGTCGCGACTGGGACGTGACACCCTGGGAGGACCCCATGAACGACGACCCCAGGTTCGCCAGGGTCGCCTTCCGGCAGCACCTCACGGAGTTGAGGCGGGCCGTCGGCCGCGACCTCGCGCCGTCCTTGGCGCGCACTGCGCAGCTCGCCCGCGCGGATGCCGACCTGCTCGACGAACTGGCCGCCCGGGCGGTGCCGGTCGACGGCGACCTCACCGTCGACGACCTCGCCCCCCTGCCAGACGCGCTGCGCTGGCGGGTACTGCACCGTTGGCTGGCCCGGGTGTCGCCCACGGTGGAATTCCAGCACGTGCTCGCCGTCGACGCGCTCGTCACGGACTGGCGCGGTCAGGGGGCCCTCGCCGTCCCGGGTGGCCAGGTGCTGAGGGTCGGACACCTGCTCACCGTGCGATAGGCTCGTCCTCGTGGATGCTGCAGACGTTTCAGGCGACCTCGAGAAGGTCCTCTTCACCAACGACGAGATCCAGGCCCGCGTGGCCGAGATCGCCGCCCAGATCGACGCCGACTATGTGGGTCGCAACCTGCTGTTGGTGGGGGTGCTGAACGGCGCGGTGATGGTCATGAGTGATCTGCAGCGCGCGATGCGCAGCCACGTGGAGATGGACTGGATGGCCGTGTCCAGCTACGGCGCAGGCACACAGTCCTCCGGTGTGGTGCGCATCCTGAAGGACCTCAACGCCGACCTCGAGGGCCGCGACGTCATCGTGGTGGAGGACATCATCGACACCGGCCTGACGCTGAGCTACCTGATGAGGAACCTGGCCACGCGCAACCCGGCGAGCCTCGAGATCATGACGATGTTCCGCAAGCCGGACGCCGCCCAGATGGATGTCGACGTCAAGTACGTGGGCTTCGAGATCCCCAATGAATTCGTCGTCGGCTACGGCCTCGACTACGCCGGCCGGTACCGCAACCTGCGCGACGTCGGCACGCTCGCCCCCCACGTCTACGCCTGAGCTCGCGTCCCGTCCGCTCTCAGCGGACCCGGAGGTCTTGCGGCCGCTGGTAATGTGACCGTGCGCCCGTGTCGACTCACGGCGCGTCCTTAACGCCGCCAGAGAGCTGACCCTAAGTTGCAGAGATTTTTCAAGAGCCCGTTCGCCTGGATTCTCATCAGCATCGTTTTCCTCATGCTGGGGATGCAGATGATCAGTTCAGTCACCGGCTACCAGACGGTCCCCACCTCGGAGACCCTGGAGTTGCTCGCCGGCGACACGAAGCTGACCGAAGTCATCCTGGTGGACGGCGAACAGCAGATCCAGGTCACGGACGACACCGGTAAGAAGACGCAGTCCCAGTGGGTGGGCAACCAGGTCGACGACGTGGTGCCGCTGCTCGAGAAGCGTGCCGAGGACGGCACCATCGACAAGTGGACGGGCCGCAACCCCACGCCCGGCCTGCTGCAGATGTTCCTCTACACGGGCCTGCCGTTCCTCATCATCATCCTGGTCTTCTTCTGGCTGATGCGTTCCATGTCCGGCGGCGGCGCCGGTGGGCCGCTGTCCTTCGGCAAGTCGAAGGCGAAGCTGGTGTCCAAGGACACCCCCAAGACGACGTTCGGCGACGTCGCCGGCGCTGACGAGGCCGTCGAGGAACTGGAAGAGATCAAGGAGTTCCTGGCGGAGCCCGCGAAGTTCCAGAAGCTGGGTGCCAAGATCCCCAAGGGTGTGCTGCTCTACGGACCGCCCGGCACCGGCAAGACCCTCCTCGCGCGTGCGGTCGCGGGGGAGGCGAACGTGCCCTTCTTCTCCATCTCCGGCTCTGATTTCGTCGAGATGTTCGTCGGCGTGGGTGCCTCCCGGGTGCGTGACCTGTTCAACCAGGCCAAGGAGAACGCCCCCGCGATCATCTTCATCGACGAGATCGACGCCGTCGGCCGGCACCGCGGTGCCGGCATGGGCGGGGGCCACGACGAACGCGAGCAGACGCTCAACCAACTGCTGGTCGAGATGGACGGCTTCGACGTGCGCGGCGGTGTGATCCTCATCGCCGCCACCAACCGGCCCGACGTGCTCGACCCGGCGCTGTTGCGCCCCGGCCGTTTCGACCGCCAGATCGGCGTCGACGCCCCGGACGCCGACGGACGCGCCAAGATCCTCCAGGTCCACGCCAAGGGCAAGCCGCTCGCCAGCGACGTGGACCTCGTGTCCATCGCCCGCCGCACCCCCGGCTTCTCCGGCGCGGACCTGGCCAACGTGCTCAACGAGGCGGCGCTGCTGGCTGCCCGCATGAACGAGGAGATGATCCGCCAGCCCATGCTGGACGAGGCCATCGACCGCGTGATCGCCGGCCCCCAGAAGCGCACCCGCCTCATGGACGACCGCGAACGCCTCATCACGGCCTATCACGAGGGCGGCCACGCCCTGGTCGCCGCCGCGATGCCGGGCAACGACCCGGTGCAGAAGGTCACCATCCTTCCCCGCGGCCGCGCCCTGGGCTACACGATGGTCATGCCGGACGAGGACAAGTACTCCCGCACCCGCGGTGAACTCCTCGACCAGATGGCCTACATGATGGGTGGCCGCGCCGCGGAGGAACTCATCTTCCACGACCCGACGACGGGCGCCGCCAACGACATCGAGAAGGCCACCAAGGTGGCCCGGGCGATGGTGATGCAGTACGGCATGAGCGAGCGCGTCGGCTCCGTCAAGCTCGGCGGCGGCGACTCTGAGCCGTTCATGGGCATGCGCGGCACGGATTCCAGCCAGGAGTTCTCGCAGCACATGGCCGCGATCGTCGACGACGAGGTGGCCAAGCTGATCCACACCGCGCACCAGGAGGCGTTCGACGTGCTCGTGGAGAACCGAGCGGTCCTCGACGAGCTCGTGCGTCAGCTGTTCGCCAAGGAGACGCTGAACCGCAAGGAGGTCGACGAGGTGTTCAAGAGCCTGGCCCGGCGCGACAAGCGTCCCGCCTGGACGGGCTCTGATCTCCGCGTCCCGTCCACCGACCCCCCGGTCGAGGTGCCCCCCGCACCGGAACCCCTCCCCGAGCAGCCGACGAAGCTGCCGCTGCCCGAGACCGGTCCCTCCCCGTGGGGGCCGCCCACCGCACCCCCGAGCCACTGATGGCCGTGGACCAGCCGCGCGCCGCGGCCGCCATCCGTGAACTGCTCATCGCCCTCGGCGAGGACCCCGACAGGGACGGCCTGCGGGAGACCCCTGACCGGGTCGCCCGCGCCTGGGCGGAGCTGAGCGCCGGGTACCGCGCCGACGTGACCGAGGTCCTCGGCACCACGTTCGACATCTCACACGACGAGATGATCCTGGTGAAGGACATCGAGCTCGTGAGCCTCTGTGAACACCACCTCCTGCCGTTCACCGGCGTGGCGCACGTGGGCTACATCCCGTCCATGGACGGCCGGGTGGCGGGTCTGTCCAAGATCGCCCGCCTCGTGGAGATGTACGGCCGTCGCCTCCAGGTGCAGGAACGCCTCACGTCGCAGATCGCCGAGGCCCTCGTCGAGCACCTCGGTGCGCGGGGCGTCATCGTCGTGATCGAGGCCGAGCACACCTGCATGACCATGCGGGGCGTGCGCAAGCCCGGCTCGCGGACGGTGACCTCGGCGGTGCGCGGCCTGTTGCGCGACCCTGCCACCAGGGCGGAGGCCATGAGCCTGATCATCGGGCGGTGACCCGATGACACTCGTGATGGGCATCCTCAACGTGACGCCCGATTCGTTCTCCGACGGCGGCGCCTACCTGGACGCCGATGTCGCCATCACCCACGCCCGGGCCATGCTGGCCGCCGGGGCGTCCATGATCGATGTCGGTGGCGAGTCCACGCGCCCGGGCTCGGCCAGGGTGGGTCTGCGCGAAGAGCTCGGCAGGGTGGTGCCGATCGTCGCCGCGCTGGCCGCAGACGGCATCACCGTCTCCGTCGACACCATGCGCGCCAAGGTGGCCTCGGCCGCCATCGACGCCGGTGCCCGCATCATCAACGACGTCTCCGGTGGTCTGGCGGACCCGGACATGCTCGGGGTGGTGGCCCAATCGTCGGCGGATTTCGTGCTCATGCACTGGCGCGACCATTCCGCCCGGTTCCAATCCACCGCACAGTACGGCGACGTGGTCGCCGATGTGCTGGCAGAACTGCTCGGGCAGCGCGACAAGGCCCTCGAGGCGGGCATCCCGGAAGGCCGGATCATCCTTGACCCGGGCCTGGGATTCTCGAAGACGTGGGACCACAACTGGACGCTGTTGCGCCACCTCGACCGGTTCCAGGGACTGGGTCACCGGGTGCTGGTGGGTGCTTCCCGGAAGGCCTTCCTCGGTGAGCTGCTCGGCGGACGCGAACCGTTGGGCCGCGACGGCGCCACGGCGGCCGTGTCGTTCTGGTCCGCGCTCCACGGGGTGTGGGCGGTGCGCACCCATGACGTCAGTGGACAGGCCGACGCCATCGCCGTCGCCCGTCGGCTGGACCGCGAGGCACCCCTCGGGAAAGAGGTCCGGTAAGGTGCCAGTGGAAGCTAAGGGGGATCCCGCCATCGACCGAATCACGCTCACCGGGCTCACGGCCACCGGCTTTCACGGTGTCTTCCCGCAGGAACGCCGCGAGGGTCAACCCTTCGTCGTCGACGTCGAACTGGAGTTGACGGTTGACACCGTCAGCGACCAACTGGCCAACACCGTGAACTACGCCGAGATCGCCGCAGATGTCGAAGCCGTTGTCACCGGCGAACCGCGAAATCTCATTGAGACCGTCGCAGGCGAGATTGCGGACAGATGCCTCAGCCATGGGAGAGTGGACCGGGTCACGGTTACGGTGCACAAGCCCAAGGCCCCCATCAACCAGACCTTCACGGACGTATCCGTCACGATCAGCAGGAGCAGACATGTCTAACGGCCCCTTCGAAATCGATGTCGACACCCTCGGCAACCTCCGCCCCATCTCCAAGGTGGTGCTCAGCCTGGGTTCGAACCTCGGTGACTCGGCCGCAATCCTCCAGGAAGCAGTTGACTTCCTCGCAGAGACGCCTGACCTGATCCTCGTCGACGTGTCGCCCGTCTACCAGAGCGAACTGGTGGGGGAGGGCCCTGACCAGGGTGACTTCCTCAACATGGTGGTGGTGGCCGAGTCCACCCTCGAGCCCCTCACCATCCTGGACCGCTGCCTGGCGATCGAGGAGAACTTCGGCCGCAGCCGCGAGGTCCGCAACGGCCCCCGCACGCTCGACATCGACATCATCATGGTGGGGAAGCGCATCTCGGAGGGCGACATCGAGCTGCCGCATCCCCGCGCCCACGAGCGCGCCTTCGTGCTCGTGCCGTGGCACGACGTGGACCCGAACGGCGAGATCGCAGGTCACGGCCCCATCGCTGAGCTGCTGGACGACATCGACGCCAGCGTGCTCACCCCCCGCCGCGACATCACGATCCAAGCCAACACTGGCTTTTGACCAGTAGGGAGCCCAGGCCGAAGCTGGGGTTGACCACACCCCGGCAGGCCGTCGTATCGGTGCTGTCCGGGGCGGTGATCTTCGCCCTGGTCATCCTGGGGTTCGAGGCCGCCGGCCAGTTCCCGCCCGTGGTTCCCTGGTCCGTGCCCATCATGCTCGTCGGCCTCGCGCTGGCCGTGGCCATCTACAGCAGGGCTCTGCCCAAGCGGATCGAGGAGAAGCGCCTCGCGCCGCAGGAGGGCCTGGCCGCCCTCGCCGTCGGCAAATCGATGATCATGACCGGTGCGCTGTTCGCCGGTGGGCACATCGTCTACGTGATGCGCTATCTCTCCCAACTGGACGCGGCACTGCCGTCGGCCCGCGTGATCCAGGGCAGCGCCACCATCGTCGCGGCCCTTCTGCTGGCCGGCGCCGGCGCGCTGTTGGAACGGGCCTGCGTCATCCACGACGACGACGATGACGAGGACAAGCCCGACGGGGCCTCGCCATCGCCGGCCTGAGATAGCAGGCCGCCGGCAGACGCGCGGGAAAACACGGCAACATGCCCGTTTCAATACACGGGTGTTTGTTCGACCGTACCTACAATGGGCGCCATGGTTGGTCGTCGCGCAGCTCACAAGTCCTCAGAGCGCACTATTGCACTCACAATTCTCGCCGTCGGCACCGTTGTCTCGCTCGCCTCGATGGCGGGCAACGTCTGGCTCGTCCGCGCGGGGGTCGTCGTCGCTGTCCTCATGGCGGTCGCTGCCGTCTATGTGGTGTGGCGTCAGCTCAGCTTCGAGCGGGTGCTGCACTCAGAAGAACTCAAGCACGAGGTGGATCTGCGCTCGCAGCAGGCGGACCGGCACCACGCCGAATCTGTTGCGATGATCGAGCGGTACAACGCCCGGGCAGACAACCTCAAGGCCGTGATCGCGAAGCTGCGTGGCCAGTTGGGAGCCGCCAAGTCGGAACTCAGCTCCATGCGCGGCAACAGCGTCTGGCTGCGCGCGGAGGTGGCGGAGCGGCAGGCCCGCATCGTCGCCCTGGAGAAGCGCATCGCAGACCTCGAGGCGGAGCGCGCCGGGCGTGAGGCCGAGAACACCGCCAATATCGTCGAACTGCCCAGCCGCGCGCTGCACCCCAGCATCGACGACATCTGGGGCGAGGACGAGCACCCCACGATGGTGGACATCGCCAAGCTCAACCTCGACGTACTGCCGGACCTGCGCAGGCACGCCTGAGAGGCGCAGTACCGCCCTACTTGTCCAGATCCCCGATGGAGTAGCCCAATGAGGCTATGACGTCGGGGATCTGCGCTGTGATGGCGCCCTCGAGGGCCTTGCCCAGCGCGGACACGTTGGCGAACGACGGCGTGCGCAGCGCCACCCGCCAGGGAGTCTGCCCGCCCCGCGAGTTCATCAGGCACGAGGCGACCCCCCAGGGTGCCTCGATGTCGGTGCTGTGCTCTCCCTCCGGCACCCGGAGACGACGGGAGAGTTTGATGTTGACCTCACCAGGCGTCTGCGCCGCCAAGGAGAGGGCCACGCGGATCATGTCGACGGAGGTCCCCACCTCGTCGATCAGCACCCCGAGGCGGGCCTCGGCGTCTCCCGCGGTGCGGGTGTGGACTGGGCGGAAGACACTGCCGTAGGCGAGGTAGCCGTCGGCCCGCCGATCCGGGTCGAAACCGGCAGCCCGCGCCACCGGGCCGGTCAGCCCGAACCCCAGGCAGGCGGACTCGTCCAGGATTCCCAGGCCGGAGAACCTGCTGGTCCGGTCGAGGGTCCCGCGGAGGTCAGCCGACAGCCGGGCCACGTCGTCCAACAATTCGTCCAGCGTGGCGAGCCACCCGTCGGGGGCGTCCGCGGAGAGGCCTCCCACCCGGTTCAGCATGGGGTGGACCCGGTTGCCGGTCCAGGCCAGGAAGCGGGTGCGGATTTCCTCAATCACCCGCCACAGGCGCTCGTGTGGTTCCGTGCCGGGTGACAAATAGCTGAGAAAGGAAAGGTGGGAGTGAATGCGGGCCAATTCGGCGAGGAGGGTGCGCAGAATGATTGCCCGTGGTGGGGCGCTGAGGCGCATGGCATTCTCCAGCGTGAGAGTCAGCGACAATTCACCACTGAATGCTGAGAGCCAATCATGCCTGTCCCCGAGCATGATCATGGTCCGGTAATCCCGCACCTCGAAGAGCTTCTCCGCACCCCGGTGACCGTAACCGCTGGTCACATCCGCGGCGACAATGCGGCCGGCCTCAGTGTCGACGGCGATGGTGATCAGGCCGGCGCTCGTGGGGTGGCGTGGGCCTAGGCTGATGGGCCGGTGGTCAGGGAATGCAAGCCCGCCAACGCTGTATCTCGTGGAAATCATGCTGGCACCCTCTATTCATAGACCCGACCGAAGCGCTAATCTGCTAGTTATCCTAGCTTTCTAGGGATACATCCAATAAGGAGATTTCAATGGCCCGACTGGTCCGCGTGGTTCACATCGACGACTTCGACGGCGCCGAGGGGGCTAAGCCGGTGGAATTCTCCATCGGTGGTGACGCTTACACGATCGATCTCACGCCCGAGAATGAAGAGGCGCTGCGGGAACTGCTCGCCCCCTACATCGCCAAGGCGGACAAGGTCGGCCGCCGGCGTGCCTCCTCCGGTCGCGGTGGGGCCAAGAAGGTGACCAACTCCGACGTGCGCGCCTGGGCTCGCGCCAACGGGTACAAGGTCTCCGATCGTGGCCGGATCGCAGCCGACATCGTCGCTGCGTACGAAGCCGCCAACTGATCTCCCGGCGGTGTACCACCGCCGGGCACCCTGGTCCATCCGCGGGTCTGTTCGCCGCGGGAGAAGCGTAGGACCTTTGTTCCTCTCCAAGCGTTAGTAAGCTTGAGACTCAAGTTGCCTCCGTGCGCGTCGCGCGGCAACGGGAAGGGAAGAAGTTCTTATGTTCGAACGGTTCACGGACCGAGCCCGCCGCGTGATAGTGCTGGCGCAGGACGAGGCTAAGCTGCTCAACCACAACTTCATCGGCACGGAGCACATCCTGCTCGGCCTCATCCATGAGGGCGAGGGCGTGGCTGCGAAGGCTCTGGAATCGCTGGGCATCGCGCTCGAGGCCGTGCGTGACCAGGTCGAGGAGATCATCGGCCAGGGCCAGCAGGTGCCAACGGGGCACATCCCGTTCACGCCGCGCGCCAAGAAGGTGCTCGAGCTCTCGCTCCGCGAGGCTCTGCAGATGAACCACAACTACATCGGTACCGAGCACATCCTGCTCGGCCTCATCCGCGAAGGCGAAGGTGTGGCCGCCCAGGTGCTGATCAAGCTCGGTGCTGATCTCAGCCGCGTGCGCAACACCGTGCTGCAGCTGATCACCGGCTACCAGGGGCGCGAGTCCTCCATGTCCGGTGCACCAGAGACCGGGGCTGAGAAGTCCAGCTCGCAGGTGCTCGACCAGTTCGGCCGCAACCTCACACAGGCTGCGCGTGAGAACCAGCTCGACCCTGTGATCGGCCGCGTGCACGAGATCGAGCGCGTCATGACGGTGCTCAGCCGCCGCACCAAGAACAACCCGGTGCTGATCGGCGAGCCCGGCGTCGGCAAGACCGCCGTCGTGGAGGGCCTGGCCCAGGCGATCGTGCGTGGTGACGTGCCGGAGACGCTGCGCGACAAGCAGATCTACACGCTGGATCTCGGCGCGCTGGTCGCCGGCTCCCGCTACCGCGGTGACTTCGAGGAACGCCTGAAGAAGGTGCTCAAGGAAATCAAGACCCGCGGCGACATCATGCTGTTCATCGACGAGATCCACACGCTCGTCGGGGCGGGTGCAGCCGAGGGTGCCATCGACGCCGCGTCGATCCTGAAGCCCATGCTGGCCCGCGGTGAGCTGCAGACCATCGGTGCCACCACGCTCGACGAGTACCGCAAGCACATCGAGAAGGACGCCGCGCTGGAGCGCCGTTTCCAGCCCATCCAGGTGGCTGAGCCCTCCGTCGCGATGACCATCGACATCCTCAAGGGCCTGCGTGACCGCTACGAGGCCCACCACCGCATCACGATCACCGACGAGGCCCTCGCGGCCGCGGCCACCATGGCAGACCGCTACATCCAGGACCGGTTCCTGCCGGACAAGGCCATCGACCTGATCGACGAGGCCGGCGCCCGCCTGCGCATCCAGCGGATGACGGCGCCGCCGGACCTGCGTGAATTCGACGAGATGATCGCTGCCAACAAGATGGAGAAGGACTCCGCGATCGACGCGCAGGACTTCGAGAAGGCAGCACGCCTCCGAGACGAGGAGCAGAAGCTTCGCGCGCAGCGTGCGGAGAAGGAGGAGGCCTGGAAGCAGGGCGACTCCGACATCCCCGCCGTCGTCGGCGAGGAGGAGATCGCGGTCGTGCTCTCCGGCTCCACCGGCATCCCGGTGTTCAAGCTCACTGAGGAGGAGTCCCAGCGGCTGCTCCGCATGGAGGACGAGATCGGCAAGCGGATCATCGGCCAGAGCGACGCGGTGCATGCGCTGTCGCGCTCCATCCGACGCACCCGCGCAGGCCTGAAGGACCCGAAGCGCCCCAGCGGCTCGTTCATCTTCGCCGGCCCCTCGGGCGTCGGCAAGACGGAGCTGACCAAGGCGCTCACGGAGTTCCTGTTCGGCGACGAGGACGCGCTCATCACGCTCGACATGTCCGAGTACTCCGAGAAGCACACCGCCTCCCGGATGTTCGGCTCGCCCCCCGGCTATGTCGGCTACGAGGAGGGCGGCCAGCTCACGGAGAAGGTGCGCCGCAAGCCGTTCTCCGTGGTCCTGTTCGACGAGATCGAGAAGGCCCACCCGGACATCTTCAACTCGCTCCTGCAGATCCTCGATGAGGGTCGCCTCACGGACGCGCAGGGCAGGGTCGTGGACTTCAAGAACACGGTCATCGTGATGACGACGAACCTCGGTTCGCGCGACATCTCGAAGTCGGTCAATCTGGGTTTCTCCCGGGCCGACGACCATGGCTCGAGCTACGAGAAGATGAAGAACAAGGTGTCGGACGAGCTCAAGCAGCACTTCCGCCCCGAGTTCCTCAACCGCGTGGACGAGATCGTCGTGTTCCACCAGCTTCCGCAGGAGGACATCGAGCGGATCGTCGACCTGATGGTCGCCCAGATCGAGGGCCGCCTGAAGGACAAGGACATGGGCATCGAGCTCACGCCCGCGGCCAAGACGCTGATCGCCAAGCGGGGCTTCGACCCCGTGCTGGGCGCCCGTCCGCTTCGTCGCGCCCTGCAGCGCGACATGGAGGACATCCTCGCCGAGAAGATCCTCTTCGGTGACCTGACCGCCGGTCAGATCGTCCTGGTGGATGTCGCGGAAGAGGGAGCGGAGCTGCCGTTCACGTTCACCGGCGTCGTCAAGTCCGCCGTCGAGGCACTGGAACCGGCGAAGACCGCCGAGTAACCGTCCGTACAGCTGTCGCGGGGTGGGTCCGGAAGGGCCCACCCCGCGCTGCGTCCCGGCCCGCCTCAGGGTGGTGGGATGATGCCCACGCGCACGGCGGCGACGGCGGCCTCTGCCCGGCCGCGTACGCCGAGCTTGCGGTAGATGGCGCTGGTGTGGTGCATCACGGTCTTCGGGGAGAGGACCAGGCGCTCGGCGATCTCCTTGTTGCGGTGCCCGCTCACCAGCAGGCGCAGCACGTCCCGCTCCCGGGCGGTCAACTCGCCCGGCGGTGACGAGGTGGGTGCGGCAGCCGCGCCGGGGTTCGCGATCCGCAGCACGTAATCGACTGCCTCCGCGGCGGCGCTCTCCAGCGACAGGTACGTGCCCTCCTCCGCACACCGGCCGAACTCGGCCTCGCCCAGGGAAGCGCTGGCCATCGCCACCGCTTCGTAGTACTGGGTCTCCAGCACCGAGGGGAGCGCGCCGAGGATGAGCTCGTTCCACTGCAGCAGTGAGCCGTGCAACCGGGCCGCGACCCGGGGATGCCCCATGCGGGCGGCCAACCGCAGCGTCAACAGCACGTGGGGCACCAGGGCGTTGCCGTTGCGGTTGCGGGCCACCAGCCGGTAGCGCGCGATCAGCCAGGGCGCGGAGCTGAGGGGGTCTGCGGTGAAGAGCGCCTGGACCGCGAGGAGCACCAGGGTGAAGGATTCGAGGCGCCGGTCACCCAGGTCCCGGGCGAGCGACAGCGCCCGGCGCAGGGTAGGCAGGCCGCCGGGGGAATCAGGTCTGGTGGACGGCAGCCGCCCGAGCAGCAGGGCGCTGTAGATCATCGCCTTCTGGTCTCCGGCGTTTTCGGCCCGCTGCCAGGCGGACATCGCGATGTCGGTGGCACCCTTGTGGTCCCCCAGCACGTGGCGGATCGTGGCGACGCCGAACTCGAAGCGGGCCCGCCAGCCGTCCAGCCCGAGGCGCGTCGCGATCTCGAGACCGTCAGCGGCGGCCTTGCCGGCGCGGTCGTAGTCGCGCAGCACGCCCAGGGTCAGGACTTCGGCCAGGCGCGGGAACAGCAGGTACTCAGGACGCCCCAGGGCCTCCGCTATCGCCACCCCGGTGTTGAGGTTCTTCTGGATGCGTGGCACCCGCTGGACCGCGTCCGGGGTGAAGGACTCGATGAGGGCCAACCAGGTGAAACCGTCCAGTTTCACCTCCAAGGGGGTGTCTGCCCGGTTCAGGAGCCGGTACAGGACGTCGCCGATGATGTCCTCGTCGCCCCGGCGGTCCGCCTCCGGCAGGAGGTCGACGGCGAGCCTCGCGGCCATCGGGGGGTTGACCGCCTCCAGTTCGTGGACGGCGCCACGGGCGGCATCGTAGGTGGAGGCGAGCAGGGCGATGGCCGACAGGTCGTCGCCGCTCGAGCGGTGGAGTGCGGCCTGCCGGGCGATGGCCGCGTACCGCTCGGGACCGACTGCTGCGTCGTGCTCCGCCGGTGCCCGGGGCGGTGGCTGCTGTTCCACCGGGCCGAGCGAGAGGGACGCGAGCAACCCGCCGCTGAGGCGGTGCGGGGACACGGCCAGCACGGCCACGCCCTCGCGCTCCGCGGCCGCCGAGACCTGGGCCTCGCGTCCCGCCAGGTTCTCGGCGTGGTCTGCGACGAGGAGTTCCGGCTCCCACATGGAGGACCGCCCGGGAGCGGAGGTGCGGCGGGCCGGCAGCCTGCGCATCGCGGTGAGTACCCGCGCCAGCGCCTGGTCGGCGTCGAGCGTGGTCAGGTCGACGTGGGAGGGCTCCCGGTACTGGCCGGTCAGCCGCTGCAGCGCCTCCTCGACGACGGCGGAACGGTCACCTGCCGCGCCTCCGCTGACGCACACCACCCCTGGCGACAGCCGCGCGAGGACCGCGACCAGCCGATCTGCCATCTGTGGTGACATGGCCCCCGCACCTTCCGCGCCCATCAGGCGCCGTTCGGGGCAATCTTATCCCCGGTGTCCCAGGCGGGGCAGGGGGGAGGAAACTAATTTACGCGTGCCGCAGGGCCGGTTGCCGCGTCAACCAGGGCCCTGGCGGCGTCCACCACCGACGGAATCAGCTTCTCGGGTGGAAATCCACGATCAAGCTGCACGAACGCGGCCTGGAGGATGCCGCGGGTCAGGGCGACGTTGAGGCGCATCAGATCCGGGTCCGTCAACAGTGCGCGCCAGGCGCGGATCAGTGAGGCGCGCAGCACGTCGTGGGCCTGGTCCGCGATGGCGGAGGTCGCCCTGGAGGCTCCAGGTTGCTGGGCCATCTGCATGAGCCACCCGTGGCCGGTGCTGGCGGCCTCCTCGAGGTTGGCCCGCACCCAGGCGACAACCTGGTCCCCGGGGTCCGACACCTCGGCGACGGCGTCACCGACCGTCTTGGACCACAGGGGGAGGTAGCGGGCCACGACCATGCCACGGAGGTCGTCGATGCTGTCCACGTAGCGGTAGATACTGTTGCGCGCGATGCCCGCGTCCTGCGTCACCTTCCCAGCGGTGAGGGGCAGCCCGGCGCGGAGCAGCGCCTCGGCTGCGTCGAGGAGTTTGACCTCCACCTGCGCGCGGTGCTCTGCGACGGAGGCAGCGGCGATCTTCGGCATGGCGACATTGTGTCACGCCGGAACGATCGCGCCCCCGACGAGGGTCACCCGAACTGAGCGCGTGTCGAGTTTCGACGGCGAGGCCACCATCGCCGTCTGGCCGTCGGGCAGCAGCACCTTCACCTCGACGTCGTCGATGGTGAGCGTCTGGTCGACGACCTGCAGTTCGACACCGTGCGGATCCAGCTGGAGCGAGGCCGGGCCGATGCCCAGCAGCTCGCCCGTGGCCAGGCTGCCCGTCCAGCCCAGGCGGCGTGCCTCGGCCTCGACGACGAACGCGCGGTAGCCCAGGAAGGCGGCCACCTGCCTGTTGTGCGGCCGCTCCCGCAGGATCTCGGGGGAGGCCAGCTGGAGCAGCCGGCCCTCGTCGAGCACGGCCACGAAGTCCGCGATGGTGTACGCCTCCTGGTGGTCGTGGGTGACGTAGACGGCGGTGGTGTGGGTCTCGCGCAGGATCCTGGCGAGGTCGTCGGCCAGCCGGCGCCGCAGACCGGTGTCGAGCGCGGAGAGGGGCTCGTCGAGGAGGAGGGCCCGCGGCGACGGGGCCAGCGAGCGGGCCAGCGCCACCCGCTGGGCCTGGCCTCCGGACAGTTCGGTGGGCCTGCGGCTGCCGTAGCCTGCCAGGCCCACGAGTTCGAGCATCTCCTCCACGCGCTCGTGCTGCTCCGGCTTGGGGAGTTTGCCCAGACCGTAGGCGATGTTGCGGGCCACGTTCATCGTCGGGAACAGCTGACCGTCCTGGAACACGAGGCCGAAGTTGCGCTTGTGCACCTTCACGGGGGCGAGGTCCTCTCCGTCCCAGAGGATGGCCCCGGACGAGAGGGGTTGCAGGCCGGCGATGGCCCGCAGCAGCGTCGACTTGCCGGATCCGGACGCGCCCAACAGCGCCACGATCGTGCCCGGCTCCACCCGGAGCGAGACGTCGTCGACGGCGACGGTGCGGCCGTAGTGGACCGACACATCGCGCACTTCCAGACCGGTTACCACGCGGCCACCTCCTTCGGCCGCAGGCGTTCGGCGGCGGCCATCGTGATCCCTGCCAATCCTGCCAGCACCACGGAGGCGGCCAGCGCCACGCCGTAGTTCTCTGCGCCCGGGCGGCTGAACAGCCGGAAGATCAGCACCGGCAGCGTCGGGTTGTCCGGCCGGGCCAGGAAACTCGTGGCGCCGAACTCGCCCAGCGAGGTGGCGAAGGCGAACCCCACCGCCAGACCCACCGCCCGGCCGAGATGGGGCAGCTCGATACGGCGCACCACCTGCCAGGGCGTGGAGCCCAGCGTGGCCGCGGCCTCCAGTTGCCGGGGGTCGATAGCGCGCAGGGTGGGCAGCAGCGTGCGGACCACGAGCGGCAGGGCGACGACGGCCTGGGCCACGGGGATGAGCACGATGCTGGAGCGGAGGTCCAGCGGCGGCCGGTTCAGCGTGATGAGGTACCCGAAGCCCACGGTGACGGCGGACACGCCCAGTGGCAGCAGGAACAGTGACTCCAACACGGCCAGGGCCGATCTGCCCACGGCACGCCGGGGTCGCCGGGAGGCGACGAGCGCCACGAGCAGCCCGAGCGTCACGGCGATGGCCGTCGCTGCGAGGGCTGTGACCAGTGAGGTGCGGAGTGCTTCCCACACGCTGACTCCGGCGCCGCCCTCGGCGGCGAGTTGCAGGTAGTTGACGACGGTGAACCCACCGTCGCGGTGCAGTGAGCGCCACGCGAGGTTGGCGAGGGGGAGGCCGAGCAGCACCACGGCCACGGCCAGCGTCAGGCCGAGCGCCAGGCCGTCGCGGCGAAGGGAGAGGCCGCGCTCCGAGTCGACGTCGGGTTGCAGCCTCAGGGCGCGGGTCATGCGGGCCTGGGCGCGGCCGCTCAACCAGAGAGCGGCGGACACGATGATGAGTTGGGTGATCGACAGGGCGGCGGCGGACGGCAGGTCGAGGAGTTGGGTGGTGAGGAACCAGATCTCGGTCTCGATGGTGCGGTAGCGGGTCTGGCCCAGCACCATCACGATGCCGTAGCTGGAGGCGCTGAACAGGAACACCAGGGATGCGCCGGAGACGATCGCCGGCGTCAGCGCCGGCAGCGTCACGGTGCGCAGTGTGCGGAGGGGAGAGGCGCCCAGAGTGCCGGCGGCCTGGGCCAGGCGCGGGTCGAGGCGCGCCCAGAGGGTGCCCACCGTGCGCACGATCACGGAGTAGTTGAAGAACACCATCGCGGCGAGGATGGCGGCCGGGGTGCCGGCCAGGCCGAGCCAGCCGAGGAGCCCGTCGGGGCGCAGCAATGAGCCGAATGCGACGCCCACCACCACCGTGGGCAGCACGAAGGGGATGGTGATGAGGGCGCGCAAGGTGTCGCGGCCACGGAACCGGCAGCGGTAGAGGAGGTAGGCGCCCGGCAACCCGAGCACCAGACACAGCAGCGTTGAGGCGGTGGCCGAGCCGAGGGTGAACCAGATGGCCCCCCAGGTGCGGCGGGAGTCGAAGACTGAGCTGAAACCCTCGAGCGTCCATGAGGTGTCGTCGTGGAACCCCCGCAGCACGAGCGCGGCGGCGGGCCACGCGAAGAAGAGCGTCAGGAAGGCGGCCGGGACGAGCGCCGTCAGCGCCCATCCCAGCCGCCAACCCAGGGTCGATCTCACCCCATGGCCTCGGTCCAGTCACGGATCCACTGGTCACGGTTCGCGTCGATCTCTTCGGGGGAGACCTCCACCGGCGACGGCGCCAGCGGCGCGAAGCGGGCCCACTCCTCGGGCAGTTCGGTGTCGGTCACCGCGGGGTACATGTACATCTCGGTGGGGAACACGCTCTGCACATCGGGGCTGAGCAGGAAGTCGACGAAGGCGCGGGCGCCTTCCTCGTTCTGGGCGCCCGCGAGGACGCCGGCGTACTCGACCTGGCGGAAGCACGTGTCCAGCAGCGCCTCGGTGGTGGATTCGTCCCCGTCCACGGTGTACGCGGGGGAGGTGGCGTAGCTCAGCACCAGCGGGCGGGGCCCTGCGCCGTCGGCACCCGAGAAGTCCGTGTAGTAGGCCTCGGTCCAACCCGAGGCGACCTTCAGGCCGTTGTCCGCCAGGGCGGACCAGTAGTCGAGCCAGCCGTCGCCCTTCTCGCCGATGGTGGCGAGCAGGAAGGCCAGGCCCGGCGAGGAGGACGCCGGGTGGGTCACGACCAGGAGGTCCTTGTATTCAGGCTTCAGGAGGTCGTCGAGGGTGGCCGGGATCGCCACGTCGTGCTCGGCGAACCAGCGCTTGTCGGCGTTGATGCACACGTCGCCGAAGTCGATGGGCGTGAGGCCCTCGGTGGCCATGGCCTCGGCCTCCTCGGGAAGGGCCTCAGACTCGTAACCGGAGAGGACACCCTCCTCCGCGGCGCGCGAGGCGTAGGTGTTGTCGATGCCGAACACCACGTCGCCGAGCGGCGAATCCTTGGTGAGGATGAGCTGGTTGACGAGGGTGCCGCTGTCGCCGGGCTGGACGTAGGTCACGTCCAGACCCGATTCCTCGGCGAACCTGGCCTTGAGGTCGTCCGGCAGGCTGAACGAATCGTGGGTCACCACAGTCAGGGTCGACGACGAGGTGACCGCCTCGGACGTCTCGCCCGCAGGGCTGTCCGTGCCCCCCGGCGTGGCCGCGCCGCCGCAGGCCGCCAGCGCCAACACGGCGGTGCCCGCGATGGCCGAGTGTGCGAAGAACTTCATGTCCGCTCCTTCAAGAGGAGGGCTCGGCGGATGCCGAGGAGAATTCCCAACTCCCTACGCCGGTGCTAACCGGATCAGGTTTGAGGGTCTGCGGCCTCCCGCACTCTCAGCGCCCCGGTGGCGCTCCCCTGTGTTCGGCGTCCACCATAGCGCAGTCCGGGAAGCGCTCCGCAGGGGGTTCGGGGCTGACGGGCGTCTGTCAGGAACCGCTGGATTCCGTGATCCGCAGCAGAGCGTCGCGGATCTGGCGCGCACGGCGCGGGCCGATCCCGTCGATCTCCATCAACTGCGACACGGAGGCCCCGAACATCTCCTGCAGCGTGTACCTGCCCACCAGCTTCGACACCATCGGCGCCGGCAACCGGCCCACCCGGGAGAGGAGTCGCACGCCGCGCGTCTCCAGGCTCTGTTCCAGGTTGGCGTTCGCCCCGAACCCCAGCCGCTCCGCCACCAGGCCGCCGCTGAAGAGTTCCTCGGGGGAGAAGTTGTGCAGCGCCAGCAGGTCGAATTCCGAGGGGTCCGCCAGGTTGTGCGCGTAGTCCTCCGTCAGCAGATCCGCGACCCCCTCGAAGTGGCTGGCCAGTTCCGTGTGCTGCAGCGCGACCAGCCTCCCCTCGACCCCGAGGATGTCCACATGGAACCGCATCTCGGTGGACAACCTGCGGGTGAGTTCCAGGCGGTGCGCGACGTGCGTGAGGTCGCGCAGGGTGACCTGCTCGCCGATCTCGAGCAGCGTGAACTGCTCCATCTGGTCCGTGAGCCGCGTGACCACGCGCGAGAGGGTGGCCAGCGTCTGGTTGGCCCGGCTGATCACCTGCGGCACGGTCTCGACGGGATGGCGCCGGCCGCCCAGGAACAGCGAGACGGTGCTCATCGAGGCCGACACGGTGACCACCGGCACGCCGGCCGACTGGGCGGTGCGGTCCGCCGACCGGTGCCTGGTGCCCGTCTCCGCCGTGGGCAGGTCGCCCTCCGGCACGAGGTGCACGCCGGCGGCCACGATGCGGCTGAGGTCGTTGGTGAGGATGATCGCCCCGTCGAGTTTCGCGAGTTCGCGGAGGTTCTGTTCGGTGCAGTCGACGCCCAGCTGGAAGCCTCCCGAGCAGACCTGCTGGACCTTCGTGTTGTTGCCCAGCACGATGAGGGCACCCGTGCGGCCGAGCAGGATGCGATCCAGGCCACCGCGCAGCTGGGTGCCCGGCGCGAGCAACCGCAGATAGCGGCGGATGGCGGACCTTGGCACCTGGACTCCTTACGTCGGGGTCAGTCTACGGGGGCGTCGTCGTACAGCTTGCGGCGCCTGTCACGACGCTTGACGCGACGGACCGGGGGCCGGTCCTCGAAGAGGATGCCGACCACCATGACCAGGCCGCCGATGGCGGCGATGAGGAAGAAGATCGCGCCCAGCGCCGGGTACCCCAGGAGGCGGGGCCCGACGTCGGCGACCATCAGCAGGGCGGCCGCCACCGTGATCGCGGCCAGGATCAGCGCGACCGACACCCGGTTGGCCACCTGGTGCAGCACCATGTGGAGCCGGTCCTCGTCGACGGCGTTGATGTTGACGCTCAACTCGCCCTCGGCGAGGGAGTCGAGGATGCGGTTCGCGCGGCGGGGGAGCCGCTCGATGAACTCCTTGCCCTCCAGCCCGCTCAGCAGCGTCTGGCTGGCGCTCGGGCTGAAACCGGCGCGGAGGATGGTGGAGACGTTGGCGCGGATGGCCTCGATGGGCGTGAAGCCGGGATCCAGGTGCTGCGTGGCCTGATCCAGGTTCAGCAGCGCCTTGCCCACCATCGTCATCTCCGCGGGAGGACGGAGTCCGTGTTCCCCGGAGAGCCGGGCCAGTTCCATCAGCACGGTGCCCGCCTGGAGATCCGGGCCCATGGCGAGCGTGGTGGACACGAGGTGGGTGACGGAGTCACGGAAGGCCGCCGCATCGTAGTCCTCCAGCGGGTGGCCCATCCCGGCCAGCACCATGGCCGCGGCCTCGCCGTCGGCGTCGCCGATGGCCACGAGCAGCTTCACCAGCGACGTCCGGACCCGCGCGGGCAGACGCACCACCATGCCCACGTCGAGGATGGCGATGCGGTGGTCCGGGGTGAGGAACAGGTTGCCGGGGTGGGGATCCGCGTGGAGGATGCCGTCCACCAGCATGGCCTTCAGCATGAAGTGGAACAGCGAACCCGCCAGCGCCGGGCCGTCGACGTCGAGCAGTTCGATCCTGCCGACGTCGGTGATCTTCTTCCCGGGCATCAACTCGAGCGTGAGCACCTCGTCGGTGGAGTAGTCGTCGATGGGGGTGGGCACCACGAGGTCGCGTTCGTCCTCGGCGAGGTCCGCGAACAGGCGCAGGTTCGCCGCCTCCTTGCGGTAGTCCAGCTCGTCGGCCATGGAGCGCCGGAACTGGGCCAGCATCCGCGCGGCACCGAGGCGGGGGCCGACGGGTGTGTTGTGGTCCACGAAATCTGCCAGGCCTGCGAGGGAATCCAGGTCGTTGCGCACCCGGTCGCGCACGCCGGGGCGCAACACCTTCACGACGACGTCGCGGCCGGACTTCGTCACCCCCCGGTGCACCTGCGCGAGGGAGGCGGCGGCGATCGGCACGTCGTCGAACTCCGAGAACATCGCGTTCACGGACGCGCCGCCCAGCGACTCTTCGATGCGCGCGCGAATCTGTTCGACGGGCACCACTTCGACGTCGTCCTGCAACCGGCTGAGCTCGTCGGTGTAGACGGCGGGCAGCAGGTCACGCCGCGTGGACAGGAGTTGCCCGAACTTGATGAAGGTGGGGCCCATCTCCTCGAGCGACCGCGTGAAGTTGCGCGCGTCCTCAGCCGTCTTGTTGCTGTCCGGCGAGTCACCAGGGATCTCGGAGCTCTGCGTGCTGAAGGCGCCCATGTGGCGCACCAGCAGCGTGCCCAACCTGGTGATCATGGCCATGTCCGGCATCGTTGCTCCCTGTCCCTGGTTCTGCCCACAGCGTAGTCGACCCCGGTTTCGCCGGTTGACCTTCACGCGACGTGAGGCTTTACGTTCTGAGGCATGACACGAAATGCCCAGACCCTGATCAATCAGCTCGATTCCCCCGTCGGCACCGACCGTCGCATGGCCGCGCTGGCTCTCGGGTCCATCAAGGACCCGGCCGTCGTCCCGGCGCTGCTGGCGCACCTGAAGACGGAGACCGACGGACGCGTGCGGGAGGACCTCACGTGGGCCGTCGTGCAGCACGCCGACGAGGCGAACGACGAGATCCTCGCCATGCTGCAGAGCGACTCCGAGCACGTCCGTTTCACCGGCGCCCACGTGGTGAGCAAGGTGGGCAACCCGGAGCACTTCGAGCACGTCCGTGCGCTGGTGGCGGACCCGCACAAGGACGTCGCACTCAAGGCGTACCGGGCCGCTGCCAACACGGGCGGCCATCTGGCCGCCGGTGACCTGGCCGCGCGTCTGGGTGACGGCGACGACTGGCAGCGCGACGCGCTGAGTGACGCCTTCCGCAAGCTGGGCGAGGGTGGTGTGACCGCACTGGTGGCACGGCTGACCGACGAGTCGACGGCCGTGCGTGAGCACGCCGCCGAGGCGCTCGGCTACGTCGGCGGACCCGAGGCGGACAGCGCCGCTGAAGCCCTGGAGAAGGCCACGGCCGACGAGGACGCCGACGTGCGGCTCGCCGCCGTCTCCGCGCTCGGTCAACTGGGCTACGCCTCTGACGAAGCACTGGCCCGCGTGGCTGAGGGCGACGACCGCTCGCTCGCGGCCGTCGCGCGTCGCTTCCTCGAGGAGCGGGTGCACAACCCCTCCTGAGCTCCAGTGGCGGCCGGGGCCCGTCGGTCAATCCGACAGGCCCCGGTCAGCCGCCGAGATGCTTGGGCTGGACGGGTGTGAACGGCACCGCGCCGAGGTCGTCGGTGCCGTCCTCGTCGATGTCATCGTCAAGGTTGTCGTCGTCCGCATCCAGGACGGTGCCGGTGTCGGAATCGATCGCCGGATCGTCTTCGAGTTCGTCGGCGATCTCCTCGTCCGAGCGGCGGGGGTCCTCCGCTCCCGTGTCCGGGTCCTGCGCCTTCACGCCGGGGAGGGGAGTGATGTCCTCTGGGAGCTGGCCGCTGCCGTGGTACTGGTCGCTGTTCATTGCCGTCCTCCTGTTTCGGGTGATCGACGCTACCAGCCGGGGCGCTCAATCGGCGGTCAGCGGCGACGCGACGTGGGGCGGCGGGCTAGGACGACCCGAGCAACCGCCGCGCCACCAACCGGGTGCGATCGTCTGTCGACGAGGCCTCCTCCCGGATGGCGGCGGCCGCCTCGGGTTCGGGTCGTTCGCCCAGCGCCAGCAGGGCGGCCAGGCGCACCTCGGGGTCCGCGTCGTGCAGCGCGGCGATGAGCACCGGCACGTCGGCCGGGTCCGAGTGACCCGCGAGGGCCTCGATGGCGTGCAAGCGCGCGACGGCCGAAGCGTCGACGGCTGCGTCCCTGAGCAACCATCCAGCTTCGGGGATGCGCCCGAGGCTCCGGGTCACCTCCTCACGCACCGCGCCGCGCTCATCGGAGAGCAACGGCACCAGCAGCTTCGCTGCGGCCTCGCCGCCGACCTGTCCCAGCCCGAAGGCAGCCCTGGCGGCGACCTCCTCGGAGTCGTCGTGCGCGAGCTCTCCCAGCGTGGCGATCCCCACCGGGTCGCGGAGTTTGCCCAGGACGTGGGCCAGTGACCGGCGGGCCTGCTCGTCACCGTCTCCGAGCGACGCGATGGCGTTCATCACGACGGCGCCGCGGTGCACCAGCGCCCAGGTGGCCGCCTCCCTGACGCCCGGCTCCGGATCTGAGCGGAGCCTCTCCACGAGGTCTTCGACGGCGGCCGCCCCCTGCTCGGTGAGCGCGGCCCGGAACCGCACATTGGGGTCCTCGTGCTGGAGTTGTTCGCCCAGCGACAGCACGTCGAGCACGTCGTCCCACCCGGTCTGCGCGGCTGCCCGCAGCCGCTGGAGCCGGGCCAGCCGTTCCTGCTCCTCGCCGATGCGCGCCTCGACGGCCACGATGTGCCGGCCGATCAGTTCAGCCGCGTCCGTTCCCGGGTCGTCCAGCACCTGCCGCACCTCGTCCAGGCTGAGGCCCAGCGACTTGAGGTGCTGAACGGCCAGCAGCCGTTCCATGTCTTCCGGCGAGTAGAGCCGGTAATCAGAGTAGGAACGGCCGCTGGGCACCAGCAGGCCGAGCTCGTCGTAGTGCCGCAACGTGCGGTGCGTCAGGCCGGTGAGGCGTGACACCTCGCCGATGCGGAGCCACTCAGTCACGGCCGGCCAGCTCGGTCAGAGCCCCGAGGATGATGTGGAGGTGGGTGTCGATGCTGTCCGCTGCCGTCCTGGCCGCCGCGTCGCCGCGGCCGTACGGGTCCGGCACGTCATCAGCGGTGTCCGAGGTGCGGTGCCTCCAGAGGTGCTCCGTGACTCCGCTGAGGGTGGCGGACTCCGGCAGGGTGGCGAGTTCCCGGGCGATGTGCCCGATGACGAACACCTTGCGGCCCAGCGCCGGCCAACTGTCGAGAATGTAGCGACGGTGGTCTGCGGCCATCGCGATCACCAGGTCTGCCTCTTCGAGCATGGCCCGGGTCAGTTGCTGGGCGCGGTGGGTGGAGGAGTCGCCGTCCACGATACGTGCCGCCATGGGCGGGTCGATCTCATGCCCGACGAGGGCCTGGATCCCTGCCGAGAGGAAGCGGAGACCCGGCACCCTGCGCGCCCGGGCGACGACATCTGCATAGGCCGAGCGGCAGATGTTGGCCGTGCAGACGAACATGACCGTGTAGGGCCTGCCCGGCATCCTTGCCGCTGCTGTAGCGGCCTCCCCGGTGGCCTGCAGCGGTGCGGGCTTGGCCCCGTGCACCTTGTCGATGAGGCCCAGCCACGCGTTGTCCGGTGTGAAGCCGGTGGCCTTGATCTTGTCGAGCCGCAGCAGGGCGGGGGATGGGGCATCGGCAACAGCCGAACTGTGCACCAGAGCCGGATCTGCGCCGACGATCTGGAACACCCGCTGCGCCGCCTGCGCCCAGCTCACCGACCGGCCGTCACCGGTCAGGTTGTAGACGCCGGGAGCGGCCCCCGTCCGGACGAGGTGGATGATTCCCGCCGCGAGGTTGTCCGTGAAGGTCAACCGGCCGAAATGATCTCCCAGCACGGTGACCGACTGGTGGTGCCGGGCCCGGGCGGTCATGTCGCGGAGGAACCCCTCAGCCGAGTCCATCACCCACCCGGTCCGGATGATCAGGTGCCTGGGGACTGTCGCGGCGATCAGTTCGCCAGCCGCGAGCACCTGCCCGTGCGGATGGCTGAGATCGAGCGCGTCGGTTTCGCCGTGCTCTGGACCCGGGCCCTGGAAAGCCCCGTCTGCCGAGAGGTGCACGTAGCGCAACCGGTGCGTGCGGGCGATCTCCGCGAGCCGGTGTGCCCGGCCGGCGGCGGACGACCACGTCTCTTCGCGCTCGAACTGGCCCGGGAGACCGGTGGGCAGTCTGCCGGCTGCTCCGATGATGGTGTCGAACGCCCAGAGGTCGACGGGGGCCGCTCCAGCATCGAAGGCGGAGGAGGGCAGGCCCACGGCCTGGGGGACTTGGCGGGCCAGGGCCCTGCCCAACGAGGTGTCGGTGCCGACGACCAGCGTGCGTCGTGGGGGCATCGGCGGGGCGTCCCGCAGCAGCGGCAGCGACGCGTCGCGCTGGGCGACGATAGCCCGGTCCCGTGAGATCGGCCACGGGATGTTCAGCGCCGGGTCGAAGAGGTTCACGGTGGCGGACTGCTTGCGCGCGTCTGGGGTCCAGTGGTGTTCCAGCAGGTAGGAAAACGTGGTGCCGTCCTCCAGGACCTGGTGGGCGTTGGCCACACCGCGCGGCACGAACACGGCCACCGAGGTGTCCAGGTCACAGTAGAAGGTGCGGCCGAAGGACTCGCCGGGCCGGAGATCCACCCAGGCGCCCATGGCGCGTCCGCTGGTGAGCGTGATGAGCCTGTCCCATGGCTCGGCGTGGAAGCCGCGCGTGACGCCGCGGTCCACGGTGTGCGTGACGTTCTGCTGCACCGGACCGAAATCCGGCAACCCGGCCGCGCCGAAGGACGCCCGGTGCCAGTTCTCCTTGAACCACCCGTCGTCGTTGTACTGCACGTTCAGGTGCAGTACCAACAGCCCCGGGATGGAGGTGGTGGTCTTCACGTGTTGCTGCCCTCCGTCTGCTGTCTGCGCCCTCGTATCGTAAGCCGCGCCGCGCGGTGGCGGCGTGCGCATCCTGTCACCGCGGCAAACCGCTCAACGGGGCCTGGCGAGGTCAGGGCCGCCGGAGATCCAGTACCCCGAGGGCGTCTGCCAGAGTGGGGACCTCGACCACGCGCAGGTTCCCGAGCTTGGGCACCCGGGCCGTGACGTCGCGCGAGCCGGTGGGGATGATGGCCAGTTCGAAGCCGAGCCGGCCCGCCTCTGCCAGACGACGCTCGGCACCGGGCACCCTGCGGAGGTCTCCGGCCAGGCCCACCTCGCCCAGGGCCAGGAGCCGTTTGGGGTAGTGCCTGTCCAGGGCGGCTGATGCGATGGCCACTGCCGCGGCGAGGTCTGCCGAAGGGTCTGTGACCCGGGCTCCGCCCACCGTCGAGGCGTAGACGTCGAACGCCGACAGCGGCAGCTTGACCTTGCGCTCGAGGACGGCCAGCACCATGGCGATGCGGGAGCCGTCGAGCCCGTGCGTGGTGCGGCGCGGCGACGACTGCGGCGAGGGGGCGATGAGCGCCTGGATCTCCGCCAGCAACGGACGCCGCCCTTCGAGCGTGACGGTGACGCAGGTGCCCGGCACCGGCTCGTTGTGGGCGGTGGTGAACAGCCCGGACGGGTCCGGCACCTCGACGATGCCGTTCTCGCTCATCTCGAAGCAGCCCACCTCGTCTGCGGGGCCGTAGCGGTTCTTCGTGGCCCGCACCATGCGGAAACCTGAATGGCGGTCCCCCTCGAAGGTAAGGACCACGTCCACCAGGTGCTCCAGCGTGCGGGGACCGGCGATGCCGCCGTCCTTCGTGACATGCCCGACGATGATCGCCGCCATGTTCTCGCGCTTGGCGACGCGGGCGATGGCGGCGGTGATCTCGCGGACCTGGCTGGGGCCGCCCGGCGCGCCGTCCGCGTCCGCGGCCGAGATGGTCTGCACCGAGTCCAGCACCAGCAGGGAGGGGCGCACCTGTTCCATGTGGCCCAGCACCGTGCCGAGGTCTGTCTCCGAGGCGAGGTACAGCTCGTCGTCGACGGCGCCTGTGCGCTCTGCGCGCAGCCGCACCTGGGACGCGGACTCCTCGCCGGAGATGTAGAGCGTCTTCTCCCCGGAGCGGGCCCACTTGGCGGCGACGTCGAGCAGGAGCGTGGACTTCCCGACGCCGGGCTCGCCCGCCAACAGGACGACCGCGCCGGGAACGAGGCCGTCACCCAGCACGCGGTCCAGTTCGGCGATGGTGGTCAGCTTGCGCTGGGCCGAATCTGTGGGCACCTGGGAAATGGGCACCGCCTGCTGCGTCGGCACGGAGGAGGCCACCGCACGCAGCCGTGGGGCCCCGCGCTCGACCACCGTGCCCCAGGCCTGGCATTCGCCGCAGCGGCCGACCCAGCGCACGGACGTCCAGCCGCACTCGGTGCAGTTGTAGGTGTCCTGTTTCTTCGCCACGCGCTTGAGCCTAGGTCACGGCGCAGACAAAGTGTGGATGAGCCGTCGTCGGTGGCCCCACGAAACTAGATGGTGACGGTGCCCTTGGAGGGGGTGTCGAACGTGACGGAGTTGAGGCCGGGGGTGCCGTTGGGCGACACCAGGTCGAGCTTGATGCCGTCGATCTGGTCCGCCACGTCCACGCCGAGCCATTCCGAGAGGCGGTCCGCCGAGCCCGAGATCTGCAGTTCCTTCAACACGCAGTCGCCGTGGAGAGCGGCGGGGCGCAGCGAATCGTCCGACTTCCACTCGAGGAAGTAGGGGAGCTGCGGATCGGCGATGAGCCCACGGATGCCGATCTGGACCCACTCCAGCCGGCGGCCGTCGGGGAACAGGCGCGAGCCCGGCACTGCGGAGCGGTCGAGGCGCTTCTCGTAGGGGGAGATGTCGTTGACGCTCAATACCCAGCCGAGCCAGCCGCCGCCCATTTCGGAGCGGGCGCGGACGGCTTGGCCGAAGGCGGCCTTGTCGGCTGCGGGGTGGTCGAGCACCTCGACCACCTCGATGTAGCGGGCGTCCGCCAAGGGGATGATGTGGTTGCGCGTACCGAAGCGGGGGTGGAAACCGCCATCCTTGTATTCGGTGCCCAGTGCGTCAGCCAGTCGCTCAGCCTCACCCTTGAGACCTGCGGGACCGGTTGCGAAGATCAAATGGTCGACGTGCATACCGACATTCTTCCCCTCGTGGGGGCGAAACGACTAATCGGGGCTTGCCGGGGGCCATCCGGGCGGTACCCGCCCTCGCAATCCTGCGGGGGTTCGAGCGGATCGGTGTGCGCGGTAGGGTGGCGATGTGACCCAGTCGAAGGTTCTCTTGTCGACCACTTCCGTGTACCCGGAAGCCTCCGCGAGCGCGTTCGAGCTGGCGGCAGCGCTCGGGTACGACGGCATCGAACTGATGGTCGGCGTCGACGCCCTGTCCACAGACATCGGGGCCGTCGAGAAACTGGCGAACTACCACGGCATGCCGGTGCTGTCGGTCCACGCGCCCACCCTGCTGATCACCCAGGGCACCTGGGGCTCCGACGCGTGGGGCAAACTCAAGCGCTCCGGTGAGGCGGTGCAGCACCTGGGTGGCGACATCGTCGTGGTGCACCCGCCCTTCCGCTGGCAGCGTGAGTACGGTGCCGGCTTCGTGGACGGCATCAAGCGGCTCAACGCCGAGGGGGACGTGAAGTTCTGCGTGGAGAACATGTTCCCCTGGCGCACGCCCGCAGGTCCGATGCAGACCTACCTGCCGGGTTGGGATCCCACGCCCTATGACTATGACCACCTGGCCTTGGACCTGTCCCATGCCTCCACCTCGCAGCGCCAGTCGATGGACTTCGTGCACGCCTGGGGTGACAGGCTGGCCAACGTGCACTTCACGGACGGTCGCGGGTCCTTCAAGGACGAACACCTCCTTCCCGGGGAGGGGGACCAGAACGCCTGGGGCGTCCTGGCTGAGATCGCGCGTACCGGGTACACGGGGCACATCGTGCTCGAGGTGTCGACGCGCCGGGCCCGCTCGCGCCACGAACGCGAGGACCTCTTGGGCGGGGCCCTGCAGACCGTGCGCGACACGCTCGCCAAGGCGCAGGCCGGGGCCCACTGATATGTCGCGGCTCCACAGCGCAGTGCGCTCCGTCATCCGGTCGCGGTGGGTTCAGGGCGCAGCCCTGAGCAGCGGCGTGGCCGAGGAATTCGCCAGCGCGTACGTGGTGCCTGCCGAGGCCGACGCCATCGCGGTGGCCCGCAAGCTGCAGAAGCAGGGCCTCGAGATCTCGTTGGCCTACCTGCCCACCAGCGACGACGAGTCGGAGTCCCCGGGCCGCATCCTGGAGACGCTCGAGCACCTGGGCGACCTTGCCCGGGGCGCCGAACTGTCGGTCAAGCCGTCGTCGCTCGGCCTGCGTGCCGACAGGGTGGCGGCAGCAGCAGTGCTGGACGGGTTGTGCCAGGCGGCAGATGACGCAGGGGCCCTGATCACGCTCGAGATGCAGGGGGCCGACGAGTACCAGCCCACGCTGGACCTCTGGCACCGGGCCAGGTTGGACCACGCCCTCCTCGGCATCACGTTGCCGGCCGATATCCGACGCGCCGAGCGTGATGTGGCCAAAGCTGCCGGTGCCGGCGCCGGTGCCGGTGCCCGCGTGCGGCTGTGCGTCGGTTCCTACCCCGTGCCACCGTCGATGGGTTACCGCAGGGAGCGCGACAAGCAGTTGGCCCTGGTGCGCTGCCTCCGCGTTGCCATGGAATCAGGTGCCTACGCCATGCTGGCCTCGCATGACCCCACGCTGATCGCCATCGCCCAGGATCTGGCGCGGCGCAACGCCATCCCCCGCGACGGGTTCGAATTCCAGATGTTCTACGGCGTGCGGCCGCTGGAGCAACGCCGCCTGGCGGACATCGGCTTCAGGTCGCGCACCTATGTCCCCTTCGGGCCGGGCTGGTTCGAGTACCTGACCACCCGCGTCGCCGCCCGTCCCCGCACAGCGTTCAGCTACCTGCGCGCGGTGGCCGACAAGAGTTGAGGCCATGACAGTCACGTCCGTTCCCCGCCCGGGGCTCCAGCGCCTGCGCACCGAGATCGTTGTGGTGCTGCTCATCTCCCTCGGCCAGTCGGCGGTCTACGCCCTGCTGTCGATCATCAACAAGCTCACCCGCCCGGAGCCGCTGGCGCAGCAGGTGACGCGGATGAACACGTCCACCACACCGGACCGGCCGTGGCTCGACCTCGCGTACCAGCTGGCCGGCCTCATCTTCCCGCTGATGCCCGTGGTGCTCGTCCTGTTCCTGCTGGCCGTGCACCACCGCCCGGCCGAGGGTCCCTGGCGCGTGATGGGTTTCGACCTCCGTAGACCAGGCTTCGACCTGGCGTGGGGGTTCGGCGTGTTCGCCGTCATCGGCGTCGCCGGCCTGGCCTTCTTCATCTTCGCCCTCCAGATCGGCATCAACACCCAGGTCCAACCGGCCAACCTCGCGGACAACTGGTGGACGGTGCCCATGCTGCTGGCCAGGGCGGTGATGAACGGTGTGCTCGAAGAGGTCGTGATGGTGGGCTACCTGTTCACCAGATGGGCCCAGCGGGGTGGCCAGATGTGGGTCATCCTCGTGGTGAGCGCCGTGATCAGGGGCGGCTACCACCTCTACCAGGGCTTCGGCGGCTTCATCGGCAACCTGGTGATGGGCCTGGTCTTCGGCTGGCTCTACCTGAAGATCAAGCGGGTCATGCCGCTGGTGGTCGTCCACACGCTGCTGGACATCGTCGCCTTCCTCGGTGCACCGCTGCTGCCCGTGGTGATGGGGTGGGTCGGGCTCTGATTAGCCTCTCTTCGCGGAGAGCGGACGTCGGACAACTCGGATGAGCGTTTGGGCGCCGCCTAGGAATTGTTCATCCAAAATTCGTACGGTTGCGGTCTGCGAGACGACGAGTGGGCGCTGACGCCCACCTGCGAAAGGCCGACGATGAATGCAGCCCCCACGAGCGCTCAGTGCTCCCTCCGAACGATATTGACAGGGTTGCTGAGCGTAGCCCTCGCGTTGGGGAGCCTCTCCCTCGTTCCCACATCGGCGACGGCAGCAACGACCCCGGCGGTGGGGCAGTGGGTCGACGTCAACTTCGGCCGGGTGAAGATCCAATCGGTCGCGCCCGACAAGGCAGAATATGCCGTGGGCGACGTCGTCACCCTTGAGTTCCGCATGGAGTCGAACGCTGCGGCACCGGCGCGGGACATCGTCGCCAGTTCCACCACGCTGGCCAACGCCACCAGCTGCAGCTGGCCCAATTCCAACTTCCCCGCGGGTACGGACGGCAAGTACACCTGCGCACTGACGGGAACGCCTGCCATCACCTACACGGTGACCGAAGCCGACGCCGCGGCAGGACAAGGGGCCTTCGACCTCACCTGGACGCAGTATCCCCTCGTCGGAGGTGTGCGCACCGGAGACCCGATCGTCACCACGCTGAACGGCACCCTCCCCGTCGCCAGGCCCGCCGCCCCCGAGGCGCCGGATCTCGCGGCCATCGCCGACGTGTCCGTCAACGTCGGCTCGCCGGTCTGGGTCACGCCCAGCGCCACCGGCACCGCCCCCATCGCCTACAGCGCCACCGGCCTCCCCGCGGGCGTCTCGATCAACGCCACCACGGGCGTCATCTCAGGCAACCCGGCCGCGGCCGTGGCCGCCGTCGTGACCGTCACGGCCACGAACTCCGTCGGCTCCGACACTGGCACCTTCACGCTCACCGTCAACGACACGCCGGCCGGAACCTGGGCGCCCGCTGACGGCCTGGCCGCAGGCCTCGAGCTGCACGACCTGGCCAACCGCGGCGAGAACGGCTGGCTCCGCTACCGCATCCCCGCGCTGTCGGTGGCCCCCAACGGCGACATCCTCGCCTTCTACGACGGCCGCCCCTCAATGGCCGACCTTCCCAGCAACATCACCATGCTGATGCGCCGCTCCACCGACGGCGGCGAGACGTGGGGCCCGCAGACGGTCGTCCGTCAGGACGCGGCCCCCAAGGGCTTCGGAGACCCGTCCGTCATCGTCGACCGCGAGACGAACCAGGTCTTCCTGTTCTACGCCGCGTCCATCAACCAGGGCTTCGCAGGCTCCGGTACAGGGGCGAGCCACGACGACCCGAACGTGCTGCACGCCGACTACTCCGTCTCCGCCGACAATGGCCTCACCTGGACCCACCACCGCATCACGGACCAGATCAAGGCCGGCAAGACCAACTGGGCAGGCATGTTCGCCGCCTCCGGCGAAGGCATCCAGCTGCGTCAGGGCGAGCACAAGGGCCGCCTCATCCAGCAGTACACGGTCAACATCCAGGGCACCGGCTTCAGCGCAGTGTCCGTCTACTCCGACGACCACGGCGCCACCTGGCAGGCGTCCGGGCCGGTCCCCGGCGCCGGTGCCGACGAGAACAAGTCGGTCGAGCTCGCCAACGGCGACGTGATGGTCAACACGCGCCGCGCCCCGCAGCGCGCCTACGCCATTTCCACGGACCAGGGTGAGACCTACGGCCCCTGGGTCAACGACTCGCAGCTGCCCGACCCGGCCAACAACGGCTCGATCATCCGCGCCTTCCCGGACGCCGCCCCGACGGACCCCAAGGCCCAGATCCTGCTGTTCTCCAACACCTCCAACAGCAACGTGCGCCGCAACCTCACGGTGCGGATGTCGTGCGACTCCGGTGCCACCTGGCCCGTCTCCAAGGTGGTCCAGTCCGGCGCCTCGGCCTACTCCACCCTCACCCCCCTGCCCGACGAAACCGGCGAGCTGGGCGCGGGCGGCTTTGGCCTCTTCTACGAGCGTGACGGGTACCGCCACCTCTCGTTCACGAAGTTCGACCTCGACTGGCTCGGTGGCGTCTGCGCCAAGCTCGCTGCCACCGCGCCGGCCATGACCGGTGGAGCCACCTCGCCGGTCACCGTCACCGTCACCAATCAGAGCGGCGCCCCCCTGGCGGCCGGCACCGTCAGCCCCGCCACCGCGGGCTGGGCCGCCGCACCCGTGGCCGTGCCGGCGCTCGACGCCGGGGCCTCGGCCCAGGTCACGCTCCAGCTCACCGCACCGGCCACAGCCGACGCCCGCAACCATCCCGTCAAGCTGACCTACACCAACCCTGTCGGCACCAGCGCGGTCGCGGTCGGCATCGCGGTCACGCAGGGCGCCGGCTTCACCGCGCAGCCGCGCTTCGAGATCCGTCCCGTGCTGGACGCGATCTACTCCAACGCGCCCGACGGCCTGCTCGGCGACCGGATCCAGCCGTGGGTCGAGGTGTACAACACCGGCAACGTCCCGCTGACGGGCATCGCCTTCAGCGCGCCGACCGGGGCGACGGTCTGCAACTTCTCGTCGCTGGCGCCCGGCTCCAGCTACGCCTGCAAGAACAACAGCCCCAGCCGCATCGTCACCGAAGCCGATCTTCTGGCGGGGGTGTGGTCCACGACCTACACCGCAGCCGCCACGGGCGCAGGTCAGACGGTCAACGCAACCGCGGACCTGTTCCCGGTGGACCTCCGCGAGATGCGCACCGGCCTCGACGCGCAGGTCTGGGTACCCACCGGCTCCTTCGCCACCTCGTCGCTGACCCGCGTGCCGCGCGTCGGTGCCGTGGGTGATCCCGCGTCGGGGCCGCTGAAGCTGCAGGTTCCCGCCAACAGCCGCGGCAGCGCCCAGCTCGCCGTCACCGCCGGCGTGGACCTGACCGGTGTCAAGGCCACCGTCGCAGGGGGCACCCTCCCGGCCGGCTCGGTGGAAGTGCGCTACGCCCGCTACATCCCCAACACCGACCAGCCGGGCACCGTCATCGCCGACCCGCTGGAGGTCAAGGAATCCGTCGACCTGCCCTCGAGCATGAACCAGCCCATCTGGCTCACGGTCCGGGTGCCCGCGGGCACCGTGGCAGGGACCTACACCACCTCGGTGACGGTCAGCTCCGACGCCGGCGAGATCGGCAGCTACCCGCTGGAAGTGGTGGTCCCTGACCTCCAGTTCCGTGACGTGGCCGAACGCCCGTTCGTCCTCGACCTGTGGCAGCACCCCGACACCGTCGCAGACCACCTGGGCCTCGAGCACTGGAGCGAGGAGCATTTCCAGGCCCTCGTCCCGTACTGGGAGGACATGGCTGAGGCCGGTCAGGACGTGCTGAACCTCGTCATCACCGAGGACCCCTGGCTCGTCGACCACCAGGGCACCATCCGCCCGCAGACCGCGTCGAACTACCGCTCCACCGTCGAGTGGCGCCACGACGGCACCGACTTCACCTTCGACTTCGGCGTCTTCGACCGCCTGGTCACCGACGCGAAGGCCGCCGGCATCGCCCACCGGATCCACGCGTTCACCATGCTGCAGTTCCAGAGCCGCGACAGGCTCTTCTACCTCGACACCACCACCAACGAGTGGGTCGACGAACCGGTCACGGTGGGCAGCACGCGCTACAACGAGGCGTGGGGCGACTTCCTCTCTGCCTTCGAGACGCACCTGAAGGCCAAGGGCTGGTGGGAGGACACCTCCCTGGCGTTCGACGAGCAGACCCTCACGCGCATGAACGCCATGTTCGCCGTGCTCGAGTCGGTCAACCCCGAGTGGAGCGACAAGATCGCGCTCGCGGCCAACTCCCTGGCCGAGGCCGACATCGCCGACTACATCTCGTTCAACCTGTCCTTCCTCGGTTCGGTGTCGCAGCAGCTGATCGACTCCCGCCGGGCCGCCGGCGAACCCACCCTCTTCTACACCTGGGCCGAACCCGCCAACCCGAACACCATCACGGCCACCCGGCCGGTCAACGTGCGCGTACTGCCCTGGGTGGTCGAGCAGCGTGACCTCGACGGTTACCTCCGCTGGACCTACAACTCGTGGCCGGCATCCGTCTACGAGAACCCCACGTTCCGCTACGCGCAGGGCGACGAGTACCTCGTCTACCCCGGGGCCGACGGCCCGGTGACCTCCATCCGTTGGGAACTGTTCAAGGACGGCCAGGAGGACGCCGAACTGCTCGACCTCGCCAAAGCAGAACTCGGTTCGCAGCACGCCGCAGTGGCGGCCGCCCTCGCGCAGCCGATCAACTCGGCGGACACGCAGGCCGCCCGCTCGGGGCTGGTCGCCAAGCGCGACGCGGTCATCGACGCGCTGGCCAACGCCGAGGTGGTGGCGAGCTCGCTCATCACCGCCGACAAGCTGTCGGTCCAGCAGGTCGGTGACGCCGCGACGCTGAGCGTCGAGGTGCGCAACCGCACCGACGCGCCGCACGACGTGACGCTGGGCGCCGAGGGCAACGAGGTCTTCCTCGGGAGCCCCGTCACGGTCTCGGTCCCGGCCGGTGGCACCGTCACGGTGCAACTGCCCCTCAACGCCGGTGACCGCACCGGATGGGACGAGTTCACCGCGAAGCTCACCTACGGCGACGTCCTGCTGGCCTCCCGGGCCTTCGACCTGATCGCCGGGGGGACCTATCTCTCCGACATGGAATGGGTCTCGTCCACGAACGGGTGGGGACCGGTGGAGCGGGACTCCGCCAACGGTGAGGACGCTGGCGGCGACGGCGGTGCCATCACGTTGTCGGGCCGCACCTATGCCAAGGGCATCGGCGCCCACGCCGCCTCCCGCGTCGTGATCGACCTGCCCGCCGACTGCACGCTGCTGGAGTTCAACTACGGCATCGACGACCGCATGCGTACCAATTCCGCGGCCAACGTGACCGCTACCGTCGAAGACGGAAGCGGAACTCAGCTGTGGACCTCGGGTGTGGTGACCGCAGCGTCGGGCACCAAGCGCGCCACCGTCGACGTCACCGGCGTGAACCGCATCCAGCTCGTGCTGAACCCCAACGGTCACAACGGTCAGGACCACTTCGACTGGGCCAACGCCTGGGTCGGGTGCGCCCCGCCCGTCGTGCCCGATACGGACGGACCCGTGGTGGACGCCATCGTGGCCCCGGCCGACGCCCAGGTGGGCAAGGCGCTGAGCATCGCCGTCACGGCGACCGACGCGTCGACGCCGCTGACCTACGCCGCCACCGGCCTGCCGGCCGGCGTGACGATCAACGCCACCACCGGCGTGATCACGGGCACCCCGACGGCGGACGGCACGTTCAGCGTCACGGTGACGGTCACCGATGCCAAGGGCAACGCGACGGACTCGACGTTCACCCTCGTGGTGGCGAAGAAGGCGGCCCCCACGGTGTCGCCGAGTCCGTCGCCTTCGGTGTCGCCGAGCCCGTCGAAGTCGCCGACTGCCAGGCCGACGACCACGCCGACCAAGCCGGGGGGCGGGCTCGTGCGCACAGCGCCGTACACGCTGCCGGGCAGGCATGACGTCAACGGTCGTCAGTGGTTCACGCAGTGCGAGTCGTATTCGCAGACGGAGCGGTGCCGCACGGAAATCTGGGCCACGGTGGTCAAGGTCGAGGACGGCACGTTCGTCCGCGAGTCGGGGTGGGCGTTCAACAACCTGACGTACCTGCCGTACATGACTCGTCAGGCGTGGAAGGGCAACCCGCTCGGCCAAGCCGGCGAGTTCACGTCGGCCGGTCGGCAGTGGAAGACGGAATGCGACACTGCCGCCACCGGTCGGGGCGCGTGCCGCTCCTACACGATGACGACGGTGTACGCGGCCACTGCGAAGCCTGCGGGTGGGTATACCTTCTCGCAGAGCAACGAGTGGGTGTTCAACAACATCGTGATGTTCGGAGGACCCGAGTAGCTGAAACGGAACCCCGGCCTTCCAGGCAGCCAGCTTGGAAGGCCGGGGTTCTTCGCGCCATCCCCTCCGCTCCTCTGCCGGGTTTGTTGCCGTCCTCGGCTCCAAACCCGGCACTGAAACCGGGCGGCCGTGTTCAATGCTGGCTTTGATTCCAAGGACGGGTTCAAACCCAGCACTTGTGTGACCTGAAGTCCGCCCTGGCGTCCACAGCGGCTCGACGACCAGGGCGACGTCGGCGTCGGCGGTTACAATGCGCCCATGCGTGTTGGAATTTTCGGTGCCACTGGGCAGGTCGGCGGAGTTCTTCGTACCCTGCTCGAGGAGCGCAACTATCCCGTCGATGAGATCCGTTACTTCGCCTCCGAGCGGTCCGCCGGCCGGACGCTGCCCTGGAAGGGCGAGGAGATCATCGTCGAGGACATGGCGAAGGCAGATTTCGCCGGTCTGGATGTTGCCCTGTTCTCCGCGGGAGGCTCCACCTCCAAGGCGTACGCCGAGAAGGTCGCCGCAGCGGGCGCCACCGTCGTCGACAACTCGAGCGCCTGGCGCCTCGACGAGCGCGTGCCGTTGATCGTCTCCGAGGTGAACCCGGAGGACGTCGACAAGGCCGAACTCGGCATCATCGCCAACCCCAACTGCACCACCATGGCGGCCATGCCGGTGCTCAAGGCCCTCCACGACGCGGCGGGCCTCGCCGCGCTGCAGGTGACCACGTTCCAGGCCGTCTCCGGCTCCGGCGTCGCCGGGGTGGAGGCGCTCGCAGGCCAACTCGGCCAGATCGAGGACCCCACCGTGCTCGCGCACGACGGCTCGCAGTTCCAGCCCACCAGCACCGGCCCGTACGTCGCCCCCATCGCGTTCAACGTGGTGGCGTTGGCGGGCAACCTCGTCGACGACGGTGAGGGCGAGACGGACGAGGAGAAGAAGCTGCGCAACGAGTCGCGCAAGATCCTCCATCTCCCTGACCTGCTCGTCGCCGGCACCTGCGTGCGGGTGCCCGTCTTCACCGGTCACTCGCTCAGCGTCCACGCCCGTTTCGACCGCGACATCACCCCGGACGAGGCGCGCGCCGTGCTGGCGGAAGCCGCCGGTGTCGAACTCTCCGACGTGCCCACGCCGCTGGCCGCCGCGGGCGGCGACACCTCGCTGGTGGGCCGCATCCGTCAGGACCGCAGCATCGAGGGCGACAAGGGCCTCGTGCTGTTCATCAGCAACGACAACCTGCGCAAGGGTGCCGCGCTGAACACCATCCAGATCGCAGAACTGCTCGTCAAATGATCGCGGTCATCGGCGCCGGGGCCATGGGGGAGGCCCTCATCGCCGGCTGGCTGGCTTCTGGCATCCCCAGCTCCGACATCGTGATCGTCGACGCCTACGAGCCGCGCGTGCAGGAGCTCGAGGAGCGCCACGGCGTCACCGGGGTGTCGCTCGCGAAGGCTGCGCAGGCCGACACCGTCGTCCTGGCGGTCAAACCCCACCAGATCGACGGCATCCTGAAGGTGCTGAAGGACGACCTGGCAGGGGAGAGCCTTGTGGTCTCCATCGCCGCCGGCGTGACCCTCGCAGCGCTGGAGAGCGCCGTGCCGGGGCGCGCAGTCATCCGCGTCATGCCGAACACACCCGCGCTGGTGGGCAAGGGGATGGCCGGTGTCGTCCGCGGCAACCAGGCCACCGTGGAGCACGTCGAGCGGGTCCGTGGGCTCCTCGACGCCGTGGGCCGCGCCGTCGTGATCGACGAGAAGCAGTTGGACGCGCTGACCGCATTGTCGGGCTCCGGTCCCGCCTACCTCTTCTATGTCGCCGAGGCCATGATCGAAGGCGGGGTGCACCAGGGGCTCACCCGCGCGGAGGCCACCGAGCTGGTGACGCAGACGTTCGTCGGATCGGCCGCAATGCTGGCTGAAACCGGCAAGTCGGCCACCCAACTGCGTGAGATGGTCACGTCGCCGGCAGGCACCACAGCAGCCGCCCTGCGCTCGCTCGACGACCACGGCGTGCGCGCCGCGTTCCTCGACGCCATCGAGGCGTGCCGCACCCGCGGCATCGAGATGGGCAAGAGCTAGTCACTGACCGTGCCCGCGCGGGAGCGGGATTGGTTGAACCTGCCCGGTGCAGGTTAAGATTGAGAGTCTGACCGTCCGCAGGACAGTCGATACGTCCGTAGTACAACCCCGGCTAGAAAGGCACACAGTGGGTTCTGTCATCAAGAAGCGCCGTAAGCGCATGTCGAAGAAGAAGCACCGCAAGCTGCTGAAGCGCACTCGTATTCAGCGTCGCCGCGCCGGTAAGTAGTGACTCCACCCTCCCGGGTACTGCTGTTGACCCGCGACGGTTGCCACCTCTGTGTGGAAGCCGAAGCTGTCATCCGCAGAACCTGTGAGGATATGGGAGTGGGCTGGCGCGTCATTGATGTCGACACCCACGAACATCTTCGGGCGCGGTTTACAGACCACGTCCCGGTGACCTTCGTGGATCAGGAGCTGCACGGCTACTGGTTCGTCGACGAGAAGGCGTTGCGTGCAGCGCTGGTTACCAGCGCGCCTCAGCTCACCTCCGCAGACTGGACCCCCTGAAGGCCTAAGAACGGAAAATCCTCGACGTGACCAGCTCCTTGGAACCAACCTCCCCGGCCTCCCCGCCGGAGTTTGAACCAACTGGAGGTTCTGTGACCTTCGTCGGCTCTGGCCCCGGAGACCTGGGCCTGTTGACGATGAGCGGGTCCCGCGCCCTCCGGATGGCGGATCTGGTCATCATCGACGAGGACGACGACGAGGAACCGGTCAGTCATCTCGTCCCCGCTCACGCAGAACTCCGGTTCGCGGGTGGCGACGACGAGGTCACGGCCATTCTCAGTGCGGTCGCCAAGGGGCGAAAGGTCGTCCGTCTCCACGGAGGAGACTTCTTCACCGATGCCGACGCAGGTGGGGTGTTGCCGGAAGTTCTCCAGGCTGCGGGCCTGCGCGTCAACGTCGTACCGGGCATAAACCGGTGGAGCGCCGCCCTGTCGTTCGGTGCCGTTGCGGCGACGTCGTCGTTCGCTGCTCTCGACGCCACGCTCGAGGTGCCGGACATCAACAGATGGCCCGCCGCCGAGACGCTGATCGTGCGCGCCACCGGCGAATCCGCCGGCCGGCTGGCCGAGCAGGCCATCCAGCGCTACGGCGCCGACGGCTCCTGCCTCTCGCTCACGGGCGTGGGCAGCACCGGCCAGGTCAGCGAACTGCTCACCTGGGCCGAGGTGGACAGCTCGGACGCAGACGAGTGCTTCTTCATCGTCGGCCCCGGCATCGAGGAATCCCGCCGCCAGCGTTACGCCTGGTTCGAGGGCAAGCCCCTGTTCGACTGGCGGGTGGTCGCCCCTAGCACCAAGGACCCGCTCGATCCCCTCGTCGAGGAACTCGCCCACTACGGCGCCTCCACGGAGATCGTGGCCACCATGACCATTGAGCCGCCCCGCACCGAGCAGGCCATGGAACGCGCCGTTCGCGGCCTCGTCGACGGTCGTTACCTGTGGGTCGTGTTCACCTCGCCCCATGCCGTGGGCGCCATCGCCGAGCGGCTCGACGAGTACGGCCTGGACTCACGCGCGCTCTCCGGAATCAACCTCGCCGCCGTCGGTCGCGGCACTGTCGAGGCGCTCACCAGGCTGGGCATCAAGGCGGATCTCGTCCCCGTGGTTGAGAACACCACCGGCGCCCTCGCCCATGAGTTCCCGGCCTACGACGACCTCATCGACCCGCTGGACCGGGTACTCGTGCCCAGCGCCGACGTTTCCGTCGAGCCCCTCCTCGTCGGGCTGAGCAAGCTCGGCTGGGAAGTGGAAGAGGTCACCGCCTACCGCACCGTCCGTGCAGCGCCTCCCGCGCCGGAGGTGCGCGAGGACATCAAGACCGGCAACTTCGACGCCGTCGTCTTCACCTCCGCCACCGCGGTCCGCAACATGATCGGCATCGCGGGTAAGCCCCACGCCGCCACCGTCGTGGCCGCCATCGGGCCGGCAACTGCAGCCGCCTGCGAGATCCACGGGCTCCGCGTCGACGTGACCGCCGACGCCCCCACGTTCGAGTCGCTGGCCGAGTCGCTCGCCCGTTTCGCAGACCGCCGCAGGCAGGACCAGATCGACGCCGGCCTGCCGCTCACGAAGCCCTCGCAACGGAAGCGGCGTCGCCGGCGCAAGCCCGTTGAAGCCACTGCGTAGGCTCTCCCCATGACCACAGCTACGGTGCACGTCATGCGGCACGGCCAGGTGCACAACCCGGACGGGTTGCTCTACGGCAGACTCCCCGGCTTCGGCCTCTCAGAACTCGGCCACCAGATGGCCGCCCGCATGGCCGAACACTGGCGCGACGTGCCGTTGGCGCACCTGCGCACCTCCCCGCTGCAGCGCGCCAAGGAGACCCTGGCGCCCACGGCGGCGCTGTTCCCGCAGCTCGAGGTGGTCGAGGACGAGCGGGTCATCGAAGCCGACAACAAGTTCGAGGGCAAGTCCTTCGGCCGCGACAACCGCGCCCTGCGGGACCCCAGGATGTTCTGGCACATGCGCAACCCCCTCCTTCCCAGCTGGGGTGAGCCGTACACGGAGATCGCCAAGCGGATGGCCGCCGCCATCCAGGACGCGGCCGTCGCCGCCGGTGACGGCGGTCAGGCCCTCGTCGTGAGCCACCAGCTGTCCATCTGGATCGCGCGGATGGCCGCGGAGGGCCGCCGCTTCGCCCACGACCCGCGGAAGCGGCAGTGCACGCTCTGCTCCGTGACCAGCTTCACCCTCCGTGACGGCCGGGTGACCGCCGTCGACTACGCGGAGCCCGCCGCAGACCTCCTGCCGGTCAAGGCCGGCCGCAGGTGGAGGGTGGGCACGTGACCCGACTGGTCGCCGGGCTCGCCGCTGCCGCGCTCCTCTTGAGCGCCTGTTCCACGGCAGAGGACGAAGGCGCCGGGGGCACGGCCGGTTTCGTCGGAGGCGACGGCAGCGTGACCATCATCGCGCCGGAGGAACGCTCCGAGGCCCCGGCGCTGGAAGGCGAGACGCTCGACGGGGAGACGCTCTCGACGGCAGACTTCGCCGGGCAGCCACTGATCATCAACGTATGGGGATCCTGGTGCGCGCCGTGCCGCGCGGAGGCCCCCGAACTGGTGAAGAGTTCCGAAGAACTCGAGGGCACGGCCAATTTCCTCGGCATCAACACCCGCGACACCGTTGCCGCCGCCCTGGCGTTCGAGCGCTCGTTCGGCATCGGGTACCCGTCGCTCCACGACCCCGACGGCGTCCTCCTGCTGGAATTCGCCCAGCTGCCGCCCAAGGCCATCCCCAGCACGGTGGTCATCGACGCGGAGGGCCGCGTCGCCGCACGCGTGCTCGGAGAGGTCAGCGCATCGACCTTGAAAGGCATCGTGGAGGACGTGAACGCCTCGTGATCCTGTTGGAGAGTTGGGTGCAGACGGCCCTCGGGTCGTCGATGCTGCTCGCCATCCCCGTCGCGGTGCTCGCCGGCCTGGTGTCCTTCGCCTCCCCGTGCGTGCTCCCGCTGCTGCCCGGCTACCTCAGTTACGCGTCGGGGTTGGGGGCCAGCGAGATCGCCGACGGCACGGCGAAGAAGCGGCTGCTGCTGTTGGGCACCCTCGGCTTCATCCTCGGCTTCTCCGTGGTCTTCGTGCTCACCGGGGCGCTGATCGGCGGCATCGGTGGCGCGCTCCTCAGCAACTCCTCGCTCATCACGATCGTGCTCGGTTTCATCATCCTGGTGCTGGGCGCTGCGTTCGCCGGCTTCCTCCCCATGCCGCGCATGTGGACGCCCAGCGTGACGCCGAAGATGGGGGTGTGGGCCTCGCCGCTCCTCGGCATGGTGTTCGGCCTGGGCTGGACGCCCTGCATCGGCCCCGCGCTGTCTGTGGTGCTCACCATGGCGCTCAATGAGGGCTCCGCCACGCGCGGCGGCATCCTGGCTTTCTTCTACGCCCTGGGCCTCGGCCTGCCATTCGTCGCCTTCGCGCTGGCCTTCACCGCCCTGGCGCCGCGGCTGAACTGGATGAAGCGCAACCAACGTCTGATGCAGCGCATCGGGGGCATCGTCATGATGCTGGTGGGCGTCGCGATGATCACCGGCCTCTGGGACATGCTGATGGTGGTGCTCCGCCAGTGGGCCGCCAACTTCGGGACGATCCTGTGAACCGGCGGCGCAACCCCGTCACGGAGACACTGAGGTGGGCCTGGGGCCAGCTCACGAGCATGCGCACGGCGCTGCTGCTGTTGTTCCTCCTGGCCATCGCCGCCATCCCGGGCTCGATCATCCCGCAGCGCAACACCGAACCCATCGAGGTCATCGACTTCAAAGCCGCCAACCCCTTCTGGGACCGCATCCTCGAGCCGCTGGGCTTCTACGACATCTACACCTCGGCGGTGTTCTCGGCCGTCTACCTCCTGCTGTTCGCCTCGCTCATCGGCTGCATCATCCCGCGCGTGACGAAGTACTGGCGCGCGGTGCGCAAACCCCCGCCGAACGTGCCGGCCCGCATCGAGCGGCTGCCGGTGACGGCACGCGCAGCCCTTGCCCCGACGGCGTCCCCGGGCCAGGCCCCCGAGGCGCGGGCGGAGGCGTGGCTGAAGTCCAAGCGGTACCGCACCCGGGTGACCGACGCGGGCGTCAGCGCCGAACGCGGTTACCTGCGCGAGTTCGGGAACCTCACCTTCCACCTGTCCCTCCTGGCCGTGCTCGTGGGGCTGGCCTGGTCCAACCTGTGGGGCTTCTCCGGCAGCGCGATCGTCGTCGAGGGCCGCGGCTTCTCCAACGTCATCACGCAGTACGACGACTTCACCTCCGGTGGTTTCCTCGACACGGACCACCTGGAGCGCTTCAGCGTCACCATCGACGAGTTCCATGCCGAGTTCGAGACGGGAGACGTTCAGCGCGGCGCCGCCCGGGTCTTCGACGCCGACGTCACGCTCTCGGATTCCCAGGGCACGCGCCCCGTGCAGATGACGGTCAACGAACCGCTCATCACGGCCGACGGCACCCAGGTGAACCTGCAGGCCCACGGCTACGCCCCCATCTTCACCGTGACGGACGGCAACGGCGACGTGGCCTTCAGCGGCCCCGTCGTGTTCCTGCCCCAGGACGGTAACTTCTCCTCCGCCGGCGTCATCAAGGTGCCGGACGCGCGCCCCCAGCGCCTGGCGTTCGAGGCCTGGTTCCTCCCCACGGCGGTGCTGGACGAGACCGGTCCCCATTCGGTGTTCCCGGATGCGCTCAACCCGGAGGTCTTCCTCAACGCGTGGTTCGGTGAGCCCGCCGCCGAGACCGGCGCGCCGGAGAACGTGTACGTCCTCAACAGCGAGGGCATGGAGCAGGTGCCGGGCGATGACGGACAGGTGCTGAGCGCCCGGATGTTGCCCGGCGCGCACATGTCGTTGCCGGACGACCTCGGCTCCGTGAGCTTCGACGGGTACAAGCGGTGGGTGCGCCTCCAGGTCAGTGAGACCCCCGGCAACCTGCTCACCCTCATCGCCATCTCGGTGGGCGTCATCGGCCTCACTCTCAGCTTGTACATCCGGCCCCGGCGGCTGTTCGTGCGCATCGCCGACGGTGAGGTCATCGTCGGCGGCCTCGACCGTACCGACACGGCAACAGGCCTCGACGAGGAGGTGGCCGCCCTGCTGGGGGCGGTGACCGGCGAACCGGGGCACAATGGTGGGGCCGCGCCCCACCCCGACAACGAGGAGCCCGTTGCATGACGACCCTGTCCGAGTGGTCCTACACCCTGATGGTCTATGCCGCGGTGGTGTACCTCATCGCGTTCGCCGCGCACACCGTCGAATGGTCCTCCGCGCGCGGACAGTCCCCGGTGCGTCCCCTCGACGGTTCTGAGGACGGTGCCCGCACCCGCGTGGACCTGTTCGGCCGGCTCGGTCTGATCTTCACCGTGGTGGCCGCACTGATGCAGGTGTCGGCCGTCGTGCTGCGGGGCGTGGCGGCCGGGCGTCCGCCATGGGGCAACATGTACGAGTTCATCACCTCGACGATGGCCTTCGCCGCGGTCCTGTACCTCGTGGTGGCCCTGAAGTGGGGGATGCGCTGGCTCGGGTTGGGCATGACGCTGCTGTTCACCGTCGGGGTCGGCCTGGCCGTCACGCAGTGGTACGTCGAGGTCGCGCCGCTCGTGCCGGCGCTGCACAGCGTCTGGTTCGTCATCCACATCGTGGCCGCGGCCATCGCCGGAGCGGCCTTCAACGTGGGGGCGCTCGCCTCGATCCTCTACCTGCTCCGGGAACGCGCCGAGAGCCGGGCCCAGGCGGGGCAGGGTGAAATCCGGGGCTACCTGGCGAAGGTGCCGTCGTCCGCGAAGCTCGACCTCCTCTCCTACCGGCTGCACGCGTTCGCCGTGCCCCTCTGGACGTTCACCATCGTGGCCGGCTCCATCTGGGCGCAGTACGCCTGGGGACGGTTCTGGAACTGGGACCCCAAGGAGACGTGGTCGTTCATCACGTGGGTGGTGTACGTGGCCTACCTGCACGCCCGCGCGACGGCGGGTTGGCGTGGCCGCCCGGTCGCGATCATCGCGGTCATCGGCGTGTTCGCCTTCTGGTTCAACTTCGTGGGCGTCAATCTGCTGTTCAGTGGGTTGCACTCGTACGCCGGTATCTGACCCGTGACCGGTGACGAGGCGGCAGACTGGCTGCCCAGGCTGTACGAGGAGGAAGGGCCGACCCTGCACCGGCTCTGCGTCCTCCTCGGCGCCGAGGACCAGTCCGCCACCATCGTGCGCAGCGCACTGCTGGCGCTGCAGCGCCGGTCCAACCGGCTGATCGACCCCCTCGAGCGGGTCTACTTCGTGCAGGAGCATGTCGTGCACCTGGCGCGGGCCACGCGGCCTGCGCTGCAGCCCCTGCACCTGCCGCGGGTGGATGAACCCCGGCAGGACGAGATCCTCCGCGCCGTGTCGGCCATGGCTCCGCGCACCGCGGAGCTCCTCATCGTCAGCCATTACCTCTCGGTGTTCGGCCCGGACCTGGCCGGCATCATGCGGCTCTCGGTGCGCGGCGCGAACGTCAAGCTCGAGGGGGCGCTCGAACAACTGCGTGCCAGGGCGGGTGCGCCGACGCTCGGCAGCCAGCCCGGTGTGATCGAGTCACTCTCCCAGGAGTTGACGGCCGCGCTGCGCTCCGCGGCCCGCGTCACCCCGGTGCCGGAGGCGGACATGCTCGAGGGTGAACTGGAGCACATCTCCGAAGACCGCGGCACGAGGTTCCGGCCGCGTGCCGTGGTGGTGTTGACGGTGCTCGCCGTCCTCGTCGGGATCGTGCTGGCCGCGTTGATGCGCGACGACATCGGCACCACCGTCGAACCCGCCCCTGAACCGGTGGTCACACCGACGGCGGTGGAGTCGCGGTCGATCAACGCCACGGTGCGCAACACACCGCTGTACTACGTGGCCAGCGACTGGCGGCTCTACCGGGAGCTGCGCGATCTGCCCTCCACCGGGAACCTGGTGCGGGCGGCGCTCAACTCGCTGCTGGGCCTCGTGCCGATGGACCCGGACTACCGCACCGTCTGGAGTGCCGGGAAGCTGCTGAGCGCCGAGATCCACGGCGACGAGCTGGTCGTGGACCTGTCGGCGGAGGCCTATGAGGGCCTGACGTCACCCGTGGCCATCGCCCGCGCGCGTGACCAGGTGATCTACACGGCCTCCGAGCTGGTGGGCAACCCGCGGCTGAAGGTGGTCTTCCGCTCCGACGGTGGCACCCCGCCCGAGGGCTTCGACGATCCTGAGGGGTACGGGCGCACCGGTCTGGCCCCGATGCCTGCGGTGTGGATCAGCTCTCCGCGCAACCAGGCGACGCTGAGCGCCGGGCAGGCCTCGATCATCGGCACGGTGAAGGAGGGAGTGGGCGTGCCCGTCGTCCGGATCACGGATCAGGACTCTGGCGAGGTCATCCTCGAGACCACGGCCCAGACCACGGCCGGCGTCAACGTCGAGGGCTGGCGGGTGTGGACGGTGACCACCTCGCTGCCGAAGGGCAGCCTCGACATCACCGTGAGCGTCCTCGACGGTGATCCGCAGGTCGAGGTCAAGGAGAACAAGGCCGTCACGGTCTCCTAACGCGAGGCCGTGATGACGCTGGCGACCTGCGTCTGCAGGTCCATCGGCACCAGGCGGGTGGCGAAGGCCATCACGCGGTTCATGGTGCCGTCCACGACGAACGGGCGGTGCTTCCGCAGCGCGGCGAAGGTCACCGTCGCAACCTGCTCGGGGGTACGGCGGTTGCGCATCATGTTGTCGTCGCCGCCCCTGGCCCAGAACTCGGTCTTCGTGGCTCCGGGGCAGCTGGCGATGACCCGCACGCCGGTGGGCTTGAGTTCGCGCCACAGCGCCACGCTGAAGCTCAGGACGTACGCCTTGCTCGCCGCGTAGGAGCCCATGTTCGGCGTCGGCTGGAACGCCGCGGTGGAGGCGACGTTGACGATGGCGCCCCGGCCCCGCTCCAGCATCCCGGGCAGCACGGCGTGGGTGAGATCCGTGAGCGCCACGACGTTGAGTTCCAACATGTCGGTGGTGCCCTCGGGATCTGACGCAGCGAAGCGTCCGAGCTGGGCGAAGCCGGCGTTGTTCACCAGGTGGCCCACCTTGGCCGCCCGGACCTCCTCGACGAACGCGCGGCGGGCCTCCCGGTGGGTCAGGTCCACCGTCGAGATACGGGTGGCGACGCCGTACTCGGACTCCAACCGGCGGGCGACTGCCTGCATCTGGTCCCCGCTGCGGGCCGCCAGCCAGACATCGCTGCCCTCGGCGGCGAGGCGTTCGGCGAACGCCACCCCCAGCCCTGTCGATCCTCCGGTAACCACAGACCACGTGTTGCTCATGGCCTTTACCTTACGCATGGAACAATGGGCGCCATGCAGCATTTCGATCTCGTGGTCATCGGTTCCGGCTCTGGAAACTCCCTCATCGATGAACGGTTCGACAAGTGGAACATCGCACTCATCGACCGGGACGAGACGTTCGGCGGCACCTGCCTCAACCGCGGCTGCATCCCCACCAAGATGTTCGTGCTGCCGGCAGACCTGGCGGCCTCGCCTCATGAGGCCGCCCGCCTCGGGGTGGACCTGGAGTACAAGGGTTCAGACTGGGCGGCCATCCGCGACCGCATCTTCGGCCGCATCGACCCCATCTCCGCCGGCGGCCTCGACTGGCGGATGCGATCGCCGAACGTGACCGTCTTCCGTGACGAGGCGCGCTTCATCGGCGAGCGCACCCTCCAGGTGGGGGATGTCCAGATCAGCGCGGACCGGATCGTGCTGGCCACGGGTTCGCGGCCCCGCATGGTGGACGTGCCGGGCATCGACGACATCCGCAGCAGCCTCTACACCTCAGACACCATCATGCGGGTCGACGAGCGCCCCAAGCGTCTGGTGATCCTCGGCGGTGGCTTCATCGCGGCTGAGTTCGCGCACGTGTTCGCCTCGCTCGGCACGAAGGTCACGCTGATCAACCGCTCGGAGGTGCTGTTGCGCGGCGCGGACCGCGAGATCTCGGAGCAGTTCGCCCACAAGCTGGGCCGGCGCGTGCAGCTGCGCCTCAACCAGGCGCTGTCGTCCTTCGAGCGCAGCGCCGACGGCGGGGTCACCGTCGTCACGACGGACCGCAACGGCATCGAGTACGAGTACTACGCCGACGCGGTGCTGATGGCCGTCGGACGGGAACGCAACTCCGATGTCCTGGACCCGGCCGCCGGGGGAGTGGAGATGCGCGCCTTCGGTCAGATCCGGGTGGACGCGCAGCAGCGCACCAGCGCCGAGGGCGTGTGGGCGTTGGGCGATGTCTCGTCGGACTACCTGCTCAAGCACGTGGCCAACGCGGAGATGCGCACGGTGCAGCACAACCTCCTGCACCCGGAGCGCCCCATCGAGACGGACCACCGCTACGTCCCCTACGCCGTCTTCACAGACCCGCAGGTGGCGGCCGTCGGCGCCACCGAGGAGCAGCTCAAGAACTGGGGGACCCCGTATGTCGCCGCCCGCCAGCGCTACGGCGACGTGGCCTACGGCTGGGCGCTCGAGGACGAGGGGCACTTCGTCAAGTTGCTCGCAGATCCGGGGAGCCTGCGGCTGCTCGGCGCCCACATCATCGGCCCTCAGGCTCCCACCCTCATCCAGCCCCTCATCCAGGCGATGAGCTTCGGCCTGCGGGTCGACGAGATGGCCCGCGGCCAGTACTGGATCCACCCCGCGCTGCCGGAGGTGGTGGAGAACGCGCTGCTCGGCCTGCTCTCCGCCCAGCGGCATGCGGAGCAGCACAAGTGAGGCGCATCCTGGCAGCGGCGGGGGTGGCGGCGCTCGGGCTGACCGGCTGCGCCACAGAACCGCTGATCCCGCCGCAGTACCGCACGGCTGAGCCGGCCCTGGAGTCGGTGCAGTCCGCCCCCGTCGCGGACGGCGGAACAACCACACAGGAACTGATCGCGCCCGAGGCGGCGCCCGCCGACGAGTGCCGCGCGCTGGCGGAGGAGCTGTCGCTGGAGCAGCAGGTGGGCCAGCTGTTCATGGTCGGCGTCGACACCGGCGGGCTTGACCCGACGACGCGCTCGGCCATCTCGGATTCCCGCATCGGGTCGGTGGTGCTGCTGGGCAACACCACGGCGGGCACCAGCCAGCTGCGGAAGCTGACGGCGGAACTCGGCAGCCTCGGCACCGCGCAGCTACCGCTCCTCGTCGCGGTGGACCAGGAGGGTGGCGCGGTCCAGCGGCTGAAGGGCTCGGGCTTCGACGCCATCCCGTCGGCACGCGACCAGGGCGCCCTGCCCGCGTCCGAACTGCGCGACGCAGCGGCCGGCTGGGCAGAGGAACTCCATGCGGCAGGGGTCCGCTACGACCTGGCCCCCGTCGCGGACGTGGTGCCCGAGGGCAAGCGCTCGTCGAACGAGCCCATCGGCAAGCTGAAGCGAGATTTCGGTGCCGATCCTGAAGCTGTCTCTGATTCGGTGGTGGGGTTCATCGAAGGCATGCGGTCAGCCGGGATCGCCACCTCGGTCAAGCACTTCCCGGGCCTGGGTGAGGTCACCACGAACACGGACCACGGCGCCGCGCAGGACACCGACACAACCCGGGATTCGCCGAACCTCGAGCCGTTCCGTGCCGCCGTCGAGGCGGGGGTGGATTCGGTCATGGTGTCGTCGGCCGTGTTCCAGGAGATCGATCCGGACAACGAGGGCGTGTTCTCGCAGACCGTCATCACGGAACTGCTGCGCGGGGAACTGGGCTTCGACGGTGTGGTGATCGCCGACGACCTCGGCGCCGCCGCCGCCGTGAAGGCCGTGAAGCCGGGGGAGCGCGCGGTCCGGTTCTTCGACGCCGGCGGTGACCTCGTGATCAACGCCAACCCGTCGATCATGCGCGACATGGTGACAGCCACCCTGGAGGCGGCGGGCGACGACGAGTCGTTCGCGGCTCAGGTGCTGGATTCCACCAGCCGCGTGCTGCGGCTCAAGTCGGCCGTCGGGCTGGTGGACTGCGCCTGAGTGTCGGGCTTACCGCCCGTCAGCGCGCGCAATGCGTAGAGAATGGCCGCGAGATCCACGACCTCCTGCGTGAGCGCCCCCGCCACGGGCGGGATGTACCCGAACGCGGCCACGACCATCAGGCCCAGCGACAGGACGATCCCGATCCAGATCGCGGTCAGCGCCACGCGATAGGTGTGCCGGCCGATCTCAACGGCGCGCACCACCCGGTGCACGTCGTCGCGCACGATGACGGCGTCCGCCGATTCGCTGGCGGCCGTGGAGCCGCGGGCGCCCATGGCGATGCCGACATCCGCCATGGCGAGCACGGGGGCGTCGTTGACGCCGTCGCCCACCATGATCACGGGGCCTGGCATCGCGCGGATCCGCTCCACCTTCTCTGCGGGCAGTAGTTCAGCGTGCACGTGCCCGATCCCGGCCTGATCGGCGAGGGTCCCGGCGGTGTCCTGGTTGTCACCGGTGAGCATCGCGATCTTCTCGAAACCGAGACCCCGCAATTGCTCGACGGTCTGGGCCGCGTTCTCCCGGAGCCTGTCCGCCAGCAGGAGGGTGCCGGCGAAGCGGCCGTCGACGGCGACCGCGACGGAGGTCTGGCCGGCGCCCAGCGGCACGGAGTGGGCGGCGGGGTCCTCGGCGCGCACGAAGGCGAGTTTGCCGATGACGACGCGCCGGCCGTCGATGCGCGCCCGCACGCCGTTGGTGGCGATCTCCTCCGCGTCGTGGGTGCTGCTGAGCGCCAGGCCACGCTCCCGGGCGGCCCGGATCACGCCCTTGGCGAGGACGTGCGACGAGTACTGCTCCGCGGACGCAGCCAGCCTCAGCAGTTCCTCCGGCGAGGTGCCGTTGGCGGTGATCACGTCGACGAGTTCGGGCTCGCCGTGTGAGAGGGTGCCGGTCTTGTCGAAGGCGATCGACTTCGCCCTGGCGAGGGCCTCGAGGGTGGCGCCGCCCTTGACGATGATGCCGGAGCGCGCGGAGGCGCTCATGCCGCCCATGAAGGCGACGGGTGCGGCGATGAGCAGGGGGCATGGGGTGGCGAGGACCAGGACGGAGGCGAAGCGGACGGGGTCGCCGGAGAGCCACCAGGCGAGGCCCGCCAGCACCAGCGAGATGAGGGTGAAGGGGATGGCGTAGCGGTCGGCGAGACGCACGGTGGGGGCCTTGGCGTCCTCCGCCTGCTGCACGAGCGCGATGATCTGCTGGTACTGCGACGACGCCGCGTCGGCGGTGGCCCGGATGCGGACCGCGCGCTGGGTGTTGAGCGAGCCCGAGAGGACGGGGTCGCCGAGGGTCTTCGCGACGGGCAGCGATTCGCCGGTGAGCGATGACTCGTCGAAGGTCGCCTCATCGGTGAGGAGGTCGCCGTCGACGGGCACCACCTGGGAGGGCTTGACGAGCAGCAGGTCGCCGGGGCGGACTTCGTCGACCGGGATGTCGGTGACGGCGGCGGTCGGTTCCTCGGAAGCCAGGCGGTGGGCGGTCACGGGGGCGCGCTTGAGGAGCGCGTCGAGGTCGCGGGTGGCCCGGGCCGCGGCGAAGTCCTCCAGCGCCTCGCCGCCGGTCAGCATCAGCACCACGATCATCGCCGCGATGTATTCCCCCACGCCGATGGCCGCTGCCATGGCGACGACGGCGAGGATGTCGAGGCCGTAGTGCCCCCGTGCGATGTCCCTGGCCATGCCCACGGCGGTGAGGGCGACGATGAAGATGACGTAGCCGGTGCCGATCCACTGGGCGGCGACGCCCTGCCCGGCGAAGTGGAGCGCGAGCACCGTGACCAGGGCGGTCACGGTGGCCGCTACGAGGGGGTACCGCCTGATGTAGCCAGCCATGACCCCAGTCTTCGCCATTCGAACTGCTTCTTCAATCAAGGTGAGGCTTACCTACGGGGGGTACCGGTCCGTGGCGTCACCCGGCGTCCAGGTATCGAACGAGTAGTCTCGACCCCATGCTGCGTTGCTCAATGGAGTGGTCGCGCGCCGACCTCCCCGCCTGGGGCACCGCCGCGCGCGCCAACTTCTATGTCTGCCTGGAGATCCCCGGCCCCTGGGGCCCGCTCGCCGCGACGGGAGCCCGCCTGCTGGATCCTGCGGTGGGCGCGGAACTGGAGGCCACCATCGCAGAGCTGGGCGGCCGCTTCATCCTGATCCGGCACCCGGAGCGCCGCACGATCGGCACGGACCCCCTCGCCGTCCTCCTGTCCGGGGGATTCGACGCCGGCGGCTGGCTGCGCCGCTCGGAGGTCTCGGACCCCACCGAACTCCTCGAACTGATCCGGGCCTGGGGTGGTGACGGTGTACCCGGGGGACGCGACGGCGGCGCGGCCATGCTGGTGTGCAGCCATGCGCGGCGCGACCAGTGCTGTGCATTGGCGGGCCGTCCCATCCTGGCGGCGCTCACCAGGGAGGTGGGTCCCGAATCCATCTGGGAGGCCTCCCACCTGGGCGGGCACCGCTTCGCCCCCACCATGCTGCTGCTGCCCACAGGCCAGGTCCTCGGGCGGCTCAACGCGGTGGCAGCGGTGAGCGCCTACCGTGCGGCTGAGGAGCATGCCCTGTGGCCCGGCGGCGCCCGCAAGGACCGGGGCCGCTCGCACCTCCCGCCGGAGCAGCAGGCCGCTGAGGCCTGGGCGCTGGCGGAGTTCGGACGCCGCGACGAGACCCCCCACCCGGACACGGCGGGCATCTCGCTCACGCCCGTCCCCGCCGTCGACCTCTCCAGCGAACTGCTGGACGGCGGTCCCGGCGTGCGCGTGCGGCTGCGGGGCTGGGAGATCACGGTGGATGTGCAGCGCGTCACGACGGACGGCGAGGCTCCCGCCAGTTGCGGCAAGCCTGCCGAGCCGCTCTACTACTGGCGCGTCGGCCCCCATTCCCCCGCATGAGTTCCCGTCGCTCGATCACCGCTCTGCTGCTGAGCAACACTTTCGGGGGGATCGGGGTGGCCTCCGGCATCGCGGTCGGGGCCCTGCTGGTGGCCTCGATGGGCGGCGACCACCTGGCCGGCACCGGGCAGGCGGTCAGCATCTTCGGCGCGGCGCTGCTGGCGGTGCCGTTGGCCAATCTGGCCGCGCGCCGTGGCCGTCGGCCGGCGCTGGCCCTGGGCTATGTGATCGCGGCCGTCGGCGCCGTGGTAGTGCTGGTGGGTGCCTGGCTGGGCTGGCTGTTGCTCGTGCTCGCGGGCCTCGTGGCGTTCGGCGCTGCGCAGGCGACCAACCTGCAGTCGCGCTACGCGGCGGCAGACCTGGCAAGCCCGGACCGTCGGGCCACCTTGATGTCCATCGTGCTGTGGGCGACGACGATCGGCTCGGTGGTGGGGCCGAACCTGAGCGGCGCCGGTGCGGCGCTCGGGTCGGGCATCCGGCTACCGGAACTCGCGGGTCCCTATCTGTTCAGCGTCGCCGGCTTCGCCCTGGCCGGGGTGGCCATCGTGGCCCTCTACCGCGGCAACCCGCCCTCCGCCGCGCCGGCGCTGACGGCGACAGAGGCGGTCCCGGCCTCCAAGACTGGCGCCGTGGCGGCACTGAGGTGGGCCGCCACGCACCCCGTGGCGCGGTTCGCGGTGCTGCTCATCGTCGTGGGGCACGCCGTGATGGTGGGCGTCATGTCGATGACCCCGGTGCATCTCGGGCACGAGGGGCACGGGCTGTCCGCCATCGGCCTGGTGATCAGCCTCCACATCATGGGGATGTACGCGCTGAGCCCCGTCGTCGGCTGGCTCGCCGACCGCTTCGGCGCCATGCGCACCGCTGCCGTCGGCCTGCTGCTCCTGGCGTCGACGGCCGGGATCATCCTCGTCGCCCCGAAGTCGTTCCCGCTGGTCACGGTGGCGCTGGTCCTGTTGGGCGTCGGCTGGTCGTTCACGATGATCTCCGGCTCCGCGCTGCTGGCGCGTACCAACTCCGGCGACATGCGCGTGCCCCTGCAGGGCGCCACCGATGCCCTGATGAACTACGCCGGCGCGGCTGCCGCGCTCATCGGCGGTCCCGTCCTGGCCTGGCTGGGGTATGGGGGACTGGCCCTCGTCGCCGCGGTGCTGATCCTGCCGGCCGGCGGCATGGGCTGGGTGGCGCGTCGCTCCCGGGCCCGGGTCGCGCCGTCCGCTGCCGGGGCGAAGCACTGACGCACGGGGGAGAAGCCAAATCTTGATTCGGGGTCGCGGACGGACCCACATCAAGATTCGGTCCGACATGGCTCCGGTGGGCGATGGGCCCCGAATCAAGATTCGGGGTCGCGGACCGCACCAGATCCAGATTCGGGGACTCCCCGACGACGGGTTCAGGCTGCGCGAAGCGTATGCAGGTCGCACACCGCCCTGCAGGGGCGGGCTCGCCCGGGCCACCCCAGCTTCCGCAGACCGTCCTCGAGCTGCGCTGCCGTGCGGCACGCCTGCTTCGTGGACGAGTTCCAGCCATAGTGAAGCGTGTCTTCGTCGTTATGGATCTTGTGGGCGTTGTCCCTGTACCAGTCTCTACTTGCGTCTGTATGGTCGCGGCGACCATCCAGTTCGAACCGAAGTTTGAACTCTGGCCAATGGCCATCTGAGCGACCGTGGTCGCTCTTCGGCTGGAGTATCGGTTCCGGCAGCCCGTGCGCCGCGATCACCGAGCGACTGAAGTGCCATTCGAGGGCCGATTCGATGCCTCGGGCGGCATGCTGGCAAAGATCGTGCAGGTGCCGACGGTGCGCGTTGCGACCCCGAGCCGTCAGGGCTTCGAGAAGACGACTGGCCGTGGTTCTCCCATTGGTGAAACTCCGGACGACGGCGTCAGTGAGGTCATCCTGGGCAGCGTGGTCCGCCATATCCAGCAGGCTTTCCTCCACACGCGTCCGGGGGACGGTTCCGATCGCGGTGCGTTCTCCGCGCCTGAGCAGGATCGACCACTCGCCCAAGGCGAGATTGGCCCGGCTTTCGGTGCTCCACACGGTGACCAGCTCTGGGGGATCACGGAGGATCTCGTCCAGGTAGAGCGCCGCTGCGCCGCCCACGGAGGCGGAGGCCCCACCAGCCAAGAGGCCGGCCCAGACGGCCGACTTCCAGGTGGGTTGCTCCGTGCAGTACAAGCCGTACATGAGACGGGTCCACGGTCCGGTCAAGCGACGAATGACAGTACGGCTGAGGCCACCGTCGAGCATTTGCCTCGTGGTGATCATGCCGGCCTGTTGCCTGGCGAGGGAGACCAGGTTGATGGGCAGAGACTGACGCGGGTACATGTGCCGACGCTCGCATGCGAGGTGGCTCGTTGTCTGTGCCTGGGCCGCAACGGACAACACCAGGAGGCGGAGGGACAACACCTGGCACCCGTTGGACAACACCGTGCCCCACTCGGACAACACTGCAGCACACCGCCGCGCACCTCCGTGGTGTCCGTCGTCGGCTCCCCGGGGGTGATGGCGCAACCATAGCGAGCGACCTGCGGGTGGTCCCGGAGGACCTGGATCTGGATCTGGGGTGCTGGACGACCCCGAATCTAGATTTGGGGTGTGCGGCGTCGCTCCTGGCCGAAGGCAGGAAGCAACTGCATCTGGATCTGGGGTGCTGGACGACCCCGAATCAAGATGTGGCGGCACCGACGCCGACCCCAGACGGAAAACGGCGCCGCCACAGAGGCGACGCCGTCACACGGTGGTTCCCAGGCTCAGCCGAAGCGGCCGGTGATGTAGTCCTCCGTGGCCTTCTGCTCAGGGTTGTGGAAGATCTTCTCCGTCGGGCCCATCTCGATGAGCTCACCCGGCTGGCCGTGGGCCTTCAGGTTGAAGAAGGCCGTCCGGTCGGACACCCGTGCAGCCTGCTGCATGTTGTGCGTCACGATGACGACCGTGTAGTCCTCCTTGAGGTCCTTGATCAGGTCCTCGATGGCCAGGGTCGAGATGGGGTCGAGCGCGGAGCAGGGCTCGTCCATCAGCAGCACGTCGGGCTCGACGGCGATGGCGCGGGCGATGCACAGACGCTGCTGCTGGCCGCCGGAGAGGCTCGAGCCGGGACGCTCCAGGCGATCCTTGACCTCGTTCCACAGGTTCGCGCCGCGCAGCGACTTCTCGACGAGTTCGTCGGCGTCCTTGCGGGAGATGCGCGCGTTGTTCAGGCGAACGCCGGCCAGGATGTTCTCCTTGATCGACATCGTGGGGAACGGGTTGGGGCGCTGGAACACCATGCCCACCTGGCGACGCACCCGCACCGGGTCCACGTTGGCGGCGTACAGGTCTACGCCGTCGAGGAGTACCTGGCCGTCGACGTAGGCGCCGGGGATGACCTCGTGCATGCGGTTCAGCGAGCGCAACACGGTGGACTTGCCGCAGCCGGACGACCCGATGAACGCGGTGACCGCGCGGGGCTCGATGGTCATGTTGACCGACTTCACGGCATGGAACTTGCCGTAATAGATGTCAAGGTCTTTGATCTCAATACGCTTGGACATTTCCAGGTTCCTTAACTCAGCGTCCGGCCTTGGGGGCGAACTTCCAGGCGATGAATCGCCCGATGGCGTTCAGTCCCATAACGATCAGAATGAGGGTGAGCGCGCCGGCCCATGCACGTGCATGGTACGCCGCCGTATCAATGCCGGGCGCGTACATGTACTGGTTGTACACGAACACCGGCAGGGTGGCCATGGGGTTGTCGAAGGGGTCGAGGTTCATCGACGACGTGATGGAGGCCGTGACCAGCAGCGGCGCGGTCTCGCCGATGACGCGGGCGATGGCCAGCACGACACCGGTGACGATGCCCGCGATCGAGGTGGGGAGGACCACCTTCACGATGGTGCGCCACTTCGGCACACCCAGGGCGTAGGAGGCTTCGCGCAGTTCGTTGGGGACGATCCGCAACATCTCCTCGGTGGAACGCACCACCGTCGGGATCATGAGGACCGACAACGCGACGGCACCCGACATGCCGGACTTGTGGCCGGCGCCGAAGACCATGGAGAACAACGTGTAGGCGAACAGGCCCGCGACGATGGACGGAATGCCAGTCATGACGTCGACGAAGAATCGGATCGCCGCCCCGAGCTTGCCGTTGCCGGCATATTCGACGAGGAAGATCGCCGTCATCAGGCCCACGGGCACCGAGATCAGCGTGGCGATGCCAGTCACGATCAGCGTGCCCCAGATGGCGTGGACGGCGCCGCCGCCCTCCCCGAGGATGTTGCGCATCGACCAGGAGAAGAAGACGCCGTCGAAGCGGGCCAGACCGTTGGCCACCGTGCCCCAGACCAGGGAGACCAGCGGGGTCAGCGCGATCAGGAAGAACCCCGTCACGACGTACTTCGCGAGGCGGTCCTTGGCCCGGCGGCCGCCCTCGACGGCGCTGGAGAGCACGAACATCGCCAGCAGGAACAGCACGGCGGCCACCGCGACCACACTGGCGATGTTGGCCGACTTCAGGAGCGCCAACAGGCCCGCGGCGACGGCCACGGACACGACGAGCGCCGCGACGCCCGTGTACGGGGGGAGGCTGCCATGCGTCAGGGGGGTGGGCTTCGGCGTCACGTTCGTCTTCGGGGACGGTGCGGTCTGTGTCGTGCTCATCAGTTGGCTCCCGAGAATTCCTTGCGGCGGTTGATGATCCACCGCGCGGTCATGTTGACGATCAGGGTGATGATGAACAGCACCAGGCCGGTTGCGATGAGCTCGTTGCGGCCGATGTCGTGCGCCTCGGGGAAGGACTGCGCGATATTGGCCGCGATGGTGTTGGGGTTCTGGCTGGTGAGGAGCTTGAAGCTGATGATGCCCGAGCCGGACAGCACCATGGCGACGGCCATCGTCTCACCGAGCGCACGGCCGAGGCCGAGCATGCAGGCCGACACGATGCCCGGCATGCCGAACGGGATCACGGCCTGCTTGATCATCTCCCAGCGGGTGGCTCCGAGCGCCAACGAAGCCTCCTCATGGAGCTTCGGCGTCTGCAGGAACACCTCCCGGGAGATGGCGGTGATGATCGGCAGGATCATGACGGCCAGCACGACGGAGGCGGTGAAGATGGTGCGGCCGGTGCCGGACACCTGGCCGCTGAACAGCGGGATCCAGCCGGCGTTCTCGTTGAGCCAGAGGAACAGCGGGCGCATGGCCGGCGCCAGCACCGCGATGCCCCACAGGCCGAAGACGACGGACGGCACGGCGGCCAGCAGGTCGATGATGTAGCCGAACGACGAGGCCACCCGCTTGGGCGCGTAGTGCGTGAGGAACAGCGCGATACCGACGGCGACAGGGACGGCCATCACCATGGCCAGCAGGGCGGACCACATCGTGCCGAAGGCGTACGGGGCGACGTAGGACCAGAAGCTCTGACCGCGCCCGAACTGGAACGTCTCGGGGTCTGCCAGGAGTGCCGGCAGCGCCAGGCCCACGAGGAAGGCAGCCACGGCGGCCAGGATGACGAGGATCAGGACGCCCGATCCGGTGGACAGACCCCGGAAGAAGGAATCGCCGAAACGCTTCTTGCTGCGGGTGAGCGAATGGGACTCGGACTCGGGTCCGGTGTCTGTCTGCGGGGCTTCGGGGGCTTCCGTTGCCGACATGGGCGCTCCTGAATCGAAACGAGAGTAGCGGTTTGCAGATTACACGCCCCTGATCGTGCAAAGTCGCGTCACCCGTTTCGGGCGACGCGACTTTGCATCGATCAGAGGCTGATGATCACTGGATGGAGTCGATCGAGGCGGTGACCTCATCGGACAGCGCGGCGGAGAGCGGCGCGGAACCGGCGCGCTCGGCGGAGGCCGACTGGCCCGCTTCCGAAGCGATGTAGGTGGCGTAGGCCTTCACGAGCTCAGCCTTGGCGTCGTCCTGGTAATCCTGGCAGGCGATCAGGTACGACACGAGCACGATGGGGTAGCCCTCGGCCTCGCGGTCCACCTTGATGGCCATGTCGTTCTCGGCGCGGCCATCTTCCACCGGCGAGTTCTCGACGATGGCGGCGGCGGCCTCAGTGGTGGGGCCGTGGAACGACCCGTCCTTGCCGAGCTTGGCGGTGGAGAAGTCGCCGGCCTGCGAGGCATCGACGTAACCGATGGTGCCGACACCGCCGGAGACGGCGGAGACAACGCCCTGGGTCTGAGCGGCGGCCTCGCCACCCTCGTACGGCCAGTCACCGGACTTCTCGGCGTCCCACACGCTGGGGGCAGCGGCGGCGAGGTAGTCCGTGAAGTTCTCGGTGGTGCCCGAGGTGTCGGAGCGGTGCACGGCGGTGATGTCGAGGTCGGGGAGTTCGACGCCCTCGTTCAGCGCGGCGATCTTCTCGTCGTTCCACTTGGTGATGTCACCCTTGAAGATGGCAGCCAGCGTGCCGGCGTCCAGGTTCAGGTCCGTGACACCCTCGACGTTGAAGACAACGGCGATGGGGGAGATGTAGACGGGCAGGTTGATCGGCTTGTCGACGCACTGCGAGAAGGTGTTCTCGTCGATCTCTTCCTGCTTGAAGGCCCGGTCGGAGCCGGCGAAGTCCGCGCCGCCGCCGATGAAGGCTTCGCGCCCGGCGCCGGAGCCCTCGGGGGAGTAGTTGATGGTGACGCCTTCGTTAGCGGTCTGGAAGCCGGCGATCCAGGTTTGCTGGGCGACTTCCTGCGCCGAGGCGCCGATGCCCGAGAGGGTGCCCTCGAGGTTCGAGGCGGGGGCGGCCGCTTCCGTGCTGGCGGTTTCTTCGGTGCCAGCCGATTCGGAGGCGCTGGCGGCGGTGGTGTTCTCCGCGGGAGCGTTGGTGGTGCCCTCGTTGGCGGCGCAGGCCGACAGGAGGAGGGCGGCCGAGAGGCCGGCAGCGGCGGTCAGGCGGATCTTCATTTCGGGATACCTTCCGAGACGGGAATGGGCCGCAAGTTGGCCCTGGAACTGAACGAACTGTGTGTTCCTGCATGTGAACGTAGGACGACCAGGTAACCGAATGGTCCGGGTTTGGTTAACAGATGATGAACGGAGGGCGAGTTCTCGCCCCTCCCGGGGTTTTCTCGGGTAGTTGTGACGGGATCGTTACCCCCGGGGCATCCCAGGACAGAGATCCGGGCTCAGGCCGTCGGCTTGTGCACTTCGACGGCGACGAGGTCACCGTCGTCGTCCCGGTGCACGACGACGACCTCGCCCACGACCATGGGCTTGGCCTTGATCCCCAGACCCTCGAACATCGCCGGTAGCACGGGGCGGTGCCCACAGAGCGCGGTGGGGGCCGTGGTGCGCTTGAAGAGGCGGGCGACGAAGCGGCGGACCTCCCTCGGATGCACCGTGCCCTCCTCTTCGGTGAGCACGTCCTCCGTGACGATCTCCAGCCCGCGCTGTTCCGCGTAGGGTCGCAACGTCTCCACGCACCTGGTGGAGGAGGAGCTCACCAGGTTCTCCACGCCGTAGGCGCCGAACAACTGGGCCAGTTCCCTGGCCTGGCGCCGGCCGCGCCCCGTGAGGCGACGCTCCTGGTCCGGCCCGCTCCAGTCCTTGCGGAGCATGGCCTTGCCGTGGCGCACCAGCAGCAGGGGGGTGGTGCGCGGCTTCAGCAGCGCCGTCGACAACAGGCGCCGCTCGTCGGCATAGGTGAGGGTGCGCATGGCCTTGTCGATCCGGGCCCAGCGGATCTTGTCGACCTCGCGGTTGGGTTCGAAGGGCTGCTCCGCCAGCACCTCGGCGCGCCAGTACTGGACGGCCTTGAGCCCCTTGGAGAGTTTGTACTCGATGGGGGGCAGACGCAGCCCCAGTCGGACGGCGACCCCGGCCTCTTCGAACACCTCGCGCACCGCCGTCCGGGGTGCGAGCTCGTCGACGGTGCCCTTGCCCTTCGGCAGTGACCAGTCGTCGTAGGCCGGGCGGTGGATCATCAGCACCTCGACGTCCTTGCCGGTGCCCCTCAGCACGACGGCACCCGCCGCGCGGATGGCGACGCGACGGCTCATCGGGTCGAGCGCCTGGCCGCGGTCTGCTGGATCAGCCATTCCTGGATGTCTCTCAACGGGGTGCCGTCCGGGCCGGTGGTGTGCACCGACCATGTCGAATCATTGAGTTCCCAGTGCACGGTGCCGGGGTCGAACGCCATCGCGAAGAGTTCGTCGATGTGCCGCAGGTGCGCCGGGTTGCTGAGCCCGACGATGGCCTCGACCCGGCGGTCCAGGTTGCGGTGCATGAGGTCTGCCGAGCCGATGCCCACGATGGGCTGGCCGCCACCCACGAAGGAGTAGATGCGGGAGTGCTCGAGGAACCTGCCCAGGATGGAGCGGACCCTGATGTTCTCGCTCAGCCCGGGGACTCCCGGCCGGATCGTGCAGATGCCGCGCACCCACATGTCCACCGGCACGCCAGCCTGGGACGCGCGGTAGAGGCCATCGATGATGGCCTCGTCGACGATGGAGTTGACCTTGATCTTGATGCCCGACGGCAGGCCCCGTCGCTGATTGGCGATCTCGCCGTCGATGTAGTCCAGCAGCCCGCGCCGGATACCGTCCGGGGCCACCAGCAGGCGGCGGTAGTGCGTCTCCTGCGTCATGCCCGAGAGGTGGTTGAACAGCCGCGCCAGGTCGTCGGTGATGATGGGGTGCGCCGTCAGCAGGCCCATGTCCTCATACAGTCGGGCGGTCTTCGGGTTGTAATTGCCGGTGCCGATGTGGGCGTAGCGGCGCAGGCCGTCGGCCTCCTCGCGCACCACCAGCGACAGTTTGCAGTGGGTCTTGAGCCCGAGCATGCCGTAGACGACGTGGACGCCTGCCTTCTCCAGCTTCCGCGCCCAGCCGATGTTGTTCTGCTCGTCGAAGCGGGCCTTGATCTCGACGATGGCCAGGACCTGCTTGCCCATCTCGGCCGCCTCGATGAGGGCGTCGACGATGGGGGAGTCGCCGGAGGTGCGGTACAGCGTCTGCTTGATGGCGAGCACCGCGGGATCAGCTGCCGCCTGCTCGATGAAGCGCTGCACCGAGGTGGCGAACGAGTCGTACGGGTGCTGCACCAGAACGTCGCGCAGCTTCAGCGCCTTGAACATGTCTGCGGGGCTCGCGCTCTCCACCTCCGCCAGGTCCGGGTGCGTGATGGGCAGGAAGTTGGGGTACTTGAGGTCTTCCCGGTTGGAGTCGTCCAGCGAGAACAGGCCCGTGAGGTCCAGCGGCGCCTGCACCCGGTAGACCTCGTTGGCCTTGATGTCGAGCTCGTTGATGAGCATGTCGAGCATCTTCTCGTCGATGTCGTCCTCGACCTCGAGGCGGACCGGAGGCCGACCGACCTTGCGTCGCAGCAGTTCCTTCTCCAGGGCGAACAGGAGGTTCTCGGCGTCGTCCTCCTCCACCTCGATGTCCTCGTTCCGGGTGACCCGAAAGGTGGTGTGGGACAGCACCTGCATGCCGCTGAACAACTGCCCGAGATGGCGGGAGATGATCTCCTCCAGGGGCAGGTAGCGGCCCTCCGCGAGGCGGACGAAGCGCGACAGCACCGGCGGCACCTTCACGCGGGCGAACTGCCTGGTGCCCGTGACGGGGTTGCGCAGCAGCACCGCCAGGTTCAGCGAGAGGCCCGAGATGTAGGGGAAGGGGTGCGACGGGTCCACGGCGAGGGGGGTGAGCACGGGGAAGATCCGCTCGGCGAACAGCGCCCGCATCGCGTCCTTCTCGTTGGCCGTGAGTTCCTCCCACTTGAGGATCTCCACGCCCTCGGCGCGCAGCGCGGGGCGGACGTCCTTCTGGAACACCAACGACTGCTCGTTCACCAGGCGACCCACCTTGGCGAGCAGTTCGGCATGCAGTTCGCCGGGCATCTTGCCCAGCACGGTGGGGACGGCCACGCCGGCCGCGATGCGGCGCTTCAGGCCCGCGACGCGCACCATGAAGAACTCGTCCAGGTTCGACGAGAAGATCGCCAGGAACTTGGCGCGCTCGATCAGCGGGACGCGGAGCGCGTCCTTGGCCTGGTCCAGGACGCGGTCGTTGAAAGCCAGCCAGCTCAGTTCACGGTCGAGGTAGCGGTCTGCCGGCAACCGTGCGTTGTCGGTGGCGTCGATGGCGGGATCGCTCATGCAGGGGTCCTCTCGGCGTGGAAGCTCGTGTCGGTCTGGACGATCTCGAAGCCCGCCTTGCGGTACATGGCCACCACGCGCTCCTGGCTCCCCTCGACATAGAGCTGGATGCGGTCGTCGCCCTGCTGTGCGAGGTGGTGGAGACCGGCGGCCAGCAGGATGCGACCCAGGCCCTTGCCCTCGTGCTCCGGCGCGACGGCCATCACGTAGACCTCCCCGAGGCCGCCGCCATGGCGTTTGGTCCAGTGGAAGCCCACCACGTCGCCGTCCTGACGGGCGACGAACAGGCCGTGGGGATCGAACCACGGCTGGCGGGTGAGGTCGTCGAACTCCGCGAGGGTGAGCCGGCCCTGCTCGGGATGCTGGGCGAACGCGGCGGCGTTGACGGCGACCAGCTGTTCCCGGTCTGCGGGGGCGAAGGTGCCGAGGGTGTAACCCTCAGGCAGGGAGCCGGTGACCGGCTGCGAATAGTCGGTGCGGGATTCCATGCGGAGCAGGGACCGGACCGGCCGCATGCCGACGCGGGTGGCGAGTTGGGGCGCGCCGGGCAGCGTCCCGAAGGCCCATGCCGACGACTCGGGGTGGGCCCGCAGAGCCTCCGTGAGCAGTTCGGTGCCGATGCCCTCGCGACGGTGGTCCGGATGGACGCCCACGAGCAGCGTGCCGTCACGCTCGTCGCAGACGACGAAGCCGTATGGGTCCTTCCGCTTGCCCATGAAGAAGAAATCGGCCTCGCGCACGCCGTCGATGCCGAGCGAGCCCGACTCGTTGACCGGGGAGATGCCGTCATGCTCAGTGATCGCGTCGACGAGGCCGCGCAGGGCGTCGCGCATCGTCGGTGTCAGCGTCGTCAAGCTAACCAGCACGGTGAGCCTCCCTCGCACTGGCGAAGCGGTAACCAACGTTGCGCACAGTGCCGATGTAGTAGTCGAATTGGCCGAGCTTAGCCCGAAGCCGGCGCACGTGGACATCCACCGTGCGGGTGCCACCGTAGTAGTCGTACCCCCACACCTGGCTGACCAGGGTCTCCCTCGACAGCACGCGGCCGGGGTGCTGCATCAGGTAGCGCAGCAGTTCGAACTCCGTGTAGGTCAGGTCGAGCGGTGCCCCGTCGAGGGTGGCGGTGTAGGCGGCCCCGTCCACGCGGATGGGCCCGGCCACCAACAGGTCCGGGTCTGCGCTGGAGCGGGTCAGCACCCGGATGCGCGCGTCGATCTCTGCGGGTTCACTGCCCGCGGCGACGAAGTCGTTGAATCCCCAGTCCGGCGACAGCACGGCCAGTCCGGACAGCGCCACGATCAACAGCACCGGGGCGTTCCCGCCGCGCGAGAGCGCCTGACAGGTGGAGCGGGCGCCTGCGAGGTCCACGGTGCCGTCCACCACGACGACATCAGCGCCCTCGGCGTCGATCAAGGCCTGGGCCGCCGACGTGACAGTGGTGATCTGGTGGCTCAGCAGCGCCAGTTCCGGAGGCGTTTCCTTGGAGGAGACGAACACGATGTTGCTCATGGCTGCCCTCCTTCCGCGCCCCGCGGGACGACCTCATCCTAGTGGTACGTCGCCCCCCGTGGTACGCACGTTCCGGGGTGGCCTGAGCTCCACCGCTACCATGTTCCCCATGACGCAGGACCTTCCGGACGATCTGTTCCGGCAAGGGGCCGAAGAAGGGCCCGAGGAGGCGCGCGGGGAGCCGGAGCGGTCCCACGTGCCTGAACGGTCGTCGGTCAAGACGGTGCCGCTCGGAGAGGACGGGATTTCGCTGCGCATGCTGGCCGGCATCCTGGTGCTCGCAGTGCTGCTGGCCTTCGCCGTCGGGCGTCTGTTCTTCTTCCGCGGCAACCAGGATCCGATGGTGACCGTGAGCCCTGCTCCGCTGCCCACCGCGACGGCCTCCGCCCCGCCCAGCACCGAGGGGGTGCCGTATTCGGACGCCGTGGTGGTCGCCAACGTGGTCGCTGCCGAGGGGCAGTGCCTCGAGGGCGGCACGCGGGACACGCCGGCGATGCTCATCGACGACGACTCGGGCACCCTGTGGCGCTGCCACGGCGAGGGCGTGGGGGAACAGGTGACGTTCACGTTCAGCGGGCGCCGGCCCCTCGTCGGCGTGCGAGTGGTCAACGGCAACACCGCCTGGTCAGACCGGTACCTGATGGAGCGCCGCGTCCTCAGCATCAGGTGGGAGTTCGACGACGGGTCGTTCTTCGTGCAGGGCCTGGCTGCGAACAACCGCAATCCGCAGGAAGTGCGCTTCCCGCCGCTGTCCGCCACGGGCGTGACCATGACGGTCTTGGATGCCACCGCTCCCGGCGACGGCGAAGCCAATGCCGACGCCGTGTCGCTCAGCTCGGTGGAGTTCCTCACCCCAGCCTGAGCCGGCTCACTCCCAGTTCTTCGTGTCCATGGTGATGGTCACGGGGCCGTCGTTGACGGAGCTGACGAGCATGTGGGCGCCGAACCTGCCCCGCGCCACCGTCGCGCCCAGCGACTCCAACTGCCGGCACAGTTCCTCGACGAGCGGCTCACTCACGCCGCCGCCGGCCGCGCGGCTCCAGGACGGGCGGCGCCCCTTCCGCGTCGAGGCGTAGAGGGTGAACTGGCTGACGACGAGCAGGGGCGCGTCGACGTCGCTGGCCGACTGTTCGTCGGCGAGGATCCGAAGCGACCAGATCTTCCGGGCCAGCGCTGCGGCGTCGTCGGAGGTGTCGTCGTGGCCGACGCCCGCCAGGACGAGCAGGCCGGGGCCGTCCAGCTCGCCGACCACCTCACCGTCGACCTTCACGGAGGCCTCGAGCACCCGGGTCACCACAACACGCATGGTGCCCATTGTGGCTGCTTCGTATACTGGCCCGCATGTCGACCGAACCGCAGATGAATATTGACATCGAGGTCCCTGAGGGGCTCAATCCCGCACTGACGGCGCTGGGCTGGATGGTCGGTCGCTGGGAAGGCACCGGCCACGGCACGGACCACGAGGGCAACGGCTTCCAGTTCGAGCAGCGCATGGAGTTCCAACACAACGGGGATGACTACCTCTACTACATCTCGCAGACCTTCCTGCTCGATGAGGATCCCGCCGGGCAACAGGAGGCCACGGAGGGGATCGGCCGGGCCACCAAGGTGCTCGGCATGGAGACCGGGTTCTGGCGCCCGAAGCCCGACGCCTCCGTCGAGGTGGAACTGGCCAACTCCGAGGGCTGGACCGAGATCTTGATCGGCAAGATCCAGGTGACCCGCATCGACATGACCACCGACGCGGTGGTGCGCGGCGAGTCCGCCGCGGTCGAGCACATGTCCGGGCAGCGCCTGTACGGCAAGGTCGAGGGAGACCTCATGTACGCGCTCGACCGCTCCACCACCGCCCACGACCTGCGCCCGCACATGTGGGCCCGCCTGAAGAGGGTCTGATGGCCGCCGTCGCCATGGATGAGGGCCTCGACGCGGGGCTGATCTGGCACTTCGGGAACCCCGTCGCAGAGGCCCGCTCGCTCGCCTCGGGCGAGGGTGTCGTGGACCTGCGCAACCGCGAGGTCGTCGAAATCTCCGGCGCGGACCGCCTCACCTGGCTGCATTCCATCACCACGCAGCACCTGTCCGGCCTGGGGGCGGGGCAGTCAACCACGGCGCTGATCCTGTCTCCCACGGGGCACATCGAGCACGTGCTCTACGGCACCGACGACGGCACCAGCTTCCTCGCCTGGACCGAACCGGGCAGGGCCGAAGCGCTGGTGAAGTTCCTCGACTCCATGCGGTTCGTGATGCGCGTGGAGGTCACCCGGCGCACGGACCTGCGCCTCGCCTGGGTCGGGCACAGGGTGCCCCTGGATCCCCGGTGGCGCGTCCGCGACTCCGACGTCGGCGGGTTGGACGTCTTCCTCCCGCTGGACGCAGAGGTGGAGCCCACCGTCGGCACCTGGGCGTTCGACGCCCTGCGCGTGGCCGCCGGTGTGCCGCGCCTCTTCGTCGACACGGACCACAAGACCATCCCGAACGAGATCGGACTGGTGGGCACGCACCTCAACAAGGGCTGCTACCGCGGGCAGGAGACGGTCGCCCGCGTGCACACGTTGGGCCGGCCTCCTCGTCGGTTGGTGCAGCTGCACCTGGACGGTTCGCTGTCGCAGCTGCCGGAACAGGGCTCCCCGGTTGAGTACGGCGGCCGCACCGTCGGCTTCGTGGGCTCGTCGGCCCGCCACCACGAGCTGGGCCCCATCGCCCTGGCCCTGGTGAAGCGCAACGTGCCTGTCGACGCGGAACTGCTGGCCGACGGAATCGCCGCGGCCCAGGAGGTGCTGGTGGACCCGGAGGTCGGCCTGCACGTCCGGCCCGTGCTCGGCTGACGCCGCCGCCAACGACACACCCCCACGCTCAGCATCAGCCGGGCGTGGGGGTGTCGCGTTCAGGTCAGTTCAGCGCGGCCAGCGCGGCCTGGTAGTCCGGCTCCTGGCCGATCTCCGGCACCTGCTCGGTGTAGACGACCTTGCCGTCCTCGTCGATCACGATGACGGAGCGCGAGAGGAGGCCCTTGAGCGCGCCGGTCTCCAGCGTGACGCCGTAGTTCTCGCCGAAGTCGGTGCGGAAATCGGAGGCGACCACGACGTTGTCGATGCCCTCAGACTCGCAGAACCGGGCGTGCGCGAACGGTAGGTCGCGCGAGACGTTCAGGACGGTGGCGCCCTCGAGGCCGGCTGCGCTCTCGTTGAAGGTGCGAAGCGAGGTGGCGCACACTCCGGTGTCGAGCGACGGGAAGATGCTGATGAGCAGCTTCCTGCCGGCGAAGTCGGACAGCCGGACCTCGGCGAGGTCGGTGCCGGTGACCACGAAATCCGGGGCGGTGGAGCCGACTGCGGGCAGTTCGCCTACGGTACGGACGGGGTTTCCTTTGTGGGTGATATCAGCCATGCCCCGATCCTTGCCCATGCAACCAAACGGCGACCGGTGCGTCTCGTCCCCTGTCGGCGAACAGGGGTGGTCGCGCGTGTGTTCGCCCTCTGTTCACCCGGAAGTGGTTGGATCCTGCTATGAGTCAATCGAGCCTGCGCGAATACATCGACCAACTCCTCGCGGATGGTTTCGCCGTCACTGATGTGCACGGCGAGGACCCATACCTCATCGACCCGCTCGGACAGGCCGTCGAGACCTGGCGCGACCGCTACCCGTACGACGTCCTCCTGGGGCGCAACGAGTACGAGATCGAGAAGCGGCAGCTGCAGATCGAACTGTTGAAGTTCCAGTATTCGGCGCAGGACCGCGGCACCAAGCACGTCGTCCTGTTCGAAGGCCGCGACGCGGCGGGCAAGGGTGGCGCCATCAAGCGATTCACCGAGCACCTCAATCCCCGCTACGCCCGCACCGTGGCACTGGGCGTGCCCACGGAACGGGAGAGGGGCCAGTGGTACTTCCAGCGCTACATCCAGCATCTCCCGACGGCGGGCGAGATCGTGATGTTCGACCGCTCCTGGTACAACCGGGCAGGCGTGGAGCGCGTGATGGGGTTCTGTTCGGACCAGGAATACGACACCTTCGTGCGGCAGGCGCCGTTGTTCGAGGAGATGCTCATCGAGGCCGGCACCACGGTGACGAAACTGTGGTTCTCCGTCACGCAGCGCGAGCAGCGCACGCGCTTCGCCATCCGTCAGATCGATCCCGTGCGGCAGTGGAAGTTGTCGCCGATGGACCTGGAGTCGCTGGGCCGGTGGGACGACTACACGGCCGCGAAGAACGCGATGCTGAAGCACACCGACACGGCGATCGCCCCCTGGTACCGCATCAAGTCCAACGACAAGAAGCGCGCCCGGCTCAACGCCATGCGCCTGTTCCTCGGCCTGCACGACTACGACGGCAAGGACCCCTCGGTCATCAAGCCGGTCGACCCGCTGATCGTGACCATGGGCCGCAAGAACCGGATGGCCGAGGAGCCAGAGGAGCACGAGGACTGAGCCTCGGGCTAGCAGCCCGTGACCGCCCGGATGGCGTCGGCGAGCGGCCGGAGGTCGTTGTTGATCACCCGCTGGGAGTTCGCGGACTCCGAGATGGACTCCCGCTCCGCGATCTCCGCGTTGCTCAGCCCGTCGAGCAGGCCCAGCAGGGACCCGACGGTGGCCCCCCGGAGCCGGGCGAGGTGCGCGTCGATGAGCCCCACCGTCGAGGGCAGGACCGACGGGGGCTCAAGGCCCACGATGGCCGTCCGGGTTCCCCGGTAGCCGGCGTCAGAAGCCTGGGCGCGCACGGCGTCGACCGCCTCCCGGGCGCGCCACCAGGCGGTGCCGTCCTGAATGCCCCGCTCTTCGTCGATCACCTTCACCTCGCCCACGCCGAGGCCCACGCGCAGGTCCACCTCCGGCGCCAGGGTCAGGCGCAGGAAGTAGGCCGCCCGTAGCGCCTCCTCCAATGAGGCGTAGATGCCCTGCAGTTCGTCGCCGACGGTGAACCGCAGGGCGTCCAGCGCCGACACCCGCCTGTTGGTGTCGTCGACGGCGGACAGCAGGGCACGGTGACGTTGCGCGCGGGATTCACCGCGGGAGCCGACGACGTCGAAGAGGACGCCGACCACGTTAGACCAAGCCTTCATTTGTGCCATATGAAGATATTAGCTTAAGAACGGCGAGGTGAAGGTCCCGTGCAGCGATCAGATCAGCGCAGCACGCCCGGCTCAACCACCTCGGTGACAGCGGCGTAGGCCCTGCGCATCGGGCAAGTGCCCCATCTTCCGGCCCCCGGGTGTCGGTGTCGCCGTGTAGCGTCTGACGCGTGCTGGATCTGCTGATGAAGGATGCCGTCCTGGTGGCGGGCGGAGCGTTCGCGCTGCTCGGCAACGGGGTGATCCGTTGGCTTCTGCGCCGCATCGACCAGGTTGCCCGCAGGGTGGAAGACGATCTGGAACAGACCCGGAGGAATCTGGGCCTGGTGGCGGCCCAGCAGGAACTGCCCGGCGGGCGGTGGGTGGGCATCCTCGAGCGCATCGCCATCTACTGCTGCCTCGTGGCGGGGTTCCCGGAGGGCATCGCCATCGTGCTCGCGGTCAAGGGGCTCGGGCGTTACGCGGACCTCAAGACCACCTCTGCGTCCGGCACTTCCCGTAAGGGTGAGTTGTTCATCATCGGCACCTTCGCCAGCGTGCTGTGGGCCGCGCTGTGGGCGGGCATCGCCTACGGGGTGGTGCGGTTGTGGTGACGGACCCGCTCCCGGAGGAGGTGGCGGCGGAGCTGCTGGCCCGCTGGCGCGAACCCCACCGTCGCTACCACGGCGTCTCGCACCTCGCCGACGGGCTGGAGGCCCTTGAGCTGCTGGGGGCCGGTGACCTCGAGCGTCTGGCCTACTGGTGCCACGACGCGGTGCACACCAACACCTCCCCTCAGGACGAACTGGCCTCGGCAGAGGTGGCCCGCGCTCTCCTCGCACCGCACCTGACTCCCATGGAGGTGGATGAGGTGTGCCGGCTGGTGTTGATCACGATTTCCCACGCGCCCACAGCCGGGGACCAGCGGGCCGCCCGCGTCGCGGATGCGGATCTGCACGGTCTGGGGCTCACCTGGGAGCGGTACCTGGCCAACGTGCAGGCGATCAGGGCGGAGCTCCCGGGGCTGCCTCCGGCGCAGTGGCGGGCCCGCCGTCGGGCCTTCGCCCAGCGCATGCTGGAGCGGCCCCGTATTTTCGCCACGGAGCTTGGCCTGGAGCGGTGGGAGGGCTCCGCGCGGGCCAATCTTGAGCGTGAACTGGCCGGAGAATCCTTGTAAATGACCCTCCCGCCGTCGTACCGTAGATGCACACGGTTTTCCACCGTCGGCGGAGTGTTTGCCTAGCGGCAACGTGGCCGCAACATGGACGCCGGGCGTGCAGATCCCCCCAAGGCACGCCCGGCGTTCTACGTGTCCGGGCTAGTTCTTCTTCTGGCGGTTGCGCTCGCGCTGACGCTCGTTGCCGTTGAGGACCACCTTGCGGATGCGCACGACGGCCGGGGTGACCTCGAGGCACTCGTCGGCCGCGCAGAACTCCAGTTGCTGTTCCATCGACATCTGCTTGGCGGGGATCAGCCGCTCGAGCTCGTCACCGGTGGAGGAGCGCACGTTGGTGAGCTTCTTCTCCTTGGTGGGGTTGACGTCCATGTCCTCGGGACGCGGGTTCTCGCCCACGATCATGCCCTCGTACACCTCCGCGCCGGGGGAGACGAACAGCGTGCCGCGCTCCTGCAGGTTGAACAGCGCGTACGACGTGACCGAGCCGGTGCGGTCCGCAACCAGCGAGCCTGTGGGGCGGGTGCGGAAGTCGCCGGCCCAGGGCTCGTAGCCCTCGGCGACGTGGTTCATGATGCCGGTACCGCGCGTCTCGGTGAGGAACTCGGTACGGAAGCCGATCAGGCCGCGTGCCGGGACGATGAACTCGAGGCGGACCCAGCCGGTGCCGTGGTTGACCAGCTGTTCCATGCGGCCGCGGCGCAGCCCCATGAGCTGGGACACAGTGCCGACGAACTCTTCGGGGATGTCGACGGTGAGGCGCTCGATCGGCTCGTGGACCTTGCCGTTGATGACCTGGGTGACCACCTGGGGCTTGCCCACGGTGAGCTCGAAGTTCTCGCGGCGCATCATCTCGACGAGGATGGCGAGCTGCAGTTCGCCTCGGCCCTGGACCTCCCAGGTGTCGGGACGCTCGGTGGGCGAGACGCGGATGGAGACGTTGCCGATGAGTTCCTGGTCCAGGCGGGCCTTGAGGAGGCGGGCCGTCAGGTTCTTGCCGGACTTGCCGGCGAGCGGCGACGTGTTGATGCCGATGGTCATGGAGATCGACGGCTGGTCGACCGCGATGAGCGGCAGCGGCTTGGGGTTCTCCGGATCCGAAAGGGTCTCGCCGATCATGATGTCCGGGATGCCGGCGATGGCGACGATGTCGCCCGGGCCGGCGCTCTCCGCGGGCACCCGGTCGAGGGCCTCGGTGCGCAGCAGTTCGGTGAGCTTGACGTTCTGGATGGTGCCGTCGGTCTTGCACCAGGCCACCTGCTGGCCGCGCTTCAGTTCACCGGCGACGACGCGCAGCAGCGCGAGGCGACCCAGGTACGGAGAGGCGTCGAGGTTGGTGACGTGCGCCTGCAGCGTGGCGCCCTCTTCGTATTCGGGGGCGGGGATGGTGTCGAACAGGGTGTCGAACAGCGGTTCCAGGTTGGGGCTGTCGGGCATGGTGCCGTCCGCCGGCTGGGTCGTCGACGCGCGGCCCGCCTTGGCGGAGGCGAAGACGATGGGGAAGTCGAGGCCATCGGCCGCGTCGTCGTCGAGCAGGTCGATGAACAGGTCGTAGGTCTCTTCGACGACGGCGGAGATGCGGGCGTCCGCGCGGTCCACCTTGTTGACCACCACAATGATCGGAAGCTTCTTCGCGAGCGCCTTGCGCAGGACGAAGCGGGTCTGGGGGAGCGGACCCTCAGAGGCGTCCACGAGAAGGATCACACCGTCGACCATCTCGAGGCCGCGCTCGACCTCACCGCCGAAGTCGGCGTGGCCGGGCGTGTCGATGATGTTGATGATGGTGTCCTCGCCGTTGGGACGGCGGTGGTGCACGGCGGTGTTCTTCGCGAGGATGGTGATGCCCTTCTCGCGCTCGAGGTCCATCGAGTCCATCACCCGGTTGTTGACGTCCGAGCCTTCCCGGAAAGCACCCGACTGCCACAGCATGGCATCGACGAGGGTGGTCTTTCCGTGGTCGACGTGGGCGATGATCGCCACGTTACGCAGATCGGAACGTTGGGGCATGGGGGTCTCCCAGAGATAGAAGGCGGAGGGCCGCGGGAAAGTGTACGGCCCGCAAGCGGCCACGGAGAAAAAGGCCCACACTGGTGGCATGCCGCGACGCTTCGACTTCCAGGTTACCTTCGACTGCGCTGACCCCCTGGCGCTCGGCCAATTCTGGTGCGAGGTGCTGGGCTACGTGCGTGAGGCGCCGCCGGAATTCGACACCTGGGAGGAACAGCTCGTCGCCTGGGGTGTGCCCCGGGACCAGTGGAACTCGATCAACGCGATCATCGACCCGGACGGCGTGCGCCCGAGGGTCTTCTTCCAACGGGTGCCGGAGGGCAAGGTGGTCAAGAACCGGCTCCATCTCGACGTGCGGGTGGCGCCCGGGCAGGTGGGGGCCGACCGGATGGAGGTGCTGGAAGCGGAGTGCGGGCGGCTCGTCGGCCTCGGCGCCAGACGGGTGCGGCGGGAGGAACCTGCGCCCGACAACGGGGAGGCGGGCTGGATCGTGATGCAGGACCCCGAGGGCAACGAGTTCTGCCTCGACTGACGCAACTGACGTGTCGGCCCGCATACGCGACGTAGCTCCATGGTGTCGCCGGTCGGCGGGGAGCAGGCTGGAGGTACCAGTGAGGTGCATGAGCAAACGTCTGAGCATCGGTGCTGGACGCCGGGGCGTCGCCGGGGACCGACGCGGAGTGCCTTCGGGGTGCTGTGACGCGGGCTGTGTAGGCTGTCGCCATGAGCGAGACGCACCCCAATCTCATGGCATCCGACGTCGTGGTCCACCTGCCCGAGGACCCCGCTCTCGAAGCGATCGTGGAGCGGGGCAGCGGGGGGTTCCTCGACGTCGTGGCGTCGCATCCTGAGAGCTCGCTCTGCTGGGCACTGCTCGCCGAGACCTGCCTGGCTGAAGGCGACCTGGGCAACGACATCGCCGCCTACGCCTACGCCCGCACCGGCTACCACCGCGGGCTGGACCTGCTGCGTCGCAACGGCTGGAAGGGCAGCGGTCAGATCCCCTGGGCGCACGAGCCCAACCGGGGCTTCCTCCGGGCGTTGTACGCGCTGAGCGTTGCCGCGGGACGGATCGGTGAAGCCCAGGAACAGGACCGTTGCGCGCAGTTCCTGCGCGATTCGTCCGAAGAGGCGTACCAGGCGCTTGCCGCCGAGCCTGCCTGAAGGCTCAGCCGGCGAAGTCGGACTCGATGAGACGCACCAGCGCGTCGACGGCCTCCTGCGCCTGAGCGCCGGTGGCCTCGATGAAGAGGGAGTCGCCCATCCGGGCGTCCAGCGTGGCGAGCCCGATGCTGCTCGTGGCGGGAACCGGGCCGATGACGCCCTTGCTGACCAGGACCTGGGCGTCGAACTGACGGGCCTTTGCGACGAACATCGCAGCCGGCCGGGCGTGGAGCCCTGCCTCGTTCACCAACCGCGCCTCACCGCGCGCTTGCGCCGAGCGGTTCGATTCGGGGGCCGCGCGCACCTGTTCCGGGGTGCCGAGATGGGCCTGCTTCGGGCCCATCGCCGCCACGCACTCAGCCTCGACCTCGTCGATGCCGGCGCCACTGGCGACCTTGATCACCCCGGCCATGATGCCCTCGACGAAAGGGGCGGCCAGCACGCGGATGTCGTGGCCCCCGGAGCCGTAGAGTTCGATGCCCAACTCCGCGCTCATCACGGCGGAGCCGATGTCGACGAAGATCACCACGCCGTCGCCCTGGTCCACCTCTGAGATCGCAGAAGTCACCGCCGTCGCGTCCGTGCCGATGCCGCCGTCGATGGTGCCGGCCGCCAGGGCAATGGGCGGCGGCTCGTCGTGGACCATCTGCAGCGCGAGGTCGACGGCCGCCTCAGCGAGCCGCCGCGAGTGGGAGACGACGACGATGCCGACAGCCATCAGGCCTGCACCACGTGCGACAACGCATCCCAGAGGTAGGTGGCCGAGGCTGCTCCCGGGTCCATGTGGCCGGCCGAGCGTTCACCGAGGTAGCTGGCCCTGCCCTTGCGGGCGACCAGCGGGACGGTCGCGTCACGACCGGCGGCCGAGGCCTCCTGTGCCGATTCGATGGCGTCCTTCAGGGTGGCGCCCTCGTCCAGCGCGGCGTCGAGGGCGTCGATGGCCGGCAGCAGCGCGTCGACCATCGTCTTGTCCTCGAGCTCCGTCTTCCCGCGGGCGATCAGGCCGTCGATGCCGGAGCGCAGGGCCTTCGCGAAGTCTGCCGCGCGTAGCGTGACGACCTGGCCCGTGGCCATGCCCATCTTCATGAACAGCGTGCCGTAGAGCGGGCCGGCGGTGCCGCCGACCGTGCTGACCAGCGTCATCCCCGCCTTCTTCAACAGCGCATCGATGCTGTTGGCCTCGTCCAGCGTGGTCACGACGGCCGCAGTGCCGCGGGCCATGTTGGCACCATGGTCTGCGTCGCCGATGGCCGAATCCAGATCGGTCAGGTAGATCTTGTTCTCGTCGACGATCTGCGCGAACCGGCGCAGCCACTCCGCGAGGTCGTCGAGGGTCAGTTCGTTCTCGCTCACAGGCCCCACCGTAGCCCGGCGGTCCGCACTGGCGCGTCCCACAGGCCGATGATGTCGTCATCTGCACGCAGCAGAGTGAGCGAACAGCCGGCCATGTCCAGGCTGGTGATGTAGTTGCCCACCAGGTTGCGCTCGACGCGGACGCCGGCCTCGCCCAGCAGGTCGATGACTTCGCCGTACATCAGGTACAGCTCGATGAGCGGGGTGCCGCCCATGCCGTTGAGCATGGCGATGACCGGGGCGCCGGTGAAGTCGAGGTCGTGCAGGATGGGCTCCACCAGTTGCCTGGCCACGGACTTCGCGTCGCCGATGGGCTCGCGGTGCCGCCCCGGCTCGCCGTGGATGCCGATGCCGATCTCCATCTGGTCTTCCGGGAGGTCGAACGTGGGGCGGCCCGCGGCGGGGACGGTGCAGGACGTGAGCGCCATCCCCATCGAACGGCCGTTGTCGGCGACCTTCTGCGCCAGTTCCTTCACTGCTGCGAGGTCGCGGCCCTCCTCGGCGGCGGCGCCGACGATCTTCTCCAGCAGCACCGTCGTGCCGACACCGCGGCGACCGGCCGTGTAGAGGGAGTCCTGCACCGCCACGTCGTCGGCCACGATGACCGTCTCGACGGTGATCCCGGCGTCGGCGGCGAGCTCGGCCGCCATCTCGAAGTTCATGATGTCGCCGGTGTAGTTCTTGACGATGTGCAGCACGCCCGCCCCGCCGTCGACGGTGGTGGTGGCCTCGAGCATCTGGTCCGGGGTGGGGGAGGTGAAGATCTCACCGGCGCACGCTGCGTCGAGCATGCCGAACCCGACGAAGCCGCCGTGCATCGGCTCATGGCCGGAACCGCCGCCGGAGATGAGGGCGACCTTGCCCTGGTCCTTCTGCTGGGCGCGGTAGACGATGCGGTTGTCGTGATCCACGCGGACTTCCGGATCTGAGGCCTCGACGCCCTTCAGAGCATTCCGGACGACGTCGTCAGGGGAATTGATCAATTTCTTCATCACGCTACTCCTGCGTCTTTGCACGGCGCGCGTGCGCGCGTCAGGTTCTATTCTTCCATCCGTGCGCAATCGGTGGGGGCTCTGTGCCCAACCTTTCGCCGCCCTTTGAGGAGCGCCGCGTGGGGTCCACCCTGGAGGGGTAGACTGCGGTGGCACGGCCCCAAGCGACGCGCGGGGCCATCTCTATGTACGAATGGGAGTAGCCAGATGCCGAGTGTGGTGGTTGTCGGAGCGCAATGGGGCGACGAGGGCAAGGGCAAGGCGACGGACCAGCTGGGCGACAGGGTGGATCTCTGTGTGCGCTACTCCGGCGGCAACAACGCCGGACACACGCTGGTGGTGGGCGGCGAGAAGTTCGTCCTGCACCTGCTGCCGTCCGGCATCCTGAACCCCGGAACCACGACGGTGATCGGCAACGGCGTCGTCGTCGACCTCGACGTCCTGGCCGGTGAACTGCGCGTGCTGAAGGACCGCGGCGTCGACGTGCCGCACCCCTACGTGTCGGCCAACGCGCACATCATCACCGAGTACCACAAGGTGATCGACAAGGTGACCGAGCGCTTCCTCGGCAAGCGCCGCATCGGCACCACCGGCCGCGGCGTCGGCCCCTGCTACTCCGACAAGGTCAACCGCCTCGGCATCCGCATCCAGGACATCCTGGACGAGTCCATCCTGCGGCAGAAGATCGAAGCCTCGCTCGACCAGAAGAACCAGCTGCTGGTCAAGGTGTACAACCGCCGCCCGATCATGCCGGAGGAGATCGTGGAGTCGCTGCTCGCGCACGCCGACACCATCCGGCCCTACATCATCGACTCCGGCCGATTCGTCAACGATGCGCTCGACGAGGGCAAGGTCGTGCTGTTCGAGGGCGCCCAGGCGCACCACCTCGACGTCGACCAGGGCACCTACCCGTACGTGACCTCGTCGAACCCCACGGCGGCCGGTGCCACCACGGGCGGCGGCGTCGGCCCCACGCGGATCGACCGAACCGTCGGCATCGCGAAGGCCTACACCACCCGTGTCGGCGAGGGCCCGTTCCCCACCGAACTGTTCGACGAGGACGGGGAGAAGCTGCGCGAGATCGGCGGCGAGTTCGGCGCCACCACCGGACGCCCCCGTCGCTGCGGCTGGTTCGACGCACTGCTGGTGGAGCAGGCCTGCAAGATCAACGGCTTCACCGACGTGTTCCTCACCAAGCTCGACATCCTCAGCGGCTGGGACAAGATCCCCGTGTGTGTCGCCTACGAGGTCGACGGCCTGCGCCACGACGTCATGCCGATGACGCAGTCCGAGTTCCACCACGCCAAGCCCGTCTACGAATACCTCGACGGCTGGCACGAGGACATCTCGGGCGTCCGCACGTTCGACGAGCTGCCGGTCAAGGCACAGGAGTACGTCAAGCGCCTCGAACACCTCATCGGCGTGCGCATCAGCGGCATCGGGGTGGGGCCGGGCCGCGAGCAGTCGGTCGCCATCCACAACCTGATCTGACGTGCGGGTTCGTCCCCTGGTCATTGCGCTCATCGCGCTGATCACCGTGTTCATGATCGGCACGGTGATCATCGCCGTGACCCAGGAGAGCATCGGCTGGGACTGGTGGTGGGCCGTGCCCCTCGGCGGCGCGTTCATCGCGGTGATCGTCGGGTTCCGCCTGGTGATCCAGCGCTCCCAGGAAGCGGCCGACCGTGCGGACGCCGAGTACGACGCCCAGCACCCTGGAGACGCCCCCTAGCAGCCGGGCCGTCGCCCGGAATTGTCCGAGTGTCCTAATAGCGTCGTTCCCAACCGGATGAGGGGGAGCGACCATGCATCAGCGGATCAGCGCCGAGCGGGGCACGTGGACGGCTATCGAGGCTGGGCTCTACGCCACCCACCTGCTGGCGCAGGGGGCTCGACGGTGGGCCCGGGCCGAACTGGAACGGGTGACCGAGGCGGGGGCCGAGGCCAAGAGGCGGGTGATCGAACGCCACCTGCCCTTGGCGCTGCGGGTGGCTGGCGCGTCGGGGAACGGCCGGCTGCCGTCGGAGGACCGGGCCCAGGAAGCCGCCGCAGCGCTGGTCCGCGCCGTCGAGAAGTTCGACCACACACTGGGCGTCACGTTCGCCTCGTATGCCCTCTGGTGGCTGGCGCAGACGGTGAGGCGCGCCGAAGCCGACCAGGGGGGCCTCATCCGCATCCCGGTCCACACGGATGCGGTGTACCGACGCGCGGCGGGCCTCTTCGCCGCCCAGGGCAGCGGCTCTTGGCGCCGGTTCACCGAGGACAACCGGGAGTTCCTGGAATCGGAGGGGATCAACCCGGAGATGATCAGGCGGCTGGCGGAGCTACGCACCCCCGTCGGCCTGGAATTCTGCGAGGACGGGCTGGGCGCAGACTGGCTCGGCGGGGTGCTCGTGGACGAGACGGCCGGGGTCGGCGAGGCGCTCGAGGGGGAGTGGCTGCGCCGCGTGCTCCTGGACCCGCTCGTCTTCAGCGATGCGCGCGCCGTGGACGTGCTGGGCCGCCGGTTCGGGTTCTGCGGGGAGCCGCAGACCCTGGAGGAGATCGGCCGGGCCTACGGCGTGGGCCGCGAGCGGATCCGGCAGATCGAGAAGGTCGCGATCGGCGAGCTGCGGGCCTGCGTGAGCCTGCGGGACGGGTGCGTCCAGGTCGCCTGGCCGGTGGTGGAGCCCACCCGTGGCACCTCTCGGGGTGGTGATCGTGACCCGTCGGATGCGTAGGGTCGGACCATCAACCATCCGAGGAGGGGCCGTGCAGCCGAGAATGAAATGGATCGTGATCGCCCTGGCGGTCGGGGCCGCCCTGTTCGGCCTCGGGTTCATCATCGCCGCCACCAGTGAGGGCGGCTTCCCGTGGAACTGGTGGTGGGTCATCCCCGTGGGAGCCACAGCTCTTGTGGCCTGGTTCGGCATGCGGATCGGCACCCAGAAGCACATCGAAGAAGACGTCGAGCACGAGCCCATCGCCGACGACGAGCATCCGCCTGCGCTCTGATTTCGCGGTAGCCCACTAGGCTGTCGCGGGTGAAGATCCTCCTGCTGGGCTCGGGCGGCCGCGAACATGCGCTCGGCCGCGCCCTCGTCGCTGATCCCTCCGTCACTGAGTTGCACGCCGTGCCCGGCAACCCGGGGCTCGCCGCCATCGCCACGCTCCACTCCGCGGATCCCGCGGACCCCGAAGCGGTGCTGGACCTCGCGCGACGGCTCGCCATCGACCTCGTCGTGATCGGCCCCGAGGCGCCGCTGGTGGCCGGAGTCGCGGATGCGTTGCGCGCCGAAGGCATCGACGCGTTCGGCCCCGGGAGCGAGGCGGCGGTCCTCGAAGGTTCCAAGGCGTTCGCGAAGGAGGTCATGCGCGCGGCAGGCGTGCCGACGGCCGATGCGCGCGTCTGCACCACGCGCGACGAGTACGAAGCGGCGTTGGATGAGTTCGGTGCCCCCCACGTCGTGAAGAACGACGGCCTCGCGGCCGGGAAGGGCGTCGTCGTCACCAACGACCGCGACGAGGCCCTCGCGCACGCGGAGAGCTGCGGGCGCGTCGTGATCGAAGACTTCCTCGACGGCCCCGAAGCCTCGCTGTTCGCCATCTGCGACGGCGAACGTGCGCTGCCCCTGCTGCCCGCCCAGGACTACAAGCGGGTGGGCGACAACGACGCCGGCCCCAACACCGGCGGCATGGGCGCGTACTGCCCGCTGCCGTGGGCCGAGTCCGGCCTCACCCGGCAGGTGATGGACGAGGTCATCAACCCCACCCTCGCCGAGATGCGTCGACGCGGTACGCCCTTCGTCGGGCTGCTCTACGCGGGCCTGGCCCTCACGTCGAAGGGGCTGCGCATCGTCGAATTCAACGTCCGCTTCGGTGACCCGGAGACCCAGGCGGTCCTGGCCCTGCTGAAGACCCCGCTGGCCGGGGTGCTCCGGGCCGCGGCCCGCGGTGAGCTCGACACCGTGGGAGAGCTCGAGTGGCGCGAGGGTGCCGCGTTGGTCGTCGTGCAGGCCGCGGCCGGGTATCCGGGCGTCCCGGCTCCCGGCGGTGCGATCAACCTGCCAGACGACGAGACGGATGCCTACGTACTGCACGCCGGAACCCGCCTCGACGGAGACCAGTTGGTCGCGGCAGGCGGGCGCGTGCTGGGCGTCGTGGGCAGGGGCATCGACGTGGATGAGGCCCGCGCCAACGCCTACGGACTGCTGGGCCGCATCGACTACGCCGACGGGTTCAACCGCACAGACATCGGCATCCCGCACTGATCACTTCCGGCGCTGATCGCCTCCCGCGCTGATCGGCCGCGTTCGCCTCCGCTAACATGAGGCGATTTTGTAAGCGACCAAGGGGGACGTCAGTGACGACGCGTCGACACCTACTGCTCGGCATGCTCGGCGGCACCGCCGCACTGGCGGGCTGCGCGGCGGATCAACAGCCCACGGTGGAGTCGCCGACGCCCAGCCCGTCGCCGTCGAAGAAGGCGTCGCCGAAGCCGTCGCCCTCGCCCAGCCCGTCGCCTGCCCCGGTGACACGCGCGCCCCTCACCTGGCTGCCGGTGGAGGACGCCGCGACGCTGCTCGGCCCCGCCGTCGCGCTGAAGGTGCCCAACCTCAAGCAGGAGAACCCCCAGACCGCCGGCTTCGCCGACGCGGACATGTGGTTCTGCCAGCCCAACGGCGATTCCTACACGCGCCTCGTGCCGGTGTTCCACAGCCGGTACCCCGAGGCTGTGGGACCCATCCGCTCCATGCGCCCGGTCGACGTCCCGCTGCTGAGCCCCATGGGCCCGGTGCTGGGCAACACCGGGGCGGCGGAATGGGTGATGAACTACGTCAAGGCCCACGACGAGCACCTCGAGCGGATGACCTACCTCGAGTGGCGCGACAAGGGTGCCTACAGCGTCGACCGGTCGCGGGTCTACAAGGCCAACGGCCAGAGCCAGTTCGACCGGGCGATCATGGCACACCCGGCGGAGATGGCACGGCTCGCCGAACGCATGACGGCGCCGCCGCCGGCCGACTACCTGCCCTTCGTGGCAGACCCGGCGCAGTCGTCGGCGACCGCGGGCAGCGCCGGCCACAGGGTGGAGGTGCCCTACGGCCGCGACTTCGCCATGAGCTACGAGTATGACCCCGGCAGCCGGCAGTACGCCCGCACGCAGCCCTGGGGGCCGCACATCGTCGAGGGTGACATCCAACTGGTCTGCGACAACGTGCTCGTCATCCAGGCCGCCTGGCGGATGGACAAGATCTGGAAGGGCGGCGGCGCGCCCGACCCCGTCGTCGACATCGTTGACGACAGCGGTCCGTTCTTCTACCTCCAGGGCGGCAAGGCCGTCACGGGAACCTGGGCGAAGGGCGCCATCGCGGAGAAGTTCACCTTCACCGTCGCCGGCGGCAAACCCCTGGCGATGGCGCCAGGACGCACCTGGGTGGAGTTGCCCCACACCCGGTCCGAGATCGCGATCAGCTGACCCTGCGCAACTCCTCCGCTTCGACGACGGGGGCCTCAGCCTGCATCATCGGCGGTACGGCCCTGCGCGGGTGGACGAGCCATTCCTCCGGCACGCCCAGACCCTCCGCCAGCGCCAGCGACTGCGGGCGCAACTCACCGCACAACGCATCGACGGTGGACGTGATCGTCTTGCTGCGCCTGGCGTCGAACACCTCGTGCTCCAGGAACCAGGCCCGGTTCGTCTCGATGGTGGCCAGCGCGAACAGGTCACACACCTTGATCAGCAGCGCCTTGACGTAGTCGTCGCCGCACTCTTCGATGCCCTGGATGAAGGCTTCCAGGACCACGCGGTCGACGTGGGCCTTGGCCGCCTCGATCATGTGCGGCTGGCAGGCGTTGATCGCGTCGAACGACTTGGCCCTGCCCGCGGCGCGCATGCGCTGGGCGAGGCCCTCGACCATGTGGCGTTCGCGGTACTCGAACATCTCGACGTGCCAACCGCGGGCCCGCAGCTGCTCCGCCTCCGGCCTACGCTTGGCCGTGGCCACCAGCCTGTCGATGGCCGACCGGGCGGTGGTCCGCTCCAGGAAGCGGCCGCCCAGGAGCTTGGCCGTCTTCTGCGCGGTGCCGGCCAGGTCCATGTCGCCCCAGGTGGACTTGTAGTCCAGGAGTAGCGCCTTGGCCACCAGTTGCAGCAGCACGGTGTTGTCACCCTCGAACGTGGCGAAGATGTCGGCGTCCTGGCGGGCGAGCGTGATGCCGTTGTCCGACATGTAGCCGGCGCCGCCGCTGGCCTCGCGGCACTCCTGCAAGGTGTCGTTGGCCCAGCGGGTCAGCACGGCCTTCATGCCGGCTGCCCGCGTCTCGAGTTCGCGGGCGGCCTGCGGATCCGAGCCGTCGGCCTCCATGATCCGCTGTAGTTGCAGCGACACCTCGTTCTGCGCGAAGCCGTAGGCGTAGGCGCGTGCCACGTCCGGCAGCAGCCTGCGCTGGTGCTGCAGGTAGTCCATCAGCAGGATCTCCTCGCCCAGACCCGGCTGGCGGAACTGGCGGCGGCGGTTGGCGTAGCGCACCGCGATGCTCAGCGCCTTGCGAGTGGCCGACGCGGCGCCGCCCCCCACGCAGATCCGGCCGCGCACCAGGGTGCCCAGCATCGTGAAGAAGCGCGCGTTCTGCGACTCGATCGGCGAGTGGTAGTCGCCGTTCTCGTCGACGCCGCCGTAGCGGTCCAGCAGCATCCGGCGCGGCACGCGCACGTGCTCGAACATGAGGGTGCCGTTGTCGACGCCCAGGAGGCCGCCCTTGTGGCCGTGGTCGCCGATGGTGACGCCGGGCATGGGGTTGCCCTGCTCGTCGCGGATGGGCACGAGCGCCACGTGGACGCCATGGTGCACGTCGTTGACCCACAGCTGGCCGAAGACCGCGGCCATGCGGCCGTCCCGGGCGACGTTGCCGATGTAGGCCTTCGCCGCCGTCGGGCTGGGGGAGTGGACGACCAGTTCTCCGGTCTCGGCGTCCCAGGTGATGGAGGTCTCGATGGACTGCACGTCCGAGCCATGGCCCAGTTCCGTCATGGCGAAGCAACCGGGCAGGGACGCGTCGATCGCGCCCGGCAGGAACGTCTCGTGGTGCCACTGGGTGCCGAGGTTGGTGATGGCCCCGCCGAAGAGGCCGTGCTGGACGCCGGACTTGATGGTGAGGGAGAGGTCTCCCATGGCCATCATCTCGAAGTTCGCCACTGATTCGGCCGAGGAGCCGGTGCCGCCCTGCGCGGCGGGGAAGCCGGCGGTGACGAATTCGCGCTGGGTCAGCCGCTTGAGCCTGTCGAAGGTCCATTCGCGGGCCTCTTCGATGGTGAGGTCGGTGTCGCGGACCACGTCGTCTGCGCTCACCTCGTTACGCCAACGCTGCTTCAGCGCATGGAACGGACCGTCCAGGGCACGTCGCAGGCCTTCGCCGGTGGGGGTGATGGTCATGGGGTGTCACTCCTTTGTGTCTTTTGTGCTTCGAAAGCCGGGGTGAAGAACTGGTTGATGTAGGCCACGACGTCGGCCCTGGGGCGGCGCAGATTGGTGACGATCCACCGGTCTGCCACGGCCCAGATGTAACCGACGGCGCCGTGGGCCCAGATGTTGGCGGGGTCCTCGTCGAGCCCTTCGCGTCGTAGCCAGGCACGCATCGCTTCCGCGACCTGGTCGCCGATCCGGGCGGTGATCGAGCCCACCGGGTCTGACGTGGGCGTGTCGCCCGTGGGCCGCGAGGTGACGAACAGGTACAGGTTGCGGTCGCGTTCCACCACGGCCAGGTAGGCGTCGGCCACCTGCGAGACGAGCTCTGCCGGGTGCATGTGCTCGCCCTTCTCCAGCGGCAACTTCCGCAGGATGAACGTGTGCACCGACGCGACGACGGCCTGGTACAGCCCTGCCTTGTCGCCGAAGTGGCGGTACAACACGGTCTTGGAGGTCTGTGCCATGGCGGCGATCTCATCCATGCCGACGCCCGGGCCGTGCTTGCGGATCGCCTTCACGGCGCCCTCCACCAGCGCCTGCCGACGCTCGGTGTTGTGCTGCTCCCAGCGGGCGGCGCGACCGTCGACGATCTGCTCAACCTTGTTCATGTAACTCACGGTACCTGAAACTCTACGTACCTGCTACCCTCGGTCACAGATAATGTTTCCGCGCTCCGGAGGATCCCTCATGAACTCACGCACTGCGGTGGTGGTCGGCGGTAACCGCACCCCCTTCGTCAAGGCCGGCGGCAAGTACGCCGCGGCCTCAGCCCAGGACCTGCTCACAGCCGCCCTCGACGGGCTGGTCGCCCGCTTCGGGCTGGCCGGGCAGAAGGTCGACGAGGTGGTGGCCGGGGCCGTCCTGAAGCACACCCGCGACTTCAACCTCACCCGCGAGGCGGTGCTCGGCTCGGCACTGTCGCCGTTGACGCCGGCGTGCGACCTCCAGCAGGCCTGCGCAACGGGCCTGGAGGCCGTCGTCTACGCCTCGAACAAGATCCGGCTCGGCCAGGCCGACGTGGCGATCGCCGGCGGTGTTGACTCCGCCTCGGATGCCCCCATCGTCGTCACCGAACCGCTGCGCCGGGCCCTGCTTGCCCTGAACCGGGCGAGGAACGTACCCGAGAAACTGGCCGCGCTGAGCAAGCTGCGCCCGGCGGACCTGATGCCGGTACCGCCCGCCGTCGTGGAGCCCCGCACCGGGCTCAGCATGGGCGAGTCCCAGGCGATGACCACCACCAAGTGGGGCGTCAGTCGCGAAGAGCAGGACGAACTGGCCTACCAGTCGCACCAGCGGCTCGCCGGGGCCTGGGACGAGGGCTTCTTCGACGACCTCGTCACCCCCTATCTGAAGGTCGCGAAGGACGGCATCCTGCGACCCGAGACCACCATGGACGCGCTGGGCAAGCTGCGCACCGTGTTCGGCAGGGACAACGCCACCATGACGGCCGGCAACTCCACGGCACTCACCGACGGTGCCGCGCTGGTGCTGCTCGCGGAGGAGGAACATGCCCGGGCCAAGGGGTGGCCGGTGCTGGCGAAGGTCGTCGATGCGCAGGTCGCCGCGTCGGATTACGTGACCGGCTCCGAGGACCTCCTGATGGCCCCCGCCCGGGCCATCCCGGAACTGCTGAAGCGCAACGGGCTCACGCTGCAGGACTTCGACCTCTACGAGTTCCACGAGGCGTTCGCATCCACCGTGGTGGCCACCCTCAAGTCGCTCGAGGAGCAGGGGCTGGGCGAAGTGGACCGCGCCAAGCTGAACGTGAAGGGGTCGTCGCTGGCCACGGGGCATCCGTTCGCCGCCACCGGCGGCCGGATCGCCGCCTCGCTCGCGAAGATGCTGGCAGCCAAGGGGCCCGGCTCGCGCGGGCTGATCTCGATCTGCGCGGCCGGTGGCCAGGGCATCGTCGCCATTCTGGAGGCCTGACATGGACATCCTCGAAATGATCTACGGCACGCCCGCCGGAAAGTTCGTCGCCGGCAAGCTGGGCGTGTCAGAACCCCCCGCCCTGCGTCGTGGCCGCACCATGCCGACGGGCGAGGTGCTGCTGGGTGAACTCGACGGCGGCGGCATCGCCCGCGAAACGCTCGCGCTGTTGGGCGTGACGCCAGGGGAGCCGCTGCTGGACGTGGCCGACAACCGGACCAAGGACGAGAAGGGGCGCGCCCAGGCGCCGCGCTATCCCCAACGACCGGGTGCCCTCGTCGTCGACGCGACGGGGCTGCGGGAGATCACCCAGCTGGAAGGTCTGCGCCAGTTGCTGCGCCCCGTCATGCGCGGGCTGGAACCCTCCGGGCGCGTCATCCTCCTCGCCACCGATGCCTCGGAGGTCGAGGGCCTCGAGGCGAAGACCGTGGCCCAGGCGATCGACGGCATCAACCGCACCGTCGGTAAGGAACTGCGGGGCGGCGCCACGTCCAACCTGGTGTTCCTGCGCGGTGGGGCGTCTGCCTCGGACCTCGCGTCGACGATGTCGTTCCTGTTGGAGGGCCGCTCGGCGTTCGTCTCCGGCCAGGCGTGGCGCGTCGGGCCGGCGAAGATCGCCCATGACGTGACGGACCGGCCGTTCGCGGACCGCATCGTCGTGGTGACGGGCGCCGCCCGGGGCATCGGTGCGGCGATCGCACGCACCTTTGCCCGCGACGGCGCCCTGGTGGTCGCCGTCGACATCCCCGGTGCCGGGGACGCGCTGGCCAAGGTCGCCAACGAGGTGCACGGCTCCGCGCTGCAGCTCGACATCACGGTTCCCGACGCGGGGGCCCGCATCGCTGCGCATGTCGCCTCCCGGTACCCGGGCCGCGAAATCTGGGCCGTCGTCCACAACGCGGGCATCACCCGCGACAGGATGCTCGCCAACCTCGACGAGAAACTGTGGGGCTCCGTCCTCGACGTGAATCTCGCCGCCGAGATGCGTATCAACGAGTACCTCCTGAACAACGACGTGCCCGGCGGGCTCAGCGAGGAGGCCCGAATCGTCGGGATCGCCTCCACCTCCGGTGTCGCCGGTAACAAGGGCCAGACCAACTACGCGGCCTCGAAGGCAGGCGTCATGGGCCTGGTGTGGGCGATGCGCGACGAACTCAAGGACCGGCCCATCACGACCAACGCGGTAGCTCCGGGTTTCATCGAAACGGAGATGACCGCGGCCATCCCGTTCCTGCAGCGCGAGATCTTCCGCCGCACCAACTCGCTGAGCCAGGGTGGTCAGCCCGTCGATGTCGCCGAGACGCTCGCCTACCTCTGCGGCCCCGCCTCCGGCGGAGTCGACGGCCAGGTCATCCGGGTGTGTGGCCAGAACCTCGTGGGGGCGTGAGCCATGGGACGCGATGTGATTGAGCTGCGGGAACTGCCCGACGTCAACAAGTTGCTGCTCAAGGCCCTGACCGGTGCGGTGACCAAGAAGGGCCGACGCGCCCAACTGCCGGACCGATCCTTCCTGGTGATGGACCACCAGCAGGACGTGGCGCGGCTCGCCCAGTACTGCCGGGTCACCGGCTTCTCCCTCCGCGACGAGGTGCCGGCCACGTGGCTGCACGTGCAGACGTTCCCGCTCCAGGCGGCGCTGATGGCGCAGGACGACTTCCCGTTCTCCCTGGCCGGGCTCGTGCACGTGACCAACACGATGCGTCTCCACCGGGCGGTCCGGGTGGGGGAGCGCCTGAGGATGTCGGTGCGGACGGAGAACCTGGCGCCCCATGCGAAGGGCGCGGCGTTCGACATGGTCGGCGAGATCCATGCGGGCGACGAACTGGTGTGGAGCGGCACCTCCAACTATCTGGCCACCGGCGCGAAGGTCGACGGCGAACCAGGGAAGTCGGTGCGCCTGCCTGCGCCCACGACGGCGCCGTCGCAACTGTGGCGGCTGCCCGCGGATCTCGGCCGCCAGTATGCCAGGGTCTCCGGTGACTCGAACCCCATCCACCTGTACCCGCTCACGGCGAGACTCTTCGGCTTCCCGCGCCCGATCATCCACGGCATGTGGACGCATGCGCGGGCGGTGGCCGCATTGGGAGGTCGCCTGCCGGAGGCGTACGAAGTGCAGGTGCAGTTCGCCAAACCCATCATGTTGCCCGGCAAGGTGGGCTTCACCGCCGCGGGTCACGACGGCACCTCCACCTTCGCCGTGGTGAACAAAGAGGGCAAGCCCCACCTCGTGGGAGCGCTCACCGCGCGGTGACATAGCTGGAGCGTGCGAGACAGGCACACGTCGCCCCCTGCCGGGCACGGTGCCTGTTTTTCGCGCGGTCAAAATGTCCGAAGGTGCCCGGACGATAGGATTACGCGCCATGAGCGTCCCCAATGTGCTGGCCAACCGTTACGCATCGACGCAGATGCGCCAGATCTGGGCCCCGGAGGCCAAGATCATCTCCGAACGGAAGCTGTGGCTCGCCGTGCTCCGCGCCCAGCGCGACCTCGGCGTCGACTTCGGTGGCGCTGATGCCGACCAGGTCATCTCGGCCTACGAGGGCGTCGTCGACCAGGTGGACCTGGCCTCCATCGATGAACGCGAACGCGTCACCCGCCACGACGTCAAGGCCCGCATCGAGGAGTTCAACTCGCTCGCCGGGTTCGAGCACATCCACAAGGGCATGACCTCGCGCGACCTCACCGAGAACATAGAGCAGTTGCAGGTGCTCGACTCGCTGCGGGTGGTGCGCGTCCGCGTCGTCGCCACGCTCTCCGAGCTCGCCCGCCTGGCCACGCAGTACGCCGACCAGCCCCTCACCGGCCGCTCGCACAACGTCGCCGCGCAACTCACCACGCTCGGCAAGCGGTTCGCCACCGCCGCCGACGAACTGCTCGTCTCGCTGGACCGGCTGGACAACCTCATCGCCCGCTACCCGGCCCGCGGCATCAAGGGCCCCGTCGGGACGGCGCAGGACATGCTGGACCTCCTGGGCGGCGACGCCGACAAGCTGGCCGAGCTGGAGCGCCGCATCGCCGAGGAACTGGGCTTCGGAGCGGTGTTCACCTCCACCGGTCAGGTCTACCCGCGCTCGCTGGACTACGACGCGGTGACCGCCCTGGCGCAGATCGCCGCCGCCCCCTCGAACGTGGCCACCACCATCCGCCTCATGGCCGGCATCGAACTGGTCACCGAGGGCTTCAAGGAGGGCCAGGTGGGCTCGTCGGCCATGCCCCACAAGATGAACACCCGCTCCTGCGAGCGCGTCAACGGCCTGGCCGTCATCCTGCGCGGCTACGTCTCGATGCTCGGGGAGTTGGCCGGCGACCAGTGGAACGAGGGCGACGTCTCCTGTTCCGTGGTGCGCCGCGTGGCGCTGCCCGATGCGTTCTTCGCCCTCGACGGTCTGTTCGAGACCTTCCTCACGGTGCTGGCAGACTTCGGCGCCTTCCCGGCGGTCATCGAGGCCGAACTCGAGCGCTACCTGCCCTTCCTCACCACCACCAAGGTACTGATGGCGGCCGTGCGCAAGGGCGTCGGCCGCGAGGTGGCGCACGAGGCGATCAAGGAGCACGCCGTCGCCGTGGCGCTGGATCTGCGCAAGGGCGCGCGCACCAACGACCTGCTCGACAGGCTGGCCTCCGACGACAGGCTCGGCCTCACGCGCGACGAACTGGGCGGGCTCGTGGGCAGCCCACTCGAGTTGGCCGGCACGGCTCAGGCGCAGGTGGCGCGCATCTCCGCCCGGGTGGCTGAGATCGTCGAGGCTGATCCCGAGGCCGCGGCCTACCGCCCGGGTGCCGTGCTCTGAGTTGTCCACACCCTGACCCGCGGCGCCGGACACGGTGACCCGGGAGGCCTGTTCAATGGCGGCATGCGCCGCAGAAACGAGAGAGGGCTGTCGCTGTCCGTCTGGACGGCGGTGGCCCTCCCCGCCTTCATCGTCACCGTCGGCCTCGGCGTCGACTTCGCCGGCCACGCCGCAGCCGAGCAGGAGGCCCGGGAGATCGCGGCCCAGGCAGCCCGCGCCGCCACCCACCAGGTGTCGTTGACGGACGCCGGCGTCAGGCTGGACATCGCGGCCGGCAAGCGCGCGGCCCTCGGGTTCGCCCAGGCAGCCGGCTACACCGCGGACGTCCGGCTCACGCAGGCCTCGGGCGCGCAGGTCACGGTGCGGGGCACCTATGACACCGTGTTCCTCGGCCTCATCGGCATCCACGGTATCGCCGTCGAGGGCGGGGGTACCGCACGGGGCGTACCCGTGACGCGTAGTTGAACGATTGACATGTTCGCTGGAGGCGATGTGGGGAATGACGTGGGCCCCCTGGGAGGTTGTGGGCGGGTGACAAGGCCCTAGAGAAGGACCCCCCATGACAGATGTGGCAGCGCGGCCCAAGCGCGTACAGGTGACTGGCGCGTGGGCGGACGGCGACAAGACCCCGCTCAACCCGAACGAGGCACTCAAGCAGGCCGACGACGGCCTGAACGTCCGCCAGCGGATCATCGACGTGTACTCAAAGCAGGGTTTCGCGTCGATCCCTGGTGACGACCTCCGGGGCCGCATGCGGTGGTGGGGCCTCTACACGCAGCGCAAGGAGGGCATCGACGGTGGCCAGACGGCCACGCTGGCGCCCGAGGAGCTCGACGCCGAATTCTTCATGATGCGCGTGCGCTCCGACGGCGGCGCCCTGTCCAACGAACAGTTGCGGGTGATCGGCGGCATCTCCTCCGAGTTCGCGCGCGACACCGCGGACATCTCGGACCGCCAGAACATCCAGCTCCACTGGATCCGCATCGAGGACGTGCCGGAGATCTGGGAGCGTCTCGAAGCGGTGGGGCTCTCCACCACCGAGGCCTGCGGCGACGTGCCCCGGGTGATTCTCGGCTCCCCGGTGGCGGGGATCGCGGCCAATGAACTGGTCGACGGCACCCCGGCCGTGCGGGAGATCCTGGAGCGCTACATCGGCAACCCGGAGTTCTCCAACCTGCCGCGCAAGTTCAAGACCGCCATCTCCGGCAACACCACGCTCGACATCGTGCATGAGGCCAATGACATCTCGTTCGTCGGCGTGGTGCACCCGCAGCACGGGCCCGGCTTCGACCTCTGGGTGGGCGGCGGCCTGTCCGTCAACCCGATCTTCGCGCAGCGGCTGGGCGCGTGGGTCCCGCTGCACGAGATCCCCGACGTGTGGGCCGGCGTCACGTCGATCTTCCGCGACTACGGCTACCGCCGCCTCCGCAACAAGGCACGCCTCAAGTTCCTCATGGCGGACTGGGGCCCTGAGAAGTTCCGGAAGGTGCTGGAGGACGAGTACCTCCACCGCCGCCTCGTGGACGGTCCGGCCCCCGACGTGTCGCAGGCACGCCGCGACCACATCGGCATCCACCCGCAGAACGACGGGCTGTTCTGGGTGGGCGTGGCCCCTATCGCCGGCCGCGTCTCCGGCACGCGTCTCAAGCGCATCGCCGACCTGGCATCGCAGTACGGGTCCGGGCGCGTCCGCCTCACTCCGCACCAGAAGTTGCTGGTGCTCGACGTCCCCCTGGAGAACACGGAGGCCCTCGTCGCGGCGCTCAACCCGCTGGACCTGCAGGCCCGACCCTCGGAGTTCCGCCGCGGCGTGATGGCCTGCACCGGCATCGAGTTCTGCAAGCTGGCGCTCGTCGAGACCAAGGCGCGGGCCCGCACCGTCGTCGAGGAACTCGAGGCCCGCCTGCCCGATTTCGACGTACCGTTCACCATCCACGTCAACGGTTGCCCGAACGCCTGCGCCCGCACGCAGGTGGCGGACGTCGGCCTCAAGGGCATGGTGCAGCAGGACGCCGACGGCAACCTGACGGAGATCTTCCAGGTGCACCTGGGCGGCGGCCTGGGCTTCGAGCCCCAGCTCGCGCGCAAGACGCGGGCGCTGAAGGTCACCGCCGAAGACCTGCCGGAGTACATCGAGCGGCTCGCGCGCACCTTCCTCGCGCAGCGCATCGACGGCGAATCCTTCCGTCAGTGGGCGCACCGCGCAGAAGAGGACGACCTCCGATGACCCTCCTCGACACCGCGGCTGAAGCGCAGGCGCGTTTCACGGCGCTGGAGGCCGATGAGCGGTATCAGGGGCACCTCGGGCGGGTGGCGCTCACCCGCGAGGTGCTCATCTGGGCGGCAGACGCGTTCGGCAGCGATGTGACGGCCGCCTCGTCCATGGGCGACGAGGTGCTCGTCGAGCTCATCGCCCAGAGCGCCCCGTCGCTCGACGTGTTCTTCCTCGACACGGGCTTCCACTTCCCGGAGACCCTCGAGACGCGCGACCACTACGCCGGCCGGGTCCGGCTCCGCACGGTCCTGCCGCTGCTCACCGTCGACGAGCAGGACGCGCAGCACGGGCCACGGCTCTTCGAGTCCAACCCCGACAACTGCTGCGCGATCCGCAAGGTCGAGCCCCTGGAGCGCGCCATCAGTGGGCACAGCGCCTGGGTGACGGGCATGCGCCGCGTCGACGCGCCCACCCGCACGGACATCACGCTCGTGGGCTGGGACGCCAAGCGCGACATGATCAAGATCAACCCCATCGCGGCGTGGACGGACGACGACGTGGAACGGTTCGCCTTCGAGGAGGACGTCCACCTCAACCCGCTACGCCAGAAGGGCTACCCGTCCATCGGTTGCCAGCCCTGCACCCGGCCGGTCGCGGCCGGTGAGGATCCCCGGGCCGGCCGTTGGTCGGGCAAGAACAAGACGGAATGCGGACTACACACATGAGCTACATCCTGAGTCACCTGGAACACCTCGAGTCAGAGGCCATCCACATTTTCCGCGAGGTCGCGGGCGAGTTCGAACGGCCGGTGATCCTCTTCAGCGGCGGCAAAGACTCCGTCGTCATGCTGCACCTGGCGCTCAAGGCTTTCGCGCCGGCGCCGCTGCCGTTCTCGCTCCTGCACGTCGACACCGGGCACAACTTCCCCGAGGTGCTCGACTACCGTGACCGCACGGTCGAGCGCGTCGGCGCCCGGCTCCACGTGGCCAGCGTGCAGGACTACATCGACGACGGCCGGCTCCGTGAGCGCGCCGACGGTACCCGCAACCCGCTGCAGACGGTGCCGCTGCTCGATGCCATTGAGAAGGGCCGGTTCGACGCCGTCTTCGGGGGCGGCCGCCGCGACGAGGAGAAGGCCCGAGCCAAGGAGCGCGTCTTCTCGCTGCGCGACTCGTTCGGCGCCTGGGACCCCCGTCGGCAGCGCCCCGAACTCTGGGACCTGTACAACGGCCGGCACGCCCCGGGTGAACACGTGCGGGTGTTCCCGCTGTCCAACTGGACGGAGCTGGACGTCTGGCGCTACATCGAGCGGGAGCAGATCGAACTGCCCAGCCTGTACTACGCCCACCGACGCGAACTGTTCCAGCGTGACGGCATGTGGCTCGCACCAGGCGATTGGGGCGGCCCGACCAACGGGGAGACGCTCGAGACCCGCACGGTGCGCTACCGCACCGTCGGCGACATGAGTTGCACCGGCGCCGTCGAATCCGACGCGCGCGAGGTGTCGGACGTCATCCTCGAGGTGGCTGCCTCGAGGATCACGGAACGCGGCGCCACGCGTGCCGACGACCGCCTCTCCGAGGCTGCGATGGAAGACCGTAAGAAGCAGGGGTATTTCTGATGAGCACGCACGACCTTCTCCGTCTGGCCACCGCGGGCTCCGTCGACGACGGCAAGTCCACGCTCGTGGGCCGGCTGTTGTACGACACGAAATCCGTGCTGGCGGACCAGCTCGACGCCGTGGACCGGGTTTCCCGCGAGCGCGGGCTCGAGGGCCCGGACCTGGCGCTGCTGACCGACGGTCTGCGCGCCGAGCGCGAACAGGGCATCACCATCGACGTGGCGTACCGCTACTTCTCGACGGCGAACCGCTCCTACGTGCTCGCCGACACCCCCGGCCACGTGCAGTACACCCGCAACATGGTCACGGGCGCCTCGACGGCAGAGCTGGCGCTGATTCTGGTGGACGCGCGCCACGGCGTCGTCGAACAGACGCGCCGGCACCTCGCGGTGACCGGGCTGCTCGGCGTGCGGCACGTGGCGATCGCGGTGAACAAGATGGACCTCGTCGGCTGGGACGAGGCCCGTTTCACCGAGATCGTCGCCGATGCCCGCACTGTGGCCGCGCGTTTCGACATCCAGGACGTGCTGGCGGTGCCGCTCTCGGCGCTGCTGGGCGACAACGTGGTGGAGCGCTCGGCCAACACCCCCTGGTACTCGGGCCCCACTCTGCTCGAGCACCTCGAAGCGGTGCCGGTGGGCACAGACCCGGCCACTCAGCCGCTGCGGCTCCCCGTCCAGGCAGTGCTCCGCCCGCAATCCGAGGGGCACCGCGATTACCGGGGCTACGCGGGGCGCATCGCTGCCGGCATCGTCAGGGTGGGCGAAGAGATCGCTGTGCTGCCCTCCGGCCGCCGCTCGCGCGTCATCGGCATCGACCAGGGCCAGGCCGACGGCACGGTGCGCGAGCTCACTGAGGCCTTCGCGCCGCAGTCCGTGACGGTCAGGTTGGCAGATGACATCGACATCTCGCGCGGCGACCTGCTCGCCTCTGCGGAATCGCCCGGGCACGTCACCCGCACCGTCAGCGGCATGGTGTGCGTGCTCTCCGAGCGTCCGGTGCGCCCCCGCGACCGCGTGCTTCTGCGGGCCGGCACCCGCACCGTCCGCGCGTTGGTGGAGGAGATCCTGGACCAGCTCGACATCGAGGCCGTCGAATACACCCGAGCCCCTCAGCAGTTGGAGCTCAACGACATCGGCCGCGTCCGCATCCGGCTGGCCGACGACCTGCCCATCGACGACTACCACGAGCTGCGGCGCACCGGAGCGTTCCTGTTGATCGACGAAGCCGACGGTGCCACCATGGCCGCCGGGATGGCAGACGCCCCGGACCGCTACGCGGGGGCGGAGATCTGATGGACGTCGTGCTCATCGCGCACGGCTCGCCGGACCCGCGCCACGCGGCCGCCATCGAGCGGATCGCCGACGCCGTGCGGCTGCGCCAGCCGGGCCGCGAGGTGCACACGTCGTACCTGGACCACCACGGCCCGACGATCGATGACGTGGCCCATGCACTGCAGGGCCGGCCCGCCGTCGCGGCCCCCGTGCTGCTGACCAAGGCCTACCACGCGAGGGTCGACATCCCGGCCGCCGTGGCGGCGCTCGGGGCGCACGGTTCCCCGGTGACGCCGACGCCGCCCCTCGGCCCGGACTCTCGCCTGCTCGCGGCCTGCGAGGAGGCGCTCGCTGCGGCCGGTGTGCCGCCGGAACCGGACACCGCGGTGCTGGTGTTCGTCGCAGGATCCTCCGACCGCCCCGCCGTGACTGCGGTGGCCGAGACCATCGCCGCCTCGCCCCGGCTGGGTTGGGGCCGCTGGGCCGTGGCGGCGCTCGACGGTGGGGACGCCGTCGAAGAGGTCGTCCCGCGCCTGCGCGACGAGGCGTCGCGGGTGGTCGCGGTGAGCTTCATGGTGGCGGAGGGCATCCTGCGCGACCGCATGGTTGAGCGGTGCGCGGCGCTCGGCATCGACATGGTGCCCGGCGCCCTCGGCGACACCGGGGCCCTCGCGGATCTCCTGGTGGCGCGGGTGAACGGGGACCACACCGTCACTGTGCCGCGGCACGCGGATCCGGCGGCGCCAGCGCTGGTCGCCTGACGGGGCCTCGGTGCGCCCTCAGGCGATTCTGAAGAATGCCTGGCAGATCTCCGGCATGGGCACGCCGGTCGTCGGGTCCTCGTGGTGGACATTGGCAGCCCACACAACCCCTAGGCGGCGCACATGCGCGGCGGGCTGGGAGCCGGGGGCATGACGGGCGGTGCGGTGAACAGGGCGCTGATCGAAGAGGACTTCGATCAGGCGCAGGGCGACGGCGCGGGGATTGGTACGCTCACCCGGTGAGTCAGTACGGGCACCTCCTCAACCTCCCCCTCCTGCACGCGGGCAAGGTCCGCGAGTTGTACGAAGCGGACGGCCGCATCCTGATGGTCGCCACGGACAACATCTCGGCCTACGACCACGTGCTGAGCACGCTCATCCCCGACAAGGGCGCGATCCTGACCCAGTTGTCGCTGTGGTGGTTCGCCCAGCTCACGGACCTCGTCGAGAACCACGTCGTCTCGACGGAGGTACCCGAGGCGGTTGCCGGCCGCGCCACGCTGGTGGAGTCGCTGGACATGGTCGAGGTGGAGTGCGTCGCGCGCGGCTACCTCACCGGGTCCGGATGGACGGAGTACCAGGAGTCGCGCACGGTGTGCGGGGTGCCGCTGCCCGAGGGCCTGCGCGACGGCGACAAGCTGCCCGAGCCCATCTTCACGCCGGCCATCAAGGCGCCGATGGGGGAGCACGACATGAACGTCGACTACGCCACCATCGCCGGCATCCACGGCGAGGAGCTCGCTGCACAGCTGCGCGACCTCACGCTGCGGATCTACTCGCGGGCAGCCGAGATCGCCGCAGAGCGCGGCATCATCCTGGCCGACACCAAGTTCGAATTCGGCCGCCGCCCCGACGGCACGCTGGTGCTGGCCGACGAGGTGCTCACCCCGGATTCGTCGCGCTTCTGGGACGCGGCCCTCTGGGCGCCGGGCGAGTCGTTGCCCAGCTTCGACAAGCAGTACGTGCGTGACTGGCTGGCGAAGGACTCCGGCTGGGACAGGGCCTCCGACACCCCGCCGCCGGCACTGCCCGAGCACGTGGTCGACGCCACCCGCAGCCGTTACCTCGAGGCTTACCGCCGGTTGACGGGCGAGGACTTCACGGCGGCCTGACATGACACCTGGCCAGGACATCGACCGCTCGGACGCCGTGGACCGCGCCTGGGTCCACGAGGCCATCCGCAAGGTGGAGGCCGACGCGAACCGCTCCGCGGAGACGCATCTGCTCAGGCTCCCGCTGCGGGCCTACCCCGACGTCGACATCTACCTCAAGGACGAGTCGACGCACCCCACGGGTTCGCTCAAGCACCGGTTGGCGCGCTCGCTGTTCCTCTTCGCGCTGTGCAACGGGCAGATCCATGAGCACACCACCGTCATCGAATCCTCCAGCGGCTCCACGGCCGTCAGTGAGGCCTACTTCGCGCGGCTGCTGGGGCTGAAGTTCATCGCCGTCATCCCGCGTTCCACCAGTGGGGAGAAGATCGGCCTCATCGAACGCGCCGGCGGCACCTGCCACCTCGTCGACGACCCGACGGCCATCTCCGACGAGGCCGCCCGCCTCGCCAGCGAAACCGGGGGGCACTACCTCGACCAGTTCACGCACGCCGAGCGGGTCACGGACTGGCGGGGCAACAACAACATCGCCGATTCGATCTTCTCCCAACTGGAGCTTGAGCGTCATCCCATCCCGTCGTGGGTCGTGGTGAGCGCCGGCACCGGCGGCACGGCCGCCACCATCGGGCGGTACGTGCGCTACCGCCGTCACCACACCCGCCTCGCGGTGGCGGACCCGGACTTCTCCGCGTTCCTGCCCGGCTGGCGCGACGGCGACCCTGGCGTGCACACGGACCGCGGCTCGCGCATCGAGGGCATCGGCCGCAGCCGGGTGGAGCCGAGCTTCGTCCCGGGGGTCGTCGACCGCATGATCGCCGTGCCGGACGGTGCCTCCGTCGCGATGGCCCGGGCCGTCACCGGCGTGCTGGGCCGCACCGTCGGGCCCTCCACCGGCACCAACCTGTGGGCCACCCTGCAGATCGCCCGCCAGATGCAGGAGGCGGGGGAGAGCGGCAGCATCGTGTCGCTGATCTGTGACTCCGGCGAGCGCTACGCGGCCACCTACGGCCACGACTCCTGGCTGGCCGAGCACGGAATCGACCCGGCCGCCCACCGGCGGCAGGCTGAGGACCTGCTCGGCCAGGCAGGCCCCGCCTGAGCGGCGGCCGCGTAGAGTTCCAGCCATGGCTATCCGCATGGTTGCACTCCTCGACGGCACGATCATCGACCCCTCCCAGCCCATCGTCCGCGCAGACGACCAGGGCGTCGTCCGGGGCGACGGGGTGTTCGACGCGCTGCTCGCCGTCGACGGGGCCGCGCTCCATGTCGAGGAACACCTCGCGCGTCTGGCGAGGTCTGCCGAGATCCTGCACCTGCCTGCGCCGGATGCCGCCGGTTACCGGCGGGCGATCGAGGCCGTCGTGCGGGCGTGGGACTGGCACGCCGACCGGGAAGCGGTGCTGCGCCTCATCATGACCCGTGGGGCCGAGGGCATCGAGGAGCCCAACGGTTGGGTGATGGCCGCCCCCATGGACGAGCGCACGTTGCGTGAGCGCCGCGACGGGGTGCGCGTCCTGATGCTCGACCGCGGCTTTGAAGGCTCAGGCATCGTCGACCTGCCATGGCTGCTGCCCGGCGCCAAGTCCCTGAGTTACGGCATCAACATGGCCGCGCGCCGCTACGCCATCGCCAACGGCGCGGACGACGTCATCTTCATCACCCCGTCGGGCACCATCCTCGAGGGCCCCACCTCCAGCGTCGTGCTGGACCTCGACGGGGTGCTCACCACGCCGCCGCTCGAGGGCATCCTGCGCTCCATCACAATCGCCGAGCTGCTCGACGAGGGCCCCGCGGCCGGGCTGAGCGTGGAGGTGAAGCCCATCACCGTCGAGGACCTCTTCCGGGCCCGGGGTGTCTGGCTGTTGTCCAGCGGCCGTCTGGCCGCGCGCGTCACGCAGGCCGATGGCCGTGAGCTGCCCGTGTCGCCGCTCCACGACGACGTGTGCCGCCTGCTGAAGATGCCCGGCTACTCCTCGTAGCAGCCCGACGACCGGCGGACCACCAGCACGGGTTCCAGCACCACCCTCTGGTGCTCGTGCCCGGGATGGGTCACGTGGTCGATCAGCAGCCGCGCGGCGGTCTCGCCCATGTCGCGGGTGGGCTGACGCACCGAGGTGAGCGGCACGATCCAGTTCGCGGCGAAGTCGACATCGTCGTAGCCGACCAGCGCGACGTCCTCCGGCACCCGCACACCGGCGCCCGCGAGGCCGCGGTAGACGCCGAAGGCCAGCATGTCGTTGCCGCAGATGATGCCGGTGGGCAGTGTCCCCGCCTCCAGCATGGCCCCGGCGCTCAACCTGCCGGACTCGATGCCGATGCCGTCGCTGCGGATCTCGCGCAGGGTGCCTGGGTCCAGGCTGCCGTCGGCCATCGCCTCCTGACAACCGCGGACGCGTTCCTCGAACTGCCGCAGCGTGGGGAGGCCGCCGACGAAGGCGATGTCCCGGTGCCCCAGGCCGATCAGGTGCTGCGCCGCCATCCGGCCCCCGGCGACGTGGTCCACCCGCACCGAGCAGGGGTGGTCGTCGTCCTCGTAGTCGATCAGGACGGTGGGCGTGCCGGCCTCCGCGGCGGGGGAGCCGCCGCCGGCCGGGCTCACGAGGGCGCCCGCCACCCGCTGTGCGGTCAGGACCTGCAGGAGTTCCGCCTCGCGGTCGTGCTCGTTCTCGGAGTTGCAGAGGATCATCACGTAACCGGCCTCGGATGCGGTGCGCTCCACCGCGTGGGCGACCTCCATGTAGAACGGGCTGAGCACGTCCACCACCACGAGCCCGAGGGTCTTGCTCGGCGCACCCGTGAGGACGCGGGCGGACTGGTTGGGGATGAATCCCAGTTCGCGCACCGCTGCCATGACGCGTTCACGGGTCGTCTCCATGACCCGTTCGGGATGGTTCAGCGTGTTGGACACGGTGCCGGTCGAGACGCGCGCCCGGGCAGCGACGTCAGCGATGCTGACTCTGAGGCGGGCCACTTGGTCTGGACCGGTATCTCTCATGGCTGCTCCGGTGAATGTCACAGAAATGCATCGATCTTCGCGGAGCCCTTCCGGGCCCTCGAACGTGAGAGTACATTCTTGCGCAAGACATTTGAAGCGCTTCAATCACGGCAGTGTTGCCGGATTGACCGTCGAAAGGACCCACTCATGAAGCGGCGCTTTTTCATCCAGATCAGCGGCCTCGCAGGCGCGGCTGCGATCGGCCTGACCGCCTGTGGAGGTGGTGGGGACACCACCTCCACCGGAGCGCCTGCGGCCGGTGAATCCACCGCCGCGGGCGGTGACGGCGGTGGCGAGTACACCATCGTGATCGTGCCCAAGGACTCCACCAACCCCTGGTTCGTCCGCATGGAGGAGGGCGTCAAGAAGTACGCCGCGGACTCTGGCCTGGACGTCTACCAGAAGGGCCCCTCGGAGACCGACGCCACCATGCAGGCCCAGGTCATCCGCGACCTCATCGCGCAGAAGGTCGACGCCATCGGCGTGGTCCCGGTCGATCCCGGGGCACTGGAGCCTGTCCTCAAGGAGGCCATGGACGCCGGCATCGTCGTCGTGACCCACGAGGGCGCGAGCCAGCAGAACACCCAGTACGACATCGAGGCCTTCAACAACACGGCCTACGGCGGCTTCATCATGGACAACCTCGCCGAGGCCATGGGCGAAGAGGGCGTCTACACGACGATGGTCGGCCACGTCACCAATGCGTCCCACAACGAATGGGCCGACGGCGGCGTCGCGCACCAGAAGGAGAAGTACCCCAACATGACGCTGCTCGAGGCCGAGGCCCGGGTGGAGTCGCAGGACGACGGCGAAGTCGCCTACCAGACGGCCAAGGAACTGCTCAAGAAGTATCCCGAGCTCAAGGGCATCATGGGCACCTCGTCGTTCGACGCCCCCGGCGTCGCGCGGGCCATCGAGGAACTCGGCCTCAAGGGCAAGGTCTTCACCGCGGGCACCGGTATGCCCGCCGCCAACAAGGAGATCCTGGAGAAGGGCCTCGTCGCCGCACTCACCCTGTGGGATCCGGCCGATGCCGGCTACGCCATGGCCTCCCTGGCCAAGGCCGTCCTCGACGGGACCCCGATCGAGGACGGGCTGGACCTCGGCGTCAAGGGCTATGAGGACCTCAAGTTCGCCGAGGGGAGCGACAAGGTACTCGAGGGCGCCGGCTGGATCGTGATCAACGCGGAGAACGTCGACAGCCTCGGCTTCTGATCCACCCGCACCCAAGGCGTACGGGGTCCGCACCGGGCCCCGTACGCCCCTACCTCTGGAGGAACAACAATGACGCAACCGGTGATCGCGGTCCGGGGAGTCAGCAAGGCCTTCTCGGGAGTGAAGGCGCTCGATCACATCGATTTCGAGATCCATCCCGGCGAGATCCATTGCCTTGCCGGCGAGAACGGCTCAGGGAAATCGACCCTGATCAAGGTCATCTCCGGTGTGTATGAGCCCGACGAGGGCGAGATCATCCTGAACGGTCGCTCGCACTCGAAGCTCACACCCATCGAGGCGATCCACCACGGCATCCAGGTGATCTACCAGGACTTCTCGGTGTTCCCGAACCTCACCGTGATGGAGAACCTGGCCCTCACCAGCGAACTGTCCGAGCGGCGCATGTTCGTCAACTGGAAGCGGTTCCGGCAGATCGCGGAGAAGGCCGTCTCGAAGATCAACTTCTCGATCGACCTCGACGCCCGCGTCTCGGACCTGTCGGTGGCGGACAAGCAGCTCGTCGCCATCTCCCGGGCGCTGCTGACCGACACCAAACTCATCATCATGGACGAACCGACCACCGCGTTGACCGACCGCGAGGTCGCCGCGCTGTTCCGGGTCATCCTCGACCTGCAGGCGCGCGGCATCGCGATCCTGTTCGTCAGCCACAAACTCGATGAGGTCTTCGAGATCTCGGAGCGGTTCACGATCATCCGCAACGGCAAGCTCGTGATCACCTCCCTCCCGGAGGAACTCACGCACCAGAAGTTCGCCCAGTACATGACGGGCCGCGACGTCAGCGAGGAGACCACCGCGCCGACGGGTGGGCCCGGCGAGATCGCCCTCGAAGCCGAGGGCCTGAGCCTCAAGGACGCGTTCCACGACGTGAGCTTCACGCTGCGCAAGGGCGAGGTGCTGGGTGTCACCGGCCTCCTGGGCTCGGGCCGCACCGAGCTCGCCCTCACCCTCTTCGGCGTGTTCACCCCCGACAGCGGTCAACTCAAGGTGGGCGGGAAGCCCGTCACGCTCCGCAGCATCCGCGACGCCATCGCCAACGGGATCGGTTACGTGCCCGAGGACCGCCTCAGTGAGGGCCTCATGCTCGAGCGGTCCATCGGGGACAACATCGTGATCTCCGAGATCGACAAGCTCTCCACCGGCATGGGAGTGACCCGGCCGGGCCGTCGTCAGGCTGAGGTCGACCGCTGGGTCGACGAGTTGGCCATCGCGACGAAAAACCCGTACAACGCGGTGAACACGCTCTCGGGTGGTAACCAGCAGCGCGTGGTGCTGGCCAAATGGTTGGCCACCGACCCGGACGTCCTCATCCTCAACGGCCCCACCGTCGGTGTGGACATCGGCTCGAAGCACGACATCCACGTGATCCTGAAGGAGTTGGCCGAATCAGGCATGGGCATCATCGTGATCTCCGACGACATCCCCGAACTGCTCCGCGTCACCAACCGGGTGCTGCTGCTCCAGGAGGGCCGCATCGTCGCCGAGGTGGACCCCACGGAGATCTCACAACACGACCTGTCGGCCATGATCACCGGCGCCACGAAGGAGAACTGACATGGGTCTCCTGAACAAGGTCGTCCGCGCCAACGAATTCTACGTCTTCCTGGTGATCGTGGTGGTGAGCCTCATCATCCAGGCCCGCAGCGGTCAGTTCTTCACCCCCAACAACCTCGTCGACCTCGCCAACGCGATGGTGGTCCCCGGCCTGTTCGCGGTGGGTACCTACATGGTGCTGGTGTCCGGCGGCATCGATGTGTCGTTCCCCGCGCTGGCCTCGCTCGCGGTCTACGCGGTGACCCGGTACCTCGTGGACAGCGGGTTCCAGGGCAGCATCCTCATCCCGTTTGCGCTGGTGATCGTCCTCGGCGCGCTGCTCGGTGCGTTCAACGGCGTGTTCACCGCCAGGCTGGCGGTGGCGGTGCCCACGCTTATCATCACGCTCGGCACCGCCAACGTCTTCTCCGGCGTCATGCAGGGCGCGCTGTCATCGGTGCAGATCCCCAAGCTGCCCCAGTCCATGGAGGACTTCGGCCGGGCGACGCTTTTCACGGCGACGAACCCGACGTCGGGACTCACGTCGTCGATGCCCGTGTCGTTCCTGATCCTGGTGGCCGTGGTGGTCATCGTCTTCTTCGTGATGCGCTACACCATGTTCGGCCGCGGCATCTACGCCATCGGCGGCGATGAGTCGTCGGCCATCCGCGCGGGTTTCAAGGTGCGCAACATCAAGTTCTGGCTCTACGTCATCGTCGGCGTCATCGCCGCCCTGGGCGGCCTGGTGCGGACCTCGATGATGGGGCAGATGCACCCCACCAACCTGCTCGGCATGGAGATGATGGTCATCGCCGCCGTCGTGCTGGGCGGCACTGCGATCACCGGCGGCACCGGCTCCCTGACCGGCGTCATGCTGGGCACCCTGCTGATCGTCATCGTGCAGAACTCCATGATCCTGATGGGTATCCCCACCTTCTGGCAGCGGTTCGCCCTCGGCATGCTGATCATCGTCGGCACCGGCATCTCCGCCGTGCAGTTGACGCGTAGACGCAGACGGCAACGCCTGGTGGCGGAGTGAGAGGCAACTGACATGAGTACAGCCACCGTTTCCACCAGCCGGCGCCGAGCCCGGGTCACCCGGGACGCGCACCTCATCCGGCTCTTCGGCATCCTCATCGCGCTGACGGCGTTCTTCCTCATCGTGAAGACCGACGCGTTCATCAGCGTGGGCACCTGGCAGTCCATGGGCGTTCAGTTCCCCGAGTACGGCCTGATGGCGTTGGGCGTGATGCTCACCATGATCACCGGTGGCATCGACCTGTCGTCGGTCGGCATCGCGAACATGACCGCCATCGCCGCCGCGTCCATCATGCTCACCATGGCACCGGCCGGCGCGGACACGGGGCAGCAGGCCACCGGTGTCGCCGTGGGTGTCGTCGTTTCCCTCGTGATGGGAGCGCTGGCCGGGCTCTTCAACGGGTTCCTCGTGGCCAAGGTACGGATCCCCGCGATCCTGGTCACGCTCGGCACCCTCGAACTCTTCACCGGCATCGCGATCATCATCACCGCGGGAAAGCCGCTGTCGGGCCTGCCGCCTGTCTACGGCGAGACGTTCGGGGGGAAGGTCCTCGGCGTCCCCACACCACTCGTGGTGTTCGTCGTCGTGGCGGTCATCATCTGGTTCATCCTGCATCGAATGGCGTTCGGCTCGAAGCTCTACATGCTCGGCAGCAACGCCACCGCCGCAAAGTTCAGTGGCCTCAACGCCACCAGCCTCCTGCTGCGCACCTACATGATCTCCGGCCTCGCCTCTTCGATGGCGGGCCTGGTCATGCTCGCCAACTACAACTCGGCCAAGGCCGACTATGGCGTGGCCTACACGCTGCTGACCATCCTGATCGTGGTGCTCGGCGGCGTGCACCCCAACGGCGGCAGCGGCAAGCTCATCGGCGTCGTGCTGGCCATCGCCATCCTCCAGATCCTGTCGTCGGGCCTCAACATGTTCCCCGACATCAGCAACTTCTACCGCCCCCTCATCTGGGGAGCGGTGCTGCTGACCGTCATCAGCACGCAGGACCTGGGGCGTGACTTCTGGAGCCGCTTCAGGAAGAGAAAGGAGCAGTGATCAAGATGACCACTGAGGAGCGCCGTGTCGTGATGGGGGCGGACTTCGCCGGTTTCCCCCTGAAGGAGCATGTGAAGAAGCACCTGGAGGAGAAGGGCTGGACGGTCACAGACCTGACCCCGCTCAAGGATGGGCTCCCCATGTACCACCGGGTCGGGTTCATGGTCGGGTCCAAGCTCGCCGAAGGCGAGTTCACCAAGGCGCTGGCCTTCTGCGGCACCGGCATGGGCATCCATGTCGCCGCCAGCAAGGTGCCGCACGTGCACGCCGCCGTCGCCGAGACGGTGCACAGCGCCAAGCGCGCCGCTGCCGCCAACAACTGCAACCTGCTGGCGATGGGCGGTTTCTGGATCGCTCCGCGCCTGGGGATGGCGATGGCCGACGCGTTCCTCGAGACCGAACTCGGCGACGGTTACGAGGACTGGGACGGGTTCTACGACTACCACCGCATCGGCTACGACGAGTGCGAGAACTTCGACTACGAGGCCTACAAGGCCAACGGCTTCCAGGTGGTGGACCCGCAGGAGGCGGATCTCGGGCCGGAGCCCGAGCGCCTGTCGTTCTAGGCTGTCACCCCGCCAGCCAGGTCACCGCATTCCCGAACAGACGGCCGTACCCGGCCCACGCCATGAACTCCTTCGGCGCCCAGTGCGGCGAGATGTCAGAGGCGTAGGCCAGGGTGCGGCCGGCCCCGATCTGACGCACCACCAGCAGGGGCCGCCCCTCGACCTCCGCCAGCACGGTGGCGTCCTCGCGCGCCGTGAGCTTCTGGTAGCCGAGGATCGCGGGCCAGGTGCCATCGAGGCCGCGGGTCACGTCATGGTCCGCGACGACGACGGTGCCCTCCACCCCTTCCGGTGCTTCCACGCGGTCGTCGTAGGGGAGGATCGTGACGGGGAGGACCTCTTCGACGGCGGTGTCGTGGTAGTTGGCCTTGGCCTGGAAGCCCTGGAAGCTGAGATAGCCGCCCGCCATCATCAGGCCGCCGCCGCGCAGCACCCACTCCCGGAGCAGTTTCAGCCGGTTGGGCGCCCTCCGTCCCTCTTCGAAGACGACCGGCGGCAGGAGCAGGGTGTTGGCGCCGACGTCGGAGAGGATCACCACGTCGTAGGCTTCCAGGCCCTCCAATGTGAGGGGGAAATCCGTGGCCACGTCGTGGGAGCGCAGGTGGGTGACCTCGTGCCCCGCCTCCGCCAGCGCCACGAGCAGTTCAGCGCAGCCGATGTGGACCTGCGTATGGGGGAAGACGTCGTAGCCCTTGTGGTCGTCCACGGCACTGACCCAGGACTCGCCCGCCAGTAACACCCTGCTCATGTTGCCTCCGCTCGTCTTGCCTCCGCTCGTCATTGAACTGGCTCTCAGGCTAGCGGAGACACGTAGAGTCGGAGGGGTGCTGGTTCCCCGCGACATCCTGTTCACCCACCTGGGTGCCGACGCCCTGGCGGCCCTCGACCTCGTGGCCCGGGAGGCCCGGGGTCTGCTGGGCGCCCACCTCACGGTCGACCGCGAACCGGGGCCGGTGACCCTGCGGATCACGGAGGTGGAGGCGTACGCGGGGCCGCACGACCCGGCCTCGCACGCCTACCGCGGCCCCAACCCGCGCAACGCGGCGATGTTCGGCCCACCCTGGCACGCCTACGTCTACCGGCATATGGGGCTCCACACCTGCTTCAACATCAAGGTGGGACCTGAGGGCACGGCCACCGGTGTGCTGGTGCGCGCCGGGGAGGTCGTCGAGGGAGTGGACACAGCGCGTGCCCGCCGCTCCGCGCAGGGGCGGACCCGCACCGATCACGACCTCGCCGCAGGCCCGGCCAGGCTCACCGTGGCCATGGGCATCACGCTCGCGGACACCGGGGCGCCGCTCGACGGCTCCACCGGGCTGCTCCTGAGCCCCCGCACCGGCCCCGCGCCCGTGGCAGTGTCCGGTCCGCGCGTGGGCATCAGCGTGGCCACGGATTACCCGCTGCGGTTCTCCATCGCCGATGACCCCACCGTCTCCCGCGGGCGCGCCTAGTCGGGCCCCCTGGCCGATCCTGATCCCCTACGGGTGAACACCGACTGCCTGTCGGGTGGGACGACTCTGGGCCTTTGGGTGAGGGGGTCCATGATGACCTTCCACTGATCGGATCGCCGGTACCTGTCCGGTTCGACCTGGGAGTGGTGGAAGGGACACAACAACGCCAGGTTTCGGAGCGAGGTGGCACCGCCGGCCCACCAGGGGATCACGTGGTGGGCCTCGCATGAGGCGTCGGGTTTGCAGCAACCGGGGAAGATGCAGCCCTTGTCGCGGATTGTCAACGCCCGTCGCATCGCCGGGGTCACCAGCCGCTGCGCCTGGCCAACGTCCAGCACCTCGGAGCGGCCACCCAGGACGGCGGGCATCACGTCGGCGTCACACAGCAGCCGCCGCAGGTCCCCTGCCGCGACCTGCTTCCCCTCAGGCAGGAGCCGGGCTTCCTCCGCCTGCCCCCGCAGCTCCTGGAGCGTCATCTCAACGACAACTCGTGGCCGGTCTCCGGAGGCGACCGGCCTCTCTCTGTGGTCGGCGACCAGGGCGAGGAGGGCGTCGGCGCGACGCTGCCCGGGGGTCCGGTTCAGGTCCAGCACCCGCTGGGATCGGATGTCCGAGGCGCTGGCCCTGGCCCCTGCCAGCCCGGCCAACCGGCGGCGCTGGGCGCGGCGATCACGCTCGACGTAGCCCTCCACCAGTTTCAACAGTGGCACGGCCTCGAGTTCGGGTAGGCAGCCGTGGAACTTCACCGCACCCGCACCGTCGTCCGAGTAGTCGAAATACCGCCTGGCCCTGGCGCGCTCCGCCTGGGCGGCCAAGTGCTCCTGCGCCGACTCCCGTGAGGGGAGCAGTTCCGGCGCCACCTCCGCCAGCACCAAGGGCGCGATGTCCCTCAATTTGCGTGGTGTGGCGCCGATCTCCAGCGCCCTGCCGACGTAGGCCTCTTCGACCTTGCGTTGAATCTCCACCGGCAACTCGGGGAGTGTGGCCATGCCCTTGGCCACCGCGACGGCCTGCTTCGGTGAGATATTGCCGGCCAGGGCGGCGTCGCGCACGGGTTCGTGTCTGCTGATCTCCGCCGCCTGAAACACCTGACCCGCTGCATCCCGTGAATCCAGGCCCTCCGTCGTGGAGATCAACGCGGTCAGTTCCGTGCCGGTGGCCTCCCGCGCAGACCTGCGGCGGTCCACCTCGCTGGTCACCGTCGATGCCAAGGCGGAGAACCGGTCCGCCAGGTTGCGGGCCAATTGCATCAGCCCCACCAACTCCGCCGCGGTCAACCCCTCGCGCTCGCTGTGATCGATCGACGACAACGCCTCCCGGGCGACCTCCAGGGCCCCCTGAGTACTGCGTCGATTCACGTGCATGTTCTAAAAGATAGAGCCCCCGGCGATCTTCACAAGGGCTATCGATGCAGCTGTGGATAACTCCAGGACCGGCTAGGACTGGAAGGCCACGATCCGCTCGATCGCCTCAGCGATCGCGGGGGCGCCGGCAGCGAACGACAGCCGGACGGTGCGGTCACCGAGCACGGTGTCGAAATCCCGTCCAGGCGTCACGGCGACCCCGGTAGCCTCCAGCAGCGCCGAGGCGTAGGCCCCAGAGTCGGCCCAGCGCTCCAGCTGCGGGCCGAGGTCCGCGTAGTAGTAGAAGGCGCCGTCCGCTGGCGCAGCCACGCCCCAGTTCAGCCGGTCCTCCGCGGCCAGCAGCAGCCCGCGCGCCCCCGCGAACCCGGCGACCGCGGCGTCGCACTGCGCGTAGGACTCGTCGGTGAATGCCTCGAGCGCCGCGTACTGCGCCGGTGCCGGGGGACAGAGGGCGAGGTTGCCGGCCAGCGCGTCCACCGCGGGGGCCAGGTCGGCAGGCAGCAGCAACCACCCGATCCGCCAGCCCGTCATGCCCCAGTACTTCGAGAACGAACTCACCACGACGGCGTCCCCACTCAGTTCCCAGGCGGAGGTGCCGCGGTGGCCGCCGACGGGGTACGTCACGCCGTGGTAGATCTCATCGCTGATCAACCGCACGCCTTCGGCCCGGCACCAGTCCACCAGGGCCGCCAGTTCGTCGCGGCTGACCATGGTCCCGGTGGGGTTGGCAGGGGAGGCGAGGATCAGCCCCTGCAACGGCCGTTCAGCGTGTGCTGCGGCGAGCTGCTCGACGGTCGGCTGGAACCGCACGTCGGGGCCGCACTCGATGTCGACCACCTCGCACCCGAGGGACGTGAGGATGTTGCGGTAGGCCGGGTAGCCCGGGCGCGCCAGCGCCACCCGGTCACCGGCCTCGAACGCGGCCAGGAAGGTCAGGAGGAAGCCTCCTGATGAACCCGTGGTGACTGCCACCTGGGCAGGGTCGATGTCCAGCCCGTACCAGCGTCGGTAGTGCTCTGCGAGGGCCACGCGCAGGGGCCAGATGCCCAGCGCCGAGGTGTACCCGAACACCCGCCCCGAAGCATGGAGCGTTGCCGCGGCGCGATTGACGGCCGCTGGCGCACCGCCCGCGGGTTCGCCGGCGCAGAGGGAGATCACATCGCGGCCGGCGGCGCGCATCGTGGCGACCTGGTCCAGGACGGTCATCACCTCGAACGGTGGCACTGCAGAGCGACGGGAAGGCATGCAGCAGAGCGTATCGCGCGGGCATTCTAGGCTGTTATTGTTGATAATCGGTGGATTTCCACCCGTGTCGATTCTTGGGGGGCAAGATGACCACATCCGAAGGTGCAGTTGTATTGGCGTTGCCGCAGTTCCTGGAACTGTTGGCCTCTGGGGAAGAAGGCCGGCTCGCGCTCAGCCTGCTGGGTATGACGCCGGAGGATCTCCCGCTGTCGCCGGCCGTCTCCACGAACAGCGCCCGAGGGCTGGAACGCCAGCTGGCCTCGACGGTGGCGGCAGCCACCGAGCACCTGCAGGTCATCGCGCCGCTGGGCGAGACCCAGTCGATCTTCGCCTTCCGGTACGAGGATTCCTGCGCCGTGTTCCTGATGGGCCAGGAGGAGACGCTCGGGCTCAACTGTTCGGTCACTGAAGCCGGAGAGCTTGTGGACCGCACCATCGAGAAACTCCTGACGGCCCGGGTCGACTGGAGCGTCTGTTGGCATTCGGACGACGCGCTGCACCAGGTCGACGTCAACCCGGACGGCACCGTCGCGGGTGAACCGCAGGTGAGCCTGGAAGAGCTGGTGGCGGCCTTCGCCGCCTGACCCCGTCCGCACAGAAGGGATAGGGTGCTGCCCAGACAGGTGGCGAACTGGGTGCAAATCCCAGGCTGACCCGCAACCGTGACCGGAGTCCCGCACTCCGGCGAGCCGGACCAAAACCTGTTCCAGGAATCAGTACTCGCCGCGGACAGCGAGCTGCGTCCGGTGCGGCTCTGCTGCCCTGGTCACGCTCGTCGCGAGAAGGACAGGCCATGAAACACGCCACCATCATCAAACGCGCCCTCGTGGGCGCCCTCACCCTCGCCCTGGGGCTCTCGCTCCCACCGGTCGCCCGGGCCGACACCGAGTTCACCTTCACGGACACGGACGTGCTCGAATGCATCTACGACGACAACGTCTGGGTCCTCGTTGACCCCGGGGTCGGTGAACTCCTGGGCGGCTGCGCGACGGAATTCGCCACCGGTTCAGCCGCACTTGCCTCAGCCGGTTTCACGGTGGACAACCCGTCGTTCGTGAAGGTCATCAACGGCATCCGGGCCGATTTCGTGCTCGACGGGCAGTGGTGGACCTACTGGCACCGGCACTGGAGTGACGACTCCGGCTGGGGAAGCTGGACGTTCTCCGACCTGGGTGCCGGCAGCTACACCCCCGAGCCCGGAAGTGTGGAGGGCTGGTCGGTGTCGCCGTCGTCGGTGTTCGGCGGGGTTGCTCCGCGCTGGGCCGGCTACGCGCCCGGCGAACTGCCGGACCCCGCACCGTTCGCCCCGGTGATCGAGGCCCAGCCGGTGGATGTGGTCACCGAGACCGGGTACGACGCGCGGTTCACCGTAGCGGTGAAGGCACGGCCCACGCCTGTCATCACCTGGGAGTCCTCCACCGACGGCGTCGCCTGGGTCCCCGTCGACGGCGCCACAGGCGCCACCCTCACGCTCGCCTCCGTCGCGTTGGCCGATGACGGCCGCCAGGTGCGTGCAGTGGCAACGAACGAGGCCGGGACGCTGCGCAGTGAGCCTGCAGGCCTGACCGTGACCGACCCGACGGCGGTGGAGGTGCCGGACGCGAAGTTCCGTCTGTGCCTGACCGACCGGCTCGGGATCGTGGCTGACAAGCCACTCTCGCAGAAGCTCCTGACTGGGCTGACCGGTGAACTGACCTGCGCCGCGTCGAAGTACCGCACCATTACGGACGTCACCGGCGCTGACCACCTCACCGGGATCTCGTCGCTGTCGATCAGCGGACACAAGGTGGCGGACCTGACGCCGCTCAGCGGGCTTAAAAACCTCGAGACGCTCACCCTGACGGGCAATGGCCTGACCGACGTCTCGGCGCTGGCCGGCCTCACGGGGCTGACCTCCCTGTGGCTGGCGACCAACCAGATCGCCGACGTCACGCCGCTGGCTGGGCTGACCGATCTGACCTCGCTCATGCTGAATTCCAACGCAGTCTCCGATGCCGGCGCGCTGTCATCCCTGCTGCGGCTGAAGACCGTGGGCCTCAGCCGTAACCAGTTGACCAGCGTCGGCAACCTGGTGAGCGACTCGATCGGCGACCTGACCATCGACGCCAACTCCATCGCCGAGCTGGACCTCTCCGGGATGCCCAACCTCACCCGGGTGGTGGCGCACGACAACGGTTTCTCCTCGCTCGAGTCGCTGCGTGGGCTCACGTCGTTGCAGACCTTCGCCGCCCAGGGCAACCAGATCTCCGATCTGGCTCCGCTCAGCGGGTTGCCTTCCCTGACGTCGCTGCTGGTGTCGAAGAACACGATCTCGGACGTCACGCCGCTGGCGGCCTTCGACTCGCTCACCTCCCTCGACCTGAGCAGCAACGCCATCGTCGACCTCAGCCCGCTGCAGGACCTCGTGGTCACGGATGCGAGCAAGGTACGGGCGCGCTACCAGAGCGTGGAGCAGCAGGTGGACACCGGCCGAGCCGTGAGCGCGACGTCCATCACGCACCTCGACGGGACGGACGTGGCCCTGACGCTGCCCGCCACCGTCAGCCGCACTCTCGGCGGGCGGCTGGTGTTCGAGGAGCCGGGGGCGTACACGCTCACCTGGAACAGCACGGTGACCGGCCGGGGTACCTTCGCGGGCTCCGTGCTCGTGACGGCCGTTGATCCGGTACCCGTCCCCACGCCCACCGTGACCGCCACAGCCATGGTCACTGAGACCGCCACACCGGAGCCGGCGCCCACCGTCACCGCCACAGCCGTGGTCACTGAGACCGCCATGCCGGGGCCGGCGCCCACCGTGACCGCCACGGCGGTGGTCACGCACACCGTGCAGGCGACGGCTGGGCGCACCGCCCCGTACACGCTGCCCGGGCTCCACGACGTGGGAGGCCGGCGCTGGTACACCGACTGCGAGACCTACTCGGTCACGGAGCGCTGCCGCACCGACATCTGGGCCACCACCGTGACCCAGATGGACGGCCGGTACGAGGTGCGCCAGGGCTGGGCGTTCAACAACCTCACCTACCTCCCTGTGGAACGCGCGGTCTGGGAGGGCAACCCCCTCGCGCGCACGGGCGAGTGGCGGGCCTCCGACGGCCGGGACTGGCGAACCGAGTGCGACACGGCCGCCACCGGCCATGGCGCCTGCCGCTCCTACGTCCGGGCGACGGCGGTGTCGGCCGAGCCCGGACCCGCCGGGGCCTACCGGTTCGAGCAGCACACCGGCTGGCGCCTGAACAACATCGTGTTGTTCAGCTGATCAGACACAGGACGTGGGCGGCTCGGAGAGACACTTCGGGCCGCCCATCCCGTTTCCGGTACGATTGCCCCCATGCCACGCGTCGTTGTCAACGTCATGCCCAAGCCCGAGATCCTGGATCCTCAGGGCAAGGCCGTCACCGGTGCCCTGCAGCGTCTGGGCTTCCACGGGATGTCCGTGCGGCAGGGCAAGCGCTTCGAGATCGAGGTGGACGGCGACGTCACCCCCGAGATGCTCGCGCAGATCGGTCAGGCCGCAGAGACCCTGCTGGCCAACACGGTCATCGAATCCTTCGATGTGGTGACCGACTGATGACCCGCATCGGCGTCGTCACCTTCCCGGGGTCGCTCGACGACCACGACGCGCTGCGCGCTGTGCAACTCACCGGCGCCGAGGCCGTCCCGCTGTGGCACGGCTCGGATTCGATCGACGGCGTGGACGCGATCATCCTGCCCGGCGGCTTCTCCTACGGCGACTACCTGCGCTGCGGCGCCATCGCCCGCTTCAGTCCCATCATGGACACCATCATCGACGCCGCGAACAAGGGCATGCCCGTCCTCGGCATCTGCAACGGCTTCCAACTCCTCTGCGAGGCGCACCTGCTCGAAGGCGCCATGATCCGCAACGCCGGCCAGCAGTTCATCTGCCGCGACGAGCGGCTCCGCGTCGAGACCATCGACACCGTCTGGACCGCTGCTTTCGCCAAGGGCGACGAGATCACCATCGTGCTGAAGAACGGCGAGGGCAACTACCAGGCCACGCCGGAGACGCTGCGCAAACTGGAGGACAACGACCAGATCGTTTTCCGTTACCTGGACAACCCCAACGGCTCCGCCAATGACATCGCCGGCATCACCAACGAGCGCGGCAACGTCGTCGGTCTCATGCCGCACCCGGAGCACAACGTCGAGCCGCTCACGTCGCCCACCACGGACGGCGCGAGGTTCTTCGAGTCGGTCATCGGGTTCCTCGGCGCCCGCGTCTGACCCTTTCGGCTGCATAGACCCACCCCGGGGGATGGCGCCCAGTTCGGCTGTGTCAGACTGCTCGGAACCGGGCGGGGGTCCCGGTGATTGGGGAAATGTTCATGTCCATGCGCAAAACTCTCGCGGGGATCGCCGCAGCCGTCATAGCGACGGCGGGGCTACTGGTCCCGGCGCCCGCACAGGCCGCCACGGGCGACGTGTACTCAACGCCCGGTGTACAACTCATCAACGACCGCTACTGGCAGACGGGGTGCTCCAACTACTCGGCGACCATCATCCGGTGCACCACGGACATCTTCGCCACCAAGGTCTTCATGGAGAACGGCCAGTGGTACAAGCAGAACACCTGGGCTTTCAACAACCTCGCCTACCTCCCTTCGGCACGGCAGGCGTGGGCGTCGAACCCGCTGGGCACCACCGGCTCCTGGACCTCGGCCGACGGCCGAACGTGGCGTACCGAGTGTGACACCGCGACCACCGGCCGGGGCGCGTGCCGCAACTACATCGTCGCCACCGTCGCCTCGGAGACCGGGGGAGTCGTGAAGCAGGAGACCAAGGAGGTCTTCAACTCGATGGTGCGCTTCTCCACCTCCACGGTGCCCGCCGTGACGATGATCCCGGCCCCTGCGCCGTACCTGGCGCCGCCGGCTCCAGGCCCCAAGCAGCTCCTCAGCGCAGCTGTCGCGCCCAAGCCGGCGGCGATCGCAGCTCCCGTCACGGTGGCCCCGGCGCCGACGTCGGGGTCCGCCTCGCCGAATGGCTGGAACTGCCCGTCGGCATATCCCATCAAGGGCAACGCGAACTCGATGATCTACCACATGCCCGATCAGCGCTACTACAGCCGCACGCAGCCCGAGGAGTGCTTCGCGACGCGTAGCGCGGCAGAGGCGGCCGGGTACCGGGCAGCCAAGGTCTGAGCGGGGCCCTGTCGGAGAGCTCTGACTGACACTGCTCGCCGCGGGTCAGCAACTGCCCGGCCAGCGGCAGGGCGGCATACGGCGCTGGTGCAGCGCCTCTTCCGCGTCGGCACCTTGCAGATCCCGTCGCCGCCCTGCGACTGCTCGTTCGTCATGTCTGGCCTTTTCGCAGGGGAAGCGACGTCAACATCGACATCGCGATCTCTCGTCCGACCTCGCGCAGGAGCCTCGCCGCCTCGCGCATGCTCTCCTCCCGGCTGGTGGCCCGGTCGGTGAGCGCGTAGAGAGCGGTGAATCCTGCTTCCTGCCGTTGTTCGTCGTCGAGCAGGGACCTGCCGCAGACGATCACGGCGGGCACCCCGGCTTTCTTGGCGGCGGCGAGCACGCCCATCGGGGCCTTGCCGCCCAAGGATTGCTCGTCCAGGCTGCCCTCGCCGGTGATGGCGAGATCCGCCCCGACCAATGCCTGAGGCACGCCCACGAGCTCCGCCACGAGTTGGGCCCCCGGCCGGGATTCAGCCCCGAGCCCAGCGAGGGCCGCGAAGCCGACCCCGCCGGCCGCCCCCGCGCCCGGGAGCAGATCCGCTCCTGGCGGGAACCCGATGGCCTCGCCGAGGAGGTTCGCCCAGCGCATCAAGGCGTCGTCGATGACGGGGATGGCGTCCGGGGTCAGGCCCTTCTGGGGCCCGAACACGGCAGCGGCGCCTCTGGGTCCGCAGAGCGGGTTGTCCACGTCGTTGGCCAGCACAAGACGCGTGGCGGCCAGCCGCGGGTCGAGCCCTGAAGCGTCGACCAGTGCGAGGTCGGCCAACTGGCCGCCACCGGGACCCACGAGGGAGCCATCGGCGGCAAGGAGCCTGACCCCGAGGGCTTCCAGCATGCCTGCGCCACCGTCGGTGGAGGCGGAGCCGCCCACGCCGAGGACGATGGTGCTGGCCCCGGCATCCAGTGCTTCGCGCACCAGTTCTCCGGTGCCGAACGACGAGGCCCGGAGACCGTCGCGTTCAGCTGCGGGGATGAGTTCGAGGCCGGAGGCCGCCGCCATTTCGATGACGGCCTCCGAATCGCGAAGTGCCCAGTGGGCGTTGACTCCGTGGCCGAGTGGGCCGCGCACCATGGCGGTGCGCCGCTCGTAACCGGCCGCGATGGCCACCTCGACCGTGCCCTCCCCGCCGTCAGCGACGGGGAGGGACACGATCTCTGCGCTTTCACCCATCACGTCGCGGATACCCGCGGCGATGGCCTCGACAACCTCATGCGCGGCCAGGGAACCCTTGAATTTGTCGGGGGCGATGACGACCAACACGAAGGCCTCCTCAGCCGCCGGCGGGCGACGGTCCGTGGGTCTCGATGTGGAACTCGATCTCCGTCATCTGGACGTCGATACGCAGGTGGATGAGTACCGGGCCATGGTGGGTCTCCTTAGTGGGTGCGACGGTTGTCGTCGTGGACGGTCGGGCTGGGGCGAGCGGCTCAGCTCTTGCCGGCCAGGTCCCGCGCGAGTTTCAGCAGAGCCGAGTGGTCCAGCGATCCGTACCCGCGCTGGCGGGCGGAGTTCATAAGCTCGGCGACGATCGCGCCGACGGGGAGGATGACCCCCGCCTCACGGGCCGCAGAGGTGACGATTCCAAGGTCCTTGTGGTGCAGGTCGATGCGGAACCCCGGAGTGAACTCGCCCTTGATCATCGAGGCGGCCTTGCGGTCGAGGACGCGGTTCCCGGCGAGGCCACCGGCGAGTACCTGGACGGCGGCTTCGAGGTCGACGCCGTGGGCCTCGAGGAATACGAGCGACTCGGCCACGAGCTGGATGGTGCCGGCCACGATGAGCTGGTTGGCAGCCTTCACCGTCTGGCCGCTACCGGCCGGGCCGACGTGCACAATGGTGGTACCGACGTCCTCGAGCACGGGGCGGGCCTCCTCCACCACGCCCGGGTCGCCGCCCACCATGATCGACAGGTTGCCCTCGACCGCACCGGCCTCGCCGCCCGACACGGGGGCGTCGATGGCGCGGATGCCGGCTTCCGTGGCTTGTTGCGCGAGGCGCTGGGCGACGTCTGGACGGATGGTGGATGTGTCGATCCAGATGGCGCCCCGCTTCGCGTTGGCGAACACTCCCTCGTCACCGGTCACCACGGCCTCGACGTCGGGAGAATCCGGCACCATGGTGATGATGACGTCGGCGTCCTTCACTGCCTCGGCGACGGACGTGGCGCCCCGGCCGCCTTCGGCGGCGAACTGTTGCACCTTCCCGGGGCTGCGGTTGAAGGCGACGACGGTGTGGCCCGCCTTGACGAGGTTCCTCGCCATGGGGAGCCCCATGATGCCCAGGCCGATGAATGCGATGTTGGTCATGAGAAGGCCTTTCGAAGAATGGGTGGGAGCGGGTCAGATGCCGGGGAGGACGCCCCGGCCGACGAAGGCGAAGGGCTCGTCGGCCTGCTTGTACTCAAGGCCGATGTGGCCGTCGTAGCCGAGTTCCTTCGAGCGTTCGAGCCAGGTGGCCAGCGGGAGGCTGCCCGTGCCGGGGGCGCCCCGGCCGGGGAAGTCGGCGATCTGGATGTGGCCGAAGTCGGCTGCGTGGTCCTCGATCACGGCGGCGACGTCGTCATCGTTGGCGGCGAGGTGGAAGAAGTCGGCGAGCAGCTTGACGTTGTCACGACCGACTTCGGCGATGACTGAGAGCACATCGGCGGCGGTCTTCAGGCGGTAGCCTTCGGCACCCGACACGGGCTCAACGAGCACGGTGCCACCGATCCGGTCGACGACGTCCGCAGCTTTGCGGAGCATCTCTACGGCGTGCGCGTCCTGTTCGTCCGGGGTGTAGGCGTCGTCGCGCAGGCCGTACAGCGCGTTGAAGGCGCGGCAGCCGGTGCGCTCCCCGATGCCGGCGACCACGTCCAGGTTGGCGACGAACTCATCCTCTCGGCCCGGGAGTGACACGAGGCCACGCTCACCCGCCGCCATGTCCCCGGCGTTGAAGTTGAGGCCGGTGAGCTGCACGCCCGCGTTGCGCAGCGAGGCCTCGAAGGCCCCGATCTCGGCTGCACGCGGGATGGAGGTGGCGAAGGGCCACCAGAACTCGACCGCATCGAATCCCGCGTCCCGTGCTGCCTGCGCGCGCTCGAGCAGCGGCAGCCCGGTCAGGAGGATGGAGCAGTTCACGGTGTAGGACCTGAGACATCCTCGTCTTTCGCCATGGAAGCATCCCTTCTTCTAGGGAAACCCTAACCGCACCCCCGAACCTGAAGTACCCCCTGGCGCCGGGCCGATCCCACTGGGCGATACTGCTCCACACCGGAGGCGCACGCCGAGGTGGCGCGATGCTCACGTCTAGACTCAGGCTCCATGTCGTCTGCGAACCTCAGCCAGCAGGAAACCGCCCACCGTGCCACCACCGTCGAGGTGCACGCCTACCACGTCGAGGTCGACGTGCGGGACGCGGTCGATCCGGCGCACCATGACTTCCCCGTCGTGGCGCTCCTGTCCCTTACCGCATCAGAAGGCGAGACGTGGCTCGACTTCATCGGCGAAGTGGACCGCCTCCTCATCGACGGCGAGCCGCAACCCGTGCAGTATGACGGCGCTCGGCTCCGCCTCGCCGACCTGCCGGTGGGTCGTCGCTGCGAGGTGCTGGTCGAGGCGCGCGCCCGCTATTCCCGTACGGGCGAGGGCCTGCACCGCTTCGTGGACCCGGTGGACGGCGAGACCTACCTCTACACGCAGTACGAACCCGCCGACGCGCGGCGCGTCTTCCCCACCTTGGAGCAGCCCGATGTGCGGGCGCCCTTCACCTTCGCGCTCACCGGGCCGGAGGGCTGGTGGTTCGGCTCCAATCAGCCCGAGGCGACCCGGGCACAGGTCGCCGACGGTGTGGTGCGGGTCGATTTCGAGCCCACGCCGACGCTGTCGACGTACATCACCTGCCTCTGCGCCGGCCCGTACCACCGGGTGAGCACTACCTGGACGGGCGCTCGCGAACCCGGGGAGCCTTCAGGAACCGGGGAACTTGAACTCGGGCTGCTCTGCCGCAGGAGCCTCGTGCAGCACCTGGACGCCGAGGAACTGTTCCGCGTCACCGGGGCCGGCCTCGACTGGTTCACCGAGCACTTCGGCCCGTACCCGTGGGGCACCAAGTACGACCAGATCTTCGTGCCCGAATACAACCTCGGCGCCATGGAGAACCCGGGGCTCGTCACGTTCACCGAGCAGTACCTCTTCCGCTCCACGCCCACGCCGGCGCAGCTGCAGGGGCGCGCCAACACTGTGCTTCACGAGATGAGCCACATGTGGTTCGGCGACCTCGTGACCCCGCGCTGGTGGGGCGACCTGTGGCTGAAGGAATCCTTCGCCGAATTCATGGGCACCCACGTCTCTGTCGAAGCCGCGGGCTTCGACGAGGGCTGGGTCAACTTCGCCACCCAACGCAAGGTGGGCGCCTACCTCGCCGATTCCATGCCCACCACCCATCCCGTGGTCGCCGACATCCCGGACCTCGAGGCGGCCAAGACCAACTTCGACCGCATCACCTATTCCAAGGGCGCCTCCGCCCTCACGCAGCTGGTGCACTTCGTCGGCCTCCCCGCGTTCCTCGCGGGCTCGCGTCGCTACTTCAAGGCGCATGCCTTCTCCTCCGCCACGCTCGCGGACTTCATCGACGCGTTGGCCGCCGAGACCGACCGGGACCTGAGCACCTGGAGCGCGGCCTGGTTGCAGACCGCAGGCCACGACACGCTGAGCGCCACGGTCCTCGCCGAGCCGGACGATGGCACCGTGCGCGAACTCGTCGTGCACCGCGACTTCTTCGGCGCGGGCGACACCGACGCGGGCCGGCCCCACGCCACCACGGTGGGCCTCTACCGCCTGATGGGGGACCGGTTGGAGCTCGACAGCCGCCACGACGTGGTGCTCACCGCCGGTGAAACGCCCGTGGCTGCCGCCGTCGGCCGGCCGCTGCCGGACGCCGTGCTGCTCAACGACCTGGATCGCACCTTCGCCCGGGTCGCCCTCGACGAGACGTCGCGCGGCTACCTGCTGGGCCACGTCGGCGACCTCGAGCCGCTTCCGCGGGCCGTCGGCTGGACCGCGCTGTGGCAGGACGTCCGCGCCGGTGACCTGGAGCCGGGTGCCTTCGTCGCATCGGTGCTGGGGGCTGGCGAGCGGCAGACCGGCGTGCTCGCCTCGCTGCTCGAGCGCGCCTTCGTCGCGGTGTCGCGGTACAGCACCGACCCGCGCCTGGCCGAGCAGTGGCGCGACGGTGCCCGCGCGGCCACCGGAGCCGCAGAGGCCGGCTCCCCGGAGCAGTTGCTCTGGGCCCGCGCGTACCTCCGCGGCGCCGCGCTGGCCGCCCAGGACGTGCGGTGGGTGCTCGACGGTGGGATCGACGGGCTCGAGCTCTCGCCCGATCTCACCTGGCTGGCGTGGCAGAGCCTCTCGACGCAGGGCGCCGCCACCGATGCCGAACTCGATGCCGCGTTGGCGGCCGACGACACCGCGGCCGGGCGCACGGCGCGCCTGCGGGCCTGGGCTTCGCGCCCGGAGGCGGCGGTGAAGGAGGAGGCGTGGCGCCGGGCGCACGCCGTCGACGGTGAGACCAACGACGCCGTCGATGCGCTGCTGGCGGGCTTCACCGCACCCGGCCAGCGGGAACTGAGGGAACCGTACGCTGGACGGTACTTCGGCTCTCTCGAGCAGGTGTGGCGCGACCACCCGATTGAGATCGCCATGCGGCTCGTGCGGGGCGGGTTCCCGGAGGGCGGGCACGCGGCGGGCCGTGACTGGCTCGCCGCGCACCCCGCCGCCCCGGCGACCTTGGTGCGACTCGTCCGCGAGGAGATCCACGAGGACGAGATCGCCACCTCGGTCAGGGGTCAGCGCTTACCGCGGCCCTTGCTGGGACCGTTGTAGTCGCGGGGATCGTCGATGCCTTCCGCACGATCGATCGTGAGCGGGGCGGAATCCCACGTCTCCCAGTGGTCCGGGTTCGAGGGGTCGCCCAGCGCCTTGAGCACGCGGACCTGGAGGACATAGCTGCCGTCGGCAACGGTGCGCAGCTTGCCGTTTCCGCTCTGGTTGCCCTGATAGGTGCCGTCCCACGCGATGGTGGCGAGGCCGCCGAAGCGGCCGAGGTCCACCTCCGTGGCGTAGTTGAGGTAGTTCGCGTGCACCTTCTCACCGCGGGTGCCGTCCGGGTTCGCCCGGTAGACGTCGACGTACAGGCCCGACACGGGGTAGGCGAGGTACAGCGCGATGCGCGGGATGTCGCCGTCGGCGAGCGTGAACGTCTGCCACGGCTCGGCCACGGAGAGAACGCCCTCGTCGTCGATGTAGGTGAGCGCCGCGAACTCCAGTGAGGTGAGCGACTGGTAGTCACCGGCCAGACCCGCGAACGGGATCACGAGGTCTTCGCTCCCCGACGTGAGCGTGATCCAGCCGCCGTAGATGGCGCCGTCGAGCTCCGCTTCGAAGCTCTCGTCGATGGTCACTGTGGCGGTGGCGCTCTGACCGGCCGGCACCATGAGGCTGGCGGCGGAGAATGTGACGTCGGCCTCGAGGATGTAGAACCCGAGAGAGTCGGTCGACTCGCCCCAGGTGCCCACGCCGTGTTCCACACCGAGGTCGTAGGTCAGGTCACGGTCGGAGGTGTTGGTCACCTTGATCGTGGTCGTGACCGGTCCGGCCGCGCTCTCGCCCAGCGAGATCTTCTGCGGCTCCACGAAGGTCGCCGTGGTGATGGCGTGCGGGATGTCCACGAGGCCGCCGCCCTGGCGGTGCACCGGTTCGGCCAGCCCGTACTGGGGCAAGAGGCCCCAGATGAAGGGGTCAGCAGTGGTGGTGAGCAGCGTCCGGACCTCGTACGGATCCAACTGGGGGCGGGCCTCCAGCACGAGCGCCGCGGCGCCAGCCACATGGGGGGCTGCCATCGACGTGCCGCCCAGCGTCGCGTAGCTGCCTTCCTCCAGCGGGTAGGTCGAGTAGATGCTGCCGCCGGGGGCCGACACATCGGGCTTCAGCGTCAGATCTGCGGCCAGGCCGTAGGAGCTGAAGTCCGACTGGTAGCCGCCCGTGGGGTTGTCGAAGCGCTTCTGGTCCTTGGAGAACGTGATGCTGGTGGCGCCGGCAGCGGCTTCGGCCGCCAGGACCGTACCGTCGGCCTGGAGCAGGCTGATGGCGGGGATCGTGATGGGTGTGGTGCCCTCCACCGTCATGTTGATGATGCCCGAGGCGTTGTTGTAGATCAGCACGGCGTCGTAGCCGGCGTTCTGGGCGTTGAGCGCCTTCTCGTGGAAGGTGCAGCCGCCGCGCTGGATGAGCAGCGCCTGGCCGTCCGCGCCCGCCGCCTCGATCTCGGCGGGCACGCAGGCGGTGACCGGGTCGGCGTTGACCAGCGCGAACGTGGTGCCGGGCTCCGGGGCGGGAGAGCCTGTCGCGGTCATGTAGGCGAGCTCGGTGCCTGCGGTGGAGGTCAGGTAGTTCGCCATGTACTGCTCGTTGTCGACCGAGCCGACGGAGATCACGTTGTGCGCGACGGAGGGCGCGCCGCCGGAGAAGGTGCCGCTGGCGCCGGAGTTGCCCTGGGAGATGACCATGACCACGCCGGCGTCGACGAGGCGGTCCGCAGCCTGCGCAGTGGGGTAGCTGGGCCAGGTCTGCAGCGACGCGCCGAGGCTCATATTGATGACGTCCATGCCGTCTGCGTACGCGCGGTCCATGGCCTCGATGATGATTTCGGAGCTGGAGGAACCGTCGCAGCCGAAGACGCGGTAGGAGCCGAAGTCAACCTCAGGGGCGACGCCGGTGACCTCACCGTCGGCGCCCACGATGCCCGCCACGTGCGTGCCGTGCCCGCCGCAGTCGTCGGGCCAGCGGTCACCGACGGGCGTGTTGATGGCCGGGTCGTCGCTGTTCGCGTCGTAGGCGTCGCCGACGAAGTCCCAGCCCCACTTGACGCGCTCACCGGGGAAGTCCCTGGTCTCGTCGTTGGTGCCGGACCCCCCGAAGTCGGGGTGGTTGTAGTCGATGCCGGAGTCGATGATGCCGACCTTGATCCCGGCGCCGGTGTAACCCAACTCCTGGTTGGCGACATCTGCGCCGGTCATGGTGCGCGCGTAATTGATGGCGGGGCTGGCGGCCGCGTCCTGGACGGGCTTGTCCACCTGGACGACGGCGTAGACCCCGCGTACCCCGGCCAGCGCGTCGAGCTTGCTGGCGTCGGCGGCGCTCGCGGTGACGGCGACGCCGTTCCACGTGGCGGTGAAGCGCTTCGGCTGCTTCAGCGCGATGCCCTCGGCCTTGGCTGCCGCCATGACCTTGTCCTGGGCCTGTTTGGCGGCGCCGGCGGTGCCGCCGGCGATCTCGGGGGCCCCCTCGACCTCGACGAACCAGCGACCGCTGACGACCTCGTCGCCGAGAGCTGCCAGCTGTTCCTCGATGGGGGGTGCGGGGGTGGTGGGGGTGGTGGCGATGGGTGCCTGCCCGGGTGCGGCCATGGCAGTCCCGGCGCTGAGCGCGACGGTGGCTGACAGGAGACCCACACCGAAGGCCCGCGCGCAGCGGGCGGCGAATGGATGCGACATCCAGTTCTCCTCCTGGTAAGGCTCCACGACTACTTCGTCGTGGAGAAGGGAATGGGTCATCATGCAGGACGAGGGGGTCAGTCTCTCCCCATGCCGATCGGCGCAGGTGGGCATTCCACCCCTGGGGGTTAGGGGCGCCCTCGCTGAGCACGGGCGACGGTTCCGAGCGCGGCACGGTAGATTGTCCCTGTGGTAGACACCGTTGAGAATGCCTTCCAGAGCCCCGACGTCGAGCAGCCGTACGCTGCGCTCGGCGTCAAGGACGACGAATACCAGATGATCCGCGACATCCTCGGCCGGCGCCCCACGTCGGCGGAACTGGCGATGTATTCGGTCATGTGGTCCGAGCACTGCTCGTACAAGTCGTCGAAGGTGCACCTGAAGAAGTTCGGCAGCCTGTCCCAGGAGACCCCGCGCGGACCGCTGCTGGCGGGCATCGGCGAGAACGCCGGTGTCGTCGACATCGGTCAGGGCTACGCCGTGACGTTCAAGGCGGAGTCCCACAACCACCCGTCGTTCGTCGAGCCGTACCAGGGCGCCGCCACCGGCGTCGGCGGCATCGTCCGCGACATCCTGGCCATGGGCGCGCGTCCCATCGGCGTGATGGATTCGCTGCGCTTCGGCCCCCTCGACGCCGACGACACCCGGCGGGTGCTGCCCGGCGTCGTCTCCGGCGTCGGCGGCTACGGCAACTGCCTCGGCCTGCCCAACATCGGCGGCGAGGTCCAGTTCGACACCTCCTACCTGGGCAACCCGCTGGTCAACGCCCTCTGCGTGGGCGTCCTGCGCCACGAGGACCTCCACCTGGCGCACGCCTCGGGCGTGGGCAACCAGGTGATCCTGTTCGGTGCGGCCACGGGCGGGGACGGCATCGGCGGCGCGTCCATCCTGGCCTCGGAGACGTTCGACGAGGACGGCCCGGCCAAGCGACCCAGCGTCCAGGTGGGCGACCCGTTCATGGAGAAGCTGCTGATCGAGTGCACGCTGGAGCTGTTCCAGGCGGGCATCATCAACGGCATCCAGGACTTCGGCGCCGCGGGCATCTCCTGCGCCACCTCGGAACTGGCCTCGGCCGGCGACGGCGGCATGTTCGTCAACCTCAACCTGGTGCCGCTGCGTGACCCGAACCTCGCGCCTGAGGAGATCCTCATGAGCGAGTCGCAGGAGCGCATGATGGCCGTGGTCGAGCCCCGCAACGTCGAGCGGTTCATGGAGATCTGCCGCAAGTGGGACGTCCAGGCCACCGTCGTTGGCGAGGTCATCGAGGGTGACCGCCTGCTGATCGAATGGAACGGCGAGACCATCGTCGACGTCGACCCCAAGACCGTCGCGCACGAGGGCCCGGTCTACGAGCGCCCCTACCACCGCCCCGAGTGGCTGGACGACGTGCAGGCGGACCGCGCTGAGGACCTGCCGCGCGAGAACACCGCTGAGGGCCTGCGCGCCGCGCTGCTCCGGGTGCTCGCGCACGGCAACGTGGCGGACAAGACGTGGGTCACGCAGCAGTACGACCGCTACGTCCGCGGCAACACCGTCCTGGCGCAGCCGGAGAACTCCGGCATGCTGCGCATCGACGAGGAGACCGGCCTGGGCATCGCGCTCGCGCTGGACGCCAACTCGCGTTTCACCTACCTCAACCCGTACCTGGGCGCGCAGCACTCGCTGGCCGAGGCGTACCGCAACGTGGCCGTCACCGGCGCGGAGCCGGTGGCCATCACGGACTGCCTCAACTTCGGCTCGCCGGAGGACCCGGAGGTCATGTGGACCTTCGCGGAGGCCATCCTCGGCCTGGTCGACGCCTGCCGTGAGCTGGGCATCCCGGTCACCGGCGGCAACGTGTCGCTCTACAACCAGACGGCTGAGGAGCCCATCCTCCCCACGCCCACCGTCGGCGTGCTCGGCGTGATCGACGACGTGGCCACCCGCATCCGCGCGTCGTTCACGCATCCCGGTGATTCCATCCTCCTGCTCGGTGAGACCGGCGAGGAACTCTCCGGCTCCATCTGGGAGGCCGCCGTGCACGACGGCCACCTCGGCGGCCTGCCGCCGGTGGTCAAGCTGGGCGCGGAGATGGCACTGGCCAAGCTCATGGGCGAGGCCGCCAGGCGCGGCCTGCTGTCGTCGGCGCACGATCTCAGCGAGGGTGGCCTGGCGGTCGCGCTCGCGGAGTCGGCGTTCAAGGGTGGCACCGGCTTCGCGGTGACGCTGCCCGAGGGCGAGCCCACCGTCGAGTTGTTCGCGGAGTCCGCGGCGCGTGCGATCGTGTCGCTGGCCGGGGGCGCCGTCGCCGAGTTCGAGGCACTCTGCGCGGAGCACGGCGTTCCGGTGCAGCGCCTGGGCGAGGTCACCGAGGGCGACGAGTTCGAGTTCGTCGGTCAGTTCACCGTGTCGGCTGAGGAGGCGAGGAACGTCTGGGTCTCGCCGATTCCCGCTGCGATGGCCTAGGTTTCAACTCACCGAGTTCGCGCGCGAACTCCCACGCCTCTTCCACGTCCTCCATGGTGGCGCCGGGGCGCTTCGTCGATCCGTACTCGGTGGCGTTGCGCACGAGGCGCAACCACTCGAAACCGTTGGTGTCGAACCCCTCGAGCAGGATGCCCGCGGCCTGACCGGTGGCCGCGTGCGAGCCGGCGGATTTCGCCCGGAGCCCGTGTTCCAGCAGCAGCGCCGTGAGTTCCTTGCGGATGGCGTCATAGGCCAGCGAGAAGGCGCCGGCCACGTCCGTGTGTCCGATCATCCGCGAACTGGCCAGGTGTGCCCGCGCCTGCTCGCGCAGGGTGGCCACCTGCTGGGGGTCCCGCGCGACGGACTCGACGCGGCGCTCCTTGATGAGGTCTGCCAGGGCTGAGCGCGACATGCTGCCAGCTTAGGACAGCGTCAGCGGTACGAGTGGGCCGGAGCGGACCGTCTTGGCGAAGCCGGTGGTCGGCTGGTGCCATTCGTCGGTGGGGAGCACCGTCAGGTTGACGTCGCGGCGCAGGAGCCCGGTGGCCTCGGCCTGCACGCGGCCGGCGGAGCGTCGGGACACGGCGCCGATCACCAGCACGTCGACGTCCTCGGGGTACGGGCCGGGGTCGCCCAACCGGCGCGCGGCCCAGGACCCGTAGAGGTAGGCCTCCTCCACGCCCTTCAGCCGTGACAGCAGCGTCGGCAGCACCGCGGGGGGCCCGTAGGTGAGCGTCAGCATCTCGGTGAGCGACGGTGTGAGCGGATGGGTGGGGTTCGCCCGGACCAACCGGGCCCGTCCGATGCGGCGCTCGCGGATGAAGCCGGCCTCCGCCAGCCGCTCCACCTCCGTGTGCACCGTGCTGAGCCCGGCGTCCAGGAGGCGCGACAGGTCCGTGAGGGTGTACTCCCCATCGGGGTGCAGGAACAGCGCGGCCAGCAGTTCTCCCTGGAGGTCCGTGCGCAGGAGCGGCGCGATCATCGGTGGCCGTTGTTTCATGGAGGCAGAATACATCTTCGGCTCATACGAAAGTAGTAGTCTGGATCCATGAGCCTGCATGACCGCGTCAACGTTGTACTGCCGTCCGTCCTCACGGACCTCGAGCGCCTCATCGCCATCCCCTCGATCTCGTCGGTGCCCCAACACGACGACGACGTACTGACGGCCGCGGAGGCGGTGGCCGAACTGCTGCGCGAGGTGGGGTGCCCGCAGGTGGAGTTCCTCGAGGCCGGCGGCAAGCCGGCCGTCTACGGTCACTTCCCGGCGCCCGAGGGTCAGCCCACCGTGCTGCTGTACGCCCATTACGACGTGCAGCCCATCGGCGATCCCGAGGCGTGGACCACGCCCGCGTTCAGCGCCTCCGAGCGCAACGGCCGCCTGTATGCGCGCGGCTCCGCGGACGACAAGGCCGGCGTCGCGCTGCATCTGGCCGCGCTGCGCGCCTTCGAGGGCAAGCCGCCCGTGGGCGTGAAGGTCTTCATCGAGGGTGAGGAGGAGATCGGCTCCCCGTCGATGCAGCGACTCCTGGACACCTTCGGCACGCAACTGGCCGCCGACGTCTTCATCATCGCGGACTCCATGAACTGGACGGTGGGTCAGCCCGCGCTCACCACCACGCTGCGCGGCCTCATCGACGCGGTGGTCACCGTCTCGACGCTCGAATCCGGCGTGCACTCCGGCCAGTGGGGCGGCCTCGCGCCTGACGCGCTGACCACCCTGTGCCGCGTCCTGGCCACCCTGCACGACGACAAGGGCAACGTCGCCATCGAGGGCCTCGCCGTGGACCCCGAGCCCACCATCGACTACGAGGACGACGCGCAGCTCCGTGCGGAGGCGGGCATCCTCGACGGCGTGCAGTGGATCGGCGAGGGCAAGGCCTCGGCGCGTATGTGGACGAAGCCGGCCTGCTCCGTTCTGGCCATCGACGCCACTCCCGTCAAGGACGCGTCGAACACGCTCATCGCGTCGGCCCGCGCCAAGGTAAGCGTCCGTCTCGCCCCGGGCGACGACCCCGTCGCCGCGGACCGGGCGCTGCGCGAGCACCTGATCAGGCACACCCCCTGGGGCGCCAGGATCGACATCCAGTCGGAGCGCGGGGGAGCGGGCAGCCGCACCTCGCTCGACGACGAGCGTGCCCGGTCCGCCGTCGACGCCATCCGCGAGGCGTTCGGGGTCGAGCCCGTGGAGATGGGCATCGGGGGCTCCATCCCGATCGTCGGTGAGTTCGCCAGCCGCAACGAGGGCGCGCTGGTGCTGGTCACCGCCGTGGTGGATCCCACCTCGCGGATGCACGGCATCGACGAGTCCCTCGACCTGGGCGACTTCGCCAAGGCCGCGTTGGCCGAGACCCTGCTGCTGCAGAAGCTCTCAACCGGCGATCGAGGCTAGTTCCTCGTCCCTCCGGGCCCGGCGACATACCTGTCAGGCGACAGTCTCCACGTAGAAGTGGCCCTCGACCAGATGCGTGTGCAGGGCCGCGGAGAGCCAGGGGAGTGAGTCCTCCGGCAGGTCGTCGAGGGCGAACCACCCCACCTCGGACGTCGCCTCGCCCGGCGCCAGGTCGCCGTGCCACACGGTCGACTCGAAGAAGAAGTTGAAGCCCTGCGCCCGGGTGGCGCCATAGGCCACGTCGAAGCGTTGCAGGCCGACCTGGGCAAGGTCGCCGGCGGCGACGGTGGCCCCGATCTCTTCGCCAGCCTCGCGTGCCGCGGCGACGACGGCGGGCTCACCGTCCTCGATGTGACCGCCGGGCAGGTTCCACAGCCCGTCGGCCAGCATGGTGCCGCTGCGCCGCGCCAGCAGCACGCGGCCCACGTCGTCCCTCAGAATCACCCAGGCGATCAGATCCATGGTCGTAACTCAACCATGTCGGGTAGCGTGACGGTGTTGTTCTTCAGCGAGGAGGAATCGTGGTCCGCATCGAGCGTGATTCATTGGGGGAGCGTGAGATCCCGGACGACGTCTACTGGGGCATCAACACGCTGCGGGCAGTGGAGAACTTCTACATCAGCCGTCGCCAGATCATGGTGTACCCGGACCTGATCGTCGCCTACGCCCAGGTGAAGCAGGCCGCGGCGCGAGCCAACCGCGACATCGGGGTGCTCGACGCGGAGCGCGCCGACCTCATCGACAGGGCGGCCCAGGACATCGTCGACGGTGAACTCCACGACCAGTTCGTCGTGGGCGTCATCCAGGGCGGGGCCGGCACCTCCACCAACATGAACTTCAACGAGGTGATCGCCAACCGCGCGCTGGAACTGGCCGGGAGGCCGTTCGGCGACTACGACTACATCTCACCCAACGACCACGTGAACCGCTCGCAGTCCACCAACGACACCTATCCGACGGCGGTGAAGCTCAGCCTCGTCTACGCCATGGAGCGGCTTACCCAGGAGATGAGGCTGCTGCGCAACTCGTTCGCCTCCAAGGGTCGCGAGTTCAAGGACGTGCTGAAGGTGGGGCGCACCCAGCTGCAGGACGCCGTGCCCATGACGGTGGGTCAGGAATTCCGGGGTTTCTCCACCACCCTGGGCGAGGACATCGACCGCATCGAGGACGTCCTCCCGCTGCTGGAGGAGATGAACCTGGGTGCCACCGCCATCGGCACCGGCATCACCGCGCCCGACGGCTACGCCAAGGCGGTCATCGGGCACCTGCGCGTGATCACCGGACACCCCCAGCTCCACAACGGCCCGGACCTGATCGAGGCCACTAGTGACACCGGCGTGTTCATCTCCGCGTCGTCGGTGATGAAGCGCGCCGCGATGAAGCTCAGCAAGATCTGCAGCGATCTCCGGCTGCTCAGCTCAGGGCCCCAGGCGGGCTTCGGGGAGATCAACCTCCCACCGGTGCAGGCCGGCAGCTCGATCATGCCCGGCAAGGTGAACCCGGTGATCCCGGAGGCGGTCAACCAGGTGGCGTTCGTGATCGCGGGAGCAGACATCACCGTGTCCTTCGCGGCCGAGGCCGGGCAGCTCCAGCTCAACGCGTTCGAGCCCGTCATGGCGCACGTGCTGCTGCAGAACAGCACCTGGCTGCGCCGAGCGGTGCGCACGCTGCGGATCAACTGCGTCGACGGCATCACCGTCAACCGCGAGAGCCTGGACAGGCAGGTGTCGACCTCCGTCGGCGTGGTCACGGCGCTGATGCCGAAGCTGGGCTACCTGCACGCCAGCAAGATCGCCAAAGAGGCGCTCAGGAGTGGGCGCTCGATCCGGGAACTGGTGCTGGCGGAGGGCAACCTCACCGCGGAGGAGATCGACGACGCCCTGGACCCGGCGGACCTCTCCGGCGGGCTCTTCGACACGGGCCGCCTGCCGGCGATGACGCCGGAACTCATCGCGCAGATGGAGGAGAAGCTCGACGCGGCGGACCGCCGCGACCAGTCCTAACCCACCCGCGTCCGGGCCGCGTCGTACTCGGCCGCGAGGCGGTCGACCAGCTCGGCGACCGTCGGGATGTCATGGATGCCCGCCACCCCGTGACCGGCGGACCAGATGTCGCGCCAGGCCGTGTGCTCGTCGCGGGTCTCGTCGCCGGCCGCAGCGAGGCTCGCGGCGAGGAAGTTCGCAGGGATGGAGCTGACCTCGGGCGTATAGACGATGTCGGCGGCTCCGGCCTCGACGATCAGCCTGCGGTAGTCGTCCGAGGCGCGCGACTCCGCGGTGGCGACGAAGCGGGTGCCCATGTACGCAAGATCCGCCCCGAGCGCCTGCGCGGCGAGCACGTCGGCCCCACTGGTGATGCCGCCGGCCAGCGCGACGATGCCGTCGAACCACGGCCGCACGGATGCCATGAGTGCGAACGGATTGGTGGTGCCCGCGTGACCGCCGGCCCCGGCCGAGACGAGGATCAGGCCGTCCACCCCCGCGGCGGCCGCCTTCTGCGCGTGCCGGAGCGTGGTCACGTCGTGCAGCACGAGCCCGCCGTAGGAGTGCACTGCCTCCACGACGTCGGGCACCGCGCCCAGCGACGTGATGACGATCGGCACCTTGTGGGAGACGACGGCCTCGAGGTCGGCGGTCAGCCGGGTGTTGGTGGCATGGACGATGAGGTTCACGGCGTGGGGCGCGTCCGAGGCGGTGAGTGCGCCGTCGATCCGTTCGAGCCAGCTGACGAGCCCCTCCGTGGTGCGCTGGTTGAGCGCCGGGAACGCGCCGAGCACGCCCGCGCGGCAGGCTGCGATGACCAGTTCCGGGCCGGAGAGCAGGAACAGCGGAGCGGCCACCACGGGCAGGCGGAGTCTGCTGGTGAGTGATTCGGGGAGCGGCATGGGGCCTCCTAGCGACGTTGCCGGGGTGCCCCACCCTAGCCGCCTCCAGCGTCGTCCGTACGGACGACTGTACGGACGTCGCGGACAGTGGTGAAGTATGACCAGAGTCGGGCGCATATGGGGGGTCCTTCTCGTGAAGGGTGATGTCCCTGGCCATTTGGGGGAGACCAGGGGCATCATCCTCCTTTTCGCGTTATTGTGAACCCGTGGCGCTGGAGACGACGGAGCCGCCGGACGTTCACCGCCGGCAGGGTCGGCCGCAGGAGGTTCTGCGGCCTTGGCCACGCGGGGGCGGGGCGTCACTTGAGAGGCCGATCGAAGTCGCCGTCGCGGTCATCGCGATCCTCGGCATGCCCAAACTCGTCGCAGGCGTCTCCCCGCAGGATCCCACGTACCTCCTCACCGGCCTGGGCGTTCTCTTCGTCGCCCACGTCCTCGTGGCCATCGACTGCCTGTGGTTCCGGAGGCTCGGCTGGCTCATCGTCGGCCTCACCGTCGTCGCCACCGTCATCATCGTCGTCGGCCAACTGGGGGAAGGCCTCGCGGTGCCCGGTCACTGGCGCACCGACGCGTGGTTCGGCACGTTGCTCACCTACGGCATCGTGCTGCGCCACAACAAGCCCCAACTCGTGGTGCTCGGGGGTACCTTCGTGCTCGGCCTGGCCGTCGTCGTGGGCACCCAGCAGCTCGAATGGGGTCCGCAGGTCCGCAGCCTCGCCTACACGCTCAGCGGGCTGGGCGTCATCGTGGTGGCCCGCCTGATCACGATCGCCATCACCGAGGAATACCTCGCGAGCCGGCAGCTGCGCGCCGAACAGGAGCAGGAGGCCGGGGAGTCGGCCGCCCGCGCAGAGGCCCTCGCCGGACTGCGACGCGAGATGCATGATTCGCTGCTGCACGCCCTGCAGCGGATGGGCGCAACCTGGAGTGCAGCCAGCGCCGACGAGGTGCGTGCGTCCTGTGAGGAGGCCCGCCAGCGGCTCGCCCAGATGCCGGAGCCGCTCACCGACGACAAGCCCGTCGACGTGTGTGCCATGCTGCACCGCTCGCTGAAGCCCCGCCGTCAGGTCATCACCTGCGAACCGGAGATCCTCCTCGTCCCGCTCTCCGTTGCGCAGGCGCTGGTGGGCGCCGCGAGGGAGGCCGTACGCAACGCCCTGAAGCACACCCCCGGCATCCCGGAGGTGCAGTTGGTCCAGCGCGGCGGCACGGTGCGCGTGACCGTGACCGACGAGGGGCCGGGCTTCGACGTGACGGCACCGCGCGGGCAGTCCCTGGGCCTCGAAGGCTCCGTGGTGCAGCGCTTAGCGGCCATCGGGGGCGAGGCGCGCGTGCATTCCGGGACCGGCGGCACGACGGTCGAGATGCTGTGGCCGGCGCCGCCTCCCGAGCCGGGCGGCCTGGGGGAGCGGGCCCGCCGCCTGATCTCCTGGTGCCCCTTTCCACTGGTCGCGGCCAGCGCCCTGCACATCCTGACCCTGGAGTGGCCCGGCGCGGCCTTCCCCATGGCCATCACGGTCATCGTCGCCCTGCTGATCGCGGTGGGCGCCGTCGCGGTGCGCGGGGGCGGCCTGGCGCCGTGGCAGTCGGCGGTGCTGTGCGGCGTCGGCATGATCACGTTCATCGTCAATTACGCCGCCGTCCAGGGCGGACCGAGCACCGACTGGGACCTGTGGGCACCGTCGCTGGTGTCGGCGCTCCTGATCATCGGCCTGCCCGGCCAGCCCGTCAGGGTGGCGGTACCGTTGGCCGGCGTCGTGGTGGTGGGCGCGGTCACCACCAGTTGGCTCACGCTCGGTTGGCAGGCCACGATCGGCTCGCACTTCGGCGGCATCCTCGCCGTGCTGCTCTACACGATCGTGACGCTGGTATTGGTGTTCGGGGCGCAGGCGGTGTCGCGGCACCTGCATGTCACCCGACGTCTCGCCGCCGCCGCGGAACTCCGCGCCCAGGCCGCGCAGGCGCGCGACGGCGTCTGGCACGGCTGGCTCGCGCGCGCCGAGAAACTCACCGGCGCCTTCCTCGGAGAGGTCGCCGACGGCAGTCGCGACCCCTTCGCACCGGAGACGCGTGCGCGTGCGGCCCGCCTCGGCGCCCGGATACGCGATGAACTGCGCCTGTGGCCGGGGCCCCTACGCCTCGCCTCGGAACTCGACAGGCTCCGCGGTGCGGGGTGGGATGCCCGGCTGCTGACCGGCGACGTCGGCTCGATGTCGGACGATCTCGTTGAGCTGCTCGGGCGCCTGGGGCGGCCCGGCGAGGACCAGGCCCAGCTGCTGGTTTCAGCCGAGGAGGGCACCGCCACCGTGACGGCGACCCCCGCCGTCGCCATGGCGGAGGATTCACCCCTGCAACGCTGGGTCAGCATTGCTGACCCGGATTTCACCCAGTTCAGAACCGGCAAGGAGAGTTGACGTGACTCAAGCTGTACCCATCCGAGTTGTCGCCCTCGATGACCATGAGTTCATTCTGCGTTCGCTGGGCGACCTGCCCCAGCTCGCAGGGGGCGACCTCGAGATGGTGGGCTCCTACACGGAGCCGTCGGCCATGCTCGCAGACCTCGACAGCATCCGGCCGGACGTCGCCGTCGTGGACCTCTTCCTCGACGGCCGGATCTCCGGACACGAAATGATTGAGGCGCTCACCGCCCGCAACGTGTGGAGTATCGCCTTCACGGCGGAGCACCGCAGGGTGCCGGTCATGCTGGCCATGCAGGCGGGTGCCCGGGGGCTGGTGCTGAAATCGGACCCCGCCCAGGTGCTGGTCCAGGCGATCCGCGATGTCGCCGATGGGGGATGGTCGCAGAGCAGCGTCATGGCTGCCACGCTGCTCCAGGAGGCGGAGAGCGTGCCCAGCCTCTCGCCGCAGGAGCTCCAGTGCCTCCGGTTGGCGGGGGAGGGGGTGCCGGTGAAGGCCATTGGCCGGCAGCTCGACCCGCCGATCTCGCTCAGTTCGGTGAAGACCTACCTGGCGCGGGCCTACGAGAAGTACGCCGCCGTCGGCCGCGAGGTGGTCAACACCACGCAGGCGGCGCTCGAGACGGCAGGGGACGGCTGGTTCGATGTGTGAGGAGTCAGGCGTCCAGGTCCTGCTCGATCATCGTCGCGATCTCCTCCACCGCAGCGACGTTGTCTGAGGTGACCGTGACCTCGTGGCCCTTCTCGGCGCCCAACGTCATGATCAGCAGCGAGGACGCGGCATCCACTGACTCGCCCCCCATGGAGAGCGTGATGTCATCGTCGAACTCTCCGGCGGCAGCGGCGATGAGGGCTGCAGGGCGGGCATGCAGGCCCACCGTCGATCCCACGGTCACAGTCTTGCTCGGCACGAGCGGCTCCTTTCACGGCCCAAGCGCGACTTTGCGCGGACTCGGGCCCCAGCATAGCCATGTCCCCGAAGGGGAAGTACATTGACAACGTCGACCCTGGAGGTGGGAGGACCATGACCGACGTCGTGCGCGGCACTGGAGTCGTTGCCGGAGTGGTGAAGGCGCCCGTGGTGTGGAAGCGGCCGAACCTGACGCCCCCCGCGCCGCTCTACGCGCTTGCCTCGGATCATCGAGAGGCGGCCGCCGAGGAGTTCATGCAGGCCGTGCAGAGCGTCTCGGCCGGGTACGAGGAGCGGGCCCGCCGGGCCAAGGGCGCCGCGGCGAAGGTGCTCATGGCCACTGCTCAACTCGCCAGCGACCGCGGCTGGGTCCGGCCCGCGCTGAAGGCCATCGCCGCCGGCGTGCCGGCCTCCACCGCGGCCATCAACGCCATCGAATCCATCGCCGCGACGTTCCGGCGCCTGGGCGGGGTGATGGCGGAGCGGGTCTCAGACCTGGGCGACATCCGCGACCGGGTGGTTTCGCGGTTGTCCGGGCAACCCGAGCCCGGCGTGCCGACGCCGGAGCGGCCCTCCATCCTGCTCGCCGACGACCTGTCGCCGGCCGACACGGCAGATCTCGACCTCGATCTCATCATCGCCATCGCCACCCGGCTCGGCGGGCCCACGAGCCACACCGCCATCATCGCCAGGCAGCGGGGCCTGCCCTGTGTCGTGGGCGTCACGGACCTCGAGTCCATCGCCGACGGTGACGTGGTGCTGCTCGACGGTGCCGCGGGCACCCTCTCCAGGCGGCTCTCCGAGCTGGACGCCGACGCGCTCGTTGCGGCGGATCTGCGCCGACGCGCCGTCATCGACGGGTGGACCGGCCCGGCGGCCACGGCCGACGGCACCGCCATCCAGTTGCTGGTCAACGTGGCAGACGGCGCCGCCGCCCGCGCGGCGGCGACGGGCCCGGTGGGCGGCGTCGGGCTCTACCGGACCGAACTCGGCTTCCTCAACTCCCTCACGGAACCGTCGGTCGAGCAGCAGGCAGACACGTACGCAGAGGTGCTCGACGCGTTCCCGGGGCGCAAGGTCGTCGTGCGCACCCTCGACGCAGGCACGGACAAGCCGGTGCCTTTCGCGTCGTTGCCCCACGAGCCGAACCCAGCCCTCGGCATCCGCGGGCACCGGCTCGCGATGTCGCAGCCGGGCCTGGTCCGGCGGCAGTTGGACGCGATCGCACTCGCCGCCCGGGGTCGCGAGCCGAGGCCCTGGGTGATGGCACCGATGATCGCCACCGTCGACGAGGCGCGTGGATTCGCCCGCGAATGCCGGCAACGGGATCTCGTCGCCGGGATCATGGTCGAGGTGCCCGCCGTCGCGCTGCTGGCGGAGGAGATCCTGCGGGAAGTGGATTTCGTGTCGATCGGCACCAACGACCTCGCCCAGTACGTGATGGCGGCGGACCGCCTCGCACCGGAGTTGGCCCACCTGACCAACCCCTGGCAGCCGGGCGTCCTGCGGCTGGTGAAGATGACCGCCGATGCCGGTCAGCGGGTGGGGAAACCGGTGGGGGTGTGCGGCGAGGCGGCAGCGGATCCCGCCCTCGCCTGTGTGTTGGTGGGGATGGGCGTCACCAGCCTGTCGATGGCCGCGGCGGCCGTGCCCGGCGTCGGTGTGCAGTTGACCAAGGTCTCCCTGGAGAAGTGCCGGCGGGCAGCCGAAGCGGCACTCAAAGCACCGACCGCCACTGACGCGAGGTCAGCGGCGGTCGTGGAGCTTCAACTGGTCTGAAGGGCCGGCGTCACTCGGTGGTCAACCAGGCGGACGCGTCCGTCGGCAGCACGCCGTCGTCCAGGGGAGTGCTGGAGAGCAGCACGCGGTAGCCCTCCGGCAGCGCTACAGCATCGCCCAGCACGTTGGTCATGACGCGCACGCCCCCGTTGTCGAACGCGACGACGTGCTCGCCCGCGTGCACCCACTCGATCGAACCGGAACCGAGGCCCAGTTCCTTCCGCAGCGCGAGGGCTGAGTGGTAGAGCTCCCAGGTGGACCCCTCAACCCCCACCTGCTGGTCGACGGCGAGGCTGCGGTACTCGGGCGGCTGCGGCAGCCAGCGCGCGCCGTTGGGCGAGAAGCCCAAGGCCGCCCTGTCCGCTTCCCACGGCATGGGGATGCGGCAGCCGTCGCGGCCCACCCGGGTGAATTCCGAGCGGAACCACGTGGGGTCCTGACGCAGTTCGTCGGGGAGCGTGGTGTGCTCGGGCAGGCCGAGCTCCTCGCCCTGGTAGAGGTAGGCGGAGCCCGGCAGGCCCAACATCAGCAGCGCGGCCGCCCTGGCGCGCCGGAGGCCCACCTCGTTGTCGGGTTGCTCGTCCTCGGAGCCGAGGCCCTCATGACTGGAGCCGGGGTCTGCTAGGCCGAACCGGCTGACGCTGCGCACCACGTCGTGGTTGTTCAGCACCCAGGTGGTGGGCGCACCCACCTCCGCGTCGGCCGCGCGGGTCCGCGCGATCTTGGTGCGGTACTCCTCGGCATCCCACCGGCTGTCCAGGAACTGGAAGTTGAAGGCCGTGTGCATCTCGTCGGGGCGCAGGTACAGCGCGAGCCGGTCCGGGTCTGAGACCCAGGCCTCGGCGACCAGGCTGCGGTCGCCGTCGTACTCGTCGAGGATCCGACGCCAGCGGCGGTAGATGTCGTGCACGCCGTCCTGGTCCCACATGGGGCCGCTCAGGCCGTCGAGCATGGCCTGCTCCTCGTCCCAGTCCGGCAGGCCGTGCGCCTTGACGAGGGCATGGGCGACGTCGACACGGAAACCGTCGACGCCCTTGTCCAGCCAGAACCGCAGGATCTCGTCGAAGCCCTGACGAACCTCTTCGTTGCTCCAGTTGAGGTCCGGCTGCTTCACGTCGAAGAGGTGGAGGTACCACTGGGTGCGTTCACCGTTGCCGGCCGCGTCGTCCACCCGGGTCCAGGCGGGGCCGCCGAAGACGGACTTCCAGTTGTTGGGGGGAAGTTCGCCGTTCTCGCCGAGGCCGTCCACGAAGTGGTAGCGGCCGCGTTCCAGGGAGCCGGGCTCGCTGGCCAGCGCCTGGCGGAACCACTTGTGTTCGTCCGAGGTGTGGTTCGGGACGAGGTCGACGAGCACCCGGATGTCGAGCTCGTGCGAACGCTCGATCAGCCGTTCGGCGTCCGTGATGTCGCCGAAGAGCGGATCGACGCTGAAGTAGTCGGCCACGTCGTAGCCGGCATCCGACATGGGAGAGGTGTAGAACGGCGACAACCACACGGCGTCGACGCCCAGTTGGCGCAGGTACGGCAACCGGTCGATGATGCCGGGCAGGTCTCCGTAACCGTCGCCGGTGGAGTCTGCGAACGAGCGGGGATAGATCTGGTAAATGACGGCGTCGCGCCACCACTCAGTTGCCATGGTGAGGTCCTGTTGATTGTCGGATGATGAGATCGGGATGGAAGAACATCTCGGTTGAATCTGTGGGGAGACCCCGGATCGCGCTCATCAATGCGCCGACGGCGGCCTGGCAGAGAGCGGCCACCGGCTGGCGCACCGTGGTGAGCCCGGGAGACGTGAAAGCCATCACTGGCGAGTCATCGTAGCCGACCACCGAAACGTGGCCGGGGACGTCGAGGCCCCGGGCGTGCGCCTCGCGGATGGCGCCCAGCGCCATGAGGTCCGAGCCGCAGATGATGGCGGTGTGGCCGGCCCCCAAGAGGCGCGCGGCGGCGGACTGCCCGCCCTCGACGCTGAAGATGGTGGACACGATGCTGCCGCGCGACAGGCCGTGGGCGAGGAACGCGTCGATCTTGCGCTGGGCCGGGAGGTACCGCTGTTGACCGACGGCGAGTCCGATCTTCTCGTGCCCGAACTGGCGCAGGTGGGCCAGGGACATGGCCACGGCCTCCGCGTCGGAGGTGGAGAAGAACGATCCGTCGATGTTCGGGTCATGCGCGTTGATGAAGACCGCGGGCACTCCCGCGGAGATGAGCCGCTGGTAGTGGTCGTGCCCGACGAGCTTGTCGGCGAGCGTTCCGGACACCGAGATGATGCCGGAGATCTCCACGCCCAGCAGGGCGTCGAGGTAGGCGACCTCCGTGGTGGCTCCGGGGCCGGCGGTGCAGAGGATCATGTGCCGGCCGGCCGCCGATAGTTGCAGGGAGAGTTCGGCGGCGAAGGCAGCGAACCCCGGGTTGCCGAGCTCGGGGACCATCACCGCGATGAACCCGTCGTCCGCACCGGCGCGCTGGTCGTCGACGAAGTAGCCGAGCGCCTCGATGGAGGACAGCACCGTCCGGCGCGTGGCCTCTGCCACGCCTGGTTTCCCGTTCAGGACCCGGGATACCGTGGCGGTAGACACTCCGGCGGCCCGAGCGAGGTCCGCGAGTTTTGCGCCCTGGGGGATCACGTTGCCTCCTCTCCGTTGAAAAGACGTGCGCGTTGCAACTGATCAGTTGCAGCCCATCCTGCAACACTTTGCAACCCGTTGCAAGCTCTTTGCAGAAACCCTTCCCGCGGGCAGACATCGCCGGGTGAGCGCGGAGGTCGAGGTCTGACGTCCGTGGTCCGGCGCAGAGGGCGTGATCGCTGCCCTTCGTTATCGACTTGTTACGCAAGGGAGGTTGCAAGCGTTGCAAAAACCGTTACTATCGTTTTAGCGGGTCAGCACCGAGGCGACCCGACCCAAACCAAGGAGAACCCACATGCGCAAGAGCCTCCTCGCCGTTGCCGCGGCCGGGCTTTCGCTGACGCTCGTCGCCTGTGGCGGCGGCAACGGCGCCACGACGACCACTGAACCCGCTGCCGAAGAGACCGCCGGCAGCGCCAGCCCCTCGACCGAGGCTTCGGCCTCGGCGGAGGCGAGCACCGAATCCACTCCCGCCGAAGCGACCGGCACGCTGACCGTCTGGGTCGACGAGACCCGCATCGAAGGCTTCAAGGCCCTCGGCGAGACGTTCCAGACCTCTACGGGCGTCACCCTGGACGTCGTCCAGAAGCCGTCGCAGGACATCAAGACCGACTTCATCGCGCAGGCACCCACGGGCCAGGGTCCCGACCTCATCGTCGGCGCGCACGACTGGACCGGCGACCTCGTCAAGAACGGCGTCATCTCCCCCGTCGAGCTCGGTGACAAGGCCGACGCCTTCTCCGAGGTCTCGCTCCGTGCGTTCACCGACGCCGGCCAGACCTACGGCGTCCCCTACGCCGTCGAGAACATCGCGCTGGTGCGCAACAACGCCATGGTGCAGGACACCCCGGCCACCTTCGACGAGCTGATCGCCCAAGGCAAGACCGCCGAAGGCGCCGAGTTCCCCGTCGTGATCCAGCAGGGCCCGGACGGTGACGCGTACCACCTGTACCCGATCCAGACCTCGTTCGGCGCACCGGTGTTCAAGACCGACGAGAACGGCGACTACACAGCTGAGCTCGGCATGGAAGGCCCCGAGGGGCTCGCCTTCGCCGAGTACCTGAAGAAGCTGGCTGATGAGGGCGTCGTCTCCGTCTCCATGGGCGGCGACCAGGCCAAGCAGGCCTTCCTCGACAGCAAGACCCCGTACATGATCACCGGCCCCTGGTGGACCACCGAGTTCGCGGCCGCTGACATGGACATCTCGGTCCTCCCCGTCCCCTCCGCCGGCGGCCAACCCTCCGCTCCGTTCGTGGGCGTGCAGGGCGTGTTCCTCTCCTCGCAGTCCGAGAACGCCATCCTGGCCGGTCAGTTCATCGACTACATGGCCACCAAGGAAGCCCAGGACGTGCTCTTCGAGAAGGGCGGCCGTCTGCCGGCCCTGACCGAATCCGCCGACGCTGTCTCCGACGAACTGCTCGCCGGCTTCGGCGAGGCGGGCAAGGACGGCCAGCCCATGCCGGCCATCCCCGAGATGGGCGCCGTGTGGCAGTTCTGGGGCGGTGCTGAGGTCAGCATCATCAACGGCCAGGCCGCTCCGGCCGAAGCCTGGAACGCCATGAACGCCAACATCAAGGAAGCTTTCGGCGCCGTCGAAGGCTGATAACAGCTGATCGGGGGCCGCACCGTACGCCGGTGCGGCCCCCGATTCCACGCCTGGAGCGATCCGTTCCCCTATAGTCAATGTCAATTCCGCAACGAAGCGAAGGTGGATCAACTGTGAGCAGCTCGACAGACCCGTCGCCGCGGCTCTCCCACGCGCGCGACATCTCGCGCCCGGGCTTCTATGTGAAGCTCGTCCTGATGATGCTGGTCAACGCGCTTGGCCTGTACGGCATCCTGGCCAGTTACGGCCAGCAGGAATGGGGAGTCCTCATTTTCCTGGCCCTGGCCCTCATCGTCGTCGACTACGTGTACTTCACGAAGCGTGCGATCCCCGCGAAGTACCTCGTGCCGGGCCTGCTGTTCCTGATCGTGTTCCAGATCTACGTCATGGCCAACACTGCCTATGTGGCCTTCACCAACTACGGCGACGGCCACAACGACGCCAAGGCCCCCGCGATCACGCAGATCATGAAGACGGCCGACCGTCGCGTCGAGGGCACCCAGACCTACCCCGTCACCGTGCTGGAGCGCGAAGGTGAGGTGGCCTTCGCCGTCGTGCAGGACGGGGTGGCCAAGGTGGGCGACACCGACACCCCGCTCGAGGAGGTTGCCGACGCGGTCGTCGACGGTGACAAGGTCACCGAGGTGCCGGGCGCCGAAGTGCTCACGCTCGCCCAGATCCAGCAGCGCCAACGCGACGTGCTCGACCTCCGCGTGTCCATGACGGACAATCCCGACGACGGGTGGTTGCGCACCGACAACGCCGCCATGGCCTATGTCGCGAAGTCGCTGCTGATCTACGACGAGGCGGCCGACACGTTCACTGATCCCGAGGGCAAGGTCTACACGGCCGACGAGAGCCAGGGCCTGTTCGTGGCCGAGGACGGCCAGAGCCTGACGCCGGGCTGGCGCGTCACCGTCGGCTTCGACAACTTCACCACGATGTTCACCGACGGTCGCCTGGCCGGGCCGTTCTTCGCAGCGCTCGGCTGGACGTTCGCGTTCGCCATCCTGTCGGTGCTCACCACCTTCGCCTTCGGCCTGATGCTGGCGGTGGTGTTCAATGATCCCCGGATCAAGGGCCGCACCGTCTACCGGGCACTGTTCATCCTTCCCTACGCCTTCCCGGGCTTCCTCGCGGCGCTGGTCTGGCGCGGCATGTTGAACCGCGACTTCGGCTTCATCAACGAGGTGCTGCTGGGAGGGGCGGCCATCCCCTGGCTGACGGACGGCACCATGGCGAAGCTGGCCATCCTGGGCGTGAACCTCTGGCTGGGCTTCCCCTACATGTTCCTGGTGGCCACCGGAGCGCTGCAGTCCATCCCCGGAGAGCTCACCGAGGCCGCGGTGGTGGACGGCGCAGGTCCGCTGCGCCGGTTCTGGTCGATCACCCTGCCACTGCTGCTGGTGTCGGTCGCGCCGCTGCTGATCGCGAGCTTCGCGTTCAACTTCAACAACTTCTCGCTGATCTTCATGTTGACCGGCGGTGGGCCCAACTATGCGGGCGCACCGTGGCCGATCGGCGAGACCGACATCCTCATCTCGATGGTCTACGCCATCGCGTTCGAGGGCGGCAACCGGATGTTCGGCCTGGCCAGCGCGATGTCGATCCTCATCTTCGTGGTGGTCGGCTTCATCTCGTGGCTGGGCTTCCGCCAGACCCGCAAGCTTGAGGAGATCATGTGATGGCCAGGAAGCTAGCCAACGGTGACAACGACACCCGCCTGCGCGGCGGCCGCTGGTGGGGCCAGGTGGGGTGGAAGCACATCCTCGCTCTGGTGGTGATCGCCTACTGCCTGTTCCCGATCCTCTACGTGCTGTCGGCCTCGCTCAACCCGGGCGGCACCCTGACGGGCTCCAATCGGCTGTTCCGAGCGTTCAGCAGCGTGCACTACGAGCGCCTGTTCACCACGGACTTCACGAAGTGGATGATCAACTCGTTCTTCGTCAGTTCGGTGACCGCCATCGGCACCGTGCTGATGGGCGCGGCCGCGGCCTACGCCTTCAGCCGCTTCCGGTTCGCCGGCCGCCGCGGCGGGCTGACGGCGCTGCTCATCATCCAGATGTTCCCGCAGATGCTGGCCTTCATCGCCATCTTCCTGCTGGCGCTGACCCTCGGCGAGATCTTCCCGATCCTCGGCATCGGCTCGCACCTGCAGCTCATCGCCATCTACCTGGGTGGCGCGCTGGGCGCCAACACCTTCCTGATGTACGGCTTCTTCAACACCATCCCGATGGACATCGACGAGGCCGCCAAGATCGACGGGGCCACGCATGCCCAGGTGTTCTGGGGCATCATCATGCGGCTGGTGACGCCCATCCTCGCCGTGGTGGGCCTGCTCAGCTTCGTCGGCTCGTACGGTGAGTTCATCCTGGCCAAGGTCATCCTGGCCCGCCCGGAGAACTACACGCTGGCGGTGGGCCTGTACGTCTGGGGTTCCGATGAGCGCAACGCCCCGTGGGGACTGTTCGCGGCGGGCGCGGTCATCGCGGCCATCCCGATCATCCTGCTGTTCATGTACCTCCAGAAGTACATCGTCTCCGGCCTGACGGCAGGTGGCGTGAAGGGCTGACGCCACAGGTCTCCGTCGTCCTCTCGCCCAGGAGGGCGAGGCGCTGAAGGCCTAGGTGGCGTCGACGCTGAGTGCTGCCCGGCAGACCCGTGGGCCCACCTCGAGGTGGCCCACGGTGAACCGGGAGCCCTCGGTGATGCCGTCCAGCAGGCCCTGGTGCACGGAGCAGACCAGCGGCAGTTGATCGACGTCGATGACCTCGCGGAACGGGCAGCGGGTGAACGTCAGCGAGTCCTCCGTGGTCAGCACTCCGAAGCCGCGCTGGCTGAGGTGGGCCTTGAGGCTCTCGACACCCAGCGCCTCGGGGTCGCGGGACCGTGCGCCCCAGATCCTGCCCGCGTGGCGGGCCCTTTCGGGGCCGTCGCTCTCCGGGGCGACGAACTCGCCCAGCAGGGCGTTCGCCAGTTCCAGCAGGTGCGTGTTGCCGATGGTGGGGGACTCGCTGGTGGCGGAGTAGAGCAGCGGTGGGCGGCCGGTGCGGCCGCTGGGCTCCGTGGAGCGCTCCGCGAAACCGGAGTCGACGAGGGCGTCGAGGTGGAACCGCGCTGAGTTCTTGTGCAGGTCCAGTTGCTGGGCCACTGCGCCCACAGTCAATGGCCCGCTGGCCGACTGCAGGAGTGACAGAACGCGGGTACGAGTGGGGCCTAGACCGTGCATCAATCCATTTAAACACAGCGTCGCAGGGCATTTACACGAGGGGTGTGGTGAAAGTCCGGGTAGCATGCGGACATGCTGGTTGACGGATATGGACGCACGGCGCGTGATCTACGCGTTTCGCTCACGGACCGCTGCAACCTGCGCTGCACCTATTGCATGCCCGCGGAGGGGCTGGACTGGCAGCCCGTTGACGAGACCCTCACCGACGACGAGATGGCTCGCGTCATCAGGGTCGCCGTCGAGAAGCTGGGCGTCACCCGGATCCGCTTCACCGGCGGAGAGCCGCTGCTGCGCGCCGGGCTGGAGCGCATCATCGCGTCGGCAGCCGCCATCACCCCCCGCCCGGAATTGGCGCTCACCACCAACGGCCTCGGCCTCGACAAGAGGGTCGAGGGCCTGGTGGCCGCCGGACTCAACCGCGTCAACATCTCCCTGGACTCGCTGGTCCGCGAACGCTACGCGCAACTCGCCCGCAGGGACCGGCTGCCGGATGTGCTGCGGGGCATCGAGGCCGCGCAGGCCGCAGGGCTGCGTCCGGTCAAGATCAACTCCGTGATCATGCGCGGTGTCAACGAGCCGGACATCGTGCCGCTGGCCCAGTTCTGCCTGGAGCGGGGATACGAACTGCGCTTCATCGAACAGATGCCGCTGGGTCCCAAGGGGGAGTGGGACCGCGACGCCATGGTCACCGCCGCGGAAATCCTGGGCGCGTTGGAAGAGCGCTTCGAGCTCAGCCCCGCCGAAGAACCGCGGGGTGCGGCCCCGGCGCAGCTGTGGCGGGTCGCGGCGGACGACGCGCAGCCCGGTGGGCTCGTGGGCGTGATCGCCTCGGTGACGCACCCCTTCTGCGGCGACTGTGACCGCTCCCGCATCACCTCGGACGGCCAGGTGCGCACCTGTCTGTTCTCCCGCACGGAGACGGACCTGCGCGCCATCCTGCGCGGTGGCGGCTCCGACGCCGACCTCGTCGCCGCCTGGACCGGCGCCCACCGCGCGAAGCCGAGGGCCCACGGGATCGACGAGGTGGATTTCGTCCAGCCAAACCGCACGATGAGTGCCATCGGCGGCTGACAGTAGGGAGATGAATCTGTGGAGGTCCGGTTCTTCGCCGGCGCTGCCGAAGCGGCAGGCGCCGACAGCCGAGTCATCGAGGCCCGTGGCCTGACCGCGGACCAGCTGGTCAGCCAACTCGCCGTTGGTAACGAGCGCCTGGCCAAGGTGCTCAATGTGAGCGCCCTGCTGGCAGACGGCACCCGCATCACGGACCGCAGCACGGACCTCTCAGAGGTCCAGTCGCTGGACGTGCTGCCGCCCTTCGCCGGGGGATGAGCCCGTGATCGCCGCCATCGTGCTGGGCGGGGGCCGATCGGCCCGTATGGGCACGGACAAACTGGCCCTCGAACTCGACGGCGCCACGCTGCTCGCGCGCACCTGCGCGGCCGCCGCCGGCGTCGCCGCGCGCGTGGTGGTGGCGGGTCACGAGCAGCCCGGGCTCGACGTCGAGTTCGCGCTGGAGGACCCACCCTTCGGGGGGCCCGTGGCGGGCATCGTGGCGGGGTTGCTGGCCCTGGACGCGCCCCCTGAGAACGACGGGGTGGACTCGGTGGTCATCCTCGCGGGGGACCTGGCGAACCCCCAGGCAGTCGTCGACCTCCTGACCACGGCACAGCTCGGAAAGGACGGTGTGGTGCTGGTCGATGCGGAGGGGTGGCCCCAGTACCTCGCGGGCCGCTACCGCCTCGGCGCCCTGCGTCGGGCGGTCGGCGAAGCGGGGGAGGTGCGCGACCTCTCGGTGCGCCGATTCCTGGGCGGCCTGGACGTCGCACGGGTGCCCGCGCCGCCGTCGGTCACAGCCGATCTCGACACGCCGGACCAGTTCGCTCGGGCAGATCGGTTGCTCTACGACACGCCGTAAGACATAATTTCGAAAATGTCATACAAACGGCCCCCGATGCAGGCAGACTGTGGCGCATGAGTACAGATTCCGCGCGCCTTGACGGCCCCGCCGCTGACGCCCTCCTCAAACTCGGGCGGTACTTCACTCAATGGGAGACCACGGATGACGACCGTGCCGTGTTCCGCCAGGGCGGACGCGAGGGTGACGTGTTCTACCGCGACAGGTGGAGCCATGACAAGGTGGTGCGCTCGACGCACGGCGTGAACTGCACCGGATCCTGCTCGTGGAAGGTGTACGTCAAGGACGGCATCATCACGTGGGAGGCTCAGCAGACCGACTATCCCACCACGGGTCCTGACCGCCCCGAGTACGAGCCGCGCGGCTGCCCCCGCGGCGCCGCGTTCTCCTGGTACACCTACTCCCCGACGCGGGTGCGCTACCCGTACGGCCGGGGCGTCCTCATCGAGATGTACCGCGAGGCCAAGAAGCGCCTCGGTGACCCGGTGGAGGCGTTCCGCGAGATCTCGACGGACCCGGCCAAGCGCCGCCGCTACCAACAGGCGCGCGGCAAGGGTGGCCTCGTGCGGATCAGCTGGGACGAGGCGCTGGAGATCGCCGCCGCCAGCTACGTCAACACCATCAAGAACTACGGCCCCGACCGGGTGGTGTCGTTCTCGCCCATCCCGGCGATGAGTCAGGTCAGCCACGCCATCGGCACGCGCTTCACCCACCTCATCGGTGGCGCCATGACCAGCTTCTACGACTGGTACGCCGACCTTCCCGTCGCGTCGCCCCAGGTCTTCGGTGACCAGACCGACGTGCCGGAATCCGGTGACTGGTGGGATGCCACCTACCTCATGATGTGGGGCTCCAACGTGCCGGTCACCCGCACGCCGGATGCGCACTGGATGGCCGAGGTCCGCTACCGCGGCACCAAGGTGGTCACCGTCGCCCCGGACTACGCCGACAACGTGAAGTTCGCCGATGAATGGCTCCCCGCCCAGGCCGGCACCGACGCCGCCCTGGCGATGGCCATGGGCCACGTGATGCTCAAGGAGAACTTCGTCGACCGCCAGGTGCCCTACTTCCAGGACTACGTGAAGCAGTACACGGACCTGGGCATGCTGATCACGCTGGTGGAGCACCCGAACGGCCACGGCCTGACCGCCGGGAAGTTCCTCACCGCGGCAGACCTGCCCGAGCACGCCGACAAGCCGGACGCAGCCTTCAAGACCGTCATGTGGGACCAGGCCGCCGCCGGGCCCGCCGTGCCGAACGGATCGATGGGTTTCCGCTACAACGAGGACGGCGCCGGCCAGTGGAACCTGGAGCTGGGCAGCATCGACCCGGCCCTGTCGCTCCTCGGCCAGGACGGCACCCAGGGCGTCGAGGTGGCCCTGCCCGTCTTCGAGGACCCGAAGGGTGTGGGCTCCATCATCCGCCGGGGCGTCCCCGCACGGAAGGTCGGTGACCACCTGGTCACCACCGTCTTCGACCTGATGCTCGCCCAGTACGGCGTCGGACGCGACGGCCTGCCCGGCACCTGGGCGAAGGGTTACGACGACGTCGACTCGCCCTACACCCCGGCTTGGCAGGCCGAGATCACCAGCGTGCCCGCCGAGGCCTGCATCCGCACGGCCCGCGAGTTCGCGCAGAACTCCGAGGAATCCAAGGGCCGCACGATGATCATCATCGGCGCCGGCATCTGTCACTGGTTCCACGCCGACACCACCTACCGCTCGATCATGGCGCTGCTCATGCTCACCGGTTGTATCGGCAAGAACGGCGGCGGCTGGGCCCACTACGTCGGCCAGGAGAAGTGCCGCCCCATGACGGGCTGGTTCAACATGGCCAACGCCATGGACTGGTCGCGCCCGCCGCGCACCATGATCGGCACCGCCTACTGGTACATGCACACCGACCAGTGGCGCACCGACGGCTTCTCCGCAGACCGGATCAAGTCGCCGCTGTCCACCGGCAGCCTCGACGGCGTGCACACCGCTGATGCGGTGGCGCTGTCGCACCGGTTGGGCTGGATGCCGTTCTACCCGCAGTTCGACGCGAACCCGCTGGACCTGGCGGACGAGGCGCAGGCCGCCGTCGACCGGGGTGACGCGGCCAGCGTGCAGGACTACGTGGCCGCGAAACTGAAGTCCGGCGAGATCAAGAGCTCCGTGGAGGACATCGACGCGCCCCAGAACTGGCCGCGCACCATGATCCTGTGGCGCTCGAACCTGTTCGGCTCCTCCGCCAAGGGCAACGAGTACTTCCTCAAGCACCTGCTCGGCACCCACAACAACGTGATGGAGAACCAGCACGGGGCAGACCTCCGTCCCGAGGTGGTGAAGTGGCACGACGAGGCCCCGGAGGGCAAGCTCGACCTGCTCATCACCGCTGACTTCCGCATGACCAGCTCCACCCTGTTGAGCGACATCGTGTTCCCGGCCGCCACCTGGTACGAGAAGTACGACCTGTCCAGCACCGACATGCATCCCTACGTGCACGCGTTCACGCCGGCGATCGACCCGCCGTGGGAGACGAAGTCGGACTTCGACGTGTTCGCTGAGCTGGCCATCAAGTTCTCCGAGATGGCCAAGGGGCGCCTCGACACCCGCAGGGACCTCGTCGCGGTGGCGATGCAGCACGACACCCCCGGCCAGCTGGCCCAGCCGGGCGGCACGGTGCCGGACTGGCGGGGCACGGATCTTCCGGCCGTGCCCGGCAGGAACCTGCCCATCCTGCAGGTGGTGGAGCGCGACTACACGGCGATCGCCGACAAGCTGCTCACCGTCGGCCCCTTGGCCGAGGAGCTGGGCTTCACGGTCAAGAACATCACGTACGACGTCTCGCACCAGGTGGGCGAGCTCGGTCAGCTGCATGGTGTCTACCCCTCGGGCCCGGCCGCCGGTCGCCCAGCGATCAACACCGACAAGCGCCTGGCAGAGGCGATCCTGATGTTCTCCGGCACCACCAACGGCGAACTGGCGACGCAGGGCTTCCGCACCTTGGAGAAGAAGACCGGCCGCCGCCTGGCAGATCTGTCGGAGGGCCTCGAAGAGCGTCGGATCACCTTCGCCCAGACCCAGCAGGCCCCCCAGCCCGTCATCACCTCCCCGGAGTGGTCCGGCTCGGAGACCGGTGGCCGCCGCTACGCGGCGTTCACCATCAACGTGGAGCGGCTCAAGCCGTGGCACACCCTCTCGGGCCGCATGCACTTCTTCCTCGACCACGACTGGATGACGGATGCGGGCGAGAACCTGCCGACCTTCCGGCCCCCGCTCGACATGACGGCCGCCTATGGCGAGCCTGAACTGGGCCCTACCGGGGAGAAGCAGATCACTCTGCGCTACCTCACGGTGCACAACAAGTGGTCCATCCACTCCGAGTACCAGGACAACCTCCTGATGCTGAGCCTGGGCAGAGGCGGTCCACAGGCCTGGTTGAGCGTGGCCGACGCGGCGTCCATCGGGGTCCGGGACAACGACTGGATCGAGCTCACCAACGCCAACGGCGTGTTCGTGGCCCGCGCCGTCGTCACCCCGAAACTGCCCGACGGCGTGGCCTATGTGCAGCACGCGCAGGAACGCACCATCGACGTGCCGAAGTCGGAGGCCACCGGCCGCCGCGGCGGCATCCACAACTCGGTGACCCGCATCCTGCTCAAGGCGACGCACCTCATCGGCGGTTACGCGCACCAGGCGTACGCCTTCAACTACATCGGCCCCACCGGCGTCCAGCGCGACATCGTGTCGACGGTGCGCCGCCGCTCGCAGGAGGTTCAGTACTGATGGCAAAGCAGCGACGTGTCATGGCCCAGGTGGCCATGGTGATGAACCTGGACAAGTGCATCGGGTGCCACACGTGTTCCGTGACGTGCAAGCAGGCGTGGACCAACCGCGCCGGCACCGAGTACGTCTGGTTCAACAACGTGGAGACCCGCCCGGGCCTCGGCTACCCCAGGCAGTACGAGGACCAGGAGAAGTGGCAGGGCGGCTGGGTCCGCACCAAGTCGGGCAGGCTGAAGCTGCGCTCGGGCGGCAGGTTCAAGAAGCTCCTGAGCATCTTCGCCTCGCCCGTGCAGCCTGAACTGGGCGACTACTACGAGCCGTGGACCTACGACTACGAGAACCTCATCCAGGCCCCGCTCGGCGACGACTTCCCGGTCGCGCGCCCCAAGTCGCTGATCACCGGCGACAACATGGCGATCACCGCCTCGGCCAACTGGGACGACTCGCTGGGCGGCATCAGCGAGACGATCGACCAGGACCCCATCGTGCGCAAACTGCGCGAAGAGGCGAACCAGGAGATCAAGGCGGAGTACGAGAAGACCTTCATGTTCTTCGTGCCCCGCATCTGTGAGCACTGCCTCAACCCGTCCTGCATGGCCGCTTGCCCGTCGGGCGCCATCTACAAGCGTGCGGAAGACGGCATCGTGCTGGTGGACCAGGACAAGTGCCGCGGCTGGCGCCAGTGCATCACCGGCTGTCCGTACAAGAAGATCTACTTCAACCACCGCTCCGGCAAGGCCGAGAAGTGCACCATGTGCTACCCCCGCCTGGAGGTGGGGCTGCCGACGGTGTGCTCCGAGACCTGCGTGGGGCGCCTGCGCTACATCGGCATCATCCTCTACGACCCGGACATGGTCACCAAGGCCGCGCTCGCCGATGACAAGGACCTCTACGAGGCTCAGCTCGACCTGATGCTGGACCCGAAGGACCCCGAGGTCATCCGCGACGCCAAGGCCAACGGCATCCCGTCGGACTGGCTGGAGGCCGCCCAGCGTTCCCCTGTCTACGCGCTGATCAAGCACTTCAAGGTCGCGCTGCCGCTGCACCCGGAGTACCGGACCATGCCGATGGTCTGGTACGTGCCCCCGCTGTCGCCGGTGGTGGACCTGCTGAAGGCGCAGGGCCACGACTCCGAGGCGGGTGGCAACCTGTTCGGCGCCATCGACACGCTGCGCATCCCCGTCGAGTACCTCGCGGAGCTGTTCACCGCGGGCGACGCCGACGTGGTCACCCTGGTACTGCAGAAGCTGGCGGCGATGCGCTCGTACATGCGTGACGTGACGCTCGGCCGCGAGCGGCAGCCGGAGTTGGCGCACGCCGTCGGCATGGAACCCAAGGCGCTGGAGCAGATGTACCGGTTGCTGGCCATCGCGAAGTACGACGAGCGCTACGTCATCCCCAAGGCGCACCGGGAGGACGCCCACAACCTGGAGGAGATGGGCTGCTCGCTCGACTTCGAAGGCGGACCGGGCGCCGGTGGCGAGGGGCCGTTCGGCTCGTCGTCCGGGCGTCCCATCCCCGTGGCCATCGAGAGCTTCGCCTCGGCGAAGGCCCGCCAGACGGACCCGGGGGCGGTGTGATGAGCGCCGTCATCTTCCAGGCCGCAGGCCTGCTGCTGACGTACCCCGATGAGGAGCTCCTGGGCCGCCTCGACCTCGTGGAGGAGGCGGTGGGGCAGACCCGCGCCGCCGCCGACTTCGCGCCGACGATCGCCCACCTGCGCTCCATGCCGCTGATGGAATTGCAGTCCTGGCACGTCCAGGAGTTCGACCTGTCCCGCCGCCACGCGCTCCACCTGACGTACTGGACCGACGGCGACACCCGCCGTCGCGGGGAGGTGCTGGCCGCGATCAAGCAGACGTACCGCGACTCCGGCCTGCTTGTCGACCTCGACGGCGAACTGCCGGATTTCCTGCCGATGGTGCTCGAATTCGCCGCGGTCGGGAATCCCGAGTTGGGCGTCGCACTGCTCAACAAGTTCCGGGCCTCGCTCGAACTGCTGCGCATCGGCCTGGCGGAGGACAAGCTGCCGCAGACGGGGCTGCTGGCGGCCATCTGCGCCCAGCTGGGTGGCGCGTCGCCGCAGTCGCGCGCCGAGGTGCGCGACCTCATGGCCGGACCGCCTGCTGAAACCGTCGGCCTGGAGCAGACCCTCCTGCCGTATCCCACGATGCAAGGAGCCGCACGATGAAATTCCTGCTCTGGGGCGTGCTGCCCTACGTCGTCCTCTTCGTCCTGGTGGGCGGGCTGATCTGGCGCTACAAGTTCGACCAGTTCGGCTGGACCACCAGGTCCTCGCAGATGTACGAGTCGAAGATGCTCAAGGTCGCCTCGCCGCTGTTCCACTTCGCGCTGATCGCCGTGCTCATGGGCCACCTCGTGGGCCTGCTGATCCCCAAGGTGTTCACCGACTGGGTCGGTCTCGACCAGCACACGTACCACCTGGGTGCCTACTACGGCGGCGGTCTGGCGGGCCTGGCGCTCGTCGTCGGTCTGGCGCTGCTGATCTGGCGTCGGCGTCGCACCGGTTCTGTGTTCGCCGCCACCACCTGGAACGACAAGATCATGTACCTGGTGTTGGCCACGGTGATCGGCCTGGGCATGGTCGCCACCCTCACCGGCGACCGGTTCGCCGACGGCACCGAACACAACTACCGCGAGACGGTCTCCATCTGGTTCCGCTCACTGTTCGTCCTCCAGCCCGACGTGGACGCGATGGCCGCCTCCACCTGGCAGTTCCAGACGCACGTGGTCATCGGCCTGCTGTTGTTCGCGATCACGCCGTTCACCCGGCTGGTGCACGCCTTCTCAGCGCCGTTCCACTACCTCTTCCGCCCCTACATCGTGTACCGCACCCGCGCCACCTCGCCGCGCCGCTCGGCCACCCGCACGGGCCGGGGCTGGGATCCGGTGGGTACCCGTGACAACGAGAAAACCCGTCGCTAGGACCTCCCTTGACCAAACACCTCATCGAGGTCGCGCCCATCCACGAAACCGGCAAGGGCGCAGGCCGGGTACTCACGATGTCCACCATCGCGTTCACCCTGATGTTCGCCGTGTGGCTCATGTTCGGCATCCTCGGCATCCCCATCCAGAAGGAACTGGGGATCTCGGACGAAGAACTCAGCTGGATCGCCGCCCTGGCCGTCCTCAACGGGTCGATGTGGCGGCTGCCCGCGGGCATCATCGCCGACCGCATCGGCGGCCGTAAGGTCACGCTCTTCCTGCTGTTCGCCTGTGCCGTCCCCGCCTATCTGGTCTCGCTGGCGGACAACTACACGATGCTCCTGGTCCTGGCGTTCCTCGTGGGCTTCGCGGGCAACCTCTTCTCCGTGGGCACCACCTGGAACTCCGCGTGGCACTCGAAGAGCCGCCAGGGGCTCGCGCTGGGCGTGTTCGGGGCCGGCAACGTCGGCGCGTCGGTCACCAAATTCATCGGCCCCGTCCTGATCACCACCACGGCCGGCTCCACCTTCTTCCTGGGCATCCAGGGTGGGTGGCGGCTCATCCCCGTGATCTACGCGGTGCTGCTCGTCATCACGGGCGTCGCCACGTGGCTGATCGTGCCGCGCGTGGATCGCGCCCCCGGCACGGCGAAGCCCGTCTCCGAGATGCTCAAGCCGCTCAGCAACGTGCGCGTGTGGCGCTTCAGCGTCTACTACGTGGCCGTGTTCGGCGCCTACGTGGCGTTGTCGGCGTGGCTGCCCAAGTACTACGTGGACAACTTCGACATCGACCTCGCCCTCGCCGGGCTGTTGACAGCCACCTTCATCTTCCCCGCCTCGCTGCTGCGCCCCGTCGGGGGTTGGATGAGCGACCGGTGGGGCGCCCGCAAGGTCATGTACTGGACGTTCGCGCTGATGCTGGTCACCAGCGGCATCCTCATGATGCCCAACGGCCACATCACCATCGTGCATCCCGACGGTTCCCAGACCCAGCACCTGCACTACTCCATGCAACTGCCCTGGTTCGTCCTCGTGGTGTTCCTGCTGGGCTGTGCCATGGGCTTCGGCAAGGCGGCGGTCTTCAAGCACATCCCCGAGTACTTCCCGGAGAACGTCGGCTCTGTCGGCGGGCTCGTGGGCACGCTCGGCGGCCTGGGCGGCTTCATCCTGCCGCCCCTGTTCGCCTACTCGAAGACGTGGTCCGGGTTCCCCAGCAGCACGTTCTTCGTCATCTTCGTCCTCACGGTGATCTGCGCCGCGTGGATGCACATCACCATCGTCCGGATGCTCCATGAGGAGACCCCGCAACTCGCCGGCACGATCGAACGACCCATGGAGGAGGCCACGCAATGAGTACAAAGCTGGAGACGAAGGGCGACTGGCTCGTCTCGTGGGACCCCGAGGACGAGTCCAAGTGGGACAAGAAGCTCGCCTGGAACACGTTGACGGTGTCGACGTTCACGCTCACCCTGTGTTTCGTGGCGTGGTTCCTGCCGAGCGCCATCATCCCCAAGCTCAACGCGCTGGGCTTCACCTTCACCAAGGCGCAGCTGTACTGGATGGCCTCGATGCCGGGCCTCTCCGGTGGCCTCCTGCGCCTGGTCTGGATGGTGCTCCCGCCCAAGATCGGCACCCGCAAAATGGTGGTGCTCACCACCCTGCTGCTGATCCTGCCGGTCCTCGGCTGGGGCTTCGAAGTGACCAACCCCGACGTGCCCTATTGGCGCCTCATGGGGCTGGCGTTCCTGGCCGGTATCGGCGGCGGCGCCTTCTCCGGCTTCATGCCGTCGACCTCCTACTTCTTCCCCAAGCGCATGCAGGGCACCGCGCTGGGCCTACAGGCCGGGATCGGCAACTTCGGCGTCTCGCTCGTGCAGCTGCTGACGCCCTGGCTCATCTCGTTCGGCATGTTCACGTTCCTGGGTTCGCAGCAGATGGCGGTCTCCGGTGAGCAGCCGGTCACCATCTGGTACCAGAACTCGGCGCTGGTGTACCTCCCCTTCATCATCGCGGGCGCCATCTGGGCCTACATCGTCCTGAAGTCCGTGCCGGTCAAGGCCAACATCAAGCAGCAGTTCGACATCTTCAACAACCCGGACACCTGGCTGATGACGCTGCTCTACATCATGACCTTCGGTACGTTCTCGGGCCTGTCGGCGCAGTTCGGCCTGCTGATGGCCAACCTCTACGGCGCCGCGAACCCGCAGATCGTGGAGGGCGCCGGTGCCGCTGCCCAGGTGCTCATCGAGGGCTATTCGGTGCCGGATCCGGTGAAGTTCGTCTTCCTCGGCCCGCTGGTCGGGGCCGGTGCGCGCATCCTGTTCTCACCGCTCACGGACCGCATGGGCGGTGCGGTCTGGACCCTGGTGTCCGGCATCGGCATCTTCGTGTCCATCCTCATCACCATCCCGTCGCTGACGCCGGACTACTCCAGCGCGGAGGCCCTTCAGAGCTCGTTCAACCTGTTCCTCTGGGGCATGCTGGCGATCTTCCTGTTCTCCGGGATCGGCAACGCGTCCACGTTCAAGCAGATGCCGATGATCTTCGAGCGACGCCAGGCCGGCGGCGTGATCGGCTGGACGGGCGCCATCGCCGCGTTCGGGCCGTTCCTGTTCGGCGTGGGCCTCACCATCATGTCGCCCACGACGTTCTACATCATCGGCGCCGTCTTCGCGGTGATGTGCATCGGCATCGCCTGGGTGCGCTACGCGCGGCCCGGGGCCCCGAAGCCCAGCTGAGCCGGCACGGTGACCGTGCGAGGGGAGCGAGGGAAACGATCGAAGGACATACCATGACAGCCATGATCCGGACCGCTGGCGTGACCTCCACCGACGTCGACACCGACGCGCTCCTCTCGGCCGTGCACGACGACCGGGCCGGTGCCGTGGTCTCGTTCGCCGGGGTGGTGCGCGACCACGACCACGGCAAGGCGGTCACGGCCATCGAGTACGTCGGCCACCCGTCGGCGGATCAGGTGATGCGTCAGGTGGTGGAGGAGTTCGTGGGTCGCGACGGCGTGCACGCCATCGCCGCCCAGCACCGCGTCGGTCACCTCGGCATCGGGGGAGTGGCGCTGTTCGTCGCCGTCGCGGCCTCGCACCGCAAGCAGGCGTTCGAGTGCGCGTCGGATCTCGTGGACCGGGTCAAGGAGATTCTTCCCGTCTGGAAGAAGCAGTTCCTCGCGGACGGCACGCACGAGTGGTCCCAATGCCCGTGACGCAGGCACCGCTCACGGAGGAGCAACTCGAGCGCTACGTCCGCAACATCGACGTGGTGGGCATGGGCGTCCAGGGGCAGCAGAGGCTGTTGTCGTCGTCGGTGCTGGTGATCGGCGCCGGGGGCCTGGGGTCCGCGGCGCTGCCGTACCTGGCGGCCGCCGGCGTGGGCCGGATCGGGGTCGTCGACGGCGACCACGTGGAACTCAAGAACATGCAGCGCCAGGTGCTGCACACCGAACTGGGCCGCAACAAGGCCGTGTCGGGCGCCGAGCGGCTGCGGGCGTTGAACCCGGACGTCACCGTCGAGGAGTTCCCCGAGTACATCGATCTCGAGCGGGCCAAGGAACTGTTCACCGGTTTCGATCTGGTGATGGACTGCTGTGACACGTTCGGCGCCAAGTTCCTCATCTCCGACGCCGCGGAGGCCGTGGGCGCACGCCTCGTGTGGGCCACCGCGGTGGGCATGCAGGGCCAGTGTTCCGTTTTCGGTGTCCCCGACGCCCACGGGGACAGGCTCTACCTGCGCGACCTCATCCCCGTCGAACCGGCCGACGGTGACTACCCGAAGGCCACCGACATCGGCGTGCTCGGGGCCATGGTCGGCCAGATCGGTGCTCTGCAGGCCACCGAGGCCATCAAGTTGTTGGCCGGCTACGGCGAGCCGCTCGTCGGGCGTGTCATGGTGCTCGACGCCGCCCGCGGCCGTTGGGCTGTGCTCCCGCTGAGAAAGGCCGCCTGATGTTGAGCGTTGAGGACTACCTCGCGCGCGTCGTCAGCCTGGCCACCGTGGTGCCCGCGGAGGACGTGGCGGTGTCCGACGGCGTCGGCCGCGTGCTGGCCGAGGGACTCTCCGCGCGGTTCGCCGTGCCGCCCTTCGACAACTCTGCGATGGACGGTTTCGCTGTCCGGGCCGCAGACCTCTCCGCCGGCGTGCGGCTGAGGGTGATCGGCGACGTGCCCGCCGGCGCCTCGTGGGCGCCCACCGTCGGCGCGAGGGAGTGCGCGCGGATCATGACGGGGGCGCCACTGCCGCCCGGGGCCGATTCCGTGGTGCCGGTGGAACTGACGGACCAGCCCATGGGCGACGCGCCCCTGCCGGAGTGGGTCGTCGTGCACGAGACCGTCGACGCCGGGAGGCACGTGCGCCACAGGGGCGAGGACGTGCCGGTCGGCCAGTTGGTGCTGCCCGCGGGAACCGTGTGGAGCGCGGAGGCCACGGCGGCCGCCGCGTCGATCGGTTACGGGAGCGTGCCGCTGCGTCGCCGCCCCCGGGTGGCGGTGCTGGCCACGGGAGACGAACTCGTCGCGCCGGGGGAAGAACTGGGCTTCGGCCAGATCCCGGATTCCAATTCCTATCTGCTCGAGGCGCTGGTGTCGCGCTTCGGCGGCGACGTCGTCCTGAGGCGCGCCGTCGGCGACGACACAGCCCAGTTCCGCGCGGTGCTCGACGAGGCGATTGCGGCAGACGTGATCGTCACCACCGGCGGCGTCTCCGTGGGGGCCTTCGAGGTGGTGCGCCAGGTGGTGGAGGGCGACATCGAGTTCGTCCGGGTCAACATGCAGCCGGGGAAACCCCAGGCGAGCGGGCTGCTGCGCGCCGCGGACGGCAGGGGCGTGCCCTTCCTGGGCCTCCCAGGCAACCCCGTCAGTACCTGGGTCTCCGCCTGGCTGTTCCTCCGCCCGCTCCTGGCCGAGCTCACCGGAGCGGCGAAGAAGCCCCTCACCCTCCAACTGCCGGTGCGCGAGACCTGGCGCAAGTCCTCCAGCCGCCGCCAGTACATCCCGGTGCGGCTCGTCGACGGGGGAGTCGCCCCCTCCCACGGGCTGGGCTCCGGCTCGCACCTGATCGCTTCACTGCACCGTGCCGACGGAATGGCGATGGTGCCTGAGGACCGGGAGTCGCCTGGGGAGACCGTTGAGGTGCTGATCACCCGCTGAGGTCATCCGCGGGATAGGTCACAGACCCGTGGCGCGGTTCGGCTCCAGGGGTGAGGGTGGCGGGGTCTGCCTTGGTGGGCGACATGATGTGCCGCACGTCGTCGCCGAGCGCCAGGAGGTGGTCCGCGATGATCCGGCGGTGGCACCGCCACCAGACCGCCTCGGAACACATCACGGTGGGTCGGCGGGGCCCGAGCGCCCGGAACTGCTGCAACGCCCGCCCGAAATCCTCGCCCATGGCCCAGTCCGCGTAGTTGTGGAAGCTCTGGTTGCGCCACAACCCGTTGAGCGACGGGTCCACCGTCTTCGACTTGTTCCGGCGCCCACCCAGGTCTTCGATCCGCAGGTACTCGATGCCGCGCTCCGGGAGAGAGGTGGCGAGCGCCTCGCTGTTGAAGTGCGGGAACTTGCGCGACCCCGGCAGGCTGCGCACATCGGCGAGCACGCCCACCTCGTGGGCGGCGAGCAGGTCGATGAACTCCTCGATACTGCGGTCTGAATGTCCGACGGTGAACAACGGCATCCACCAAGGCTAGGCGCTCGGGCCCTCATCCGGTCCGCAGCCCGCACGGTAGGTTTGCCGCATGGAATTCACCCACCTCGACGGTCAGGGCCAGGCCTTCATGGTCGACGTCACCGCCAAGCAGCCGACCGTCCGCTCCGCCACCGCCGTCGCCACGGTGCGGACGTCGCCCGAGGTGGTGCAGGCGCTGCGCACCGGCACAGTGCCGAAGGGCGACGTGCTGGCCGTGGCCAGGGTCGCCGGCATCGCGGCCGCCAAGAAGACGCCGGACCTCCTGCCGCTGGCGCACGTCATCGGGGTGCACGGCTGCACGGTGGAGCTCGAGATCACCGACGGCGGCGTGGACATCACCGCCACCGTGCGCACGGCTGACCGCACCGGCGTCGAGATGGAGGCCCTCACCTCGGTCACCGTCGCGGCGCTGGCGATCGTCGACATGGTCAAGGGCGTGGACCGCAGCGCGGAGATCGTCTCGGCGAAGATCACGGCCAAGAGCGGTGGCCGCTCAGGCGACTGGGTGCGCCCGTCAGCCGTGTGACGCCGGCGCGCTCATGTCGTGATCGGCCCCGTCGAGTTGGTCGACGATGTGGGCCAGCAGGGGCCCGATGACGGCCATCGTGTCACGCACCCCACCGCGTGAACCGGGAGCGTTGATGATGAGCGCCCGCTTCGCGTCGGGAAGGGCCAGCACGCCCGCCACGCCGCGGCTCAACAGCGCCAGGGGCTGCCTCTGGGCCCCCCGGCGGCGGACCTCCTCCATCAGCCCGGGCACCTCGTAGGCGATGAGGTCTCGGGTGATCTCGACGGTGATGTCCGTGGGGCTGACCCCGGTACCCCCGCTGGTGACGACCACGCGGGCACCCGCGTCCACAGCACTGGCGACGGCGAGCCGGATCTGCTCAGGATCGTCAGGCACGATCACCGGATCCGGCGTGTCGAACCCTGCCTCCCTCAGCGCGAGGGCGGCCACGGGGCCGGAGCGGTCCTCGTAGACGTCGGCGAAGGCGCGGTCCGAGCAGGTGATCACGGCGGCGGGATGGCTCATGGATTCCAGCCTAGGCGATAGGTTGTGGAGGACGGCGTTGGCGACGAGGCGAGGAGGGGTGCCATGCGTTGGGTGCTCGGCCTCGCCCTGGCCGCGTCGGCCCTGACCGGGTGCGCGCCCACCTCCGGGGGCCCGCTGCGGGTCTTCGCCGCAGCCTCGCTCCATCAGGTACTCCCGCAACTCGAGCCGGAGGCCGACTACTCCTTCGACGGGTCCTCCGGCCTCGTCGACCAGATCGCCGGTGGCGCACGGGCCGATGTGTTCGCCTCTGCGGACCGGAACACCATGGACCGCGCTGTCAGGGAGGGACTCATCGACGGCGAGCCCGTGATGTTCGCGACGAACCACCTCGTCCTGGTGGTGCCAACCGGCAACCCTGGCGGCGTGACAGGGTTCGACGCCTCGCTCGACGGTGTGAAGCTGGTGGTCTGTGCCGAGGAGGTGCCCTGCGGCGCCGCCAGCCGGCGGTTGGCCGATTCGAATGGCGTGGCGCTGAGGCCCGTGTCGGAAGAGACCAAGGTCACCGACGTGCTCGGCAAGGTGGCTTCGGGCGAAGCCGACGCAGGGCTGGTCTACGCCACCGATGCGGCCACCTCCGAGGCCGTCGAGATCCTCCCGGTGCCCGGGGCGGAGCAGGATCCCACCACGTACTGGGTGGCCGTGCTGAAGGGCGCCGCTCGCCCCGAAGCTGCGCGTGCCTACGCGGAAAGGCTCGCGGGTCAGTGGGGCGCGCAACTGCAGGGCTTCGGGTTCGGGTCGCCGTCATGAACGTCCCACGGTGGGCCTGGCTGCCGTTCGGCGTCGCGGTGGCACTCCTGGCCGTCCCGCTCCTGGCGCTCGTCATCCGGGCTCCCTGGGGGCGCCTCCCCGAACTCCTGGCCTCGGAACGCGCGATGGACGCGCTCACGCTGAGCCTCGCCACGTGCGTCGTCTCGACACTGATCGTGCTGGTCATCGGCACCCCCACGGCGCTGGTGCTCGCCCGCTCCAGGGGCGCCTGGGCGCGGTGGGTGCGCACCCTGGTGACGGTGCCCATGGTGCTGCCGCCCGTGGTGGCCGGGCTTGCGCTGCTGATCGCGCTCGGGCGTCGGGGCCTGATCGGGCAGCACCTGTCGGTGCTCGGCATCGAGATCGGCTTCACCACGGCGGCCGTGATCGTGGCGCAGACCTTCGTGGCGCTGCCGTTCCTGGTGGTCTCCCTGGAGGGCGCCTTCCGTGCCGCTGGCGGCGACTACGAACGGGCCGCGTCCTACCTCGGCGCCAGCCCCTCCCGCTCCTTCTTCACCGTGACGCTGCCCATGCTGGCGCCGGCCGTCGGCTCCGGCACCGCGCTCGCCTTCGCCAGGGCGCTGGGGGAGTTCGGCGCCACGCTGACCTTCGCAGGCTCCCTGCAGGGCGTCACCCGCACGCTGCCGCTCGAGATCTACCTCCTCCGCGAGGGCGATACGGACCTGGCGCTGGCGCTCGCCGTCGTGCTGCTGGCCGTCGCCGCGCTGGTGGTGGGGCTCTCGCACGGGCTGAGGAGCCTGCATGACTGACGCGGTGCGCATCGAGGCGACGGTGGCCGCACGCGGCCTGGACCTCGCCGTCGGCATCCCTGAGGGCAGGACCGTCGCCGTGGTGGGGCCCAACGGGTCCGGCAAGTCGAGCCTCATCCATCTTATCGCCGGGAGCCTGGCCCCAGACACCGGCTCCGTGACGATGCTGGGCCGCACGGTGTCGGCACCCGGCCGTCTGCTGCCTGCACACCGTCGCAGGCTGGGGTACCTGGAGCAGCGCGCCCTGCTGTTCCCGCACCTGACGGTGCTCGAGAACGTCGCCTACGGGCCGCGCTCCCGTGGCGCGTCGATGGCCGCGGCGCGGGAGCGCGCCGCGCGGGAACTGGAGGAGATCGGCCTGGGGGACCTCGCTCAACGGCGCCCGGCGCAACTGTCCGGGGGCCAGGCGCAGCGCGTGGCGCTGGCCCGGGCGCTGGCCATCGACCCCGACGTGATGCTGCTCGACGAACCCTTCGCGGCGCTGGACGCCACGGTCGCTCCCGAACTCCGGCGACTGTTGCGCGCCCGGCTGCGCGGGCTGACCACCGTGCTGGTGACCCACGATTTCCTCGACGTGGTGTCGCTGGCGGACCACGTCATCGAGCTGGGAAAGGGCTCCGTCGTGGGGGGCGGCGCCGTCGAGGACGTGGCGCAGGGGCCGTCGACGGAGTTCCTGGCCCACTTCGTGGGGCTCAACCTGCTGCGCGGAGTCATCGACGACGACGGGGCCCTCGCGCTGGGCGAGGGGGTCGCCGTGGCCGGGCTCGCGGAGCGTGGGCTGACCCGCGGCGAGGCGCGGGCCGTCTTCCCTCCCACGGCGGTGTCCGTCTTCCGTACCGCTCCGCACGGGAGCCCCCGCAACGTGCTGCCGGCGGTGGTGGAACTGGTGGAGGACCGGTGGCCGGTGCAGCGCGTGATCCTGCGCGTGGCGGGGCACCGCTTGGCCGCCGACCTCACCCCCGAATCCGTCCGGGAGATGGCGCTGGCGCCGGGGGACCGGGTGCTGGCGGTCCTCAAGGCGACCCAGGTCGCGTTGTATCAGGGCTGATCGCGATGACAGGTCCCAGGCGCTCGGGCGGTAGTCTTGGCGGGTGATCAGCAACGACGATCCCCGCGACTACGAGGGCCCCAAGGAAGAGTGCGGCGTCTTCGGCGTCTTCGCGCCAGAGGAAGATGTCGCCCAGCTGACCTTCTACGGGCTGTTCGCCCTGCAGCACCGCGGACAGGAATCCGCGGGCATCGCGGCCAGCACCGGCAACCGCATCATGGTGTTCAAGGACATGGGCCTCGTGTCCCAGGTGTTCGACGAATCCACCCTGAAATCGCTGCCGGGCCGCCTCGCCATTGGACACACCCGTTACTCGACGCACGGCGCCAGCGAGTGGAACAACGCCCAGCCCACGTTCCGGGCCACGCCCCACGGCGGCCTCGCTCTGGCCCACAACGGCAACCTCACCAACACCGAGGAACTCGAGGAGTGGCTGCACGAGATCGCCCCCGCAGAGTCCGTGCCGCACAAGAGCCGCGTCATGGACTCCACCAGCGACACCGCGCTGATCTCGGCGCTGATCGCCAGCTTCGACGAGGGCAGCCTGGAAGCGGCCGCGCTCAAGGTACTCCCGCGCCTCCGCGGCGCCTACTGCCTCTCGTTCATGAACGAGACCACCCTGTACGCCGCGCGTGACCCGCACGGCATGCGGCCGCTGGTCATCGGTCGCCTCCAGGGTGGCTGGGTGATCGCCTCGGAGACCGCGGCCCTGGACATCGTCGGCGCCACCTTCGTGCGCGAGGTGGAGCCGGGCGAGTTCATCTCCATCGACGAGCGTGGCCTGCGGTCGCAGCGGTTCGCCGCGCCGGATCCGAAGGGCTGCATCTTCGAGTACGTCTACCTGGCCCGCCCGGACACGACCATCGCCGGCCGCAACGTGCATTCGGTGCGCGTCAACATCGGCCGCAAGCTGGCCGAGGAACACCCCGTGGACGCGGACCTCGTGATCCCGGTGCCGGATTCGGGTACCCCGTCGGCCATCGGCTATGCGCAGGGCTCAGGCATCCCCTACGGGCAGGGCCTGGTCAAGAACGCCTACGTGGGCCGCACGTTCATCCAGCCGACGCAGACCATCCGCCAGCTGGGCATCCGCCTCAAGCTCAACCCGTTGCGCGACGTCATCGCCGGCAAGCGCCTCGTCGTGGTGGACGATTCCATCGTGCGCGGCAACACGCAGCGCGCGCTGGTGCGGATGCTCCGCGAAGCCGGCGCCGCAGAGGTACACGTGCGCATCTCGTCGCCGCCGGTGGAGTGGCCGTGCTTCTTCGGCATCGACTTCGCCACCCGTGCAGAACTGCTGGCCCCCGGCCTTTCGCTGGAAGAGATCCGCCGCTCCATCGGCGCCGATACGCTCGGCTACATCTCGCTCGAGGGGCTCACGGAGGCCACCACCGTGCCGGCGGACAACCTGTGTCGCGCCTGCTTCGACGGCAAGTACCCCGTGGCCATCCCACGCGCACAGGCCAAGCTGCTGAACCTGGAGGAAATGTGAACCAGAGTGCCTACGCCGCCGCCGGCGTCGACATCGAGGCCGGAGACCGCGCCGTCGAACTCATGAAGGCCCACGTGGCCCGCACCAACCGGCACGAGGTGCTGGGTGGGCTCGGCGGGTTCGCCGGCTTCTTCGACGCCGCCGCGTTCAAGAAGTACGACCACCCGGTGCTGGCCACGTCCACGGACGGTGTGGGCACCAAGGTCGCCATCGCGCAGGCCATGGACAAGCACGACACCATCGGGTTCGACCTGATCGGCATGCTCGTCGACGACCTGGTGGTCGCCGGCGCCGAGCCGCTGTTCGTGACCGACTACATCGCCTGCGGCCAGGTGGTGCCGGAGCGCATCGCCGCCATCGTGCAGGGCATCGCCGATGCCTGCGTCGCCGCCGGCTGTGCCCTCATCGGCGGCGAGACCGCCGAGCACCCCGGCCTGCTCAGCCCCCACGAGTACGACATCGCGGGCGCCACCACCGGCGTCGTGGAGAAGTCCAAGATCCTCGGCGCGCACCGCGTGCGCGTGGGCGACGCCGTCATCGCCATGGCCTCCTCCGGTCTCCACTCCAACGGCTACTCGCTGGTGCGCCACGTCCTGCTGGAGCAGGCGGGCTGGAACCTGGACCGCCACGTCGACGACCTCGGCCGCACGCTCGGCGAGGAACTGCTCGAGCCCACCAAGGTGTACGCGCTGGACGTGCTGGACCTCATCCGCAACGTCGAGGTGCACGCCATGAGCCACGTCACCGGCGGCGGCCTGGCCAACAACCTGGCCCGCGTGATGCCCACGGACATGACGGCCGTGCTGCAGCGCTCCAGCTGGACTCCGCCGTCGATCTTCCGCCTCGTGCAGGAGGTGGGGAAGATCTCGCAGCCGGACATCGACGCCACGCTGAACATGGGCGTGGGCATGGTCGCGATGCTGCCGCAGAGCGAGGTCGACGCCGCGCTGAGGCTGCTGAACGGCCGTGGCGTCCCGTCCTGGGTGCTGGGCGAGGTCGAAGCCGTGGAAGGCCCCGGCGCCGCCGTCCTCGTCTGACCCCCGCTGCGTATCTGACCGACGCTCGACGAGGTGGGCCCCTCCCGCGGGGGCATAAGCCCCACCGGGGTCAGGGGCCGGTACCCGCCCTGCGATCATCGGAGCATGAGCTCAGCCCTCGGACCCACTCTGGCCAGCATCGTGCCCATCCTCCTGCTGATCGCGCTGGGCGTCCTGCTGCGCCGGCTCAACGTCCTCGACGCCACCACCGTCGAGGGTCTCAAGCGGTTCGTGCTGAACGTCGTCCTGCCGGCCGTGCTGTTCCTCGCCTTCCTGGGCCTGGAGTTCCAGCGCGAGTACGTCGCCCTGATCATCCTGGTGCCGCTGTTGTGCGTGCTGCTGCTCGGGGCCGGGAAGCTTGTCACCGGCTGGCTGAAGGTACCGCCGGTCGGCACCTTCCTGTTCACCGGGTTCGAGTTCGGCATGGTGGGCCTCGCGCTGTTCACCGCCGCCTACGGCCTGGAGCGGGCGCCGGTGGCCGCCATCGTCGGCCTCGGGCACGAGTTCTTCATCTGGTTCGTCTTCGTCACGCTGCTGAAGCGGCAGAGCGACGGTGCCTCGTCGCCGGCGGAGACCGTGCGCTCCTTCGCCACGTCGCCCGTCATCATCGCGATCGCGCTCGGACTGGCGCTCAACGCGCTCGGACTCAGGCCGACCCTGGAGGCGAACCCGTTCTCCGGCGCTCTGCTGGCGGCGGCAGGCTACCTGGCCGCCATGATCGTGCCGTTGATCCTGGTCATCGTCGGCTTCGGCGCCCGGCTCACCCTCGGCGGAGTGCGGGAGGCTGCGGGTTTCGTGGCCGTCCGCTTCCTGGTCTGCCTGGTCCTGGCCGTCGTGGTCTCGCTGTTCGTGGTGGGGCAGTGGCTCGGGCTGGGGGTGCCGGTGCAGGCCGCGGTGTTCATGCTGCTGATCCTGCCGCCGCCGTTCATCGTGCCCCTGTACCTGCCGCCGCGGCGCACTGCGGAGATCACGTTCGCCAATAACGTGTTGAGCCTGTACACGCTGGTCAGCGTGGCGGCCTTCGTGGCCTACGTGGTGATCGTCGGCTGACCGGCGAGCACCCCGTCGAGCAGTTCGACGACCCTGTCGGCCCGCTGCCGCAGCAGCGGGTCATGGGTGGACACCACCGTCGCGATGCCCAACTCGTGGGTGAGTTCCACGATGAGGTCCATGATGGTGGCGGCGGTGTCTGAATCGAGCTGGCCGGTGGGTTCGTCGGCGATCAGGATGTGAGGGCGGGCGACGAGGGCGCGGGCGACGCCCACGCGCTGCTGCTGACCGCCACTGAGCTCGTGGGGCCGCTGCTTGGCGTGCCGGGCTAGGCCCACCCGCTCCAACATCGCCGCGACCCGCTCGTTGCGCTGCGCCGCCGGGACCTTGGCCAGCCGCAGCGGCACCTCGACGTTCTCCGCCGCAGACAACACGGGGATCAGCCCGAAGGTCTGGAAGACGTACCCGATCCGCTCCCGGCGGGTGGCCAGGACCTCGCTCTCCGCCAACTCCGACAGGACCCGCCCGTCGTCGAGCACCACGCGGCCGCCGGTGGGGCGGTCCAGGCCGCCCAGCAGGTTCAACAGGGTGGTCTTGCCGGAGCCGGACGGGCCGGTGACGACGGTGAGTTCGCCGGCGTGCACCTCGATGCTGACGCCGTCGAGGGCGTGCACCTCCGTGTCGCCCGAGCCGAAGGTGCGGCGCAGGTCAACGCCAGCGATCCGTGCGGTGGTGGTCATGCGTCCTCCTCAGGGGCCGAACGGCGGGCGCGCGAGCCATTGGGCCAGACCCCGACGTGGCCGGTCTCGCGGGTGATGCGCACCCTGTCGTGCAGCCCGAGTTCCTCGACGTGGGCCGGCGGCAGCTGCAGCCGGCCGGAACGGTCGATCACGGTGTACTCCTCGGCGACCTCGCGGGCCACCCCGCCGGGGCCGATCTCCGTGCGGCGCAGCACCTCGGTGGAGGTGCGGCCGTCGCGGATCTGGACGGTGCGGGCCACGTGGTCGCTGACCATCGGGTCGTGGGTCACGATCAGCACCGTGGTGCCCAGCTCCGTGGCCGCCGCGCGCATGAGGTCGAGGACCTCGGCTGAATTCACCTCGTCCAACTCGCCGGTGGGCTCGTCCGCCAGCAGCACGTCGGGGGAGTTGGCCAGCGCGGTGGCGATGGCCACGCGCTGCTGTTGGCCGCCCGACAGCTGCCGGGGGACGCGGTTGGCGCAGTCGGCCACGCCCAGCAGCTCAAGCAGTTGCAGCGCCCGCCCCCGCCGCTGGGAGCGCCCGGCGATCACCATGGGCATCGTCACGTTCTCCGCGCCGGTGAGGAACGGCAGCAGGTTGCGGGAGGTCTGCTGGAAGACGAAGCCCACGCTGTGCCGACGGAAGTCGATGCGTTGCCGCCTGCCCATCGCGGTGAGGTCATGCCCGGCGACCCGGGCCCGGCCGCCGGTGGGCCGGTCGAGACCGGAGAGGATGTTGAGCAGCGTGGACTTGCCGGAGCCGGAGGCGCCGACCACCGCGACCACCTCGCCGGGGTCCACGGTGAGGCTGAGCCCCTGCAGGGCCTGGACCTCGACGCCCTCCGTCGTGTGGATGCGAACGAGGTCCTCGCACCAGATGTCTGGGCCGTGGTGACTGCGGGTGATGGTGTCGTTCATCGTTCCTCTCCGATGCGGAGTTCCTGTGCGAGGTTGGTGCGGCCCACGAGCCAGGCGGTGGCGGCGATGGCCACGGCCACGGTGAGGGTCAGCAGGGCGCCGACGCCGCCGAGCAGCGCCGGGTCGAGGTGCAGCGGGGGCGGCTGGGAGCCGCCGGTGAGGCTGCGGAAGTCGAGGGTGGCGAGCAGCAGCGCCGCCAGGGCGATGCCGACCCCCACACCCAGGAGGAGGCTGAGCAGAGCGCTGGGCGCGATCTCCCAGGCCGTCAGCGCCCGGAGTTCCCGTCGCCCCATGCCGAGGGTCCGCAGGACGGCGCCGAGCCGGGTGCGCGCCCGGGTGGCCATCAGCTGCGAACCCAGCAGGGTGAGCGTCAGCAGGGCGGCGGTGGCTGCAGTGAGGGCGGCGAAGGTGGTGGTGAGCCCGGACACCGTGGGCGTCTCACGGATGGCGCTGAGTTCCTCGTCGGCGACGGTGATGCGCGCGTTGCCCACCACCTCGCCGATCCGTGCGCGGGCGACCCGGGTATCGGTGCCGGGCGCCAACGACACCAACGCCAGGGTGGCGGGTGGCAGGGGTTGGGCCTCGGCCCACCGCTCCGCGCTCATCATGGCCCAGGCGGCCCCCGTCCGGACGCCCGGCGGCGCCGGCAACGCGTCGAGCACCGTCACGCCCCCGACGCCCTCCAGCCGGGCGCCGCCGGCCTGCACCGGCACGGAGTCGCCGAGCACGATCCCCGGCGCACCCTCCCCGGCGAACAGCCGCGCAGGGAGGGCCGACCCGAACGGTGACGCCGCGTAGGCGTCCTCGACGGCCGGCTCCGCCAGCCACAGCCGCACCCGGGTCTCGCCGCCCTGGCTGAGGCGGTGGTTGGAGCCAGCGTCGTGGATGCGGGCGACGGCGAGCACACCGTCGACGCGCTGCAGGTCCGCGAGCATCTCGTCGGTGATCCGGGGGCCGCTGATGTGCACCGACGAGCCGTTGGCCTCCCACGTGGCGCGCTCGGTGCCGGCGATGACGGAGCCGAGCAGGGTGGCGCTGAGAACCGCGATGGTGGTGCCCAGGACAACCGTGAACACCGGCGTCAGGCCGCCCGCCGGATCCCGGTGGGCGCGCACCGAACCGAGGAACCCGGCTACCCCCCGCCCCGGCCGGAGCCACCGGGCCGCCACCCGCAGGGGGAGGGGATAGAGCCGGAGCGCGAGCAGGCAGGCTGCCCCGGTGAGGAGGACCGGTGTGGCGGTGGCGAGGAGGTCCAGACCCCCGGTGGGGGTGTCGCCGCGGCTGAGCAGGGCCCAGAGGCCGGCGGCGCCGGCGATGACGGTCAGGACTTCCGCGACGACGCGCCACCGGCCGGGCCGCAGGGTGAGGTCGGCACGGATGCTGGCGGGACCGATGTGCCTGGCGGCCCAGGACAGGGCGGGGGCGGCTGCCGCCCCGATGAGCAGCGTGCCGGCCCACGACCAGGGTGAGCTGCCGCCTGGCGTCACGGCCGCCGCCAGCAGGTGACCCAGCACTGCCGCGGGCACGCCCAGCAGAAGCCCTTCGAGGCTGAGCAACGAGCGCAGCTGGTGCCAGGACACGCCGCGCGCCGTGACGAGTTCGACGGCGCCCCGCCGGCGTTCGATGACGAGCTGGGCGGCCAGCACCAGCAGGGCCAGACCCACTGCGAGCGGCCCGACCGCGGCCACGGCCACTGCCGCGCGGGTGACGTCCTGCTGGGCGGCGACCGAGGTCAGTGCCTGACCCAGTTCGGACTCCAGCCGGAACTGGGTGGGGGACGGGTCGTCGGACTCCGGGTCAGCGGTCAGGACCGCGTAGCGCTGTGCCAGCAGGCCGGTCAGTTGCGATCGCAGCTCGCTGACGTCCACATCGGCGAGGCCCGCGGTGTCGACGCCGAACCAGGCGTGCATCGTGAGCGTCTCCGTGACGCCGGGGCCCAGCTTCTCGACCGGGATACCGCTGGAGAGGTAGGACGGCGGGAGGAAGAGGCCGGTGACCAGGCGGGTACCGAGATTCGCGTCCTGCTGCTCGACGATAGTGCGGGCGTAGGGGATGTGCTCCCACCGGGTGTCCCCTTCATCGAGTGGGCGGAACGTGCCGCTCAGGGTCACCGACTCGTTGATCTGCTCACCGATCTCCCACCCCAGGCGCTCAGCCACCTCCGCCAGCGCCGCGACCCCCTGGGGGCCCGTGGGCGTGGCACCCTCCGGGCCCTTGGTGGTTGGCCGCGGGGAGGGCCAGGAACCGGCCACCAGTTCTGCGTGCCCGGCCAGGTCGGGGTCGACGAAGAACAGGAAGCGAGCCTCGAAGTAGCCTGTGGCGGTGGGCGGCACCACGGTCAGGTCGGCCGGCACCTCCGCCATGAACTGGGGCGCCGCCAGGAGCGAGCGCAGGGGCTCCGGCTGGGCACCCCTGAGGGTCTCGAGCGCCTCCCGATGCGGTTCCCATGGTTCCTGGATGCCCGCAACCGGGGAGTTCATGGTGTTCTGTGCCCAGGTGCCGGCGACATCGCCTTGGAGGGCCGAGAGGCCGGAGAGCGTCTGGGTGAGTTGACGGTCGTCGAGGTTCGCCATCAGGCGTGGAGTGGCGGTGGTGAGGGCCGCGAGGATCAGCACGCTCAGCGCGAGCAACAGCGCGGGCCAGCGCTCCGAGGAGAACTGCCGCCACAGGAGTTTCAGCGCGGTCACCGGACCTCCTCCCGGTACTCCGGGTCCAGCGCCTGACGCTGCACAGCGCGTCCCACCAGCCAGAGGATGAGCAGCAACGCCACGGCGCCCGCGCCGAGCAGGGCCGCCCAGGGGAGGACCTCTGCGGTCAGAGGGCTGCGGTAGCCGGGGCCGGCCGGCTGGGCGGCCTGCACGAGGGGGTCGACGACGAGCCACGCCACCGCGACGCCCGAGGCGATGCCGGCCAGCGTGGCGATGACGAGCAGCCCGCCGGACTCAAGCGTGCGGCTGCGCCGCTGTGCGCGGGGCGTCATGCCGAGCGCCCGGAGCACCGCCACCTCGGAGCGCCTGGCCGCCAGCTGGGTGGCGGCCGCGGCCGCGAGGCCGGTGAGGGACAGGAGGAGCGCGCTCCCGGCGGCGATCCAGAGCGAGCGGGCCGCCGTCGCCGTGCGGCTGGGCGTCTCGTCCGGCGTGCGGAGGGCCGAGATGCCGGCGAGCTGCGCCGCGGCGGCCCGGACCGCGCTGGGGTCACCATCGAGAGTGGCCCAGAGCTCCGAGGGCCAGCGCAACGGGTTGGCGGTGGTGGCGAGGTGGGCCGACACCGCGCCGGAATCGGCGAGGACACCGAGCTCGGTGGTGAGGCCCGGCAGGGCCGGTGTCACGGCCGCGACGACGGCGGGGATGCGACGGCCGAACGCGGCGAGGTCGAGGGCGTCTCCGGGGCCGAGCGTGGTGGCGTCGCCGAGTTCCGTGGTGAGGGCGACGGGCACGGGTGCGGGCTGGGCGGGAGCCGCCCCCGCCATCACGCCCCGGTGGTCGTGCCCCTCGAAGGGGACGTTGGCCCCGAAGGTGATCAGTGGCAGCGCAGGGCTGGTCTCGACGCGCCAGGCCTCGCCACGGGCGTCGACGGCGGCCTGGGGCACGGGTGGCTTGTTGCTGACGGGGTGGTGGAAGGTCTGCGTCGTGCCGTCCTCGAAGGTCACGGTCTCGGTGCGCGGTTCCCAGGCGGGTTCCACGGACGCCAGGGCCGCCCGGTAGGGCCCGGCCAACTCCTCGGTGACGGCCAGGTCCGAGGTCCAGTCCCCCACCCCGCCGAGGGGCACGCCGTCGGCGCTGAGCGTGATCTCCAGCCGCGTGCTGCGGTCTGCGTTGTCGTCGGGCGGGCCGACGAGTTGGACGCTCTCCACGACGACCGCACCGTCCTGCGGGAGGGCGATGTCGGCCGCGGCGGTGCCCACGAGGTCGTTCCAGAAGGGGCGGTCCCCCGGAGGGGTGGCGCCGTCGGGATCCGGCTGGTCGATCGAGACGGACGGCCCGTTGACGGTGCGGCTCACCCCGGTGGATGCGTCCCGCAGCGTGAGGCGCAGGGAGTACGACGAGGTCCGCGAGACGCGGTCCAGGTAGTCCTCCGTCCACACCTGGGCGAGGAACTCGGCCTCCTGGGGCGGAAGGTCCGCGGCGCTTGCGCGGTTGAACTCGTCCGCCCGGTCGAAGTACTCCTGCTGCCACTCATCGAGGTACACCCGGCCGTCCAACTGGGCGTGCAGGGTGGTGGCGCCGTCGGGGACGGTGAGGGGCTCGACGCCCTCGACGCGACCCGGGAGCTCGGGGAACGCCAGGCCGGCCGGGAGCGTGGCCACCTCCGACAGGCGGTCCAGGGGCCCTGCGAGGACAGCGACGGGGGTGTCGCCGACCCTGCCGGAGTCGTCGAGCCAGACGGGTACCGAGGCCGACACCCCGTCGACAGCCGCGAGGTCCGGCAGCTGCAGACCCTGGGTGCCGGCGTCGAGGCTGGAGAGCGTGGCGCGCAGGGGGGCGCCCGTGACGAGCATGGTCAGGTCGCGGTGGGTGGTGGCCGCGGTGCCGGCATAGAGCGACGCGAAGGTCGCCGTGCCGGTGGCCAGGATGGTGAGTGTCACCGGCACCGCGTGCACCAGCAGGCCGCGGGCCAGTTGCGCGGCGGCGAGCCAGGCAGAGGTCTCGGCCAACCTGCCCGCCGCCTCGACGAGCCTCGTGATGGGGCCGAGGGCTGCGAGGCCCAGGACGGCCGCGGCAGCCAGGAGGAAGGCGGGGGCCAGTGCCGGCAGGAACTGCAGGCTGTCCGCTCCGCGGAGTTGCCACGTGGTGAGGGCGGCGGCCGCGAACACCACCACCAGCGCCGCTGCGCCCGCCACGGCCCGCACCCTGTCTGCAGGCGGCCGTCCCGTCAGGGAGGACGTGGCGCGGATGGTCACGGTCCAGAGCGCCACGACGGTGAGCAGGAGGCTGCCCGCTCCGCCCAGCAACACGATGTCGAACTGCGCCGTGTTGCGCGATGTCAGCCACAGCAGCCCCAGCGCGATGGCGGAGCCGAGTGCTACCCCCACCACGGCCACCAGGGTGGACTCGGCCAGCCCTGTGACGAGGAGTTGGCGGCGGGCAGCGCCGCGGGCGGCGAGCAGTTCATGCTCCCGCTGTCGGGTGGCGGCGAGCAGCCCCGAGACCTGCACCAGGCCGACGGCGGCCACCAGCAGCAGCACGCTCACCGGCACGATGCCGAAGGCGCGGCCCACCTCCCAGTCGCGGGAGGCCCGCTCCGCCGTCGACGCCAAGTCGCCGTCGACGACGATGCCCCGCCCCGTGACGTCGGCCCCGGCCACCAGCGCCTTGGCGCGGTCGGCCCCGGCGGCCAACACGTCGAGTGCCTCGGGCGTGATGCGCTCCGCATCCGGGACCACGGACCACCGGATGAACGGGTTGCCGCCCGTCAGAACCGAGCGGTCCACGATGAGCGGACCCACCGAAGCGGGGTCCGCGCCGTCCATGACGAGGGGGTCGCCGAACCAGAGCGGCGAGGACGGTTCCGAGGCCTCCCAGAGGGCGGTGATCCTGAGGGTGTGGCCGTCGACCGTCAGCGTGTCTCCCGTGGAGAGCCCCAGCTCGGCGGCCGCCCCGGAATGGAGCGCGGCCTCGTCCGCAGCAGCGGGCCAGGCGCCCCCGTCGACACTCAGCAGGCCGGGGGAGAGGTGTTCGCCGGACCACAGCGTCACCCGCTGGGCGGCCTCGCCGCCGTCCACGGTGGGGCGACGCGGCTCGGACACGTGGGTGGTGTGGACAGTGACGGGCGCGGGGGAGAAGCCTTCGGTGAGCGCGCTGCGCGCCACCCCGTCCTGGGCCCTGGGATCCGGGCCGAGGCGGGTCTGGGCCTGGACGGCCCCGGCGCCCGGTGCGGCGGTGGAGAGGGCGGCGCGCGCAGCGTCGGTGGCCAGCGTGCCGGCCTGCCCGACGACGAAGGCGAGGATCGCCGTGGTGACGGTGACCAGGGCCAACAGCGTCGCCAGCAGGAGCGAGGAGGCGCGGGCACGGCGTGCAGCCCAGCCCCACCACGTCGTCATTCGGTGAGCCTAGTCCCAAGGGCCCGGGCGTGAATCGGTGACCCTCGATTCGTCAGTAGTTGACGTTTCAAGTAAGTGTCGCTAGAGTAGTAGCATCTTCAACAACCGGTGAGTGATGAGCTCGCCCCAATCCCGGGAGAACCCCATGACTGCACTCACCGCCCTGTCCGGCAACTACGTCATCGACAACAGCCACACCGAGATCGGCTGGACCGCCCGTCACGCCATGGTCACCAAGGTGCGCGGCTCGTTCACCGACTTTGAGGGCACGGCCGCCACCGGTGCCAACCTGGAAGACGCCAAGATCAACGTGGTCATCCAGGCCTCGTCCATCGACACCGGCAACGCGGACCGCGACGGTCACCTCCGCTCCGGCGACTTCTTCGACGTCGAGACCTACCCCACCATCCGCTTCACCTCCACCAAGGTGACCGCGGCCGGCGAGGGCCTGGACGTCGAGGGCAACCTCACCATCAAGGACGTCACCCGCGAGGTGAGCATCCCCTTCGAGTACGACGGTGTCGCCGTCGACCCCTTCGGTAACGAGCGCGTGGGCCTCAGCGGCTCCGTCCAGGTCAACCGCAAGGACTTCGGCCTCGTCTGGAACGCGGCCCTCGAGACCGGCGGCGTGCTGGTCTCCGAGAACGTGAACCTCGTCTTCGAGGTCTCCGCCATCAAGCAGGCCGACGAGGCCGCTGTTGAGGCCGAGGCCGTGGCCGAGCCCGTCGTCGAGGCCCAGCCGGTCGCCGAGACCCCCGCGCCGGCCCGCGCCGCCCAGCCGCAGACCACCGCCCCCGCCACCGCCCAGCAGGGTGGGTTCATGGGCTGGCTGATGCGCGTCTTCGGCTGAATCACTTCACCACTGGGGTGGTGAACACACAGGGGCGGGTCCGTGAGGGCCCGCCCCTTTCAGCAATCGTGTGCCGACGCAGTACCGCCGCCGCCGCTGACCCCACACTTTCAGGTATTGGGTGGGCCGGCATTGGCGACTAGCGTGGAGGACCCCGAACATAGGAGATGAACATGTCCGAACTGTCCGGCAAGAAGGTCGCCTTCCTCCTCACCGATGGCTACGAGGATTCAGAGCTGACCAGCCCCTGGGAAGCGCTCACCACGGCGGGCGCCGAACTGACGCTCGTCGCCCCGGAGAGCGGTGAGGTCAAGGGCAAGAAGGGGCACACCCAGAAGGTGGACGCCACTGTCGCCGACGTCGACGCCGCAGACTTCCACGCCTTGGTGCTGCCCGGTGGCGTCGTGAACGCGGACCACCTGAGGATGGAGGAGGCGGCCGTGAAGTTCACGCGCGACTTCTTCGACCAGCACAAGCCGGTGGGCGTCATCTGCCACGGCGGCTGGATCCTGACCGACGCAGACGTCGTCAAGGGCCGCAGGCTCACCTCCTACGGCAGCCTGAAGACGGACCTGCGCAACGCCGGCGCCGAGTGGGTGGACGAGGAGGTGGTGGTGGACCAAGGGCTGGTCTCCAGCCGCACCCCCGACGATCTGCCGGCGTTCAACGCGAAGTTGGTCGAGGAGTTCGCCGAGGGTCGCCACTAGGGTGAGACGGCCTGAGGCCGCCGTCGCCACGCGCGAAGCGCCCCGCAGCACGAGGCTGCGGGGCGCTTGTGGTTGGTGGCTACTTCACCTCGAGCGCGGTGATGGCCGCGATCAGTGCCTCCGTGGCCGAGTTCACCTCGCCCTGGGTGCGGTTGCTGCGGAGCACTGCGTTGGCCTTGCCGCGGGTGCTGGTGACCGCCCCGAGCGTGGCGCCCTTGTAGTTCTTGCCGCGCAGGTCCAGGCTGTCGGCCCAGGTGATGGCGCCGGTCAGCCTCGACTCGTCGATGATGGGCTTCTTGACGCCCAGCCACCCTTCCGGATCCGCAACCGCGTCAGCGGAGAGCTTCTCGGACCAGTCCATGTTGAACAACTGGGGGTTGTGGGTGGCACGCCAGTTCAGGTAGTCGGTCAGACCCCAGAACGTCACGCGGTCCATGTCCTGTGAGTACTTCTTGTAGACGGCGAAGTACTCGGCGTAGCGCTGCGCCTGGATGGCCTCCAGCTCCATCCGGTTCTCGATCTTGCCCACCCAGTAGGTGAAGCCGTCCTTGTAGAAGCGGTCTGCCACGGTGGGGTCGTCAAGATCTGCGTAGTTCGCCCGGTCGGAGCCCTCGGGCTCGGCGTTCCAGGCCTCCCAGACCTGGAGGTCCAGTTCGCTCACGTTGGCGGTGAAGCCCGCCTCGATGATCATTTGCAGGGAGCGTTCGACGGAGGCGTGGTTCGAGCAGGCGCCAGGCTGCCATTCCTCGGCTGCCTCGTCGACCAGCTCAGGGAGCCGGGTCAGGTCGGAGCAGGCGAAGGCCGGGGTCTGGTTGATGTAGTTGTGCGACTGCAGGCCGATGGTCTCGATCAGCTGGCGCGGGTCGTCGGGGTATTCGGCCGCGTAGCGCTCGTTGAGTTCCGTGGCCATGGCGATGATGGCCTTGCCCTTGCCCTCGGACTGGAAGACGTTGAAGTCGTTGTATTCCAGCTTGGTCTCGGGGCCGTACTTGCGGGCGAACACGAAGGCGTCGTAGATGAAGTCGCCGGGTGACTCACCTGCCGCCACGTCCATGTCTGTGGTGTAGGCGGTGTACCAGCCGGAGCGGGCGTAGTCACCGGGGCCGCCGCGGAGGAAGTCCTCCCAGTTCTGAGTCTCGGGGTCGAACGTGTCGAGTCCATCCCTGAAGGCCTCGTTCACCACGTCCCAGGAGACGACGCGGCCCTTGAAGTGGGTCAGGACGGTCTCGATGTAGCGCTCCATGTTGGCGCGGGCCTGGTCTCGGGTGCCCTGGAAGAGCTTGCTGGGGGACTGGCTGTGCCACACCAGCACGTGGCCGTGCACCTTGATGTCCCTCGCGAGGGACTCGTTCACGAAGTAGTCGGCCTCGTCGAACGTGAAGTCCCATGTGCCCGTATCGAGGTTGATGTTGGCGTTGGGGAGCAGTTGGTCCGGCTTCATGATGTTCTCGGCCGTCATGACGTTGTAGTGCCGATCCACCTGGGCCCAGTTCGGGGTGTCCTCCTGGTAGGTCTGGCGGCCGGAGTAGATGTTGCCCACGTTGAAGTAGTCCGCGTAGGTCTCCTTCAGCGAGGGGATGGGGGTATCAGCGACGTCGGCGGGCGCCCCCTGGGCGGGCACGGCGTAGCTGACGGTGGCGAGTGCTGCGGCGAGACCCGCGCCGATCCAGCGGGCCGCGACTCGGCGGCGATGACGAGACAACATTGCTTCCTCTCGTGGTCGCGGGGCCGGCATCCTGGGCATCATCCGTGATGCCCGGCCGCCCCGCCTATTTTGGTGCGTCACCAAACTTAATCCGACCATAAGTGGGCCCCGGGAGCATCGTCAAGGGACCCCGGAGTTTTCGATAACGTTTTTTCCAGGGGTTTCGCCCACCGGCGGAAAACGACGATGCCCCGCAGCGCGGGGCTGCGGGGCACCGTGTGTCCCTGGGTGGGGGAGGCTAGAGCGAGTCGATGACCTCGTTCATGGTGGCGCTGGGGCGCATCACAGCCGTGGTCTTCGCGGGATCGGGCCGGTAGTAGCCTCCGATGTCGGCGGGCTTGCCCTGGACTCCGAGCAGGTCCGAGATGATCTGCTGCTCGTTCGTCGCGAGCGCCTCGGCGACCGGCTTGAAGGTCTGTGCCAGTTCCGCGTCGTCGGTCTGGGAGGCGAGTTCCTCGGCCCAGTAGCGGGCCAGCCAGTAGTGCGAGCCGCGGTTGTCGATGCCGCCGATGCGGCGGGTGGGGGACTTGTCGTTGTCGAGGAACGTGCCGGTGGCCCTGTCGAGCGTGGCGGCCAGGACGGCGGCGCGGGCGTTGTCCTCGGTCTGGGCCAGGTGCTCGAACGAGGCGGCCAGCGCCAGGAATTCGCCCAGCGAATCCCAGCGGAGGTAGTCCTCGGCCACGAGTTGCTGCACGTGCTTGGGGGCGGAGCCGCCGGCGCCCGTCTCGAACAGGCCGCCGCCCGCCATGAGCGGCACGACCGACAGCATCTTGGCCGAGGTGCCCAGTTCCAGGATGGGGAACAGGTCCGTCAGGTAGTCGCGCAGCACGTTGCCGGTGACCGAGATGGTGTTCTCGCCGCGGCGGATCCGCTCGATGGTGTACTTCGTCGCCTCGACGGGGCTCATGATCTCGATGGTGAGGCCGTCGGTGTCGTGGTCTGCCAGGTAGGCGCGGACCTTCTCGATGAGGTTGCGGTCGTGGGCCCGCTCCGGGTCCAGCCAGAACACGGCCGGCCAGCCGGTGATCCGCGCGCGGGTCACGGCTAGCTTCACCCAGTCCTGGATGGGGGCGTCCTTGGCCTGGCAGGCGCGCCAGATGTCGCCCGCGGCCACGTCGTGGCTCATCAGCACCTCACCGGCCGAGTTCACCACCTCGACGACGCCGTCGGACTCGATCTCGAAGGTCTTGTCGTGCGAGCCGTACTCCTCTGCCTTCTGTGCCATCAGCCCCACGTTGGGCACTGTCCCCATGGTGGAGGGGTCGAAGGCGCCGTTCTCGCGGCAGTCCTCGATCACGGCCTGGTAGACGCCGGCGTAGGACGAATCAGGCAGGACGGCGAGCGTGTCGCCCTCTCCGCCGTCGGGGCCCCACATGTGGCCGGAGGTGCGGATCATCGCGGGCATCGAGGCGTCGACGATGACGTCCGAGGGGACGTGCAGGTTGGTGATGCCCTTGTCGGAGTTCACCATCGCCAGCGTCGGGCCGTCTGCGATGCCCTGCTCGAAGGCGGCCTTGATCTCCGCGCCGTTGGGCAGGTTGTCAAGGCCGGCGTAGATCGCGCCCAGCCCGTCGTTGGCCGAGAGGCCCGCGGCCGCGAGGTCTGCGCCGTACTTCTCGAAGACCTCGGGGAAGAACGCCTTGATGACGTGGCCGAAGATGATGGGGTCCGACACCTTCATCATGGTGGCCTTCAGGTGGACGGAGAACAGCACGCCCTGCTCCTTGGCGCGGGCGACCTGCTCCGTGAGGAACGCGTCGAGGGCAGCGGCGCGCAGCACCGTGGCGTCGACCACTTCACCCTCCAGCACCTTCAGGCCGTCCTTGAGAACGGTCTCGGTGCCTTCGGCGGCGCGGTGACGGATGGTCAGGGTGTCTGCGGAGGGCAGTACGACGGACTGCTCGTTGTGGCGGAAGTCGTCGGCGTCCATGGTGGCCACGGAGGTCTTGGAGTCGCTGCTCCACGCGCCCATGCGGTGCGGGTTCTTCTTGGCGTAGTTCTTCACGGACTCCGGAGCGCGGCGGTCCGAGTTGCCCTCGCGGAGCACGGGGTTGACGGCCGAGCCCATGACCTTGCCGTAGCGGGCGAGGATGTCGCGCCCCTCGTCGGTCTGGGGGTCCTCCGGGAAGTCCGGGATGGCGTAGCCGAGGCCCTGCAGTTCGGCGATGGCTGCCTTCAACTGGGGGAGCGAGGCGGAGACGTTGGGCAGCTTGATGATGTTGGCATCCGGCGTCTTCGCGAGCTCTCCGAGCTCTGCGAGCGAATCATCCACCTTCTCCTCAAGGCGATCCGGGAACTGTGCCAGGATCCGGCCCGCCAACGAGATGTCCCGGGTCTCGATGTCGACGCCTGCCTGGCTGGCGAAGGCGTTGACGATCGGGAGGAACGAGTACGTGGCGAGGAGGGGGGCCTCATCGGTGAGGGTGTAAATGATCTTGCCCATGCGAAGGAACTCCTTGAGTCGGGATGCGCCTCCTCAGCTTAGCCATCGGGCGAGTTGTTCGTCGGCCGCGAACAGGGGATGAGCGAGACGACGCCTTCTTTGGAGTAAATCGAACGATTAGGTAGCCTGTACCCACGAGTTAGTGACCAGATCCGCGGCAAGCACGCGATGAACAAAGCAAGGGGGTCGACCCACTATGGGGCGCGGCCGTGCAAAGGCGAAGCAGACCAAGGTCGCCCGTGAGCTCAAGTACCGTTCAATCCAGACGGATTTCTCGTCTCTGGAACGGGAGCTGCGCGGGGATGTTGTCGACGAAGTTTACGAGGACGATGACACCAGCGAGACCGAGGACCCTGACCCCTACGCCGAGTTGGCAGCCGAATATGAGGCTTACAACGACGATGAGGATTACGACGGCCTCGACGAGCGTCGTTCTTCCTGACAGACACTGACGTGTTCAACTGGGTGCCCGACACCGAGTTGCCGGGCTACGAACAGCGCTCGATAGACCTCAGTGATGAACCAACGTACGCCCTGGAACCGAAAGGTTCCCTGGTGGCAACAATTGTGCGCCGCGGCGCGCCCGTCTCCGGGCGCGCCGTGTTGTACGTCCACGGCTGGAACGACTACTTCTTCCAGACCCATCTCGCGGACGCGATGCACGACCTGGGCCATGACTTCTATGCCCTCGACCTGCGTCGGTACGGGCGATCGCTGCGTCCCGGCCTGCTGGCCGGCTACATCGCAGACCTCGCCGACTACTTCGTGGAGCTCGACGCCGCCGTCGACATCGTGCGGGCCGAGGGGCACGACGAGATCGTGCTCATGGGGCATTCCACCGGGGGCCTGACCTCCGCCCTCTTCGCCCATGAGCGGCCCGGCACGTTCGCCGGCCTGATCCTGAACGCGCCCTGGCTGGAGACCTACGGCAACACGCTGCTCAGGCCCGCCGTGACGGCGGCGCGCGCCGTCGCCCCCACGACGGTGCTGCCGCTGGGGGACACGGGCTTCTACCGCCGCTCGGTGGCCGCCTCCGAGGACGGGGAGTGGACCTACAACCTCAACCTCAAGGGCGATCCCGCGTTCCGGGCCCGCTTCGGTTGGCTGGCTGCCATCACCAATGGTCACGCCCGCGTCGCGGAGGGCCTGCGCATCGACTGCCCGGTGCTGGTGGCCATCTCGGAGCGGTCGTTCTTCAGCAAGGCCTGGGGCGAGGAGCAGCAGCTGGCAGACATCGTGCTCGACGTCGAACTCATCGCGGCGCGCGCGCCGAAGCTGGGCAACAGCGTGACCATCATCCGGGTGCCCGACGCCATGCACGACCTGACGCTGTCGTCTGAGCGGGTCCGTGCCGTCGTCTTCGAGGAATTCGGCCGCTTCATCCGCTGCTACGCGCAGCGCTGAGGAACCCGGGAAAAGCAGAAACCCCCACGCTGGGCGAGGGGGTTTGTGGCCAGGGCCGGGATCGAACCGGCGACCTTCCACTTTTCAGGCGGACGCTCGTACCAACTGAGCTACCTGGCCGGCTTGGCCTGGCGTTTCCGCCATACCAGCGACCCCGACGGGACTCGAACCCGCGACCTCCGCCGTGACAGGGCGGCGCGCTAACCAACTGCGCTACGGGGCCAATTTCTTGACCTTGGACCGGTTTCCCGGCCCTGCTGGCTTGCACCAGCCCGGTAACTATAGCGTGACATCCTCGCGGTTGTCACATCGGGCGAACCCGTTGTCATTACCTGTTTGCAGCCGAGCCGAAGCTCGGCTGCATCGCATCCCCAACGGGATTCGAACCCGTGCTACCGCCGTGAAAGGGCGGGGTCCTAGGCCGCTAGACGATGGGGACCTAGCTCGAAGAAGTTTAGAGACTCCGAGCCTTTCAGGCAAACCGCGGGCGAACGCCGGCGGTTCCCACTCACCCGTACGTGTTGATGTGCACGTGGTCGTAGTGGTTGGCCGTGTCGCTCCCGCGGGAGGCCATGGCGCGCCAGCCCTCGCTGTTGCGGGCCACGGACCAGATCTTCTGGCCGAAGATGATGTAGTTGATGTTGAACTTCTTCGCGTTGGCGCGGTAGTAGTTCGCGATCTCCCAGCCGAGGGCCTGGTTGCTCTTGTAGCTCGGGATCATCACGTCGACGGCTCGGCCGGCCGGGTGGTCCGGGGTCACGTCGCGACGCCAGCCGTACTGCGTCTTGATCTGCGGGAAGCGTGCCCAGACGTCCCAGGCGATGGCCTGGACGTTCGCGTTGGTCTTGTCGAGGCCGGAGGAGTAGCCCTTGTTGATGTCGCCGCTGTTGCCGCCCGAGGCGCCGCCTGTGGCCGGAGGGGTGTTGGCGACGTAGCGGGCCGTGACCCAGCGCAGCTCGCCGTTGTGCACGATCTGCGCACGGCCGTTCTCGACGATGCCGGTGACCTGCAGTTGGGCACCGCGCTGGATCTCGCCGTTGTACTTGGCGCCCGTGCTCGCGGCCCAGATGTTCAGCAGGGTGGTGGCGTACCGGGTCGACGTCTTGGGCAGGTCTGGCGCTGAAGGCGACGCTGCCTTCAGCGGGATCTGGGTGAGGTACCTGGCGTTGACCCAGCGCACGGCGCCGTTGTGGATGACCTGGGCCATGCCGTTGGAGGTCTTGCCGGTGGTGTCGAAGATCGTGCCGACGGGCGCGTCGCCGTAGTTGATGTACTCGGTCTTGGGGGAGGAGCGCACCATCAGCGCCGCGGTGCCGCGGGCCTTGCCGGTGGCCATGGGGAGAGAGGAGAGGGCTGAGGCCGCGGTGTCACTCAGGTAGCGCGCGGCCGCCCAGTAGGTGCTGCCCTTGTAGGTGACCTGGGCGAACTCGCCGCTGACGGTTCCGGTCAACTCCAGGCGCACGGCGCGTTCGACGCGGGCGCCGATGGGGTCGTCGGTAGAGGGGCCCTTGCGCAGGTTGAGGGCGGTGGTCGAGTAGACCGTGCCCTTGCTGCCCTGGCTGGTGCCGTTGGCGATGGCGGAGGTGGGCGCACCGGCGAGGACGCTGCTGCCCTGGATGTAGGCGGTGGCGATGTAGGCCGTCGTGCCGTTGAAGGAGACCTCGGTCCAGCCGTCCTTCGAGCCCTGCGCGGGCAGGCTGTCGCCCTTGTTCAGCACGGCGAGGCTCGCGCTCGAGGCGCTGGGCTCCGTGCGCACGTGGACGCGTGTCTTCGCAGTCACCTCACCGTTGGCGGTGGCTGCGGGGCCGAGCGCCAATCCGCCGAGCCCCTGTGCCAGGACGGCGATTCCGACCGCGGCCGCGCTGAGCCTCAGGCTCTTCAGTGCCTTGTTCACGTCTCTCCTCGTCGTCGCTGGGGGGCGGGAGGACGTGCCGCTTCCCCGGACCGGAAATGGGTCCCGGCACGTCCGCCGGTGCGATGGACATTAGGAAAGGAATGCGTTGTCAGACAACGGTACTTGAGAGTTTCCTAAGAGGCGGCAAGGCGACACGCCGCATGGTTCATGAGAATCACACTGACGTGGTTTTCATGGGCTTTCACGACCCGACTCAGGGTTGGCTAGGGGTTCCGCCGGGGGAGGTGCCGCATCTGGTAGCTGAAGGTCTGGTGAGAAGTGTCAGAAGCTTCAGAAATAACCCGACTCAAGTGCAGCTTGAGGTTCGACCATGAGGTTGAGGCTTGAGGTTGAGGTTCGGATCAGGGCCGGGCAGAGCCTGGCTCGACCCACGCCCTGCTCGCGGTGCTCGACCAGTGCCGGGCCGTGCCCAGGGCGGAGCCCGGCACGTAGCCGGCCTGGAGATCCGCCCTGCCGAGTTCCTCAGCACCGGTGAGTTCGGCCAGCCGCCGACGGTCCCGCCTGTCGGCCACCGCGGCCACCACCGGCAGGCTGAGGGCGCGGCGGTTCGCGGCGAGCGTGGCCAGGACCTCCGGATGGAAGCCGGCGGCCACCACGACGAGGGGGTCGCCCTCGCGCGCCCACTTCAGGGGCGCGAGGAGCTCCCGCATGGAGCTGAGTTCGCCGTCGACGATCAGCAGCCGGGGGTCATCATAGGAGGCGCCCTCGGGGTTGGTGGCGAAATCCGGATGGGCGTGGCCGAAGCCGAAGCCCTCGCCCTGCCGGGGGAGGTCGCGGGTGTGCCCGGCGCCGGGCGACGGGAGGTCGTCGATCTCGTCCTGCGTGATGTAGCGCGGCACGTGGGTGTCCACCTGGGGATGTCCGCGTCGGGGTGCGGGTTCGCTGGCGCCGGTGCTGCGGCGGCTCTGCCTGCGGTCGAGCAGCACGGCTCCGGCGAGGATGAGGACACCCACGCCGACGACAACGACGAACCAGAGCCAGGAAGGCATGTCCCCAAGCGTGCCATGCCGGAGTGGCGCTATTCTGTTTAGGCCCCTATAGCTCAGTTGGCAGAGCAGTGGACTTTTAATCCATGGGTCGCGGGTTCGAGCCCCGCTGGGGGCACCATCACTTGGGAACACCAGCGCGGCTCCCGGCCGGTTGTCGCGTAGCTTAGGTGGCATGGCTGGACACCTTGAAACTGAGATCAAGTTCGAGCTTGAGGAGCACGGTTCGGTCCCCCCGCTGGAGGGGCTCGTTCCCCTCGGCGCCGTCCACGACTTCCGGCAGCGGTCCGTCTACTACGACACGGTCGACCTCCTCCTGACCAGGCACTCCATCACCCTGCGCCGGAGAACCGGCGGCAGCGACGACGGTTGGCACCACAAGCTTCCCGTCGGCCCCCGGTCGCGCAAAGAGGTCCACGCGGATCTCGAGGATGCGCCCGGCCACCTGCGGGTGCCCACCGTGCTGCGCGCCGCGGTCGCGGCGGCCCTCGGCGCCGACCGGCCCGCTGACCCCGACGACGCGCTGGTCCCGCTGTCCTTCCTCGTCACCCATCGCACCGAGACAGAGCTGCTCGGCCCGGAAGGCGCCGTCCTCGCCGGCCTGTCCGACGACCGCGTCAGCGCCCTGCCCTCTGGGCTGTCGATGCGGGAGGTCGAGGTCGAGCTCATCGACGGCGACGAGGAACTGCTCGCCGCGGTGGAGGAGCGGTTCGCCGAGCACGGCGTCCAGCGCTCCAGCTCCCCGTCCAAGGTGGTGTGGTCCCTCGGCAGCCTGCCCCGCCGCGTCGAAAAGGGCCGGGGGCCTCGTCGTTCAGGGCCAGCGGCGGTGCTGGTGCACTCCTACCTGCGCCGGGAGGTGGCCGCCGTCGTCGGGCGCGAGGACGCGATGCGGGCCGATGAGGAGGACGCCGTGCACCAGGGCAGGCTCGCGGTGCGGCGCCTGCGGGGCGCGCTGCGCACGTTCCGGCGGCTGTTCCGGCGCGAGCTTTCGGACCCCCTGCGCGACGAGCTGTCCTGGCTCGGCGACATCCTCGGCGCACCCCGCGACGCGGAGGTCATGCTCGAGCGCCTCGGCGGTGAGTTGGACGAGCTGCCCGCCGATCTGGTCAGGGGCCCGGTGCACGAACGGCTGCGGCACGAGGTGGGCACCCGGCACGACTCCGGTCACGCCGCGCTGGTGGCGGCGCTGAACTCGGAGCGTTATCTGGCACTGGTGGACTCGCTCCTGGATTTCCTGGGTGACACGCCGTGGCGGGGGCGGGCCGCGAAGCCGGCGCGCAGGGTCTTGCCGCCGCTCATCCGCACTGCGGTGCGCCGGGCCGGGCGCGGTAGGGATGCGGCGGCGCACGCCGAGGGTGACGCCCAGCTGCACCTGTTGCACGAGGCACGCAAGCGCGCCAAGGCAGTGCGCTATGCCTATGAGGCCGTGGCTCCCTCGTTCGGCGACCGCGCAGGCGAGTCAGCCGCGGAGTGGGAGGCCGCCACGGATGCGCTGGGCCTGCTGCAGGACTCCTCCGTGGCCACCCGGTGGCTGACGGAAGTAGCTGCGGCGGCGGAGGCCGCGGGAGAGCCGAGCTTCACCTACGGCGTGCTCGCCGGCATCGAGTACGCCCGCCAGAGCGGCGACCTCAGGGAGGAAGGCGAACGGGCCCTCGACCGGGCGCTCCGCCGTTAGGGTGTGCGCATGCCGGATCCCCTAGGTGCCTACCGACGAAGCGGCGCGGACCTCCCCTTCGGGTTCCCGGAGCGGGCCCATGGCGTCGCCATGGAGGGCCACTTCTGGCGGTTCACGCACGCCGAGTCCGGCCGCGTGCTCATCGCGCTGATCGGCGTCCAGCAGACTGCGGCCGGGCCATGGGCCCTGTGCGGGATCGGCACCTCCGGCGGCTTCTGGCGCCAGGCAGTGGTCGAGGGTGCCGAATGCCGACGGCTCGGGCCGGGCGCCCGCACCCTGGACGGCCGCTTCTTCGGCGACGACACCAGGGTCGCCGTCGATCTCGGCCCGGATGCCCGGCTCGACGTCACGATCAGCGGGCAGCGGCGCTGGCCGCACCGCCTCTTCGGGGGCTCCAGCTACTTCCAGAGCGTGCCCGCGCTCAACCAGTACTGGCACCCCTGGCTCCTGGGGGGCACGGCCGACGGAGGAGCCGTCGTGGATGGCGAACGCTGGGACCTCTCGGGCGCCGCCGTGTACGGGGAGAAGAACTGGGGACGGGCGGGCTTCCCCGGTTCGTGGTGGTGGGGGCAGGCGCACGCTTTCGCCGAGGAGGAGGTCTGCGTGGCGTTCGCCGGCGGCGAGGTCCACTCCGGCCCGCTGCGCACGGAGGTGACGGGGCTGGTGGTCCGCCTGCCCGACGGCTCGGTGCTGCGGCTCGGCAACCCGGTGACGTCCCCCGTCCGGGCCACCACCAGCGCCTCCCACTGGCGACTCCGGGCCCGTTCGGCCCGCTGGCAGGTGAACCTTGATGCCGAGGCCGAACCCGCCCAGGCGTTGGTGCTTCCCGTCCCCCTCGTCGAGGAGCGCCGCGGCACCCCGGGGGCCCTCGAACAGCTGGCCGGGCGGATGGCCGTCACGGTCCGACGCGACGGCCGCGTCGTGTGGGCCGGCGAGTCAGGCGTGGCCGGCCTCGAGCACGGCGGGCTGGCGCGGGCAGAGGCGGAGGCCGCGCGCAGGCGAGGCTAGAGGCTGAGCCAGGGTGGATCGATCGACGGCGGTACGACCCGCCGCTCCCACTCAAGCCACCAGCTGTCCGCGCCCGCCGGCATGGGGGTGGAGTGGGCTGAGCGGACCAGGTCGCGCAGCTCCACCTTGGCGCTGCGCAGCCGCTGGACGTCGCGCTTCAAGGGCAGTTCAAGGCTGAGGAAGTGGTCCTCCAACTGCACGATCCGCATCCGCAGTTCGATGATGCGCCGGTGCCGGGCCTCTTCGTCCGGGCCGAGCCTCAGGTGCATCTCTGCGGCCCGCAACCAGCCGTAGGCCTCGTTGATCGCGATCAGCCCCGGATGCACGGTCATGGCGTCGTGCACGCTCAGCTCCGGATGGACCACCGCGGCGCCGGTGGAGTGGGCGTAGGCGAGCTCGTCGCGGCCGGCCTCGTCGATGAGGATCTCGGTGGAGCGCATCACCACGGCGAACAGGTCCACGTCGGTCATCGCGGGGCGCCGTTGGACGCCCTGGCTCTGGGAACTCAGCACGTAGTTGCGCGCCCCGCCCAGGTGGCCGATGGCGAGCTCGGCGGGCAGGTTCTCCCGGGCCCCGCCGTCGACGTAGGTCTCGCCGCCGATCGGCACCGGCCGGAAGACCGCCGGGATGGAGCAGGAGGCCAGCACGCCCACCCGCAGGTCGTGGTGCGTGTCGTCGCACGGCTCGTTCCAGCGGCTCACCAACTGGCCGTCCTCCGTCATGAACCGGAGCTCACCGGATTCCAGCCCCACCATCGCGATGCGCAGCGTCATGCCGGACCCGGCCACCCGGTCGGGGACGAACATCTCGTCGTGCAGGAGCTGGGCGAGCACCGGGCCGGGCCGGTACATCGAACGGGTGCGCTCCAGCCCGGACGCGACGGCATTGAGGTCGCTGAGCCTCAGCCGGCTCAGGGCGCCGGCCATGGCGCCGAGCGTGGCCAACGACCAGTCGGAACGGAGTTCCTCGTCGGGCTGGAGCGCCAGCTCGAGCGGGTCAGGTCCCTCGATCGGCGACGGGGGAGTCACCGGGGTCTGGTGCTGGGGGCGCAGGAAGGGGAAGTGCAGCAGCGGTTGGCGCGGCTTCGGGGGTTCAGGCCGCGGCGGCTTCATCAGGTCCAACAGGGTGGGCGCCTGGCGCTCCGCCGTCGACAACCACGGACGGGGCGTGAACATGTCGCTCTGCTCCCGCATCCCGTTCCAGATGGACCGCAGCCGGGTGAGGTAGCCGTACTGCTCGTCCCTGTCGCGGCCCTGTGCCAGCGAGCTGGCGATGATCGACCCGGCGGAGGTGCCGACGAAGATCGTCGGCGTGAACCGTTCGTCGTGCTGGTACAGGTAGTCGAGCGCGCCCAATTGGAAGCTGGCCCTGGAGCCGCCCCCCGAGAGCGTGCACGTCACGACCTCCGGTTGCGGATCCTTCGCGAAGAACGGAAGCCCGAACCAGCCTTTAACTGCCATGGCCCCAGGTTACTGGCCTCAGTTCAGCGCGATGTCGAGGGCCTTCCAATCGATGCCCTCCGGCGACAACGCCAGCACCGACGCCAGGAGACCCTGGCGGGCGGCGCGGACTGCGAGGTCCTCCGCGTTGACGAGGATGTCGTCGAAGAACGTCCCCGCTGCCCGCACCACCGGGGCGGTGTGCGTCACCACCTCGGCGATGGGCTGCTCGGCGATGCCCGCCCCGACCGCCTCGACGGCCTCCTTGAGGGCCACCTCAGCGGGTTCGGTCAGGCGCGCCGCGTCGTAGCCGGCCGCAACACCGTCGGGCAGGATGCGGGTGATGCGCACGTTGGTGGACACGAGGTCACGCAGCGCCTGGTCCGACTGCGCCCCGGCGAGTTCGCCCAGCAGGCGGGCGGCGCGCCCGGGCGCGTCCGCCGCGGGCAGGATCGCCGTCACGAGGTCTGCGGAGGTGCCCTCGTCGCGCAGCAGCTGCGCGAAGCGGCCGATGGTGAACTCCAGGGCGGATTCGACGGCGTCCGGGGCCACGTCGACGCCCTGCTCAGCCAGCCGTGCGACGGCGTCCTCGAGCCCGGCCCGCACGGTGAGGCGTTCCAGCGGGGTGCCGGCCGATTCGCGCAGGATGCGCACGACGCCGAGGGCGGCGCGACGCAGGCCGAACGGGTCTGAGGAGCCGGTGGGCTTGGCGCCGAGCGCGAACATGGCGGCGAGTAGGTCGAAGCGGTCGCCCAGCGCCAGCAGCGCACCGGGGACGGAGGCGGGCACGGCGTCGGCGGAGGTGTGCGGCTGCTCCATCTCGAACAGCGCGTCCGCCACCGCCTGGGTCTCGCCCTTGCGGACGGCGTACTCGCGGGCGATGAAGCCGGCCAGCGAGCTCATCTCGACCACCATCTGGGTGGCCAGGTCGAACTTGGCGAGTTGCCCGGCGCGCGTCAGGGTCTCGCGGTCCGTGCCGTCGATGCCGAGCCGGTCCGCCAGCCTGGCGGCGACGTCGGCGATGCGGCGGGCGCGCATGCCCACCGAACCGAGGCGGTCCTCGAAGGTGAGCTTGTCCAGGCCGGGCACGAAGCCGTCCACGCCTTCTGCGGCGAGGTCGGCGTTCCAGAAGAACAGCGCGTCCTCGTAGCGGGCGCGGATGACGGATTCGTTGCCGGCGCGCACCACGTCGTCGTCGCACAGGCCGTTGGCCATGGTGACGAAGTGCGCGGCGAGCCTGCCGTCGCGGTAGATGGGGAGGTACCGCTGGTGCTTGCGCATGACGGCGGTCAGGATCTGCTCGGGCAGGTCGAGGTAGCGCTCGTCGAAGGTGCCCAGCACACCCCGGGGGTCCTCCACGAGGTTGGTGATCTCGTCGATGACGGAGGACTCGGCATCGACGTCGATGGTGCCGCCCACGCCCCGGGCGAGGTCCTCCGCCTGGCTGACGACGGAGGCGCGGCGGTCCTCGGAGCTGAGCAGGATGGAGCCTTGCTGGATGGTGGGCAGCAGTTCTGCGGCGGTGGCCACCTCGACGAACCCGACGAGGGCGCCGTCGGAGCGCCTGCCGCTCTCCTGGCCCTGGACCGCGCGCTGGAGGTAGGTGGTGCGGCCCGCCGTCAGCCCCGAGACGTTGACCGGGACGACGGTGTCGCCCCAGAGCACGACCAGCCAGCGGATGGCGCGGGAGAACGACAGGTTCGCGTCGTTCCAGCGCATGTTCTTCTCGGCGCGCAGGCCGCCGATGATCGAGGAGATCGCCTCGGCGGCCACGTCCACGACGTGGCGGCCGTCGACCTTCACCGACACCGCGGCGTGTTCGTTGCCGCCGATCTCGGCGCGTACGATCTGGTCCGCCGTGACACCCTGGCCGCGCATGAAGCCCTCGAGCGGCTTGGTGGGGTTGCCGTCGGCGTCGAACGCGGCGCTCCACTTGGGGCCCTTGCGCAGCTGCTCGGCGTCGGGTTCGCGGGCGGCGACGCCGTCGACCACCGCGACGATGCGGCGGGGGGTGCCCTCGACCGTGATGTCGCCGTAGCTGAGGCGCGTGGCGGCGAGCTTCTCAGTGAGCGCGGTGCGCACGGCCTCGATGGTCTGCGGCACGACGTGCGGCGGGAGTTCCTCGACGCCGATCTCGAAGGCGAGCGTCTGCGGGTCGTCGCCGAGCGTGCCGGCGTCGACGGCGGGCGCGGCCTGCTCCCCGACGGCGGCCTCGCGCAGCAGCGGGAAGCCGAGCTCCTCGCGGCGCTCGATCCAGAGGGCGGCGGTATCGCGCATGAGTCGGCGCATCGTCGCGAAGGCCTTGGCGCGCTCGGTGGTGGAGATCGCGCCGCGGGCGTCCATGACGTTGAACGCGTGGCTCGACTTCAGGATGTAGCCGTGCGCCGGCACGGGGAGGCGGGCCTCCACCATTCGGGTGGCCTCGGCCACGTAGGTCTCGTACAGGCGACGGTTGGCGTCGACGTCGGCGTCGTCCAGGTAGTAGCGGCTCATCTCGTACTCCTGCTGGCCGAAGGCCTCGCCGTACGTGACGGGGCGGCCGTCCGCGGCGATGGAGTAGACGATGTCCTTGAAGTGCGTCACGCCCTGCTGTGCCATCAGGATGCGTTCGACGCCGTAGGTGAGCTCCACCGGGATGGGGTCGAGGTTCTGCCCGCCCACCTGCTGGAAGTAGGTGAACTGGGTGATCTCCATCCCGTCGAGCCAGACCTCCCAGCCGAGTCCCCAGGCGCCGATGGCGGGCTGCTGCCAGTTGTCCTCGACGAAGCGCACGTCGTGGGCGGACAGGTCGATGCCGAGCGCCTCGAGCGAGCCGAGGTACAGCTCCTGCGGGTTGCCGGGCTCCGGTTTCAGGATCACCTGGAACTGGGTGTGCATCTGCAGGCGGTTGGGGTTCTCGCCGTAGCGGGAATCATCCGGGCGCACCGAAGGCTCCACGTACGCCACGTCCCACGGCTCTGGCCCGAGCACGCGCAGCACGGTGGCGGGGTTCATCGTCCCGGCACCGACCTCGCTGTTGAACGGTTGCCAGGTCAGGCACCCCTTCGAGGTCCAGTAGTCGGAGAGACGGCGGAGGGCATCTTGCATGGTCAGCACCCCGTCATGCTATCGACTTCGCCGCCGGGAATCCCATCCGGGTTTCGCCGGTGGTCGGGCCCGCCCCCTGAGCCGTGAGCAATTGGATGGGGTCGTCACCGCGACACGCGGAGAAACGTCGTTGTGGGAGCCGTGACCACATCCACTTGCGCACGGGGAATCAGCGCAACCGCGGGTAGCCTGCAGGCATGAAGGTTGTGATCCCCAGCAGTTACCCGGGAGAGGCGCCGCGGTTGGAGGGCGCTGAGGTCGTCGTCGTGCCGCACGACGAGGCGGTGCCGGAGGCGCATCTCGACGCCGAGGTGCTCGTCGTGTGGGGGCAGCCGCAGACGGTGATCGACGACGCCGCCCGGCGGATGACCGGCCTCCGGCTGGTGCAGGGGCTGGCAGCCGGGGCCGACAGCGTGCTGGCGGCGGGGTTCGACGATTCCGTGGTGCTCGCCAACGGCGTCGGCCTGCACGACGACAATGTCGCCGAACATGTCCTCGCCCTGACGCTGGCGTTGGTGCGTTTCCTGCCGTTGGCGCTGGTCAGGAAGCGTGAGCGTCGCTGGGACCACCATCTGGGTGGCGCGGTGGCGGCCCGAGGCGACGACGGCCGCGTCGTGAGCCTGCGCGGGGCGAAGGTGACGGTCTGGGGCTTCGGGTCCATCGGGGCCACCGTCGCCCCGTTGCTGAAGTCGTTGGGCGCGGAGGTGACCGGTGTCGCCAGGAGCGCGGGGGAGCGGCACGGGTTCCCGGTGGTCGCCGATGAAGGCCTCGACGAGGTGCTCGCGGGCACCGATGTGCTGGTCATGATCCTGCCCAGCCTGGAATCGACGGCGAAGGCGCTGGGCGCAGAGCGACTGGCGACCCTCAAGGATGGCGCGCTGCTGGTCAACGTGGGGCGTGGCACCACCGTCGACGAGGAGGCGCTCGTGGCGGCGCTGCGCTCGGGTCGCCTGGCCGCCGCGGCGCTCGATGTGACGGCGGTGGAGCCGTTGCCCGCGGAGTCGCCGTTGTGGGACGAGCCGAACGTGCTGATCACCCCCCACATCGCCAGCGACCGGCCCACCGGCGCCTCGGAGTTCGTGGCGCGGCAGGTGGGCGCGCTGGCCACTGGCGGCCAGCTGCGCAACGTCCTGCGCTGAGTGCGCGGCGTTTGGGTTTGACCCGCCAGAAGGGCCACCATTGACGCGTGCTTCCCTCTCCCACCCAACGCGTTGACCTGACCAAGTTCGCGTGGCTGTCCATCGCGGCCGCCCTGATCACCATCGTGTTGAAGATGGGCGCGTGGTGGGTCACCGGCTCGGTGGGCCTGCTGTCCGACGCGGCCGAATCCCTGGTGAACCTGGTGGCGGCGTTCGTCGCGCTGTACGTCCTGAAGCTCGCGGCCCGGCCCGCGGACAAGAACCACCACTTCGGCCACACGAAGGCGGAGTACTTCTCGTCGGGCGTTGAGGGCGTCCTGGTCTTCATCGCCGCCGCGGCGATCCTGGTGTTCGGTATCCAGAGGCTCATGGACCCGCAGCCCATCGAGGAGGTCGGCCTCGGCCTGGGTATCTCGGTGGTGGCGGCCCTCGTCAACGGCGCCGTCGCGTTCGTCCTGATGCGCGCCGGGAAGGAGCACAACTCGATCACCTTGCGCGCCGACGCCAAGCACCTCTACACCGACCTCATCACCACGGCCGGTGTCGTCGTCGGCATCCTGCTCGTGGGCCTCACCGGCTGGGACTGGCTCGACCCGGTGATCGCCATCCTCGTGGGCCTCAACATCCTGTGGACCGGTTGGCGGCTGGTCATGGAGTCGTCCTCCGGGCTCATGGACGAGTCGCTGCCCAAGGAGACCAACACCAGGCTGCGCGCCATCCTGGACGAGCACACCAACGAGCACGTGCAGTTCCACGCCTTCCGCACCCGCGTGTCGGGGTCCCGCGCCTTCATGGAGATGCACATGCTCGTCCCTGGGAGTTGGACGGTGCAGGAGGGCCACGACGCCATGGAGGACCTGGTCGACCTCCTCCAGGACGAGTTCCCGGACCTCCGCGTGCTGGGCCACCTGGAACCCATCGAGGACCCGCGCAGCTACCAGGACGAATTCCTCATCTGATCCGAGGGGCGGCTGAGCTGCCGCCGCGAGGTGCCGTCGGCGGTGGATGAAAAAGGCTCCCTCGCGGTGGGTTCCGAGCGTGACGTCACGCACGGAACCCCTCGCGAGGGAGCCTTTTTTCTCTTGCCGTCGGCTAGATGTACTGACCGGGGACGTTGGTTAACCGGGTGAACGGTGAGAGGTTCCCGCAGGCTGTGTGGGGTCTGTGGTGATTGTAGTGATGCAGCCACCCCGCGAGGGCATCCCGACGCTCGGCTTCTGATTGGTAGCAGCGGGCGTATCCCCAACCGTCTGCGAGGGTGCGGTGGAACCGTTCGATCTTCCCGTTGGTCTGCGGCCGATACGGTCGGGTCTTCTTCACCGTGATGCCGAGCTGGCTGCAGACTCGATGCCAAAGGTTCGATCTGTAGGCGGATCCGTTGTCTGACAGGACCCGCTCGACTTTGACCCCGCGGGCGGCGAACCAGTCAACGGCCCGGGCCAGGACCGCCGTGGCCGTGAGGGCTGTTTCGTCGTCGTGGACCTCGGCGTAGGCGACGCGGGAGAAGTCATCGATGACCGTGTGGACGAACGCGTGTCCCATCTTCGGGTGGTGATGCTGGTTGCGTTGTTTGCCGGGGGTGGCCGCACGGTTCCGGTCACCCTGGTTTCGTCCGACGAAGCGCCAACCGCCACCGTCGGGGATGTTGCCGAGCTTCTTCACGTCGACGTGGATCATCGACCCGGGATGCGGGTGCTCGTAGCGACGCACCGGCTCGCCAGTGGCCCGGTCGACGTGGGCCAGCCGGTTCAGTCGGCAACGGCGCAGGATCTGGTGGACCGTCGAGGGTGCAACCCCGACTCGGGACGCGAGTTGCACGGGTCCTTCCCGGAGCCGCAATCTCAGAGAAACCACCCGCTTCACGACCGGCATCGTGGTCTTGTTCGGAGACGACTTCGGTCGTGATGAACGGTCCTGCATCGATTCGCCAGCCCGATACCTGTCGGCCCAGCGTTTCACTGTGGCCCAGGAGCACTGGAACCGGGCCGCGACCTCGGAGACCGGGACGCCGGCATCGACGACGAGTCTGGCTACGGTCAAACGAGCGCGAGGGGTCAGGGCTGCGTTAGCGTGGGACACAAGAGGGCCTCTCTGGCGGTGGATGGTTTCGCAACTCCCACCCAACCCGAAGGGCCCTCCCTTCGTCTCCATCAGTCAGCGCGTGTCATCGCACTGCTTCAACCAACCTGTCCGGTCAGTACAGCTAGAGGCGACGGGCCGGGCCGCCGGGGCGGGTGACGATCGTCGACGCGGTCTCGGCGACCTCGGGGTACTCGGCCACGTAGGCAGCCAGCCACCTGTCGGCGAAGGACTCAGCCTCATCGGTCTGGACCAGGGCCCAGACGGAGCCGCCGAAGCCGGCGCCGAAGCCCGCCGAGGCGGCCGCGCCCAACTCGCGGGCGAGCCGCTGGAGGCGGTTGGTCTCGGGGATCTGGTTGCCCAACTGCTCGTCGGCGTTGCGTTGCGAGAGGTCGGCGGCGCGGCCGAAGGCCTCCAGGTCGCCGGCCTGCAGGGCCTTCACCGCCTGGGGGATGGCGACCTCGGATTCGGTGACGAAGGCCGTCAGGCGCCTGGTGAGGCCCTCATCCGAGGCCGCGATCGCGCGCAGCCCCTCGAGGGCGTCGTCGTCGGAGGCCAGCGCATCTGCGAGGACGGCGTCCTCGCGGCCCGTGGCGTCGTTCCACGCCTCAGCCAGTTCGCGGGCCGTCAGCGAGGCGTTGTTGTACGACTCCAGCGCCGCGCCGGTCTTCTCGGCCAGCACGCCCGAGACCGCCACGACGAACGACCACTCCGGGGGAAGCGCCACCGAGACGCCCTCCTCGATGGGGCAGAACGTGAACTCGGTCAGGCTGCCTTCGTGGCAGCAGAGCATCGCCGTGTGGTCTTCCGAGCCGCCGAACGTGCCCACGCCGCGCATGCCCGCGAGGGTGCCGAAGGTGAGGCCGTTCTCCATCGTGGCCATGTAGCCGGCCAGGTCGATGTCGGAGTGGATGTTGGCCTTCCACTCCTCGCGCTCACGGATGTCGTTGTGGTCCACCACGGCCAGGGCAACGGCCACCACGAGCGCCGACGACGAGCTCATGCCCGAGGCGAGCGGCAGGTTCGAGTCGATCACGAGGCGGGCGGGCTTCAGGTCGCCGAAGTTGAGGAACAGCCTGTCGAGCGTGGCCTGGACGTAGTTTCCCCAGTGGCCCTTCGGCAGACCCGACGGCGACCCCGGGGTGAGCTTCAGCTCACCGGGCACGGCCGTCGTACAGGCGTAGAAGCCTTCGTCCGCGTCCTCCAGGGTGATGGTGATGCCGCGGTCCACGGCAGCCAGCAGCGACCGGCCGCCGGCGTAGTCGGTGTGCTTACCGAGGACCTCGAGGCGGCCGGGGACGAACCACTTCACAGACGGGCCTCGCGGTCACCCAGAGCTTCGACGACGGAGGCGATGTCGCCGCGGTTGCTCATGTCGAGCACGCCGGCGTCGGCCTTCACGACGGCGTACGGGTCGCCGTCCTCGATGGCGCGGCGCACCGCGTCGGTGATCTCATATTCGCCGCGCGCCGACAGCGGGATGGCCTTCGCTGCGGCGAAGATCGCCGGGGTGCACAGCCAGCAGTTCATCGAGATGACGGCATCGTCGCCGAGGCGCTCGATGGTCTCCGGGTCCGGCTTCTCGACCAGTTCGGCCAGGTTGCCCTCCTCGTCGGCGGTGGCCAGCGCGAAGGCGGCGATGCGCTCTGGGGCGATGTTGGACTTGGTGAGCATCCCGTTGCGGGTGAAGCCCACGAGGGCGGAGCCGGGGACGTCCTTCAGCAGGGTGAGGGCCTCGGCGGGGTAGTAGTTGTCCGAGTTGATCACCAGCACGCGGTCGTCGCCGGCGAACTCCTCCGCGGCGAGCACGGCGTTGGCGGTGCCGAGCGGCTCCTCCTGAACGGCGTAGGAGACGGTGATGCGATCCTTGGCCACGTTGTCGTAGTAGTCGCGGATCATGTCGTGCTCCGGGCCGATCACCAGACAGATGTCGGTGAAGTCGGCGTCGGCCAGCGCGGAGATCACGTGGTCGAGGAACGGACGCCCGACGGAGATCATCGCCTTGACGCCCGCGTCGGCGGCCTTGGACTGCTCTTCGCTGAGGTCGACACCCTCAGCTTCCTTGCGCATGCGCGAACCCAGCCCGCGGGCCAGAATGACTGCCTTGTGAGGTGCCTCGTAGCTCATGGCACCCACCCTATTGCCCGCCCCGGGTGGGACGCGAAGTGGTCAGCCGATGTGGTGAACGGCCGTGCGCAGAATCAGGGCCATGGACACGGCCCCCGGGTCGATGATGCCCACCGACCGGTCCGCGTTCAGAGCGGCCCTGCCCCGGCGGGCCACCATGTCGACGGTGGCGTCGCGCCCGGCCTCGGCGGCCGCGGCCGCCTTCTCCAGGGCAGCTGCGACATTCTCGCCTTCGGCGGCCGACGCGTCGAGCGACGCGGAGGCGGGGGCCAGCGCGTCGATCATCGTCTTGTCGCCTGGCTCTGCCTTGCCGCGCGCCTGCACGCCGCGGAGCGCCTCCCGCAGCGCGAGGGCCAGGCCGTGCGTGGTGAGCGACGGGTCCCAGTGCGCGCCGGCGCGGAGAAAGAACGTGCCGAACAGCGGCCCGGAGGCGCCGCCCACGTTCTGCACCAGAGCCATGCCCACCTGGCGCAGCGCCTCGGCGGCGTGGTTCTGGGCGCTGAGGTCGAGGTTTTCCGCGGCCGCGAAACCGCGCACCATGTTGGTGCCGTGATCGCCGTCGCCGAGGGCACGGTCGAGTTCGTCCAGCTCATCGATGCGGGCAACGAATTCGCGCGAGCATTCCAGCAGCCACTCGGCCACCACCATCACTCCGGCTCCCACGTGCGTCCTCCTCAGACGAGACAACGGGCGAGATTGTACGCCCCCAAGGTGAACGCGCGATGTCAGCGCAGGCCGCGCAGGAAATCCTCGTCGTCATCGGGGGCCCGATGATCGCGGACCTGCGGGTGGTTCTTCAGCGGCCGGCCCAGGACGAGCCAGGACACGGGCCCCACGATGGGCAGCGCGATGACGGCGAAGGCCCAGAGCCAGCGGGGCATGGCCCGGACCCGGTAACCGCGGGACTGCGCGACCTCGACCACGCAGTAGATGGTGAGCATCACCACCGCGATGATGAGGAGGATCCTGGGCATGGGCCAAGTCTACGCCGTCCAACCCGGGGCCCGGTTTAGGGTGAAGGGATGCACACCATCAGCGCACGGGTCCGCGACCTCCTCGACGGCGGCCCCGGCCTGTGGCTGGCCCCCGGCAGCGGTACCGCGCCCGACGGGTGCGCCGTTGTGGCGACCTCCGGCTCGACGGGTGACGCGAAGCTGGTGGTACTGCACCGCACCGCGCTGACGGCGGCGGCGCGGGCCGCCGAGGAGCGCCTGGGATTCACCGCCACCTGGCACCTGACTCTCGCGCCGCACTACGTGGCCGGACTCATGGTGCTTGTGCGTGGCCAGGTCGGCGACGGGGTGCGCACCGCGTCCCCAGACCTCACGGACCTCGATCCTGCGCCCGGACGCAACTGCCTCTCGATCGTGGCCACCCAACTGTACCGCGCCCTCGAGTCACCCGCGCTGAGCGCGATGCTGGGCCGGTTCGACGCCGTCCTCGTCGGGGGCGCCGCGCTGCGTCCCGAACTGCGGGCCAGGGCCGAGGCGGCCGGCATCCGGGTGATCGAGACCTACGGGATGAGCGAGACCTGCGGCGGAGTGGTGTGGGACGGCGTCCCGCTGCCCGGAGTCAGGATCACCGTGGGGGAACTCGGCCGGATCGAGATCGGCGGGCCCACCGTGTTCGAGGGCTACCTCGGCCACCCCGCAGCCGGGGGGGCGGTGCTGACCAACGACCGCGGCCACTGGGCCGACGGCAGACTCATCATCGACGGCCGCTTCGACGATGTCGTCATCAGCGGCGGCGTCAACGTCGACCTCGCAGAGGTGCGCCGCGCCGTCGCCGCTCTGGACCCGGAGACCGACGTGCTCGCCGTCGACGACCCGGAATGGGGCGCGCGCGTCGTGCTGTTCGCCACCGGGGGCACGCTGGAAACCTGGCGGGACACCCTGCGCGGCTCGCTGCCTGCCCCGGCGCTGCCCCGGCAACTGGTCACCGTCGAGACGCTGCCGCGCACCGGCGGCGGTAAACCGGACCGGCGAAGCCTCCTAGGATTGGTCAAATCATGAACGACTCCCTCTCCGTCTGGGTGGCCGGTGCGCGCCCCCGCACCCTCCCCGCCGCCGTCGCCCCCATCCTGGCGGGATCCGCCTCCGCCGCCGCTCTCGGCAGGTACCACTGGGGCGTCGCGGCCCTCTGCCTCGTGGTGGCCCTGGCGCTGCAGGTGGGCGTCAACTACGCCAACGACTACTCCGACGGCGTGCGTGGCACCGACGACGACCGGGTGGGCCCCACCCGCATCACCGCCTCCGGCCTGGCGGCGCCCGCCGCCGTGAAGCGGGCCGCGTTCCTCTCCTTCGGAGTGGCTGCCCTGGCCGGGTTGGGCGTCGTGGCGTGGAGCGGTCACTGGTGGCTGCTGGTCGTGGGGGCTCTCGCCATCATCGCCGCCTGGTTCTACACCGGCGGCCGGCGGCCCTACGGCTACCTGGGGCTGGGCGAGCTCATGGTGTTCGTGTTCTTCGGCCTGGTGGCCACCGTGGGTACTGCCTACGTGATCTCCGACGCCGCGCCGTGGCACGCGTGGCTGGCAGGCGCAGCGGTGGGCGCGCTCGCCGCCGGCATCCTGGTGGCCAACAACCTGCGCGACATCCCCACGGACCGGATCGCCGGCAAGATGACGCTGCCCGCGCGGCTGGGCGACCGCAACAGCCGCCTCTTCTACGCCGCCCTCGTCGGGCTCACCGTCGCCGCCGTCATCGGCTTCGCTGCGCTGACCACGTGGTGGGCCCTGGTGGCGCTCCTGGCCGTGGGCCTGCTCGTCGAGCCCCTGCGCCGCATCCTCGGGGGAGCCGACGGCCGGGGACTCATCCCCGTGATCCAGTCCACCGGCTTCGCCGAGATCGGCATCGGCCTGGGGCTGCTCGTCGGGACCTACCTCGCATGAGGCTCTTCGTCTACGACATCCCCCTCACCGTCCGGTTCCGCGGCATCACCCACCGCAGCGGGATCCTGTTCGAGGGCCCGGCCGGGTGGGCCGAGTGGAGCCCCTTCCCGGAGTACGACGACGCGGAGGCCGCCGCCTGGCTCCGCGCCGCCATGGAGATGGCCGAGGAGGGGTACCCGGAGCCGGTGCGTGACACCGTGCCCGTCAACGGCATCGTCCCGGGCCTCCCGCCGGAGCAGGCCGCGGCCCGCGCGGTGGCGTCCGGCTGCAGCACGATCAAGATCAAGGTGGCGGCCTCGGGGGAGCGGATCGATGACGACGTCGCCCGGGTCGCCGCGGTGCACGCCGCCCTGCCGGGGGCCAAGCTCCGCGTGGACGCCAACGGCGGTTGGAGCCTCCACGACGCGGCCGCCGCCCTCAGGGAACTGGAGCCGTTCGGGCTCGAGTACGCGGAACAGCCCTGCGCCACCGTCGAGGAACTCGCCGCGCTGCGGCGGCTCGACCTCGGCACGCCCATCGCCGCCGACGAATCCATCCGCCGCGCCGGCGACCCGCTCAGGGTGAAGCGGGCCGGGGCGGCCGACATCGCCATGCTCAAGGTGCAGCCGCTGGGCGGCGTCCGCGCCTGCCTGCGCCTCGCCGAGGAACTGGCCATGCCCGTGGTGGTGTCCAGCGCCGTGGAGACCTCCGTCGGTCTCCGGGCGGGGCTCGCCCTGGCTGCCGCGCTGCCCGAGCTGCCCCACGCCTGCGGTCTGGAGACCGCCCGCCTCCTCGACGGCGACGTCACGGCGAGCCCGCTCCACCCGGTCGACGGCATGCTCCCGGTGCGGCCGGTGGTCGTGGACCCCGCGTTGCTCGAGCGGTACGCGGCCGGCCCGGAACTCACCCACTTCTGGTTGGATCGGTGGAGGAGGGTCTCATGAGCAGCATCCGGTTGGGCAGCACGATCGTCGACGCCCTCCTCAGCATGGGGGTGCGCGACGTGGTGCTCGCGCCCGGCTCCCGCAGCGCGTCCCTGGCCCTCGCCGTCGAGCGCGCCGACCGCGCCGGGGTGCTCCGGCTGCACGTCCGCATCGACGAGCGGGTGGCCTCGTTCACCGCGTTGGGCCTGGCCAAGGCCGGTCAGCGCCCCGTCGCGGTCATGACCACGTCCGGCACCGCCGTGGCGAACCTGGCCCCGGCGGCCATGGAGGCGCGGGCCGCCGGTATCCCGCTGGTCTTCATCACCGCGGACCGCCCCGCCCATTTCGTGGGCACCGGCGCGAGCCAGACGGCAGACCAGGCGGGGGCGCTGGGGCCGGCTGCGCTGGGCGTCGTCCGGTTGTCGTCTGAATCCGGTGACGAGGCGGCCTGGGCCGCCGGCGTGCACCGCGCCGTCGTACTCGCGGCCGGCTACCGCACCCGCCGGCCAGGGCCCGTGCAACTGAACGTCGAGTTCGCCGCCCCGGTGGTGGGCCCGCTACCGGCCCCCGAGCAGTGGCCGCTGCTGGTGAGCCCGAGCCTGCCCGGACAGGTCTTTCGGGCTGCAGCCGGCCTGCGCACCGTCGTGCTGGCCGGCGACGCCCCGCCCGAGATCGGCGCCGAGGCCAGGAGGGTCGCCGAGGCCGCGGGGGCGCCGCTCTTCGCCGAACCCAGCTCCAACGCCCGCGGAGGGGGCTGCGCCATCGCCGGCTACCGCGACCTCCTGGGCACGCTGGGCGCCGAGATCGAACGGGTGGTGGTGTTCGGTCACCCCACCCTGTCGCGGCCGGTGGTCGCCCTGATGGCCCGCGCCGACGTGGAGCTCATCGTGGTGACGTCCGCCGCGGACTGGACGGACCCCGGGCATCGCGCGGTCGTCATCGCGGATTCGGTCGAGATCCCGGAGCAGGAGGAGTCCTGGCTGGCCCGCTGGCGCGCGGCCGACGCGGCGGGCGTCGGCGAGGGTTTCACCCAGCGCCACGTCGCCAGGGCCGTGCTCGCGGCGCTCGACGGCGGGCACGACCTCATGCTCGGTTCCAGCTCGATCATCCGCGCCGCAGACATGCTCCCGGTGGGGGACGACGCCCCGCGGGTCTACGCCAACCGCGGCGTGGCCGGCATCGACGGCACCATCGCCACCGCCACCGGCATCGCGCTGGCGGACCACCGCCCCACCACGGTGCTGGTCGGCGACCTCACGGTGCAGCACGACCTGGGGGCACTCGTCCGGCCCTCCCTCGAGCCGTGGCCGGGGTTACGCGTCGTGGTGGCCGATGACGACGGCGGCTCGATCTTCCACACCCTCGAGCAGGGCGCGCCGGACTACGCCGACAGCTTCGAGCGGGTGTTCGGCACGCCCCAGGGCCTGGACCTGGTGGCCGTGGCCACCGCCATGGGGTGGCTGGCGGTGCGCGTGGCCGATCAGCCCTCGCTGGAGGAGGCGCTCGCCTCGGACGCCGAGTTCATCGTGGCAGGGGTCCCGAGGCCCTGACCGCCGTCGTGGGCGGTGAGCCAGTTGCGCACGGCCAGCGTGGCGCGCACGTCGTCCTCGTTGTAGTCCAGCACCCGCCGCCGCGCTGAGCTGCGGGCCTCCGCGGTGCCGGCCTTGACGGCCTGCGCGAACCAGGTCTGCGACGCGAGGCCGCCCGGCTCCTCGTCGCGCCAGCGGAAGCCCACTCCGCGGCTGGCGACGACCTTCAAGCCGAGCCCGTCGACGCCGACGAAGTTGTCGCGGACGAACCCGAACAGGTCTGTGAAGTGGTCCTTGATGAGTCCCACGGCCGCGAGCAGCGCCGGGTTGCCGCTGCGTTCCGCGATCCGCCGCAGGTGCACGGTCTCGTAGTCGCTGTAATGGAACACCCTGAGCCCCGGATGACGCGCCACCATGTCCAGCAGCCACTGGGCGAACTCCACCGCCACGGCCGTCTCCGCGTCCTGGGTGAGTTGCTCGAAGCGGCTGAAGTGCTGGAACCGCGAGCCCTCAGCGTCGGTCACCAGGACACCCCAGAGGTACACGGTGCCGTCGTCGGCGGTCTCGATGTCGAGGTCCACCTCGACGGGGGCGCGCGGCACCCCGATGGCCTCGGTGCTGACGCGCTCCAGCTCCACGCCGTTGGCCAGCATCCGGGCACGGCGGGCCGCCTGGCGCAGGCGGTGTTCGGAACGGTCGCGGTGACCCGTGAGCGGCAGGTACCGGGGGAGGATGGCGTCGATGTCGGCCTCCGCCAGCTCCGCGACGGTCTTGATGCCCAGGCCCAGCAGCGTCTGGAGTTCGCGCACGTCGAGCGGCGCCTTGGAGATGCGCAGCGAGAGGTCGTCGTCGTCGATCAGCGGGCGGCACACCTGCCACCACGCGCACCATTCGCACTCCTTGATGCGGATGGGCCGCACCACCGGCGCGGGGTCGGCCACCCCGGTGCGCTCGCGCGCGTGTTCGGCCACGTAGACGCGGAAGCCGTGCTCGTGGTCGTAGCGTTCCAACGCCGAGCGCAGCTTGTGCCCCGCCGTCTTCGAATAGGTCCGGATGAACTTGGTGGTGAGGTCCACCCAGGTGGCCGACGGCTCCGAACCGGCGGCCCGGTCGTCGCCCACGACGGCGGCCAGGGAGGACGAGGACGCGAAGCCGCAGGATTCGAGCAGCCGCCAGTGGTGTCCCAACTCCAGCAGCACGCCTTCGCGGTGGACGCGGTAGCGCAGGTCAGGGAGGGCCTCCAGGGTGCCGATGGCGCCGAGGGTGGAGACCTGCAGTTGCGTGGCCCCCACCTGCTTCTCGCGCACCCGGTACGGCTTGACCTTCAGCGGCCAGTAGCCGGGCGTGCCGGCCTCGGTGTCCGTGCCGCGCACCAGCGCGTCAGGCCGGCCGCTGCGGTGGCCGTCGAGGTCCATGGGCAGGACCCCGCCGAGGATCAGCGGCGCCCCTGCGCCCATGGCCTCCAACGCGGCCTTGAGCCGCTCCTCCCACGAGGCGCCCTGCGCGTGCAGGTTGCGGAGGTCCACGACGCCCTCGGTGCGGGCGGCCAGCCGGTTGAGCACCCCGTCGCGGAAATCCGAGCCGCCCTGGAACGATTCGCGCAGCGACTCGTCATGCGGCTGTGCCGGCTGGGGGAGCGTGGGGTCGAACGTGTGGAACGTCTTCACCGGGCAACTGCGTGCGGCGTAGGCGTCCAGCACGAAACTGTTCATCAACGCTTCCAGCCCCGGTGCAGCGCGACGATGCCGGCGGCATGGTCCTGCCATTCCACGCCCTGCCAGCCGGCCTCGCGCATGAGGTCTGCCAGCCCCTGCTGATCCGGCCAGGCGAGGATGGACTCCGCCAGGTAGCCGTAGGCCACCGGATTGCTGGACAGCTTGGCGATGCGGGGCAACGCGGCCACGAGGTAGTTGGTGTAGACGTGCCGGAAGGCCCGGTTGGTGGGGGTGGAGAACTCCGCGATGACCACGCGGCCGCCGGGCTTGGTGACCCGGTACATCTCCTTCAGCGCGTCCAGCGTGCGTTCGACGTTGCGCAGCCCGTAGGAGATGGTGACGGCGTCGAACGTGTCGTCCGGGAACGGCAGGGCCACCGCGTCGCCCGCCACGAAGTCGAGGCCGGGCTGCTGCCGCCGCCCCTGGGCCAGCATGCCCAGGGAGATGTCGCTGGGCACCACGTAGGCGCCGTGCGCCGCGAGGACGGCCGACGACGTGCCGGTGCCCGCCGCGAGGTCCAGGATGCGCTGCCCGGGCTGCGGGTCCACCGCCTCCACCGTGGCGCGGCGCCACCTCCTCACCTGACCCATGCTCAACACGTCGTTGAACAGGTCATAGCGTTTGGCGACACCGTCGAACATGGCGGCGACGTCACCGCGCCGCTTGTCAAGGGTTGCTCGGCTGCCGGGCTCACTCTGCATTGGTTCACCTTATCGCTGCCCACCGACGGATGCAGGGGACGCCGGTTCGACCCGCTTGCGGCGATGGTGGACAATGGCGGACGTGGCTAAGAATGACGTCGTGCTCCAGGTGGACAACCTCAAGAAGGGCTACGGCCCGGTAACCATCGTGGAGGGCTTCTCCATGAAGGTGCGGGCCGGTGAAGCCGTCGCGCTCACCGGGCGCAACGGCGCCGGCAAGTCGACGGTGCTCCGCTGCCTCGTCGGCGCGGACAGGCCGGATGAGGGCACCGTCATGGTCAACGGGATCAAGGTGTCGGAGACCAACCCGATCATCCGCCGCGACGTGGCCACCGTCATCGACGACCTCGACTTCTTCCCGGACCTCTCCGTCGTGGAACACCTCGACCTGCTCGCCCGTGCGCACGGGCTCGAGCACCCTGACGACCTCGTCGACGAGGTGCTCGAGGAGGTGCAGCTCGTGCCGCAGGCCGGCCAGCTCCCCTCCACCCTGTCGTCGGGCCAGCGACGTCGCCTGGCGCTGGCCACCGCGTTCGTCCGCCCGCGGCAGCTGCTGGTGCTCGACGAGCCCGAGCAGCGCCTCGACGTGGAAGGTGTCGCCTGGCTGGGCCAGCGGCTGAAGGCCGACATCGCCGGCGGCCTGGCGATCGTGCTGGCGAGCCATGAGCCCTCGCTCCTCGAGGCCATCGGCGCGCGCACCATCCGGCTGGGGGTCTGAGCCTTGAGCACCGCCCACGACCACTTCGACGACCTGGGGGTCGTCGACGAGAAGCAGCTCAAACTGCTGATGAAGGACTGGCGACGCGGCCGCGCCGACCGCAGCCTCTGGCAGGCGCTGTCCGACGGCTACGTCATGGTGTTCTCCATCGTGCTGATCGGCGCCATGGTGATCTCCTCGATCGTTCGCGCCCAGCAGGTGGTGGCGATCTGTGACACCGCCGGCTGTCTCGCCGCCCGCGGCCTGCTGCCCTGGGCCTCGGTCGCCGGCATCCTGGCGTCGACGCTGGTGTTGTCGCGCATGTTCGGCCCCGTCGTCGCCTCCGCCGCTGAAGGTTTCTGGCTCATGGACGGCCCCACGGACCGACGGCGGCTGCTGGCCGGCCGCCTCGTCGCGGCCATCGTCCTGGCGCTCGTCGTCGGCGGGCTGCTGGGTGCGTTGATCGCCGCGCTGACGGGGTCGCCGCTTCCCGAGGTGGGCATCTGGGCGTTGGCCGGGGGCTTCGGCTCCGCGGGTCTGCTCGCCTTCGCCGCCGCGGAACAGGGCCTGGACCGCCGCTGGGTGGTGACCGTGTTCCAGTGGATCATCGGCACGGCCGCCATCGGCACCCTCGTCCTCCTCGTGTTCGGTGCCGCCGGCTGGATCGACCTGGGCGGCGCCCACCTCATCGCCGTCGAACTGGCCTACATCGTGGCCGGCGCCGGCCTCCTGCTGGTCCTCGTGGCCGGTTTCGTGGCCTACCGCAGGCTCCGCGGCGTCCGCCGCAACCGGCTCACCGCCGGCGGGTCGCTGCTGAGCGGCCTCCAGGGTGCGGCGTTCGCGCTGGAGTTCGCCCTGATCCGCGACATCCTCATCGAGGCCAAGGCGCGCGAACGCGGGCACGTGAAGCCCACCCGTGGCGCCGGCTCCGGCATGACCGCCCTGGTCATGCGCGACGTGCAGCGCCTCTGGCGCCAGCCCATGCGGCTGGTCACGTTGGCGGCCACCGTCGTGGTGCCCTACGCCGTGCAGGCGTTGGGCCTGGCCACCCTGAACCCGCCGTTGTCGGCGCTGGTGCTGGTGGCGGCCCTGATCCCGTTCATGAACTCGCTGCGCGTGCTGACCCGCACCAGGGGCCTCCAGCGCTGCTTCCCGTTCGATCCGGGCAAGGTCAAGCAGGCGGCGATGGTCGTCCCGGGAGTGCTGGCCCTGCTGTGGGCCATCGCAGCGCTGCCCGCGTTCATGGGCGTGGGTGGCGGCGTCACCGTTGATCCCATCGACGCGGCCTCGGCCGCCGTGGTCACCGGCATCGCCGGCTTCCTCGGGGCGGTGCGCTGGGTCTCGGCCCGCCCGCCGGACTACTCCGGCCCCATCATGTCCACCGGTTTCGGCGCCATGCCGCCCGGCCTGATGTTCTCGCTGTTGCGCGGCCTCGACATGGTGGCGCTCGTCACGCTGCCCATCGTGCTCGGCTGGCCGGTCTGGATCTCGCTGGTCGTCGGCCTCATCGCCTTCATGATCCTGCGCAGCGGCCTTGACCGCGACCAGCTCATGGAGCAGCAGGAGGAGCAGAAGCGCGAACTCGCTGAGGAGCGCCGTCGCCGCGACGGGACGGCGGCACCCAAGTCGAAGATCAAGGTCCAGCGCAACCGCTGACGGCACCCGGGGGAGTGGGCGCGCCGTGGCCGGGGCCGCGGCGCGCTTCGCCGTTCAGGAGCCGTTGAGGCCGAGGGCCTGCAGCATCGGCACGAACTTGGCGCCGGTCTCGGCGAGTTCGGATTCCGGCGAGGAATCTGCCACGATGCCCGCCCCGGCGAACAACTGGATCTCGTTCGGGGTCTCCGGCCGTACCTGGCCGCCGCGCAACGCGATGGCCCATTCGCCGTCGCCGTGGGTGTCCACCCATCCGACGGGACCGGCGTACCGGCCGCGGTCCAGGGATTCGAGCTCTGAGATGACGTCGAGCGCCAGGTGCGTCGGGGTCCCACAGACGGCGGCACTCGGGTGCAGGGCGGCGGCCAGCGTCATGGCGCTGGCGTTCCCGTCGACCACGCCGGTGATGTCGGTGGCCAGATGCATCACGTTGGGCAGCTTCAGCACCGAGGGGGCCTCGGGTACGTTCATCGCGTTGCAGTAGGGCGCCAGCGCCCCGGCGACGGATTCGACGGCGAACTCATGCTCGGAGATGTCCTTGCTCGACTTCGCGAGGCGGGCGGCGAGCCTGATCGGGTCCGCGTCCTCGTCGTCGCCCCAGACGGTCCCGGCCAGGACGCGCGACGTGACGAGACCGCCCTCGCGGCGGACGAGCAGCTCCGGTGTGGCGCCGATCATGCCGTCCACCAGGTACGCCCAGGTCATGGGGTAGGTGGCCATCAGTTCGCGCAGCACGAAGCGCAGGTCGAGCGGGTTGTCGGCCCGGGCGATCAGGTCGCGGGCGAGCACCACCTTGTGGACCTCGCCCTTGCGGATCAGTGACACCACCTCTGCCACGATGTCGGTCCAGGCGTGGTCACCCATGGAACCGCCCATCGAGACCATGCCTGCCGGCGGCCGGACGGGCTCACCCGGAGAGGGGAGGGTGGCGTTGCCGCGGGCAGGGCCGAGCTTCGTCATCCAGCTGAGCCCGCCGCGCCTGCCGATGATCACCTCGGGGACGGTGAGGACCGAGCGCTCCTCGGACCTGTCGGGGTCGAACGTGAAGGTGCCCACCGCGATGGGTCCGGTGCCGAATTCGCCGAGCACCTCGGAGTCGTGGTCGATCTGGCCGGAGATCTCTTCCCACCAGACGTCTGCGGCGTCCAGGCGGTCGGTCTCGAACCGGGCCACTTCGCCCAGTGCCACAAAGCCGTCGCCACGACGCAGGAATGCAGTCGAGGGCCCGGTCTCCGGGAGGAATCTCTCCAGGGCTCCGGGGTCGTCGATCGCGACTGTGGTCGCACGCATCCGAGCGCTCCCGAAGTCCAGAATCACCCTCGCGAGCATAGCCGCGACGCTCGCCTGAGGCCATTCAGCCCCCGATTATGGGACCGCCGTCCGCAGGCGGGGGAGGGGTATCTGCCCCGCGCGGCCCGCCCCGCAATTTAGCAAGCGCATCGTGACCAAATACCCAAGTCAGCAGGCGGTTCGCAGTGTAGCCCGCAGTGGGAGCCTTGGTTGGCCGAAACGTCCCAGCACCCCTAGACTGACTCGGTAATCACCGTCGTAGTCGACAGGAGTGTGTATGTCGTTCGCCAACTCTGGCACGGCCCGCCCCACCCAGGAATCGGACGTTATCGTCGTCGGAGCCGGACCGGGCGGATCAGCGACAGCCACCTATCTCGCACGGCACGGGCTCTCCGTCACGCTGCTCGAGAAGTCTCATTTCCCCCGGGAGAAGGTGTGTGGCGACGGCCTCACGCCCCGCGCCACCCGCGCGCTCACCCGGCTGGGGATCGACACCTCTGAAGAGGCCGGCTGGATCCACAACAAGGGTCTTCGCGTGCACGGCGGCCACGTCAAGCCGTTCGAGTTGTTGTGGCCTGAACTGACTGACTTCCCGCCCTACGGCGTGCAGCGTCCCCGTTCGGATTTCGACGACCTGCTGGCCCGCCATGCGGTGGCCGCAGGCGCCGAACTCGTCGAGGGCGCCAACGTGACCAACGCCGTGCTGGACGACCGCACCGGCCGCATCACCGGCGTCGAGACCAAGGACGGCCGCGTCTTCAAGGCCCCCTACGTCGTCGCCGCTGACGGCAACTCGGCGCGCCTGGCCATCTCGATGGGCATCAACAAGATCGACAGCCGCCCCATGGGTGTGGCCGTGCGCACGTACTACAAGAGCCCGCAGAGCAACGACGAGTTCCTTGAGTCGCACCTGCAGCTCTGGGACGGCGAACCGGGCAAGTCCACGCTGCTGCCCGGCTACGGCTGGATCTTCCCGATGGGTGACGGCACCTGCAACGTCGGCCTCGGCGTGCTCAGCACGTCGAAGGGTTTCGGCCAGACCAACTACCGCGACCTCCTGAAGCGCTGGCTGGCCGGCACCCCGGAGGAGTGGGGCTACCGCGACGAGAACATGGTGGGCAAGGTGAGCAGCGCTGCGCTGCCGATGGCGTTCAACCGCCAGCCGCACTACGGCCGCGGGCTCGTGCTCGTGGGCGACGCCGGCGGCATGGTCAGCCCCTTCAACGGTGAAGGCATCGCCTACGCCATGGAGGCCGGAGAGCTGGCGGCCCAGGCGTTGGCCGAAGCGAAGTCGCGCGGCATCGGCACCGCTTCCGCGGAACGGGCCATGCAGGCCTACCCCGCCGCCCTGAAGGACAGCCTGGGTGGTTACTATCGCCTGGGAATGATCTTCACCAAACTCATCGGCGACCCGCGGATCATGTACATCTGCACCCGATACGGTCTACCCCGGCCCATGCTCATGCGCTTCGTGATGAAGCTCCTGGCCAACCTGACCGACTCCCGTGACGGGGACGCGATGGACCGGATCATCAACACCTTGTGCAAGGTCGCTCCGTCAGCGTGATCGGAAGGAAACAACGATGAACCCCTATATCCCCATCGTCGGCATGGTGCTGCTCGCCACCGTGTTCGTCGTGGTATCCATGGGGCTGAGCCTGGTCGTCGGACCGGCTCGGTACAACCGTGCGAAGTACGACAGCTACGAGTGCGGCATCCAGCCCACCCCGCAGCCGATCGGCGGCGGCCGGTTCCCTGTCAAGTACTACATCACGGCGATGATGTTCATCGTGTTCGACATCGAAGTGGTGTTCCTGCTCCCGTGGGCGGTGGCCTACAACCAGCTCAGCATGTTCGCGATCATCGCCATGATCGTGTTCATCGTGCTGTTCTTCATCCCTTACATCTACGTCCTGCGCCGCAACGGCCTCGACTGGGAATGATCGGAGATAAACATGGGTATCGAAGACAAGATTCCTAGCGGCATCCTGCTGACCACGTTCGAGGGCGTCTTCGGCTGGGTCCGGAAGGCCTCGTTCTGGCCCGCGACGATGGGCCTCGCCTGCTGCGCGATCGAGATGATGGCCTTCGGCACGCCGCGCTACGACTCGGGTCGCTGGGGCCAGGAAGTGTTCCGCGCCTCCCCGCGCCAGGCTGACCTGATGATCGTCTCCGGCCGTGTGTCACAGAAGATGGCCCCGGTCATCCGTCAGGTGTACGACCAGATGCCCAACCCCAAGTGGGTCATCTCCATGGGCGCCTGCGCGTCCTCCGGCGGCATGTTCAACAACTACTCGATCGTCCAGGGCTGTGACCACTTCCTGCCCGTCGACATGTACGTGCCCGGCTGCCCGCCGCGCCCGGACATGCTGATCGAGGCCATGTTCAAGCTGCGCGAGAAGGTGCAGAAGCACCCGATCGGCGCCAACATGGACACCTGGGTCGAGGACACCGAGCAGGCAGCGCTGGCCGCGCCCGCGAAGGTCGAGATGAAGGGGCTCATGCGATGAGCGACGATCAGACTCCTGAGGAGAACCTCCCCGCCACCTCGGGTCTTCCCGCCCAGCAGCCCATCTTCACCAGCAAGGCGGGCATGTGGTCCCGCGGCTCCGGCGACACCTCCGGCTACGGCGGCCTCACCCGCGGCCTCAGCATGCCGGGCCGCACCGAGCCCCCGTTCGACGACCCGTCGGACGCCGTGTACGGCAGGGCCCTGGAACTGCTGCCCGAGGAACTCGGCGGCGCCCGGGTGCTGTTCGACCGCGGTGAGCTCACGATCTACGTGCCGCGCGAGCACCTCGCCGCCGTGGCGCGCACCTTCCGCGACGACGCGTTCCTGCGCTTCGAGGTCTGCGTGTCCGTCTCGGGCGTGCACTACCCGAGCGAGAAGGGCGCGGAACTCCACTCCGTGTACCACCTGCTGAGCTACACCCACAACCGTCGGGTCCGGCTCGAGGTCACGTGCCCGGACGAAGATCCCCACATCCCGTCGGTCGTGGCCACCTACCCCATGGTGGATTACCACGAGCGTGAGACCTGGGACATGTTCGGCATCATCTTCGACGGCCACCCGTCGCTCACCCGCATCCTCATGCCGGACGACTGGAAGGGCCACCCGCAGCGCAAGGATTACCCGCTGGGTGGCGTCGACGTCGAGTACAAGGGCGCCAAGGTGCCCGCTCCCGACAACAGGAGGACCTACTCGTGACCCACACCCACGCAACCACCGAAGACGTCTTCGCCGGCACCAGTGAGGAGAAGGTCGACCGCGTCTACCTGGCACAGGGTGGCGACTGGACCGACATCGCGGCCGAGCAGGCAGAGCGTGGCGACGAGACCATCGTCGTCAACATGGGCCCCCAGCACCCGTCGACGCACGGCGTGCTGCGCCTGATCCTCGAGATGGACGGTGAGACCGTCAAGTCCATCCGCCCGGGCATCGGCTTCCTGCACACGGGTATCGAGAAGAACGCGGAGTACAAGACGTGGGTCCAGGGCGTGACCTACGTGACCCGCATGGACTACGTCGCGCCGCTGTTCAACGAGGCCGTCTACTGCCTGGCCGTGGAGAAGCTGCTCGGTATCACCGACGACATCCCGGAGCGCGCCAGCGTCATCCGCGTGCTCATGATGGAGCTCAACCGCATCGCCTCGCACCTGGTCGCCATGGGCACCGGCGGCATGGAGATCGGCGCGCTGACCGTCATGACCATCGCGTTCCGTGAGCGCGAGATGATCCTTGACTTCTTCGAGGCCATTTCGGGCCTGCGCATGAACCACGCGTTCATCCGCCCCGGCGGCGTGGCCAACGACCTGCCGGAGGACGGCATCAGCCAGCTGCGCACCATCGTGGACTGGCTCAAGAAGCACCTGCCGGAGTACGCCGCCTTCTGCAACGAGAACCCCATCTTCATCGGCCGCCAGTCCGGCGTCGGCGTGATGGACCTCACCGCGGCCACGATGATGGGCATGTCCGGCCCGCCGCTGCGCGCCACCGGCTACGCCTGGGACCTGCGCAAGACGCAGCCCTACTGCGGCTACGAGACCTACGACTTCGACGTCGTGACCTGGGATTCGGACGACGCCTACGGCCGTTTCCGGATTCGTCTGCAGGAGTGCTGGGAGTCCCTCAAGATCGTCGAGCAGTGCATCGACCGCCTCGAGCGCACGCACGGCCAGCCGGTCATGGTGGCAGACCCGAAGATCGCCTGGCCCGCTCAGCTGTCGCTGGGCGCCGACGGTCAGGGCAACAGCAACGAGCACATCAAGCACATCATGGGCGAGTCCATGGAAGCGCTCATCCACCACTTCAAGATCGTCACCGAGGGCTTCCGGGTCCCGGTGGGGCAGGTCTACCAGGCCATCGAATCCCCCAAGGGCGAGCTCGCGTGCCACGTCGTCTCCGACGGCGGGACGCGCCCCTACCGGGTGCACTTCCGCGATCCCGGTTTCAACCATCTGCAGTCGATCCCGATGATGTGCGAGGGCGGCATGATGTCCGACGTCGTCGTCTCGCTCGCCAGCCTTGACCCCGTACTTGGAGGTGTGGACCGATGAGCGGCCACTTTGCCAGCCACTTCCCGGATTCCGGTTCGGTGGACTACACCGACCAGTCGTCCCAGATCGACGACGGCACCATCGCCGAACTGCGCGAGCTGGCGGCCCGCTACCCGCAGCCTCGTTCCGCACTCCTGCCGATGCTCCACCTCGTCCAGTCGGTCGACGGCCGGATCAGCCCCCGGGGCATCGAAGCGTGCGCCGACGTGCTGGGCATCAGCACGGCGCAGGTCTCCGGCGTCGCGACGTTCTACACCATGTACAAGCGCCGCCCCGCAGGCAAGCAGCACGTCGGCGTCTGCACCACTGCGCTCTGCGCGGTGATGGGCGGCGACATCCTGCTCGACCGGGCCAAGAAGCGCCTCGGCATCGACGAGGGTGAGACCACCCCGGACGGCCAGATCTCGCTGGAGCGCCTCGAGTGCAACGCGGCGTGCGACTTCGCCCCCGTGATGATGGTCAACTGGGAGTTCTTCGACAATATGACGCCGGAGAAGGCCGACGACCTGCTGGAGAAGCTGCAGAAGGACGAGGAGGTCGTCTCCTCCCGTGGCGCGACCATCACCTCCTGGCGCGAAGCCGAGCGCGTCCTCGCCGGGTTCCCCGACGGCCGGGCCGACGAAGGGCCCTCCGCAGGTCACGCCTCGCTGGCCGGTGTCGACATCGCCCGTGAGAACGACTGGAAGGCCCCGGCCGCTGACGCGAAGCCGGCCGCCGCCGAGCAGGAGGCCGCACAGTGACCGACCTGCTCACCCCCGTCCTCAGCGAACAGTGGGGCGCACCCAACTCCTGGAAGCTCGCCCGCTACGAGGCCACAGGTGGCTACCGCGCGATGCGCAAGGCCCTGGCCATGCAGCCCGCAGACCTCATCTCGCTCGTCAAGGACGCCAACCTCCGCGGCCGCGGTGGCGCAGGCTTCCCGACGGGCATGAAGTGGTCCTTCGTCCCGCAGGACAATCCCAACCCGAAGTACCTCGTGGTCAACGCCGACGAGTCGGAGCCGGGCACCTGCAAGGACATCCCGCTCATGATGGCCACGCCGCACACGCTGGTCGAAGGCGTCATCATCTCGTCGTACGCGATCAACTGCCACACCGCGTTCATCTACTGCCGCGGTGAGGTCCTGCACGTCATCCGCCGCCTTCAGCAGGCCGTCCGTGAGGCCTACGCGGCCGGCTACCTGGGCAAGAACATCATGGGCACCGGCTACGACCTCGACGTGATCGTGCACGCCGGCGCCGGCGCCTACATCTGCGGCGAGGAGACGGCGCTGCTGGACTCCCTCGAGGGTCGACGCGGCCAGCCCCGCCTCCGCCCGCCGTTCCCCGCCGTCGCAGGTCTGTACGCCTCCCCGACGGTGGTCAACAACGTGGAATCCATCGCCTCGGTGCCGGCCATCATCAACAACGGGGCTGACTGGTTCCAGTCGATGGGCACCGAGAAGTCCAAGGGCTTCACGCTGTACTCGCTGTCGGGCCACATCAAGACGCCCGGCCAGTTCGAGGCCCCGATGGGCATCACGCTGCGCGAGCTCATCGAGCTCGGCGGCGGCATGCGCGACGGCCACGAACTGAAGTTCTTCACCCCCGGCGGCTCCTCGACGCCGATCCTGACGCCGGAACACCTCGACCTCCCCATGGACTACGAATCCATGGCGGCGGCCGGTTCGATGCTCGGCACCAAGGCACTGCAGATCTTCGACGACACCACCTCCGTGGTGCGCACGACGCTGCGCTTCGTCGAGTTCTACAAGCATGAGAGCTGCGGCAAGTGCACCCCGTGTCGTGAAGGCACCTGGTGGCTCGTCCAGCTCCTGATGAAGTTCGAAGCCGGCACCGCCCGCGAGGGCGACGTCGACAAGCTCCTCGACATCTGCGACAACATCGGTGGCCGCTCGTTCTGCGCGCTGGCCGACGGTGCGGTGGCAGCGGTGACCAGTGCCGTGCGGCACTTCCGCTCCGAGTTCGAGCAGGGCTACCACACCCCCGCCTGGGAAGTGTTCCCGTATGAGAAGAGCGCACTGTTCGCCGCGGAAGGAGACGTGCGATGACCGTCGACGCCAAGACGACCTCGGGTGAGGTGGCTCCGAAGCCCGACCTGGTCACCCTGACCATCGACGGCACGGAGGTGAGCGTCCCCAAGGGCACGCTGATCATCCGCGCCGCCGAGATGATCGGCACCGCCATCCCGCGCTTCTGCGACCACCCGCTGCTGGACCCGGTGGGCGCCTGCCGCCAGTGCATGGTCGACATCCCCGACGCCGGCAACGGCCGAGGGTTCCCCAAGCCCCAGGCCTCCTGCACCATGCCGGTGGCCGAGGGCATGAAGGTCAACACCCAGCGCACCTCGCCCGTCGCCGAGAAGGCGCAGCGCGGCATGCTGGAGTTCCTGCTGATCAACCACCCGCTCGACTGCCCCGTCTGCGACAAGGGCGGCGAGTGCCCCCTGCAGAACCAGGCACTGGCCAACGGCCCCGGTGAGAGCCGCTTCGAGGGCTTGAAGCGCACCTTCCCCAAGCCCGTGGCCATCTCCGCGCAGATCCTGCTGGACCGCGAACGCTGCGTGCTGTGTGCGCGCTGCACGCGCTTCTCCGAACAGATCTCCGGTGACCCCTTCATCGCCCTGGTGGAGCGCGGTGCGCTGCAGCAGGTCGGCACCTACGAGCAGGACCCGTACGACTCGTACTTCTCCGGCAACGTGGTGCAGATCTGCCCCGTGGGCGCCCTCACCTCCGCCGCCTACCGCTTCCAGGCGCGTCCCTTCGACCTCGTGTCGAAGGTCACCACCTGTGAGCACTGCGCGTCCGGCTGTGAACTGCGCACGGACCAGCGTCACCACCAGGTCAAGCGTCGCCTCGCGGGCGACAAGCCTGAGGTCAACGAGGAGTGGAGCTGCGACAAGGGCCGCTTCGGCTTCATGTACGGCCGCGGCGACGACCGCATCACCCGCCCGCTCGTGCGCCGCGGGGGAGTGCTGGAGCCCGCGTCGTGGCCTGAGGCCATCGACGCCGCGGTCCAGGGTCTCCGCGCCGCCGGCTCCGCCGTCGGTGTCCAGACCGGTGGTCGGCTGAGCGTCGAGGCGTCCTACGCCTACGGCAAGTTCGCCCGTGCTGTGCTGGGCACCAACAACGTGGACTTCCGCTCGCGTCCCGCCTCTGCCGAAGAGGCCGACTTCCTCGCGGCCCGCGTGGCCGGCAGGGGAGTCGACGAGGCCGTCACCTACGCGGATCTGGACGCCGCCAAGCACGTCGTGCTGGTGAGCTTCGAGCCCGAGGACGAGTCGCCCATCGTGTTCCTCCGCCTCCGCAAGGCGGTCCGCAAGGGGCACCTGAAGGTCACCACCCTCGCGCCGTTCGTCTCCCGCGGCTCCGACAAGCTGTCCGCCACCCTCGTGCCCACGGCCCCCGGCCGTGAAGCCGAGGCGCTGGACGCACTGACGGACCTCGACGCAGGCTCGGTCATCCTCGTCGGCGAACGCGCCGCCGTCCTCCCCGGCGTGCTGAGCGCCGCCGCCGCGAAGGCGGACGCCACCGGCGCCCGCCTGGCCTGGATCCCCCGCCGCGCAGGCGACGTCGGGGCCATCGAGGCCGGCTGCCTGCCGGGCCTGCTGCCCGGTGGTCGCCCGGTGGCAGACCCCGCCGCTCGCGTCGATGTCGCCTCCCACTGGGGTGTCGGCTCGCTGCCCGCTGAGGCCGGTCTGTCGGCCGATGAGCAGTTCACCGCGCTGGCCCAGGGCACGCTCAAGGCCCTGGTGGTCGCCGGTGTGGACCCGCACGACCTGGGAGACCCGGCCGCCGCGCTGGCCGGTCTCGAGGCCGCGCAGTTCGTGGTCAGCATCGAGCAGCGCGCCAGCGCCGTCACCTCCCGCGCCGACGTGGTCTTCCCGGCCGCCCTCCTCGAGGAGCAGTCGGGCCACTTCCTGAACTGGGAGCACCGCCACGGCCGCGTCAACGTGATCGTCAAGCAGCCGGTGTCGCCGATGACCGACATCCGCATCCTGGCCGCCCTGGCTGATGCCCTCGGCTCGACGCTCGGCTTCCGCGCCCCGAAGCAGGCCTACACCGACCTCACGGAACTCGGTGCCTGGGACGGCGACCGCCCGGCGGCCCCCGCCGTCGCGACGGCCCCCGCCCATGCCGGTCTGGTCGTCGCGGGATGGCGCGAGCTGCTCGACGCCTCCCAGGGCAACGACTACGAACTGGCGCTGCGTGCCACCGCACGTCCGCCGGTCGCCCGGGTCTCCGCCGCCACCGCTGAGCGGCTCGGTCTGACCGAGGTCGCCACCGTGGAGGCAGCGGGCAGCAGCCTGGTGCTGCCGGTCGACATCGTCCCCGGCATGGTCGACGACGTCGTCTGGGTGCCCGTCAACCCCGGCCTGGGGGAGCGACTCGTCGCCGCCCCCGGTTCGCCGGTCCGCGTCACGGCCGTCACCGTCGTCGAAGGAGCAACGGCATGAACATCTTCATGAACGATCCCTGGTGGTTGATCCTGATCAAGGTGGTGGCGCTCTTCGTCGTCCTCCTCGTCTGGACGATCTTCAACGTGTGGTACGAGCGTCGCCTCGTCGGCAAGATGCAGCACCGCCTCGGCCCCATCATGAACGGCCCCTTCGGCCTCGGCCAGGCGCTCGCAGACGGTATGAAGGCCCTCATCAAGGAGGACTTCCGCCCGAAGAACGCCGACAAGTGGCTGTTCAACATCGCCCCCGTGCTCACCGCCGTGGCCGCCTTCACCTGCTGGACGGTCATCCCGTTCGGTGGGCAGGTGACGATGTTCGGCGTCGAGACCCGCCTCCAGCTCACGGACCTGCCGGTCGCCGCGGTGTTCATCCTGGCCTCGGCCTCGATCGGCATCTACGGCATCGTGCTGGCGGGCTGGGCCGGCAACTCCACCTACTCCTTCCTCGGCTCCATCCGTTCGACGGCGCAGATGATCTCCTACGAGATCTCGATGGGCCTGTCCATGGTCGCCGTGTTCCTGATGGCCGGCTCGATGTCCACCTCGGAGATCGTCGAATCGCAGCGCCTCCCGCTGCAGCTCGTCGTGCCGTTCACCGACATCGCCCTGCCGCTCGGGCTGCAGACCTGGTATTTCCTGCTGCTGATCCCGTCGTTCATCATCTACGCCATCGCCATGGTGGGCGAGACCAACCGCGCACCGTTCGACCTGCCCGAGTGTGAGTCGGAACTCGTCTCCGGTTACCTCACGGAGTACTCCGGCTTCCGCTACGCGCTGTACTTCCTCGCGGAGTACATCAACATGGCGACCGTCTCTGCGGTCTGCACGACACTGTTCCTCGGCGGCTACCTGCCGATCTGGCCGCTGAACAACATCGAGTTCTTCAACAACCCGTGGTTCGGCCCGATCTTCTTCATGCTGAAGGTGCAGTTCCTGATCTCGGTGTTCGTCTGGCTGCGTGGCACTCTCCCTCGCCTCCGCTACGACCAGTTCATGGGTCTCGGCTGGAAGGTGCTGATCGAGATCTCGCTGATCTGGATCATCGTGGTGGCGCTGGTCGCCAACACCCAGTTCCGCAACGCCACCCTCGGCCTCGGCCTCGCGCTGCTCATCGTCCTGTGGTGGCTGTTCGGGGGCAAGGACCCGGTGGCCGAACTGCCGGAGCAACGCCCGGTCGTCGAAGAGGTCTACGACCCCTTCGCCGGCGGCTACCCAGTGCCCCCGATGCCCGGGCAGATGCTGCCCGAGCTCGCAGGCGTCGTGCGCGGACCCGCGCAGGACCAGACCATGGCCGAGGTCACCGCAGAAGGGAAGGAAGCCTGATGGGCATCTTCGATCCGTGGGCCGGCTTCGGCATCACGCTCAACACCATCTTCCGCAAGACGTTCACGCAGTCGTACCCGCACAAGAAGGGCGCGGAGAAGGTCACCATGCCGCGCTTCCACGGCCGACACCAGCTCAACCGCTGGCCGGACGGCCTGGAGAAGTGCGTCGGTTGCGAACTGTGTGCCTGGGCCTGCCCGGCGGACGCCATCTACGTGGAGGGCGCCGACAACACCGACGACGCCCGCTACTCGCCGGGCGAACGCTACGGCCACGTCTACCAGATCAACTACCTGCGCTGTATCTTCTGCGGCCTCTGCATCGAAGCCTGCCCCACCCGGGCGCTGACGATGACCAATGAGTTCAAGATCTCCGACGACACGCGGCTGAGCCTGATCTACGAAAAGGAAGACCTGCTCGCGCCGCTGCTGACCGGCATGGAACAGCCGCCGCACCCCCGTCGCCTCGGCGCGGACGAGCGCGACTACTTCCTGGGGCTGCCCGCGACGGGCACCCCCGACACCCGCACCGGCTCGACGACCACAGGAGCGGCCAAATGATCCCCATGATCCCGCTGGTGACAGCCGGTGAGGTCGCCTTCTGGGTGTGCGCGCCCATCGCGGTGATCTGCGCCCTGATCTTCCTGCTGTCGCGCAAACCCATCCACTCGGCCATCGCGATGGCCGGCGTGATGGTGGCGATCGCGGTCCTCTACGCGGCCCAGGACGCGCCCTTCCTGTTCGTCATCCAGATCGTCGTCTACACGGGCGCCATCCTGATGATGTTCCTGTTCGTCGTCATGCTGATCGGCGTGGACTCGCTCGACTCGGTCGTCGAGACGCTGAAGGGCCACCGCATCGCCGCCTCGCTGGTGGCGCTGGGCATCGGCATCCTGATGATCTCCGCCGTCGGTCAGTTCACCGTCGGTGGGCAGCCCGCCGGCCTGGCGGCGGCCAACGCCGAGTACGGCGGCAACATCCCGTCGCTGGCCAACAAGCTGTTCGGTGAGTACGTGTTCCTCTTCGAGGCGAGCGCGGCCCTCCTGATCACGGCCGCGGTCGGCGCGATGGTGCTGGCCCACGGCGAGCTCCTCAGCAAGAAGGTCAGCCAGGTGGAGTCCGCTGAACTCCGCAAGCGCGCCTACGCCGAGCTCGGCGAGCACCCCGGCCCGCTGCCCAACTCGGGTGTGTTCGCCCGGCACAACGCCATCTCCATCCCGGCGCTGCTCCCGGACGGGTCCATCGCCGAGAAGTCCGTCTCGCGCACCCTCACCATGCGTGGCGTGGTGGTCGACGTGGACGAACTGCGCGCACCCACCTCCTCCGCCTACCGGGCGCTCGAGGGTCGCACGCTTGAGATCGAAGGAGACGACGAATGAGCCCCGAGGGTTACCTGATCCTCTCGGCGATCCTGTTCGCTATCGGTATCGCAGGGTTCCTGCTGCGCCGCAACGCGATCATCGCCTTTCTGAGCATCGAACTGATGCTCAATGCCACGAACCTCGCATTCGTCGCATTCGCCCGATTCCACGGGAACCTCGACGGACTCGTCGCGGCGTTCTTCGTGATGGTCGTGGCAGCCGCTGAAGTTGTGGTCGGCCTGGCGATCATCGTCGCCGTGTACCGGTCCCGTCGCTCGGCCTCCGTCGACAACGCCAACCTGATGAAGCTGTAAGGGGACTACGAGCGTGCAACTCCTTGAATCCGTCTCCGCCCTGTCGAGCACCGGCCTGATGGTCTGGCTGCTGGTGGCCATCCCGCTGGCCTCGGCCGCCTTCCTGCTGCTGGCAGGCAGGGCGACCAACGCCTGGGGTCACTGGCTGGGCACCCTGGCACCGATCGCGTCGTTCGCCATCGGCCTGGTGCTGTTCCTGCAACTCCTCGGGGCGTCCCCCGACGACCGCGCCATCAACGTCCAGCTGTACGAGTGGATCGCCACCGGCAACTGGTCGGTCGGCGTCGGCTTCCTGGCCGACCAGCTGTCGATCCTCTTCGTCCTGCTGGTCACCGGCGTCGGCTCGCTGATCCACATCTACTCGATCGGGTACATGGAGCACGACGAGCGTCGCCGTCGCTTCTTCGCCTACCTGAACCTGTTCATCGCCGCCATGTTGATCCTGGTCCTGGCGGACAACTACCTGGTGCTGTTCGTCGGTTGGGAAGGTGTGGGCCTCGCGTCCTACCTCCTGATCAGCTTCTGGGCCCACCGCCCCTCGGCGTCGGCCGCCGGCAACAAGGCCTTCATCGTCAACCGCGTCGGCGACCTCGGGTTGTCGATGGCGATCTTCACGATGCTGGCGATGTTCGGCTCGGTGCGCTTCGAGGACGTCAACGCGGGGGTCGCGAACCTGACGCCCGTCTGGGTCACGCTCATCGGCTTCTTCCTGCTGCTCGGCGCGTGCGGTAAATCGGCCCAGGTGCCACTCCAGTCCTGGCTGCTGGACGCGATGGAGGGCCCCACCCCGGTGTCGGCCCTCATCCATGCTGCGACCATGGTCACCGCCGGCGTCTACCTGGTCGTGCGCTCGCACGTCATCTACGAGGCAGCGCCGATCGCCACGACGGCCGTCGCCATCGTCGGCACGGTCACGCTGCTCTTCGGTGCCTGGATCGGTACGTCGAAGGACGACATCAAGAAGGTCCTCGCGGGCTCGACGATGTCGCAGATCGGCTACATGATGCTCGCCGCGGGCCTCGGCCCCATCGGCGCCTCGTTCGCGATCTTCCACCTGATCACGCACGGCTTCTTCAAGGCCAACATGTTCCTCGGCGCCGGCTCCGTCATGCACGGCATGCACGACGACGTGAACATGCGCCACTTCGGTGCCCTGGCCCGTCCCATGCGGATCACCTTCCTGACCTTCGGGATCGGCTACCTCGCGATCATCGGCTTCCCCTTCCTCTCGGGCTTCTACTCGAAGGACCACATCATCGAGGCCGCCTTCGAGCAGAACGTGATCTACGGCGTGCTGGCCTTGCTGGGTGCAGGCATCACTGCGTACTACATGACGCGCCTGATGATGATGACGTTCTTCGGCAAGAAGCGATGGGAGGACGGCGTCGAGCCGCATGAGTCGCCGCTCGTCATGACGGTGCCCCTGATCGTGCTGGCGCTGCTGTCCATCGTGGCCGGTGTCCTCATGAACGGCTGGATCCAGGACTGGTTGGCCCCGGCCACCGGTCAGGAGCCGCACAACACGCCGCTCATCCACTTCACCACCATCGGCATCCTGACGCTGGCCGTGGTCGTCGTCGGTGTCGCGATCGGCTGGTTCCTGCACAAGGGCGACATCCCGCGCGAAGCGCCGGAGACGAAGAACCCGCTGGTGCACGCGGGCCGCCACGACCTGTACGGCGATGCCTTCAACGAGCACGCGATCATCCGCCCCACCAAGGGTCTGGCAGCCGGCATCGGTGCCTTCGACCACGGTGTCGCGGACGGCGCGGTCATGGGTTCCGCCGCGGTGGCGACCGGAGCGGGTGAATGGTTCCGCAAACTGCAGAACGGCTACGTCCGCAGCTACGGGCTGACCGCAGGGGTGGGCCTCCTGGCCCTCGCCGTCGTCGTTGTCATCGGGCAGCTGGGCTAAGGAGTAACTGAGAAATGACAATGGCATTCCCTCTTCTGACGGTCCTCGGCCTGGTGCCCATCGTCGGCGCGATCGTGCTGTTCTTCGTGAAGGGTCACGTCGGCAAGCTCGTCGGCTACGGCTTCGCGGTCACCACTCTGGTGCTCGGTGTCCTGGCGTTCATCCTGCACACGCAGGACGCCGTGCTGGCCGAGGACGTCTCCTGGATCTCCGCGATCGGCGCGCGCTACGCGCTGGACCTGGACGGGATGGGCGCCATCCTGGTGCTGATGACCGTCCTCATCGTGCCGGTCGTGCTGCTCGCCGAGTGGCACACGGGCGATGAGCCCACCTCCCGCTGGGGCGGCTCCACGTTCTTCGCGCTCGCGCTGCTGCTGCAGGGCTTCGCGCTGTTCGTGTTCATGGCCTCGGACATCCTGCTCTTCTACGTGGCCTTCGAGGCGACGCTGATCCCGACGTACTTCCTCATCGGTGGCTACGGCGGCCCCCGTCGCAGCGCCGCCGCGGTCAAGTTCCTGATCTACTCACTGGCCGGTGGCCTGGTCATGCTGGTCGCGGTGGCGGGCGTCTACGCCGTCACGGCGGCGGCCGGCTCGCCGAGCTTCCTGATCGGCGACCTCGTCGGGCTCGACATCGACACGTCCATGGGCCGCTGGCTCTTCGCGGGCTTCTTCTTCGCCTTCGCGGTGAAGGCGCCGCTGGCCGGGCTGCACACGTGGCTGCCGGACTCGGCCGAGCAGGCCACGCCGGGCACCTCGACGCTGCTCGTGGGCATCCTGGACAAGATCGGCACCTTCGGGATGATCAAGATCTGCCTCCAGGCGTTCCCCGAGGCCAGCCAGTGGGCCACCCCGGTGATCCTCATCTGGGCGATCGTGTCCATGTTCTACGGCGCCCTCATGGCGTTCGGCGCCAAGGACCTGCTGCGCCTGGTGTCCTACACCTCGATCAGCCACTTCGGCCTGATGGTGTTCGGCATCTTCGCGCTGACCAGCCAGTCCATGAGCGGCTCGATCTACTACATGCTGAACCACGGGCTGTCGACCGCCGCGCTGTTCCTCGTCGTCGGGTTCATGATCCGACGCCGCGGTTCCGCAGACATCGACGCCTACGGCGGCGTGCAGAAGGTGGCCCCGGTGCTCTCCGGCGTACTGCTGCTCGCGGGTCTCTCCGCCCTGTCGCTGCCGGGCTTCGGCAACTTCGTCGCCGAGTTCCTGGTGCTCGCCGGTTCCTGGCAGCGTTACCCCATCCACATCGCGTTCCTGGTGCTGGCCATGGTGCTGGCTGCCGTGTACGTGCTGCGGATGTACAAGACCACGATGACCGGCCCGGTGACCGAGCAGGTCGCCAGCCATGTCACCACCGATCTCACGCTCCGCGAGAAGGCCGTCGTTGCGCCGCTCATCGCCCTGCTGCTGCTGTTCGGCTTCTTCCCGAAGCCGGTGCTGTCAGTGGCGGACGACGCTGCTCAGGGCACGATGGCGACCGTCGGCGTGACCGATCCCGCCCCGCAGGCTGAGGAAGGCAACTGATGATCAACCTCTTGGAGACGCCGATCCCCGCTCCCACGCTGGAGTGGATGCTGCTGACGCCGCTCTTCATCCTGCTCGGTGTGGGTGCCCTGGGCATCCTGCTCGAGGGCTTCGTGCCCCGGCACCTCCGCCAGCCGGTGCAGGCGGGTCTGGCCGCGGTCGGCATCCTCGCGTCGCTCGGGGTGACCATCCTCAACTGGGTCCAGGAAGCACCTTCGCTGGCTGCCATGGGGCTGCTCGCGATCGACGGCCCGACCTACATCTTCTGGACGCTGCTGCTGCTCGTCGGGCTGGCCGGAGTGGCGCTCTTCGCCGAGCGCCGCGTCGGTGGGGGAGTGTCGGCGTTCGCGTCGTCGGCCGCCACCGTGCCCGGCTCGCCTCTCGAGCGGGAGGCGGACCGCCTCCGTCGTGAGCACACCGAGGTCTTCCCGCTACTGGTGTTCGCGCTGTTCGGCATGCTGCTGTTCTCGTCCACCAACAACCTGCTGGTGCTGTTCGTGGCGGTGGAGATCCTTTCGCTGCCGCTGTACCTGCTCACCGGCATGGCCCGCCGCCGTCGCCTGCTGAGCCAGGAAGCTGCCCTCAAGTACTTTCTCCTCGGCTCCATCGCCTCGGCGATCATGCTCTACGGCATCTCGTTGCTGTACGGCTACTCCGGCGCCCTGACGCTGGCCGGAATCGCAGATGCGGTCACCGCCGGGACCGGCTCGAAGTGGCTGCTGCTCGGCGGCATGCTGCTGGCATCGGTGGGCCTGCTGTTCAAGATGGGCGCAGTGCCGTTCCACTCGTGGACCCCGGACGCCTACATGGGCGCCCCCACCCCGGTGACGGGCTTCATGGCGGTGGCCACCAAGACAGCCGCCGTGGCCGCTCTGCTGCGCGTGTACTACGTCGCGCTCGGCGGACTCGCCTGGGACTGGCAGCTGCTGTTCTCCGTCGTGGCGGTCGTCACGATGCTGGTGGGTGCCACCGCGGCCCTCGCGCAGACCGACATCAAGCGACTGCTGGCCTACTCCTCGATCGCGCACGCCGGCTTCATCCTGGTGGGCGTCGTCGGGGCCGTGGAGGCCGGCGACAACGTGTCGGTGGCGTCCGTGGCCGCCGTCGCGTTCTACCTGCTGACCTACGGCGTGGCCACGCTGGGTGCCTTCGCCATCGTCATGATGGTGCGCCGCGCGGGCGGCGAGGCCAACGGCCTCGAGTCCTGGAAGGGCCTCGGGAGGCGCAGCCCCCTTATCGCAGCGCTCATGACCCTGTTCATGCTCAGCTTCGCGGGCATCCCGCTGACCGCCGGCTTCGTGGGCAAGCTGACCGTGTTCGCGTCGGCGTGGCAGGGCGGCTACGGCTGGCTCGTCCTCGTCGCCGTGGTGATGAGCGTCATCGCCGCGTTCTTCTACCTCAAGGTCGTCGTGGCCATGTGGTTCCAGGACGCCGACGAAGCGACCGTGGGCGTGGTCGAATCCCCGTCCGCCGGGACGTGGGTTGTGCTCGCGGTCACAGGTCTGGCTACTCTGGTCCTCGGCCTCGTGCCGGGCGGCGTGCTCGACCTGGTTGCCGGCGCCGCACAGTTCATCCGCTGACCCTAGGAGACCCACAGTGGGCAACGACCTGCTCGACGCACGCTTGACCGTGCTCCTCGACGAGTTCGAGGGGCACCTGGTCGAGAGCGCCGTGGCCAGTTCGCCTTTCGTGACCGAGGCCGCCCGCCACATCATCGCGGCGGGCGGCAAGCGGTTCCGTCCGCTGTTGGTCTTCCTCTCCTCCCACTTCGGCGGAGAATCGGACCACGACGACCTCCTGCGGGCCGCCATGGTCATGGAGCTCACGCACGTGGCGAGCCTCTACCACGACGACGTCATGGACGTCGCGGACCTGCGCCGCGGCGCCCCGTCGGCCAACCGGCTGTGGGGCAACTCCGTGGCCATCCTCGTGGGCGACTTCCTGTTCGCCCGCGCCTCCACCACGGTCGCCGAGCTCGGTGTCGACTACGTCATGCTGCAGGCGGAGACGTTCTCGCGCCTGGTGCAGGGCCAGATCGCCGAGACCAAGGGCCCCGGCGAGGGCGAGGACCCGCTGGCCCACTACATCCAGGTCATCGCGGACAAGACCGGTTCGCTGATCGCCGCGTCGGCCCGCTTCGGCGGCATGGTGTCCGGCGCCTCCGACGAGGTGCTCAACGCGCTGACGAACTTCGGCGAGGAGATCGGGCTGGTGTTCCAGCTCTCGGACGACCTCATCGACATCACCTCCACCAGCACCGGCAAGACGCCCGGTACGGACCTGCGCGAGGGCGTCCCCACGCTGCCCGTCCTCATGCTGCGGGCGGAGAAGGATGCGGCGGACGCGGACCTGCTCGCGCTGATCGACGGCGACCTCAGCTCCGACGAGGACCTGGAGGCCGCCCTGGAGGGGCTCAAGGCCCACCCGGTCATGGGCCGTGCGAAGGCCGAGGTCGAGCGCCACGCCGACATCGCGCGCGCCCACCTGGCGCCACTGCCCGAGGGCGAGGCGAAGGACGCGCTGCTGCAGGTGTGCACGGATCTCGTCGAGCGCACCTCCTAGGCCACGCGCGGCCCGCCGCCCGACGAGGCGGGGCCCACCGGCCCTCCGGGTAGAGTGAGGCGGTTGATTCCCCCTACCTCTTGGAGTGATGCCTCGTGGTGCTGCGCGCGCCGGGTATGCCGCTGATCCTGCTGACCGCCTCCGTGGCGTTCGCCGGCTTCGCGCTGTTGTTGCCCATCTCCCCGCTGTGGGCCGCTCGGGGCGGCGCTGCGGAGTTCGGCTCCGGCATGGCCACCACGGTCCTGATGGCCACCACCGTCCTCACCCAGCTGCAGGTCAACCGCTGGCTGGCCAGGTGGGGCTGGACCCGCACCCTGTCGCTGGGCCTCCTGGCGCTGGGGATCCCCGCCGCACTGCAGGCGATCAGCCCGGACCTGTGGGTGGTGCTCGGCACCAACGCCCTGCGCGGCGTCGGCTTCGGCGTCATCACGGTGTGCGGCGCCACCGCCGTGGCACTCCTGACCCCTCCAGAGGCGCGTGGCCGGGGTGTCGGCCTCTACGGCCTCGCCATCTCCATTCCGCAGCTGGTACTGATGTCGGTGGCGCCCCTACTGGCCGACGTGATCGGCGTGCGCTGGACGCTCGTCCTCGGCCTGCTGCCGGTGGTCGCCCTCCTGTGGGTGGCGGAACTCGGGCGGCAGATCTCCAGGCAGACGGCGGGCGACCCGGGGGGGTCCTCGGCGGGCGCGCCGCTGCTGCGCGTCCTCCCGTTGATCTGGATGCCCGTGGTCGCCCTGCTGCTCGTGACGGCCTCCGGCGGTGCCGTGCTGACCTTCGCCCCGCAGCTGGTCAGCGACCCCGTCGTGGCCATGACCGTCCTGCTCGCCGTGACGGGGCTGGCGGCCGTGGGGCGCTACCTCGTCGGTGGGCTGAGTGACCGCTACGGCACCAGGCCGTTCATCTGGTCACTGCTCTGGGTGGGCGCGCTGGGGGTGGCGGGCATCGCGGCCTCGCTGCGGTGGGGGCAGCCCGCGTGGATGATCGTCGGCGCCGCCCTGCTGGGCCTGGCTTACGGTGCGCTGCAGACGGTGACGCTGGTGCGCTCGTTCGTGGAGGCGGGGGAGGAGAACCGCGCCCCCACGTCGGTGATCTGGAACGTCGGCTTCGACGTCGGCACCGGCGTCGGCGCCATGGCGATCGGCGCGCTTGCCGGCGGGTTCGGCTTCGCCCAGGCCTTCGTCGTCACCGCGGCCGCGGTGGCGGTGGCGGGGGTCGCCATCGCGGTGCGCGAGCGCCTGGCCTGACCGGCAGGCCCCGAGCGATCAGGCCGAGTCTCGGACGACGAGTTCGGGGTGCAGGATCCTGGGCGCCGGGATCACCCCGGTCTGGAGCTGCTGGATCAGCAACTCGGCGGCGGCGGTGGCCAGCGCGAACCCGGAGTTCGTGACGGTCGTGAGGGACGGCTTGGCATAGGCGGCCAGGCTGATGTCGTCGAAGCCGACCACCCGGAGGTCGTCGGGGACCCGGACACCGTGCTCCGCGAGCGATTCCAGCACCCCCAGCGCCATGAGGTCTGAGGAGACGAAGAGCCCGTCGAGCTTCACCGCGCCGGTGGCGATCTCCTGCCCTGCGGAGAGGCCGGAGTCGCGGTCGAAGTCGCCATGCCAGATGCCGCCGGCCGACTTGCCGTGCGCCGCGAGTTCCGTGCGCCAACCGTCGAACCTGTCGCGGGCGCCCACCATGTCCAGCGGGCCGGTGACGATGCCGATGGTCGAGCAGCCCTGCTGGATGAGGTGCCGGGTGGCGAGCCGGCCGCCCAGCACGTTGTCCAGGTCGCTGTAGGCGACTTTGACGACGCCGCTGAACGGCCGACCCACCAGCACGGTGGGCACGCCGGCCGCCACGGCGGTCTCCACCACGCCGTCGGACCCGTGGTGGGACACCACGACGATGCCGTCTGCCAGGCGCGAGCGCAGGTAGTGGCGCACCCGTTGCGTCTGCCCCTGCGGGTCTCCCATCAGGAGGACCAGTTGGTAGTCGGCGCCGGTGAGGACCGAGTTGATACCGCCGATGGCGGCCTGGAAGAAGGGATCCTCGAACACCGTGCGCGTGGGTTCGGGCACCACGACGGCGATCGACATGGTTCGGCGCGTCACCAGGCTGCGGGCCGCGGCGTTGGGGACGTAGCCCAAGCGGGCCATCGCCTCCTCGACGGCGGAGCGGCGCTCCTCCGACACCTTGGCGGGCTCGATGATGGCGCGGGAAGCGGTCGCCCGCGACACGCCGGCGAGGCGTGCCACGTCTTCGAGTGTCGGCGGGCGACCGTTGAGACTCATCTCATCCTTCTTACGGCTTGGCCAGTTCGCGTGAACGGATCATGTCAGCGTACCAACGGGCAGAGGCCTTGGGCGTGCGCACCTGGGTGTCGTAATCGACGTGGACGATGCCGAAGCGCTTCTCGTAGCCCCAGGCCCATTCGAAGTTGTCCAGCAACGACCAGGCGAGGTAGCCCCGGACGTCGGCCCCGGCCTCGATGGCGTCGTGGACGGCACCGATGTGCTGGTAGAGGTAGTCGCTGCGGTCGGCGTCGGCCACGAACCCGTCGGCGTCCGGCACGTCGTTGAAGGCGGCCCCGTTCTCGGTCACGACCAGGTGGGCGCCGTGCGGGGCGGCCCAGTCGCGGCTCAGGCGCACCAGCACGTCGGTGAAGTCCGGCGCGTAGATCTCCCAGCCCATGGCGGTCAGGGGGACGTCGCGGCTGACGCCCGTGGTGTCGCCGGTGCGCGGGTGCGGCGAGCCGGGGGAGTCGACGTCGGCGCCCGGGACGGCGGCGGTGGTCTCACCGTTGTAGAAGTTGATCCCGAGCACGTCGATGGGCTGGGAGATGACCTCCAGGTCCCCATCGAGGATCAGTTCCGCGGGCCAGAGGTCGCCCATGTCGGCGATGAGGTCTGCCGGGTACTCCGCCGTGAAGAGGGGGTCCAGCCAGATGCGGTTGCGCAGGGCGTCGTGCCGCCGGGCGGCGTCGCGGTCCGCGGCGCTGTCCGGGTCTGCCGGGTGGTGGATGCCGGGGTTGATGGTGATCCCCACCTGCTTCGGCTGTGCGAGACCGAGCTCACGCAGCCGCGTCACGGCCAGCCCGTGCCCCAGGAGGAGGTGGTGGGCCGCGGCCAGTGCCTCGCGTCCGTCCTGGTGGCCCGGGGCATGCTCGCCGTTCGCGTAGCCCAGGAACGCGGAGCACCAGGGCTCGTTGAGCGTGGTCCAGATGTCGACCCGGTCGCCCAGGGCGCGGTACATCACCTCGGCGTAGTCGGCGAACCGGTGGGCGGTGTCGCGGTTGGTCCAGCCGCCCCTGTCTTGCTCGTACTGGGGCAGGTCCCAGTGGTACAGGGTCAGCCACGGCTTGATGCCATCGGCCAGGAGCTCGTCGACGAGCCGCGAGTAGAAGTCGAGACCCTTCTGGTTGACCTCCCCGGGGGCGGGCACCACGCGGGGCCAGGCCGTCGAGAACCGGTAGGCCTGGAGCCCCAGTTCCTTCATGAGGGCGACGTCCTGCGGCATGCGGTGGTAGTGGTCGCACGCCACCTCACCGGTGTCGCCACCTGCAACCTTGCCCGGGGTGGCACAGAACGTGTCCCAGATGGACGGCACGCGGCCGTCCTCGGTGTTGGCGCCCTCGATCTGGAAGGCGGCCGTGGCCGCGCCGAAGATGAAGTCGGGGGTAAAGGTGACGGGGGTCATCCCTTCACTGCTCCTTCCATGACGCCGGCCACGAGCCGACGTCCTGTGATGATGAAAACGACGATGAGTGGCACGGTGGAGATGACCACGCCGGCCATGATGAGGGAATAGTCCTTGAAGTAGCTGGCCTGCAGCAGCTGCAACGCCACGGGAAGCGTGGGATTGCTGGCATCGAGGACGATGAACGGCCAGAAGAAGTTGGTCCACTGGGCCACGAAGGTGAACAGGGCGAGCATCGCGGCAGCCGGCATCGCGGCGGGGAGTGCGACGTGGCGGAACGTGCTGATCATGGAGCAGCCGTCGACGCGGGCCGCTTCGATCAGCTCGTAGGGCAGCGCCTGGCTCAGGTACTGGGTCATCCAGAACACGCCGAAAGCGGTGACGATGTTGGGGATGATGACGGCGGCGAGGCTACCGGTGAGCCCCAGTTCGCTCATGACGATGAACAGCGGGACGATGCCCAGCTGCATCGGCACGGCCATGGTGGCGATGACGAAGATCAGCAGCGGCCCCTTGCCGCGGAAGCGCAGCTTTGCGAAGGCGTAACCGGCCAGGGTCGAGAAGATCACGAGGAACACCGAGGTCACCGTCGAGACGATGACGCTGTTGGTGAAGGCCCGCCAGAAGTTGATGTCGGAGCTGAGCACCCGGTTGAGGTTCTCGATGAGGTTGCCCTGCGGCAGCAGGGGCGGAATGGGATTGCGGGCGATGGTGGCCGCGTCGGAGCTCGCCAGCTGGATGGCGTAGTAGAGGGGGTAGATGGAGATGAGCAGCACCAGCGTCAGGGTCACGTACGTGCCCCACCCGGCCCGGCGCCTGCCGGAGACCAGCCCCAGCTTGCGGCGGGCGTAACGGGCTGCGCCCTTGCCCGCGGTCTGTTCGATCATGGGTGTCGAATGCATCACACGGCCTCCTTGGTGCGCTGCCTGGCCTTGCGGCCCTCGGAACTGGAGATGCGGCTGGTCAGCCAGAAGTTGATCACGCCGATGACGATGATGATGAGGAACAGCAGCCACGCCACCGCCGAGGCCCGGCCGAAGCTGCGTTGCGGCCCCCAGCCCAGTTCGTAGAGGTACATCGTGAGCGTCTGCCACTGCCGGTCCGCTCCGCCCTGACCCAACTGGTCGAACATGCGCGGCTCGTCGAAGATCTGCAGGCCGCCGATGGTGGAGGTGATGATGACGAAGATCATCGTGGGACGCAGCGACGGCAGTGTCACGGAGAAGAACTGCTGGACCCGGTTGGCCCCGTCGACGACGGCGGCCTCATAGAGTTCGCGCGGCACGGCCTGCATGGCGGCCAGGAAGATCAGCGTGTTGTAGCCGGTCCACCGGAAGTTCACCATCGTCGCGATCGCCACGTGGGCGGCGAAGCTGTCCGAGTGCCAGCCCACGGGGTTCATCCCGATCTGGCCGAGCAGGGTGTTGATCAGGCCGGAGCTGTCCGCGAAGAGCTTGGAGAAGATCAGGGAGACCGCCACCGGTGCCACCACGTAGGGCAGGAGGACGCCCATGCGCCACAGGGTCTTGGACCGCAGGTTGGCGTCGAGCATCCAGGCGATGAAGATCGCCGCGATGAGCTGGGGCACGGACGACAGCAGGAAGATCGAGAACGTGTTGCGCAGCGCGTTGTAGAAGCGCGGCTGCTGCAGGACGTCGATGAAGTTCTGCAACCCGACGAAGTCCCCCTGGCCGCCGATCAGGTGCCAGTCGTGCACGGAGACCCAGGCGGTGTAGATGAGCGGGTAGAGCCCCACGATCGCGAAGAGGATGAAGAAGGGGCTGATGTAGAGGTAGGGCGAGTACTTGACGTCCCAGCGGTTCGCCCGCTGCCGCCAGGTGGTCATGGATGGCATTCGCAGTTCCTTGGGTGGGTGGTGGGCCCGGCGGCGCGCCGGGCCCACCCAGTCGGGGGATCAGTTGAGGCCGAGGGCCTCGTAGGCTTCGATGGCCTTGTCCCACGACGACGCCGCGTCGTCGGTGCCGGACTCGACGCGGTTCAGCGCATCGGTGACGGTGGCGCGGATCGAGAAGTAGTTCGGGCCCTTGAAGGGGGTGACGTCGACGGCGGCCGCACGGTTGGCGAGGATCTCGCCGGTGGGCGCGCCGCTGAAGAACTCGTTGGTCTGGCCGAGGAGTTCTTCACTGTCCAGGGCGTCCACCTGCGAGGGGAAGGTGCCCTTCGACATGAAGGCCTTGATCTGCTGCTCAGGGGCTGTCAGCCACGCCGCGAGCTCGCGGGCGGCCTCGGGGTTGGCCGACTGCTCGGGGACGGTCAGGAACGAGCCGCCCCAGTTGCCGCCGCCGCCGGGGAACACGTCAGCGACGTCCCAACCGGTCACGCCGGCCGCGTTGCCTTCGATGACGCCCATCATCCAGCCCGGGCACAGCATCGTGGCGAAGCCGTCGTTCTGGAAGGCTGCGGTCCAGTCTTCGCTCCACTGGGCGTACCCGGCGGAGAGGTCGTCGGCCTTGGCCTGCATGATCTGGTCGTAGATGCTCTTGATCTCCGCGTTGTCGGCCAGGGGGATAGGCGTGCCGTCCTCGTTCTCGAACGGGGTGGCGACCTGGTTGACCATGCCCTGGAAGGTGGCGTCGGAGGAGTCGTACCAGGCGGCGTCGGACTTGGCGACGAAGTCCTTGCCCACGTTGAAGTAGGTGTCCCAGTCGCCCTCGAGGAGGTCGGCGACGGCTTCACGGTCCGACGGCAGGCCCGCGGCCTCGAAGAGGTCCGAGCGGTAGCACACGGCCTCGGGGCCGATGTCGGTGCCGTAACCGATCAGCTGGCCGTCGGCGGTGGTGGCGGAGGCTTCCTTCCATTCGAGCCAGCGGCCTTCGACGTCGTCGTTCTTGAGATCGACGAACTTGTCGGCGTACTGCATCAGTTCGGGCAGCCAGTCGACCTCGACGGCTTCGATGTCCGAGAGGCCGGAGCCGGCGGCCAGGCGGGTGTTGAGGTTGTCGCGGGCCTCGTCGGTCGTGGCGGCCTTCTTGTGCTCGATCTTCACGTTGGGGTGCTCATCCATGTAGTCCTGGAAGAGATCCTCGTAGCCGAATTCGTTGAACGTGGCCACGCGCAGGGTGATCTGCTCGTCGCTGCTGGCGCCGGTCTCGTTGTCGGCAGGCTCCGCACTGGCGGAACAGGCGGTGAGCCCGATGGCCAGCGCACTGACCAGGGCGATGGAACGCTTCTTCACTATGACTCCTTCGTCATGTCCGTGCGCTCCGTGGGAGCGCTCTCATTGGGTAACTCTCATCCTTTCCGGGAGGTGAGTCAAGCTGGAGGAGCGTTCTGTTACCAAATCGAGACATGAGAGCGATCTCATATTTCCGTAAGCGGCCGTGACAAGGGGTGATACAAAAAGGGCTGGAGCGCCATGATCAGCGCTCCAGCCCTCTGCCGAGAGATCACCAGATGGTGACGCGGTCCTCCGGGGCGAGCCAGAGGGCGTCGTCGGCGCTGACCTCGAAGGCGCCGTAGAAGGCGTCGAGGTTGCGCACGATCTGGTTGCAGCGGAACTCGTTGGGCGAGTGCGGGTCCGTCGCCAACAGGACCCTCATGGCCTCGGGGCGCCGCTTGCCGCGCCACGCCTGCGCCCAGCCGGTGAAGAAGCGCTGGGCCGGGGTCAGCCCGTCGACCGCCTCGCCACGGGGGTCGCCGCCGGCGAGCAGCCACGCGTCGTAGGCGATGCCCAGGCCGCCGAGGTCGCCGATGTTCTCCCCGACGGTGAGCCTGCCGTTGACGCCGGCCCCCTCGATGCCTTCCGGGACGAGCCCCTCGTACTGACCGATCAGCCGCTCGGCGAGTGCCTCGAAGGACTCCCTGTCGGCGGGCTGCCACCAGTCGCGCAGGCGGCCGTCACCGTCGCAGGTGCTGCCCTTGTCGTCGAAGCCGTGCCCGATCTCGTGGCCGATGACCGCGCCGATGGCGCCGTAGTTGACCGCGTCGTCCGCGTCGGCGTTGAAGAAGGGCGGCTGCAGGATGGCTGCGGGGAACACGATCTCGTTGCGCAGCGGGTGGTAGTAGGCGTTGACCGTCTGCGGGAACATCTGCCACTCGTCGCGGTCCACCGGCCCGCCGATGCGCTCCAAGGTGTAGTCCAGCTCGAAGGAGTTCGCGGCGAGCACGTTGGCGACCAGGTCGTCGGCGGTGACCGGCAGCGCCGAGTAGTCGCGCCACTTCACCGGGTAACCGATCTTGGGCGTGAACTGGCTGAGCTTGCGCAGCGCCTCGGCGCGGGTCTCCTCGGTCATCCAGGTCAGCTTCGTGATGGAGTTCTCGTAGGCCTTCATCAGGTTGCCCACCAACTCGTCCATGGCGGCCTTCGCCTCGGGCTTGAAGTGGCGCTCCACGTAGAGACGGCCGACGGCTTCGCCGAGCACACCCTCCACCAGGGCGAGGCCGCGCTTCCAGCGGGGGCGCTGCTCCTCGTTGCCGGCCAGTGTCTTCTCGTAGAAGTCGAAGCGGGCCTCGACGAAGTCCTCGGACAGGTAGGCCGACAGCCCCGAAAGCGCCTTCCATCGTGCCCACGAGCGCCACGTGTCGAGGGGCGCCGAGACCAGCACAGGCGCCACCCCTTCGAGGAACGACGGCTGGCTGACGATCAGTTCGGCCAGCTTCGCGCGGGGGATCCCGGCTCCTTCGAGGAAGGCGTCCCAGTCGAACCCGGGCGTGGCGGAGATGACGTCCTCCAACGAGGTGGGGTTGTACATCGCCCGCAGGTCGCGGCAGCGGACCCTGTCCCAGTGGTGTGACGCGATCTCCGTCTCGACGGCGAGGACGGCCTGGCCCTGCTGCTCGGCAAGTTCGAAGCCGGCCAGTTCGAAGACGCGCGTCAGGTGGGCCAGGTACTTCTCCCGGATCTCGGCGTGCTCATCGAGGCGGTAGTAGGCCTCGTCGGGCAGCCCCAGGCCACCCTGCGAGGCGAACACGGCGTAACGGCTGGGATCCCCCGGGTCTGATTCCTCGTAGAGGTGCACCAGAGGGCTCAGCCCGTGGCGCAGCGACCAGCCGAGGTGCCGGGCCAGGGCGACAGGCGAATCGATGGCGTCGATGCTGTCCAGGATGGGGCGCACCGGTTCGATGCCGAGCGCCTCGATGCGGTCCGTGTCCATGAAGGAGGCGTAGAGCGCAGCGATACGACCCTCGTCGGTGGCCGGATCGCCCTGCTGCTGCTCCTCCACGATCGCGCGCACGTCGAGTTCTGCGGCGTTGCGCAGGTCCACGAAACCGCCGGCCGAGGACTGGTCGGGTTCGATGGTGGCCGTCCGCAGCCAGGTCCCGTTGACGTGGCGGAAGAGGTCGTCCTGTGGACGGACGGCGGGGTCGGAATGTTCGAAGTCGATCGCAGGGGTCATGGCCGCCACCCTACCGTCGCTATCCGGTGCTCCAGGTGACCTCGATGGCCGACGGATCGCGGCCCAGCATGGAGGCGCGCACGTCTGCGGAGATCGTCGGCGTGGGGTGCGAGCCGGACCCGTTGCTGTAGCTGATGTCGAGGGAGGTGGCCAGCCGCAGCCGGATCAGGGCCACGCTCTGGTCGTCGGCCACCAGCGTGGGGGAAGCTTCGGACCAGGGGTTGTTCGTGAGGCGCCATCTCGCCGAGGAGACCGTCGCGCCACCCGCCGCTTCCGCCTGGTTGGGACACCCCGCGGGCGCGATGCTCGGGGTGCTGAAGCAGGCGTTCAGGGAGGCCCTGGCGGCCCCGATCAGTGCGTCACGACCGGCCTCCGTGAGCTCTGGCGTGATGTTGACCTTCACGGCGTCGGCCCGGGACGGGGAGGCCACCTGCAGCATGCTGGTCTCGGTGAAATCGAGGAAGGGCAGGCCGGTGGAGACCTCGTAGGTGCCGGGCACGACCTCATAGGTGAGCGACGGGTCGACCCTCTGGCCGTTGACCAGCACCGGGAGATTCTGGCCGCCGGCGAGCACGAACTCCGCGGTGACGGTGGTCTGCGCCAGGCGGTACCTGCCGTTGTCCAGCAGGTTGAGCGAGATGGTCGTCTCGAACGGCTCGCCCCCAATGAGGTAGCGCACCGGGATGTCGGTGGCCGTCAGGCTGTCCGACAGGATCTCGACGTCGGTGATGGGGCTGAGTTCGCGGGAGCGGGCGTAGACGTTGGCGTTCAGCAGTGCCTGGGAACCGTTGCCGCCCGTGTCGCCCATCGCCAGCGCGCGGGCCAGGTCGCCGGTGGAGAGCGCCTCGAAGTACTCCGAGACGATCTCCTGCGGCGTCTGTGCCGTGACCTCAGAGATGCTCGCCGTCGGGCTGGGGAGGGAGACGATCGTGTCCGGATCATCGGCGACCGGTCTGAAGTGGTTCACGTAGAGGAAACCGGTGAGCACCCCGACGGCGAGGATCAGCGCCATTCCCCAGCCCAGGGCCCGCACGGGGAAGGGGCGCCGGGTGGCGGCCTCCTCAGGGGGAGGTGCGACGAACCGGCTGTGGTTGCGGGCCCGGGTGAGCACGGACTGCATGCCGACGGCATCGAACGTATCCAGGGCAGGCGCCTCGTCGCCCGTCATGGGGCGGGTGGGCGTCGTCGGTGACGTGGGGCCGTCGGGCGGCAGCGGCTGATGCCAACCCGGCTGCCGGTCTGTCATCGCGTCTCTGCCTCCCAGGTATCTGGCCCGGCGAGCACCGCGGCAAGCGCGGCCTCGGTGTCTGCGGCCCTTGCGGTACCGATCTGGTCTCGGACGAGGTCATCATAACTGGGGCGCTCAACACGCCTGAAGATGCCGATGGGGGCCTGCCGGAGCACGCCCGGTTCCGTGAGGCGCGACAGCGCGAACGCCAGCGTGGGGTCCTGGCGCGTCTCGTCGTGCACGACGATGCTGGCCTGGTCCACCTCAGCGGTGCGGACCACCTTCAGGTCGCCGTCGGCACCCCTGGCAACGGCCAGTTCGCCATTGCCGAACGTGATGGGCTCGCCGTGCACCAGCTTGATGAGCAGACCGTCCGGGCCCTTCAACGTGGAGAACGCGTCATCGTTGAAGATGGGGCAGTTCTGGTAGATCTCCACCAGCGACGTGCCGCGGTGGTTGGCCGCCGCCGTCAGCACCTCGGACAGGTGCGCGCGGTCCGAGTCGATGGTGCGGGCCACGAAGGTGGCCTCCGCGCCGAGCGCGAGCGTGACGGGGTTGAACGGGGTGTCCACCGAGCCGTACGGCGTCGACTTGGTGAGCTTGCCGATCTCCGAGGTGGGGGAGTACTGGCCCTTGGTGAGGCCGTAGATCCGGTTGTTGAACAGCAGGATGGTGAGGTTCACGTTGCGGCGCAGCGTGTGGATCAGGTGGTTGCCGCCGATGGAGAGGGCGTCACCGTCTCCCGTCACGACCCAGACGTTGAGGTCCGGCCGCGTCATGGCCACGCCCGTGGCGATGGCCGGCGCGCGCCCGTGGATGGAGTGCATGCCGTAGGAGTCCACGTAGTACGGGAACCGCGACGAGCAGCCGATGCCCGAGATGATGACGGTGTTCTCACGCTTGATGCCGAGCGTGGCCATCATGGACTGGAAGGTTGACAGGACGGCGTAGTCGCCACAGCCGGGGCACCAGCGCACCTCCTGATCCGAGGTGAAGTCCTTCTTGCTGAGCGGTTCGACGCTCAGCGGAACTCCGACGAGACCCGACATCAGTTGTCCTCCTTGGTGGTGGCGTCGATCTCCGCGCACAGGTCGACCTCGAGTTCGGTGAGCGAGATGGGCAGCCCACGGACGCGCGAGTAACGCGTGATGGCCTTGGCGTAGCGCGCCTGCAACACGACGGCGAGCTGGCCGAGGTTCATCTCGGGCACCACAACCTTGTCGTAGCGGTGCAGGATGTCGCCCAGGTTGTCCGGCATGGGGTTGAGGTGACGCAGGTGCGCGAGCGCCACCTTGCGTCCGGAGAGGCGGACGCGCCGTGCGGCCGCGGTGATGGGGCCGTACGTGGAACCCCAGCCGAGCACCAGTACCCGGGCGTCGCCGCTGGGGTCGTCGACGACGAGGTCCGGGATGTCGCGGGCGATGCCCCGCAACTTCGCCCGGCGCGTGAGGGTCATGGCCTCGTGGTTGTCCGGGTCGTAGGAGATGTCGCCGGTGCCCTCGGACTTCTCGAGGCCGCCGATGCGGTGCTCCAGGCCGGGGGTGCCCGGCACGGCCCAGGCGCGGGCGAGGGTCTCGGGGTCACGCGCGTAGGGCAGGAACGCGTCCTTGCCGGAGGCGTCTGTGCCGTTGAACTCGGTTGCGAAGCCGGGTTCGATGGGCTCGATCTGGCTGAGGTCCGGCAGCTTCCAGGGTTCCGCGCCGTTGGCGAGGTACCCGTCGGACAGCATGATGACCGGCGTGCGGTACTTCACCGCGATGCGGCAGGCCTCGAGCGCGGTGTCGAAGCAGTCCGTCGAGGACTTGGCGGCCAGTACGGGCAGCGGCGACTCGCCGTTGCGGCCGTACATCGCCTGCAGCAGATCTGCCTGCTCGGTCTTCGTGGGCATGCCGGTGGACGGGCCGGAGCGCTGCACGTTGACGACGACGAGCGGGAGTTCGGTCATCACCGCCAGGCCGATGGTTTCGGCCTTCAGCGCCATGCCGGGGCCCGACGTGGTGGTGACGCCCAAGGAGCCGGCGAACGAAGCGCCCAGCGCCGCGCCGACGGCGGCGATCTCGTCCTCCGCCTGGAAGGTCATGACGCCCAGGTCCTTGCGGCGCGACAGTTCGTGCAGGATGTCCGAGGCGGGGGTGATGGGGTAGGACCCCAGGAAGAGTTGCAGGCCGGCCTTGTGGGCGCCCGTGATGAGGCCGTAGGCCGTGGCGATGTTGCCCGACACCTGGCGGTAGCGGCCGGCGGGCACAGGCGCGGGGGCGATGGTGTAGTTGACCTCGAACGCCTCCGTGGTCTCGCCGTAGGCGTGACCGGCCTTGAAGGCCGCGATGTTGGCGTCGCGGATGTCCGGCTTGGAGGCGAACTTCTCGCTGAGGAACCGCAGGGTGCCGTCGACGGGGCGCGAGTACAGCCAGCTCAGCAGGCCCAGGGCGAACATGTTCTTCGTGCGGGAGGCGTCCTTGCGGGTCAGCCCGAAACCCTCGACGGCGCCGGTGGCCAGGCCGGTGAGGTCCAGCGAGTGCACGGAGTAGTTGGTGAGGCTGCCGTCCTCGAGCGGGTTGGTCTGCCACCCGATCTTTTTGAGGTTGCGGGCCGTGAAGTCGGCCGTGTCGACGATGATGACCCCGCCCTTGGGCAGGTCCTTCAGGTTCGCCTTCAACGCAGCCGGGTTCATCGCGACGAGCACGTCCGGCCGGTCACCGGGGGTCACGATGTCGAAGTTGGCGAAGTGCAGCTGGAAGCTGGACACCCCGTGCAGCGTGCCCTGTGGCGCGCGGATCTCCGCCGGGAAGTTGGGCAGCGTCGCGATGTCGTTGCCGAACGCGGCCGTTTCGGCCGTGAACCGGTCTCCGGTGAGCTGCATGCCGTCGCCGGAGTCACCGGCGAAACGGATGACCACCCGGTCGAGCGAGAGCTGGTCTGCCACTGTGTGTTCCCTCTTGTCGTATCGCCGGAGACGAATCGTCCCCGGTCAGAGTTTAGACCCGGTGTTCCACGGGTCCCTCAGCGCATAACACCGCGCAGCACCCGATTAGTCCCGATCGCTCGGCGAAATCCCGGTTCAGCTGTCAGGGGACACGGCGGCGAACAGCGACATGGCGGACTGCGAGCTCGCCTTGTGGTTGTACATGCTCGTCTCCAGGCCGACGATCGCGGCCAGCCTGTTGTTGTCGTCGATCTGTTGCAGCCCGGCGTAGACGTGGCCGCCGGCCCGTGCCGGGAGCCCGAACCGGACGGTCTGGGGGCTGGCGGCGGTGCACTTGCTCCAGTCGCCGATCCCGCACAGGCCATGGCCCTCCGCCACCAGCGACGCGGCCATGTGGTGCCAGACCAGCTTGCCGTTGTCCGCCAGGGGACAGAAGTAGGAGTGCCAGCCCGACGGGGACACCCGCCCCCGGAACTCCGGCTTCGTCACGATGCAGCCGCGCCCTGCGTCCTGGTAATCGCGGAACTGGAAGGACTGCCGCACCGGGAGAAGGGTGGGCGTGGCGAGGTTCTGGACCCAGAGGGTCTTGTCCGCGCCCCCGGCCGGGCTCGGGAAGAGCGACTGTGTCACGACGGCCGGGTTCACTGAGCGGGGCGGCAGCCACGGCGGCTGCTTCTGGGTCTCCGGGACCATCGAGCGGCCGGCCGCCGGCGCCTTCGTCGAACCGAACATGAAACCGAGCGCGTTGACGCTGCCCTGGTGCGTGTGGGCGGCGAGGCGCAGCTCGCTGTGGGCGGCGCCGCCGGCGGTGGCGTCGAGGTAGGTCTCCGTGATGAACGAGTTGTTCCAGAACAACCGGAGGCGGTTGCCGCCCGAGTGGTCATAGGTGCCGTAGCGCACGGTCGGCTTCGCGGTGAAGGACCGGGCCGCCCGCACGTCGCAGGTGCCGGCGGGCAACGCGGGCAGCCCCATGCGGAGGCGGTCGGCGTTGTCCGGGGCGCTGACAGTGCAGCCGGTGGGGCGGTCGGCGATGGAGGTGCGGAAGGCGCCGTAGTCGGACTCGCGCGCCATGTCCCAGGTGAATGACCAGTAGCTCTCCCTGAACGTGCCCACCTTGCCGGCCGGGTCGAGCTCCACCTGGCTGAGCCGGCCGGTGCCGCGTGCCTGGCCGCCCTCGTTCGGGTTGGTGATGATCGTGCCCAGCGTGAAGAACCGCCGGCCGTGCAGGAAGTCCGGCGCCCGTCGGATCGGGTCCGCCTCCAGGCCCACCTTCATCGAGCCCGGTGTGACGCGGACGATGTTGTTGAACATCCACTGGTTGACGGCCTCGATCCGGCCGCCCACGGAGGTGTAGGCGGTCCCGTGGATGTAGCTGCGGCAGCCGTCCTTGCCGGTGGCCGCGGTGCCGCACTCGGTGCGCCACCTACGGCCACCTTCCATCCACTCGCCGGGGGTGGCCAGGGGGTTGTTGCCCCACAACTTGTGCGCCACCGGCTTGTAGGTGAGGTTGTTGAACGCCCAGCCGTTGGCCTGGGTGAAGCGGCCGGCCGCGTCGCGGGTGATCTGCGTCGCGTAGATCTCCGTGCGGCAGCGGTCGATCGTCGGGGAGTACGCGGCACACGCCGTCTTCCACTGGCGGCCGTTGAGCGTGTGGGTGCCGGGCGTGGTGTACACGTCGAGTGCAGCCGCTTCCGGGGCCTCCGTGACGGTGGGTAGCAGCACGCCGCCCACTGCCATGAGCGCGGCCAGCACGACGGTCTTCAGGCGGTTCATCAGGTTCTTCTCCCCAGCGCTCTCGCGACGTGTTCACCGATCACGGAGCCTAGCCCACAGACCTTGTCAGTCTTGAATCAGGCCCAGGATGTCTGCGGCGCTCATGGGGGCTGCGGTGTCTGAACCGGAGCCCACCACGTCGTCGAACAGGGCGCGCTTGCGTTCCTGCAGCGCCACCACCTTCTCCTCGATGGTGCCCTCCGCGACGAGGCGGTAGACGTTGACGGGCTTGTCCTGCCCGATGCGGTGCGTCCGGTCGATGGCCTGCGCCTCCGCCGCGGGGTTCCACCACGGGTCCAGGATGAAGACGTAGTCCGCCTCCGTCAGCGTGAGGCCGAAGCCGCCGGCCTTCAGGCTGATCAGGAACAGCGAGGCCTCGCCGCCCCGGAAGGCGGAGATCCGCTCGGCCCTGTTGCGGGTGCTGCCGTCGAGGTACTCGTAGCTGATCTTCTCCGCGTCGAGCCTCTCGCGCACCAATCCCAGGAACCCGGTGAACTGCGAGAACACCAGTGCCCGGTGGCCTTCGGCGAGGGCCTCGTCGAGCAGGTCCAGCAGCGCGTCGATCTTCGCCGAGGCGGCCGGGTAGTCGCCGTCGACCAGGACGGGGGAGAGGCTCAGCTGGCGCAGCATGGTGAGCGAGCGCAGGATGGTGATCCGGTTGCGCTGCAGGTCTCCCACCAGGCCCAGGATCTTCTGTCGTTCGCGGGCCAGGTGCTTGTCGTAGATCCGACGGTGCGCCGGGGCGAGTTGCACGGGCACCAACTGCTCCTGCTTGTCCGGCAGTTCCTCCGCGACGGCGGCCTTGGTGCGGCGCAGGATCAGCGGGCGTGTCCGGCGGTGGAGGCGGGCCAGGGCGTCGCGGTTGCCGTTCTCGATGGGCTTGCGGTAGGCCGTGGTGAACGCCTTCGGGTCCGGGAACAGCCCGGGGGCGGCGATCGACAGCAGCGACCACAGGTCCATCAGGTTGTTCTCCAGCGGCGTGCCGGTGAGGGCCACCTTCAGGCGCGCGCGCAGCCGGCGGACCGCCTTGTATGCCTTCGACGTGTGGTTCTTCACGAACTGCGCCTCGTCGAGCAGCACGGCGGACCACTCCAGGTCCCGGTAGGCCTCCTCCTCGAGCCGCAGCAGCGTGTAGGAGGTCACGACGAGGTCTGCCCCCTCGATCGCCTCCGGCAGTTGGGTGCCGCGTCGGGCGTGTGTCTCCGTGATGGGCACTACGGTGAGGCCCGGGGCGAACCGCTCCGCCTCCGCCACCCAGGTGCCGATGACGGAGGTGGGCGCCACGACGAGTGCGGGATGCGTCAGATCGCCCCGCTCGTGCACCGCCTGCAGGAACGCGAGCGACTGGAGGGTCTTGCCCAGGCCCATCTCGTCGGCGAGGACGCCGCCCAGCCGCGTCTGCCACAGGAATGTGAGCCAGCGGAAACCGGTGTCCTGGTAGGGGCGCAGCTCCGCGTCGAGGCCCTTGGGGAGGTCCACCGGGGGGAGCGAATCGGGGTCGAGCAGGCCCTGCACCGACTGCCGCCACGCGGCGGACTGTTCGGCGACGACCCCGAGCGAGACCAGTTCCTCCCAGAGGCCGGCGTGTTCGGGCCGCAGGCGGATGGTGTCGCCGTCGTGCTCGATCAGCAGCCGCGCCTCGTCGAGGAGCTCGCGGAGCTGGACCAGCTCCGGCACGTCCAGCGAGAACCAGACGCCCGAATCGAGGACGAGGTGGTCGTCGCCGGACGTGAGGGCGGCCAGTAGTTCGGCCAGCGGCACGGGCTCGCCGCCGACGGTGACGTTGACGCCCAGGTCGAACCAGTCGCCGCGCTCCGATTCGGTGACGTTGAGCTCGATGTCCGGCTGGTCCTCGGCCTCGCGGTAGGCCCGGGCGCTGCCCGTGGACTCCACTTCGACGTCCGGGTGCGCCTGTAGGTCCGGGAGGGTGTCGCTGGCGAAGCCGATCAGTGGCCGTCCGGTGAGGGTGGTGGGTTCCGGGCGCCGATGGGAGAGCGGCTGCAACCAGGGGCTCGCCGCCAGGGGCAGCAGTTTCGCCTCGGCGGCGTAGTCGCGGGGGTGCGCCTCCGAAGCGCGGGCCTGCAGCGGCACGTCGACGACGGTGGTGCCGATGCGGTAGCGGAACCCCCACTCCAGGGTGGCCGCATCCGAGGAGAACTCGGCCCGGAGGAGCAGCTTCGGCGGTTCAGGCTCCGAGAGGTGCACGTCCTCGGCCACCTTCACCCGGAGCCGGCGGCGCAACTGCGGCAGGAAGCCGGCGGAGAACGCCGCCTCCTCCGCTTCCGGGACGGTGATGGACCCGTGCGCGAAGACCCGCTGCTCCGACTGGTCCAGTGGGCGCGACAGCGCGCCCAGGACCAACTCGCCCTCGCGTGGGAACGACACGCCGTGTGCCGGGCGACCCAACAGCGCCCGGCCGGTCACCTCGATGGTGTCCTCGCCGTCGTGCACGGCCGGGACCAGTCTCAGGCCGCCGTCGTCGCGGCGCAGCAGCAGCGTGGGCTCGAAGGGCTGGGCCGAGACCACCGGCGGGGCCATCGTGCGTCCCGAGGCCGCCGCGCCGGGGATGAACTCGATGCCGGCGGCGGAGGCGCGGCGCAGCGCTTCCCAGACGCCCGGGTTGAGGTCGTTGAACGCGAGCACCTGCGGCACCCAGTTGCCGCCACCCCTGGACAGGTCGCGGGATTCGAGGACGGCCCGGACGGCCTCGAGGTGGGACGGGTCCAGGTTCCCCGGGTCCCTGATGATCTCGGCCCAGCCGACACCGGAGCGGACCCAGTTGCCGCGGGCGCCCAACCGGGCGGGGGCGATGCCGAGCTCCGCGCCGTCCTCGCTGAAGACCAACGCCATCGGCGAGCCGTCCGCCACCGTGGGCTGATCCATCAGCGGCTGCAGCAGCGCCCGCCAGGACACCTGGGGGCGGGTGAGCGACGGGGTGCGCATGCTGAGGATGAGGGCCACCGCGTGTTTGCAGTTGGCGCGCATGGGGCAGCTGCACGTGGCGGTGAGCACGCCGCGGTTGAGCGCGACGCTCGTCTGGTACTGCCGGAAGTTGCTGCCGCGCACCTGTGCCGTGGCCAGCACACCGGCCGTCTGGATGTTGGAGACCCGCCCCAGGTTGGCATAGTGCGCCCCGCGCGCCACCGTCGGTGCGCCGAAGTGAAGAGTGAGGTCCGCGTCGGTCAGTCGAGGGACCCAGTCCGGGTAGGTCGTCGTCATTGCTCGGGCGAGTCTAGCCGCCCGAGCCGACAGTGCCGTATCGCACTAGACTCTCGGCATGCTCATGGCACGCGACTGGTTCGGAGACGGCGACATCTTCGTCGTCGACGTCCCGCTGGCCTGCTGCGCGCTCGAATCGCAGTCAGCGGCCGGTTCGCGCCCCGTCGTCGACGCCGCGTCCATCCCCGACGGGGCCAGGATCGTGGTCACTCTCTCCGGCACGCTCACCGCGCCGATGGTCCCGGCCATCCGGCACGCGCTCGACCAGGTGCCGGACGCCACGGTGGTCGCCTTCGGCGCCTGCGCCTGCGTGGGCGGGCCCTACTGGGATTCGTACGCCGTCGTGAAGGGCGGCGAGGAGCTGGTGCCCGTGGACCACTTCATCGCCGGTTGCCCACCGCCGCCGTCCGCGCTCGACGAGTACCTGGTGGGCCTGCGTGGCTGAGTACCAGATCCCGGTGGAGGAGTGGGCGAACGAGACGGCTGCCGCCCGCCGCGCCGGATTCAGCCTGCTGATCAACCTCACCGCCGTCGACGAGCTGGGCCGCTCCGACGAGATCCGCATCATCCTCACGCTCGAGAACCCGGTCACCCGCGACCGCGTGGACCTGGTGACGCGCACCCCGCGCGACGATGCGCACCTGCCGGACGTGGCGGCGGTCTTCCCGGGCGCCGCCTGGCTGCAGCGCCAGGTGCACGACTTCTTCGGCGTCACCTTCGACGGCGGGGACAACCGCCCCCTGATCCACCACGCCGGCGGCACCCCCCTGCGCAAGGACGTCCTTCTCGAGCCGCGCCAGGCCAGGCCCTGGCCGGGTGCCGTGGAGCCGGGGTCCTCCGAGCCCGGCCGCCGCAAGCTGCTGCCACCCGGGGTGGAGGGCGCCAGATGATCCACGGTTCCATCGACCTCATCGAGGAACGCTGCACGTCCTGCATGATCTGCGCCCGGGAGTGCCCCACGTGGTGCATCACGCTCACGTCGCACCAGGAGCAGACGGTGCCCGCGCCGGGCGCCCGCCCACGCACCCACAACGTGCTCGACACCTTCGCCATCGACTGGTCCCTGTGCATGTACTGCGGCGTGTGCATCGAGCAGTGCCCCACCGACGCGCTCGTATGGGGCGGCGCGCACGTGCCCTCGGCAGACCGCCTGGTGGACCTGCTGCACCACCGCGAGCAACTGGCCCCCGGTGCGACGCACGGGTGACATCGCCCGGGGCGCGTGGTCAGATCTGAGGCAGGCCGGCGCCACACGTGGGGTCTGGTTCGGTTTCCTCGGCAGCCTCGGCATCCTCATGGGCTCACTGAGCCCCGCGTACCTCCCGCAGGCCTCACCCATCTGGGACGTCCTGCGCGCCTGGCGCATCGACGGGCCAACCACCCGCTGGTTCGGCACCATCGCCACGCTGCTCGGCCTGACCCTCATGCTCGAGGCGTGGTTCAGGCTCCGGCCGGCGCGCCGTCGGGCCCTGGGGCAGCCACAACTGCGGCACTGGGCGGTGCTGGCGATCGTGTCGCTGCCGCTGCTGTTCGGCCCGCCGATCTTCTCGCACGACGCCTACTCCTACGCCGCCCACGGGTGGCTGATCCACAACCAGCTGAACCCCTATGCCGTCGGCCCCGGCATTCTGCCCGGCTACTACGCCGACCAGGTGGCGTGGGTGTGGCGCGGCACGACGGCTCCGTACGGCCCGCTGTCGCTGTGGATGAGCCACGGGCTCGTCAACCTGGCGGCGTTCGACCCGTACCTCTCGGCCGTCCTGATGCGGATCCCGGCGTTAGTGGGCGTGGTGCTGATCGGCCTGATGGTGCCGCGGATCGCCGAGCGGGTGGGTGTCGATCCGGCCATGGCCAGCTGGTTCGCCGTACTCAACCCGATCCTGGTCATCGACTTCATCGGCGGGGCGCACAACGACTCCCAGATGACGGGCCTGATGCTGCTGGGCATCTGGGTCACCCTGAAGTGGCGACACTGGTGGCTCGGCGCCCTCATCGTGGGCCTGGCCGCGGCCATCAAGCAGCCCGCGTTCCTCGTCTCGGTCGCGTTGCCGTTCCTGGTGCACCCCTGGGCGTCGTGGCGGTGGCGGTCGACGGTGTGGGCGGCCCTGAAGGCGACGGCGTCGCTCGCTCTGTCCGTGGCCGTCTTCGCGGCCATCTCGCTGGTGTCGGGGCTCGGCTTCGGCTGGGTCAACGCCATCAACGTGCCCGGCATGGTGGACACGGTGTCGCCGTTCACCGTCGCCGGTTTCATCGTGCAGTACCCGGTGACCTGGGCCGGCCTGGATCCCACCGGCCGCGCCGTCATCACGGTGTTCCGGGGCATCGGCGCCGTGGCGGCCGTGGCGGGCATCGGCTGGTTCGCGTGGCGGCACCTGGGCAAGCGGCCGCTGCACTTCATCAGCTATTCGTTCCTGTGGTTCGCCTTCAGCGCCCCGGCCATTCACTCCTGGTACCTGCTGTGGGGAGCTGTGCTGCTGCCGGTGACCCGCCCGTCGTCACGGGCGCTGCGCTGGGCGATCGTGGCCACCGTGATCCTGCTGGGGTTCAACGCGATGAACTTCGGCATCCGCAACGGGCTGTGGATGATGGTGCTGATCCTCTTCGGGGCGTCCTACTGGGCGGTGCACACCCACGAGCTGCGCCAACCCATCACAGAGAGTAGTCAGCCAGCACCGGAGAGTGGTCGCTGATCCGCTCCTCGTAGGTGGCCTCCCGGCCCACCCAGGCCCGGGTCGCCCGGGCGGCGAGGCCGGGGGAGGCCAGGTGGTAGTCGATGCGCCACCCCGCGTCGGTCGTCCAGGACTGGCCGCGCCACGACCACCAGCTGTAGGGGCCGTCGGTGTCCGGGTGCAGGCGGCGCACCACGTCGACGAGGCTGCGCGGGCTCAGCAGGGCGCCGAACCACTCGCGCTCCTCCGGGAGGAAGCCCTCGGACTTCTGGTTGGTGCGCCAGGATTTCAGGTCGTGGCGCGTGTGGGCGATGTTGAAGTCGCCCATCACGAGGAACTCGCGGCCCTGCGCGGCGGCCTCCCGGCGCGACGTGGTCAGCACCCGGGCCAGCCCACGCATGAAGCGCATCTTGCGCTGGTACTTCTCCTCGCCATCCTCCTCGTAGGGCCACGCGGACCCCTTGGGGAGGTACAGCGACGCCACCCGCAGCGGGGCGTCGGACAGGTCGACCTCGACGTAGCGGCCCTCGCCGGCGAACGAGGCCAGGTCACGGCTGATGATCCGCTCCGCGTCGACCTCCTCCGGCTCGCCGTCCGGGGCCACCGTGGTGGCCGACTCCGAGAGGGCCCGCACGTGGGCGGGCTTCTCCCGCGTGAGTATCGCCACGCCGTTGCGCCCGGCGAGTTGCCCCGCGTCGAGCGTCACGTGGTAGCCGGCGAACGCCTCCAGCGGGAGGTCGCCGACGCGGCAACGCACCTCCTGCAGGGCGATGACGTCGGCCCCGGCACCGTCCCAGTAGGTTCGGAAGCCGCGGCGGAGCGCCGCACGGATGCCGTTGACGTTGTGGGTACCGATGCGCATGGTGCCGAAGCTTAGCCTCAGCGGTAGTTGACGAACTGCACGGCGAAGTCGAAGTCCGCTTCCTTGATCAACTGCTGCACGGCCTGCAGGTCGTCGCGGCTCTTGGACGAGACGCGCAGCTCCTCGCCCTGGATCTGGGTCTTGACGCCGCGCGGTCCCTCGTCGCGGATGAGCTTGGAGACCTTCTTGGCGTCCTCCTGCTTGATGCCCTCGCGCGTGCTGGCGGTGATCTTCCAGAGCTTGCCGGAGACGCGGGGGTCGCCGGTCTCCAGGGCCTTGAGGCTGACGCCGCGCCGCAGCAGCTTGGTCTGGAACACGTCCAGGATGGCCTTGACCCGTTCCTCGGAGTTGGCCTCCATCTCGATGGCCTCGCCGGACCAGGCGATCTTCGCCTCGACGTTCTTGAAGTCGAAGCGCTGGCCAACCTCCTTGGCCGCCTGGTTGAGGGCGTTGTCCACCTCCTGGCGGTCCACCTTGCTGACGACGTCGAATGAGCTGTCCGCAGCCATGTCTCTCCTGGGTTCGGTCGGTGATCGGTCCTCACATTGTGCCAGCACGGACTCCCCCGGAGGCGCTTTGTACCTGCCGGATTCCTCCTGCTAGAGTTGTGCGTCGCCGGGTCAAACCGGTGAATGGCAAGTTGCCCGAGCGGCCAAAGGGAGCGGTCTGTAAAACCGTCGGCGTAGCCTACGTTGGTTCGAATCCAACACTTGCCACCAGGCCCCGAATCGGATTGATTCGGGGCCTTATTCGTGTTTTCGCACCTAGTGTGTGATGCGCAAGCCCCACTGAGAAAGGTGCCCACGATGGCCACTCCCCACATCGCCTGCGAACCCGGCGACATCGCCCCCCTGGTGATCATGCCCGGTGACCCGAAGCGCGCCGAGCGGATCGCCCGCGACCACATGGAGGGGGTCCGGCTGGTCTCCGACGTGCGCGGCATCGGGGCCTGGACCGGGACGTTCGACGGCGTGCCCGTCACCGCCATGGCCTCCGGCATGGGCGTGCCCTCGCTCTCGATCTACGCCAACGAGCTGTACTCGCAGTTCGGGGTGGAGCGCATCTGCCGGGTGGGCACCTGCGGCGGCATCTCGTCGAAGGTGAAGGTGAAGGACGTCATCGTGGCGGTCTCCGCCCACACCAATTCGAGCGTGGCCACCATCGACGTGCCCGGCGTGAGCCTGTCGCTGGCCGCCAGCTACGACATGCTGCGCGGTGCCGTGGACCAGGCTCGGGGCGCCGGTCGGACGGTGCACGTCGGATCGGTCTACACCAGCGACTTCTTCTACTCCTCGCGGATGGACATCATCCCCGCGCTCGACAAGCTGGGGACCCTCGGCGTCGAGATGGAGGCGGCCGGTCTGTACGCCTGCGCCGCCGCGCACGGCAAGGAGGCGCTCGCAGTGCTCACCGTGTCGGACCATCTCAAGGACGGCTCGGGCGACCTCACGGCCGAAGAACGCGAGACCATGTTCACGGACTCGCTGCAGGCCGCCGTCGCGGCGCTGCGCGCCTGAGTCAGGCCTTCGACGCTGCGACGGCCTCCTCGAACTCCTCGACCACCTCGGGCGCCGGGGGAGCCGTCAGCAGCGACACCACCACCGCCACCAGCAGGTTCGCCAGGAAGCCGGGCACGATCTCGTAGAGCGTGCTGCTGAGGGCCTCGGTCCGGCCCCAGACGAAGGCGACGACGGCACCGGTCACCATGCCCCACAGCGCTCCCTGTGAGGTGAGGCGCTTCCAGAACAGGCTCAGGATGATCGTCGGTCCGAAGCTGGCCCCGAACCCGGCCCAGGCGAACGCGACGAGCAACAACACCGCCGGGTTGTCGTCGTTGATGGCCAGCAGGAGCGCGATGACGGAGACGGCCAGCACGCCGAGGCGGCCCGCGACGACCTCCTGACGCTTGGTCATCGTCCGCTTCGTGACCAGCTTGTAGAGGTCCTCGATGACGGCCGAGGAGCACACCACGAGCTGCGACGACAGCGTGGACATGATGGCGGCCAACACGGCAGCCAGGACGAGGCCGGCCAGGAACGGGTGGAACACCTCGGAGGACAGGACGAGGAAGACCTGCTCGGGGTCCTTGGAGACGAACTCGTTGGGGCGCTGGTTGAAGTAGGCGATGCCGACCAGCGCGGTGGCGCAGGCGCCCACGAGGCCGAGCGCCATCCAGGTGACACCGATGCGGCGGGCGACCTTGGTCTCCCGGGCGGAGCGAATGGCCATGAAGCGCACGATGATGTGGGGCTGGCCGAAGTAGCCCAGGCCCCACGCGGCCGCGGAGAGGCCACCGATCAGCGTGCCGCCCGCGCTGAGGCTGAGGCGCGGCACCCCGTCCTGCGCCTCGACCGCTCGGATGCCCGCCATCACCTCGTCGGGCCCGCCCACCGCGATGAGGCCGATGACCGGCACCACCAGGAGCGCCACGAACATCAGGATGCCCTGGACGACGTCGGTGTACGTGGCGCCCAGGAAGCCGCCGAACAGGGTGTAGGTGATGACCACGCCGGAGACGATCAGCATGCCCAGCAGATAGGGCTGGCCGAAGGTGGACTCCACGAACTTGCCGCCGGCCACCATGCCGGAGGAGACGTAGAAGGTGAAGAACACCAGGATGATCAGGCTGGCGGCGACGCGCATGACGGGGGAGTCGTGGCGGAAGCGGTGCTGGAAGAACGACGGGATGGTGATCGAGTTGCGGGCGATCTCCGTGTAGCTGCGCAGGCGCGGCGCGACGAGCAGCCAGTTCAACCACGCGCCGACCGTGAGGCCGATGGCGATCCACGCCTGGAACAGACCGGCGGCGTACAGGGCACCGGGCAGGCCCATCATCAGCCAGCCGGACATGTCCGAGGCGCCGGCCGAAAGGGCCGCCACCGCGGGGGACAGCCGTCGGCCACCCAGCATGTAGTCGTCCAGGTCCTCCACCTGCTTGGTGGCCCGGTACCCGATGTAGAGCATGCCGGCCATGTACAGGGCCATCGCTGTCAGTTGCCAGATCATGGCCCGAAGCCTAAATGGCGGGGGTCCCGCAGATCGACCGAAAACCCCGATCGGACGGGTCTCAGGAAGGAGAACCCCCGATTTGTGCTCTCCGAATTGGGTGATGTACTGTTGGTCGTCGGCTGGCCCCTATAGCTCAGTAGGCAGAGCGTCTCCATGGTAAGGAGAAGGTCTGCGGTTCGATTCCGCATGGGGGCTCTGTTCTTTCCCTGCTCCACCAGGGAAAGAACTCCTGACGGGGTAGCTCAGTCGGTAGAGCAAGCGGCTCATAATCGCTGTGTCGCGGGTTCGATTCCCGCCCTCGTCACCACATTGTCAGCAGAGAACACGCGCTACGCGCCGCAAGCTAAGGAAGATCATGGCTAAGAAGTCCGGGGATGTCCGCCCGATCATCACGCTCGCCTGCACCGAATGCAAGGAGCGCAACTACGTGACGAAGAAGAACCGTCGTAACACGCCGGATCGTCTCGAACTCAAGAAGTTCTGCCCGCGCTGCCGCACGCACCAGGCGCACCGCGAAACCCGCTGAACCCCCACCGCTCACCACAACGGCCGCTCCCGTCCAGGGGGCGGCCGTTGTCGTCGGTGGGCGGTAACCTTACGCGCATGCCGATTTCCGCCGAACACGTGGGCCGCCGTTACCCGGCCGCTCCGCCGTACGTGGTCAGCCGCGCCAAGATCGCCGAATTCGCTTCAGCCGTGCGCGATGACAACCCCGCCTATTCGGGCGAAGACCCCATCGCCCCACCCACCTTCGCCGCGGTCATCGCAGCCCAGGCCTGGGGCTCTTTGTTCGCCGACGAGGAACTCGGCCTGGCGCTCAACCGCACCATGCACACGGACCAGAACTTCGCCTTCCACCGCCCGCTGCGCCCCGGTGACGCCGTGGCGGCCGAACTGAGCATCGAGAAGGTGCGCAACCGGGGCAACCTGGAGATGATCACCGTGCTGGTGGACCTCACCGTCGACGGTGAAGCGGTCTGCGAGGCGCGCTCCACCCTGATGCACACGCGCCCCCGGGAGGACAGCGATGAGTGAGGTCACCGTCGGCACCGAGCTGCCCGAACTCAGGGTCGGGGTCACCCGCTCCACCGTGGTGCGCTACTCCGGTGCCTCCACGGATTTCAACGAGATCCACTTCTCCGACCGTCATGCGCAGGCCATCGGCCTGCCGGGTGTCGTCGCCCACGGCATGTGGACCATGGGCGCCGGCCTGAAGATCGTCACGGACTGGGTGGGGGACCCGGCCAGAGTCCTCAGCTACTTCGTCCGCTTCACCCGCCCCGTCGTCGTCCCGGACACCGACGAGGGCACCGAGGTGGTCTACGCGGCCAAGGTCACAGAGGTGGCAGACGGAGTGGCGAAGCTCGCCATCACCGCCACCTGTGGCGACGACGCGGTGCTGGGCGCCGCGCGCGCCGAGGTGCGACTTGACTGAGCCGGGGGGAGAGGCCGCGTCCTGCAGCCTGGACCGCGTCGCGATCGACACCGACGCCCCGCCCATCCCGGATTCCCCGCTGCTGGCCCGCCACACGACGCTGCGCGTGGGTGGCCCTGCCGAACGGTTCGTCGTGGCCCGCGCCGAGCGCGACCTGATCGACGTCGTCACAGACTGCGACCGCCGCGATGAGCCGGTCCTGGTCCTCGGCGGCGGCTCCAACCTGCTCATCAGCGACGCCGGCTTCCCCGGCACCGTCGTGCGGGTGGGCACCACCGGCATCACCGCCGACGTCTCAGACTGCGGGGGAGCGGCGGTCCGCGTCGCGGCGGGCGAGAACTGGGACACCTTCGTGGCCCACGCCGTCGCCAACGAATGGAGCGGCATCGAGATGCTGTCCGGCATCCCCGGCAGCGTGGGCGCCACGCCCATCCAGAACGTCGGCGCCTACGGCTCCGACGTCGCGGAGACCATCACCTCTGTGCGCACCTGGGACAGGAAGGAACGCACGCAGCGCACCTTCCCCCTCACGGACTGCGGCTTCGGCTACCGCACCTCCCGCTTCAAGCGTGAGCCCGGCCGCTACCTTGTCCTGGAGGTGGGGTTCCAGTTCCGGTTGGGCTCGCTCGGGGCACCGATCCGCTACGCCGAGCTCGCGGGCCGCCTCGACACCGCGCCGGGCGGTCGCGTCGACGCCACCCGCGTCCGCGAGACCGTACTGGCGATCCGCCGCTCCAAGGGCATGGTGCTCGACGAGGCGGATCACGATTCCTGGAGCGCGGGCTCCTTCTTCACCAACCCCATCCTCGGCGCGGACGAAGCGGCGGCGCTGCCTCCTGAGGCCCCGCGGTTCCCGGACGCGGACGGCCGGGTCAAGACCAGCGCTGCGTGGCTGATCCAGCACGCCGGCTTCGCGAAGGGCCATGGCGACGGCCAGGCCAGGCTCTCAGGCAAACACGTGCTGGCGCTGACGAACCGTGGCTCGGCCACCGCCGCAGACCTGGTGGCGCTCGCCGCCGAGGTCCGCGACGGCGTGGCAGAGCGTTTCGGGATCCGTCTGGTGCCGGAGGTCAACCTCGTGGGAACGGCGTTGCCCGACCTCAAGTGATGCTTGAGATATTTCCGGCCGACGTGCCCCTGCCATTAGCCTCCTCCCCGGAGGGTGATTGCAGATGAAACGATGGCTCAGGCTCGCGGCGGTGGCAGTAGTGCTCGCCGTCGTGGCCGTCCCGATGCTCCAGCGGCAGCAGGAAGCGGCGGGCAGTACGGCCAGCGACTTCATCGCGAAGCTGGTCAAGGACGCCCAGCAGACCGAACGGGAATTCGGTATCCCCGCGTCGGTGACCATCGGCATGGCCGCCTTGGAGTCGGGTTGGGGCGAGTCGAAAATGGCTGGGCAGCTGACCGTAGACGGGGTGGTCTACAACGTGAACACCCTGTTCAACATCAAGTGCACCTCGACGCCTTCGCCGTACCAGACGGGTTGCGTCCCGGTCCGTACCGCCGAGTACACCCGCTCCGACGGCACCAAGTACTACATCGTGGCGGATTTCCGCACCTACGCGAGCTGGCTCGACTCGACGCGGGACTACGCCCGCCTGCTGAGCACCGCCACGCGTTACGCCGCGGCCTTCCAGTACGTCGACTACCCGGATCAGTTCGTCACCGAGGTGTGGAAGGGCGGTTACGCGACGGACCCGAAGTACCCCGAAAAGGTCATCAGCATCATGCGCTCGCACAACCTGTACCAGTACAACCTGCGTGGCCAGGGCCCCGGCTACCCGGAGGGCATGGACCCCGACGGCCCCACGCCGCCGGTCACCACGGTTGACCCGTACACGATGTTCCCCCAACTTCTCGTCGGCAGCCGCGGCGACGCAGTGCGCTCGCTGCAGCGGCTGCTCAACACGCTCGAGGCCGGCATCGGCGTCGACGGCATCTACGGCTCGCAGACGACGGCCGCCGTCAGCGCGTTCCAGCGGGCCCAGAAGCTCACCGTGACCGGCAAGATGGACGACGCCACGTGGCAGGCGCTGCTGCCCGAGCTCGCATCCGGGGCGAAGGGGGAGGGCGTCCGCGTCCTCCAAACCCAGCTGCAGCTCAAGGACGGCAGTGTCGCCGTCACGGGCACCTTCGACGCCGCCACGGACAAGGCGCTGCGTTCCTTCCAGCAGCGGCACCGCATCGAGGGCAGCGGCCACTCGAGCTACGCCACGTGGGCCCGCCTCCTCGGCTGAGAGCCCCGCGTCACGCCGCGATCAGGGCGGCGGCCGCGACATAGCCGGCCGCGAACGCGTGCGCGGCCAACTGCAGTGCCTCGCGCCCTGGGAGGAACGCCCCGTGGTGGAGGCCGACGCCGTCCACGTGGCCGGTGCCGATGAAGCACATGACGGAGGCGGCCTCGCGGCCGTACTCCGCGAAGTCGTCCGAGCCGCAGGATCTGAACGGCGTCTCCGCGACCGTCAGCCCCAGGCCGCGCAGCAGCGGATCGATGCGTTTCACCAGCCCGGGGTCGTTGAGCAGCGCCGGGCCGCCCCGCACGAAGCGCGTCGTCGCCTGCCCGCCGCGCGATTCCGCGACCGCCGACGCCAGCCGTGCCAAGGCCTCGTGCAGCAGCGCGCGGTCCGCCTCCGAATAGGTGCGGATGGAGCCCTGGCAGCTGGCCTGGTCCGCGATGACGTTGTGTGCGGTGCCGCCCGCGATCTGGCCCACCGAGATCACGGTGGGGTGCGTGGGATTGATGATGCGTCCGGGCAGGCTCTGGAGTTCGCCGATGATGGTGGCCAACGCGCTGATGGGGTCCACGGCGACATGGGGGTACGCGCCGTGCCCCGGGCGGCCCCGCACCACGATCTCGAAGGAGTCGTAGGCGGCGTTGACGGCGCCGGCCCCCGTGGAGACGACGCCCCGGTCCACCTGCGGCTGAAGATGCACACCGATCATCGCCTCGATCTCCTGCTCGTCCAGCAGGCCGGAGCGCACGACGTCCCCGGCGCCGGGCGGGGTCACCTCTTCGCGCGGCTGAAGCACGGGCACGAGGCCGACAGGCAGGTCGAGGCTGCGGGCGGCGGTCGTCACTGCCCAGAGCGCCGCCATGTGCACGTCGTGGCCGCAGGCGTGCGCCACGCCGGGGCGCCGCGATTCCCACTCCACGCCGGTGGCCTCCATGACCGGGAGGGCATCCAACTCGGCGCGCAGCCCGACGGCGGGGCCAGCCGGGCCCAGCCGGGCCCAGGCTCCTGTCCCAGCGACCGGCGTCCAGTCGAGCCAGCCCATGGACCGAACCAGCCGGTCACGGGTGGGTCCCTCCTCGCCGCTGATGTAGGGCTCGGCGTGGATGGCGCGCCTGAGGGCGGCCGCGTCGGGCAGTATGCCGTCGACGGCGGCAGTCAGCTCCTCGAGCAGGCTCATAGCTGCCTAGGCTACCGAAGAAGACAATGTGCTGGGAGTGCCAGCGAACCCGTGCGGGCGCCGGGCGCGGTCAGCCCGTGACGTCGGACGCGGGGCGGCCTGAGGCCACGGCGCGGGCCATCAGTTCGATGGTGGGGGCGGCGTGGGAGAAGAAGCCGTAGTAGCCCTCGCACAGATAGTTCTGGCCGGGCTCGCCGTCGGCCGAGGTGGCGAAGCGGTCCTTGGGGCACCCACCGTGGCAGGCCCAGCGCACCGGGCACCGGCGACACTGTTCAGTCAGCGAGGTCCTCTTCGACCGCCCGAATTCGCGCTGCTCCGGGAGCTGTAGGTACTCCTGGAACCCGCCGTCGGCGACGTTGCCCAGTTTGTAGCCCGGCTCGACGTAGTGGTCGCAGCTGTAGACGTCACCGTTGTGTTCGACGGCCAAGGCGGTGCCGCACTCGGGGGAGTGGACGCACAGCGAGTACTGACCGAAGCGGGCGGCGAGCATCACGTCGAAGTGCTGCACGAAGACCCTGCCGACGTCGGCCTTGAGCCACTCGTCGAAGACCTCGCTCAGGAACCGGCCCCACTGGCCGGGGCCGACCGAGCGGTCCGTGACGTCGTCGCCCTGCTGGAGGTACAGCAACCTCTTGCCGTCAGGGGCCTCGTAGCCGGCCCGCTCGACGATGGGGATGAACTGCAGGAAGGTCGCGCCCAGCACGTCGCGGAAGTAGCGGTAGACCTCGGCCCCGTGGTCGCCGTTGGCAGAGTTCACCGTGCACAGGATGTTGGTCTCGACGCCGTGCTTGCGGAGGAACTCCCATCCGCGGATGACCTGGGCGTGGGTGCCGCGGCCGGCCTTGTTGACGCGGTGCGCGTCGTGGAGGTGCTGCGGGCCGTCGACGGACAGGCCTACCAGGAAGTTCTCCGCGGCCAGGAAACTGCACCATTCGTCGTCCAGCAGCGTGCCGTTGGTCTGGATGGACTGCTGCACCCGCTGGCCCGGGCGCTGGTAGCGCCGGGTGAGCTCGACGGCCGTCCGGTAGAAGTCGAGGCCCCGCAGAGTGGGTTCGCCGCCCTGCCAGGCCAACGTGACCTCGCCGTCAGGCTGGCCCCCCAGGAATTCCCGGATGAAGGTGTCCAGTTGCTCCGGCGACATCCACTGCCGTTTGTCCTCGTCGTACAGCAGGTCCTTGGACAGGAAGAAGCAGTACGTGCAGTCGAGGTTGCAGGCAGCCCCCGTCGGTTTGCTGACGACGGAGAACGGGATCGGGATCACCCGGCCACCCTACAAGGGGGAGCATGTCAACGGGCGCCGAGACCGTTGCCCGCAACCGGGTAGTGTGGCCCGGTGCTTCCTGCTGAGTCCCCCCGCCGATATGCGCTGGCAGCGGCACACCCCAAGCGCGCAGACGTGCTGCGCTTCCTCCCGTACATCCGCCCGTTCGCGCCGCAGTTCATCACCTCCTTCGCCCTGGCCCCGCTCCAGGTGCTGGCCAGCGTCGCCATCCCGTTGCTGCTCGGCGCCGTCGTCGACGGGCCCATCCGCCGCGGCGACGTCGTCGGGGTGCTCTGGTACTCGTTGGCGCTGCTGGGAGTGGGGGCCTTCGAGGCGTTCATGAGCTTCGTGCGCCGGTGGATCATGTCGCGCGCCACCTCGCACATCGAGGCCAACATCCGCCTCGACCTCTTCGACCAGTTGCAGCGCCTCCCACTGGGCTTCCACAAGGCGTGGGAATCCGGCCAGCTGCTCAGCCGCATCATGAGCGACCTCGGCCTGTTGCGCCGCTTCATGTCGTTCGGCCTGGTGATGCTGGCGATGAGCTCGCTGCACATCGTCGTGGTGGTCGGGATCATGGTCGTCACGCTCTGGCAGGTGGGCGTGGCGGTGCTGATCTCGGTCATCCCCGTCGTCATCGCCGTGTTCGCGCTCATGGGCCGCTTCGGCCGCATCTCGCGGCGGGTGCAGGACCAGACGGGCGACGTGGCCTCGGCAGCCGAGGAGTCGCTGCACGGGGTGCGCGTCATCCGCTCGTTCGGCCGCACCCGTCATTCGTTCGAGGCCTTCGACAAGCGCGCCGCCGCGCTCGCCGAGAGCGGTGTGCGGCGCATGAACCTGGCCTCCGTGCTCTGGACGCTGCTGGAGATCTTCCCCTCGGTCCTGTTGCTGATCGTCCTGTTCGGCGTGAGCTACGGGGTGTCAGAGGGCGGGCTCAGCCTCGGCGCGGCCGTCACGTTCGTGACGCTGCTGCTGTCCCTGGCGTGGCCGGTGGGCAGCCTCGGCTTCCTGCTCTCCTTCGCCCGTGAGGCGGCGACGGCGGCCAACCGCGTCGCGGAGGTGTTCGACGCGCCGGTCACGATCGTCAGCGGCGACAAGACCATCGCGGAGCCGCGCGGGCACCTGCAGTTGCGCGGTGTGACCTTCCAGTTCCCAGACGCCGAGGAACCCACCCTGCGTGACCTGGACCTGGACATCGCGCCGGGGGAGACCGTGGCGCTGGTGGGCGGCACCGGCTCCGGCAAGTCCACCCTCGTCTCGCTGATCCCGCGCCTCGTCGACGTCACCGGCGGCCAGATCCTGCTCGACGGCGTGGACCTGCGCGACCTGGACCTGCGGCAGTTGCGCAGCCTCATCGGCACCGCCTTCGAGGACCCCATCCTGTTCTCCATGTCTGCCCGCGAGAACCTCACGCTCGGCCGTCCCGACGCCACTGAGGAGGAGATCGCCGAAGCCGTGCGCGTGGCCCGCGCGGAGTTCGTCCACGACCTTCCCTGGGGCCTCGACACGCGTCTGGGCGAGCAGGGACTCAGCCTCTCCGGGGGCCAGCGACAACGGCTGGCGCTGGCCCGTGCCATCCTCGTCCAGCCCCGCGTGCTCGTGCTCGACGACACCCTCAGCGCCCTCGACATCCACACCGAGGCAGAGGTGGAGGAGGCCCTCAGGTCCACCCTGGTCGGGGTCACCGGGGTCGTCGTGGCGCACCGCGCGTCCACCGTCCTCCTGGCGGACCGGGTGGCGATGCTGGTCGAGGGGCGCATCGCCCACACCGGCACGCACAGCGAACTGCTGGCCACCGTGCCGGAGTACCGCGAACTGCTCTCGGCCGATTACGCCATCTCGATGGAAGGCGACAACGGTGAGCACTGAGCCGCAGCACCCCGATGACCCGAACGTCGCGTGGCGGGGGGTCAAGCAGGAGATCGACGAGGAACGTGACTCGTCCGCAGGCCTGCGCGCCCCGTCGCGCCGGCTGCTCGCCACCCTCGTGCGCCCATGGCGCACCTGGCTGCTGCTCCTCGTCGGTGTCGTGGTCGTCGAGGCGGCCGCCCGTCTGGTCGTGCCGGTGCTCGTGCGGGATGTGCTCGACGACGGGCTCACCGACGACAGCGTGCTGCTCCCCACGCTGGGCCTGATGGCCGTCGCCATCGTCGTCCAGGTGGCAGCGCGCGTCACCTTCCTGCGCAGCTCCGGCCGGATCGGCAACGCCATCCTGCTGGACCTGCGCCGCCGCCTCTACAAGAAGTTCCAGCGGCTCAGCATCCGCTTCCACGACCGCTACACCTCCGGACGCGCCGTGTCGCGCATGACCAGCGACGTCGAGGCCGTGCAGGAACTCGTGCTGCAGGGCCTCGACGTAGTGATCATCGCCGCGCTGACCATCCTCGGTTCCAGCGTCATCATGCTGAGCCTCGACTGGCGCCTGGCCCTCGTCGCCTTCCTCAGCTACCCGCCGCTCCTGCTCCTCATGCGGTGGTTCGCCGGCGCCTCCACCCGCGCGTTCCGTGCCGTGCGCACGCATTCGGCCATCGTCATCGTGCAGTTCATCGAGACCATGACCGGCATCAAGGCCGTCCAGGCGTTCCGCCGCGAGCCCCGCGCCGGCGAGATCTTCGAGGACGTCGCGCTGACCTACCGCGACTCCAATGTGCGCGCCATGCGCATCTTCGCCCGCGCCATGCCCGGGATCCAGTTCATCGGCAACCTCGGCATCGTGCTCGTGGTGCTCGCCGGCGGCTACCTCGCGGTGGGGGGAAGCGTCTCCATCGGCACCATGGCCGCCTTCGTGCTGTACCTGCGCATGTTCTTCGACCCCATGCAGGACCTCAGCCAGTTCATCTCCACCCTGCAGTCGGCGCTCACCGCGCTGGAGAAGATCTCCAGCGTGATGGACGAGGCCGACGACGTGGCAGACCCCGAGCACCCGGTTGCGCTGCCGGACGTCAGGGGAGCGGTCAGCCTCCACGGCGTGGACTTCTCCTACGTGGAGGACGCCCCGGTGCTGCCGGGCCTCGGCCTGGACATCCCGGCCGGGCAGACCGTCGCCCTCGTGGGCACCACCGGCGCGGGCAAGACCACCATCGCCAAGCTCATCGCCAGGTTCTACGACCCGCAGGCGGGGGCCGTGCGGCTCGACGGCGTCGACGTGCGTGACCTCGACGACGCCACCCTGCGCCGGCACGTCACGCTGCTCACCCAGGAGAACTTCATCTTCGCCGGCACCATCGCCGACAACATCGCCTTCGGCCGCCCTGGAGCCACGCGCGACGAGGTGGTCGCGGCGGCCCGCGCCGTCGGTGCCCACACGTTCATCGAGGCCATGCCGGACGGGTTCGACACCGACACCGGCAAGCGGGGCTCGCGGTTGTCCGCCGGCCAGCGCCAGCTTGTCGCCTTCGCCCGCGTCGTCCTGGCAGACCCGCGGGTGCTGATCCTCGACGAGGCCACCAGCTCGCTGGACATCCCCACCGAACGCCTCGTCCAGGCGGCGCTGTCGACGATCCTCGCCGACCGGACCGCCATCATCATCGCCCACCGGCTCTCGACGGTGGAGATCGCCGACAGGGTGCTGGTCCTTAGCCACGGCCGCATCGTCGAGGACGGCACGCCGGTGGAACTGATCGCTGGCGGGGGCCGCTACGCCGACCTGCACGCCGCCTGGTTGGCCTCGCTGGCTTAGCCGCCGGGTCGCCGATGTGGGGGTTTGGGGCTGCGCGCGCTACTGTGGACACAGCGCCCGGATGTTCTGCTCCGGGTAAACTCTGATCTTTTTCTTTGATGCCATCGCGCTGCGGATGAGATTTCCGCGCCGGGCAGAACCGCTGCATCGCCCTATCGGGAGAAACCCCTTTGACTTCTCAGTCCTTCGGCGCGCTTGGCGTGCCCGCACAGCTTGCTGCCGTCCTCGAGGATCGCGGCATCACCGTCCCCACCCCCATCCAGGCCGCCACGCTGCCTGACTCGCTCCTGGGCCGCGACGTCCTCGGCCGCGGCCGCACCGGCTCCGGCAAGACGTACGCGTTCCTGCTCCCCATGGTCGCCCGGCTGATGGCGAGCGGCACCCGCCGCACGCCCAAGCGCCCCCGCGCCCTCATCCTGGCGCCCACCCGCGAACTGGCCAACCAGATCGACGAGGCCCTCGCCCCGCTGGCAGCCGTCGCCGGGCTCACCTCGCGCACGGTCTTCGGCGGCGTGAAGGAGCGGCCCCAGGTCGTCGCGCTGACGAAGGGCGTCGACGTGGTCGTCGCCTGCCCCGGCCGCCTCGAGAGCCTCATCGAGATGGGCCACGTGAACCTCGGCTCCATCGAGGTCACCATCCTCGACGAGGCCGATCACATGGCAGACCTCGGCTTCCTGCCGTCGGTGCGCCGGCTGCTGTCGGCCACCCCGTCGAACGGCCAGCGCATGCTGTTCTCCGCAACCCTCGACAAGGCCGTGGACACGCTCGTCAAGCAGTTCCTGCACCAGCCCAAGACCCACGAGGCCGATTCCGCAGATTCGCCCGTCCCGACGCTGCACCACCACGTGCTGCACGTCAGCGACCAGCAGCACCTCCCCGTCCTGGTGAACCTCACCGCCGCGCCCGGCCGCACGGTGGTGTTCACCCGCACCAAGCGCCGCGCGACGAAGCTCGCACGCCAGCTCAACGCCGCGGGCGTGCCCTCCGTCGAGTTGCAGGGAAACATGAGCCAGAACGACCGCGAGCGTTCCATGCACGCGTTCCAGTCCGGGACCGCCCAGACCCTGGTCGCCACGGACGTCGCCGCCCGCGGCATCCACGTCGACGACGTGGGCCTGGTCATCCACGCCGACCCGCCGGTCGAGCACAAGGCCTACACCCACCGCTCGGGCCGCACCGCCCGCGCCGGCGCCGAGGGCACCGTCGTGACCCTCATGCTCGACGCGCAGCGCGGCGACGTGCGTGACCTCACCCGCAAGGCAGGGGTCAAGCCCACCGTCACCCGCGCCGACGAGCGGCACCCCGTGCTGCTCGAAATCGCCCCCGGGGAGCGGAAGTTCCCCGGCGGCATCATCAAGGCCAAGCCGCAGCAGCAACAGCAGCAGCGCGGCGGCGGCAACGGCGGCGGGCGGCGCCGTGCCGCGAGCGGCGACAGGCAGCCGTCCGGTCAGCGTTCCCGCAGCGGGGAACAGCCTCGTTCGCAGCGCGAGCGCAGCGGGGAACAGCCCCGTGCGCAGCGCCAGCGCAGCGGGGATCAGCCGCGCTCGCAGCGTGACGGCGGTGGCCGTCGCACCGAGGGCCAGCCGCGCGTGGGCGGGGCCGCAGCCTTCTCCGCCGGCGGTGGCGGGCGTCGTCGCAGCCGCTGACCCGGCCCGCCCCGCCGGGAAGTACCAGAGGCTCTGACCCAGAGTCTGATGTCGCCCACGGGCGTGGGCACGTATGTTGGCCTCATGCCAGCAGCCCACGCCCGTCCCGACAGTGTCGCGTGGGGACTCCTCGCAGACCGGATCGCGCTCGTCGTCGCAGTGGTCCTCGGGGCGCCCACCTTCCTCCTGTACGCGCTCGCCAGCCCCTCCCCGGACCGGGCCATCGGAGCGCTGTTCATGGTCGCCGTGCTCGTCATCGCCCGTCGCCAGCCTGGCGCCTCGCTCGGCATCTTCTGGGCGGGCAGCCTCTTCCTGCTGATGGTCGGCAGCGAGCCCCTGCCGCTGTTGGTCCAGGTCGTCGCCGGCGCCTGGTTGGCCTACACCGCCACGCGGTTCGGGTCCCGCGCCACCGTCATCGTCTCCGGTGTCTCGTTGGCGCTCGGGGCGCTGATCGCGGGCACCCTCCTCGGGCAGCAGTTCTTCTGGGGTCAGCAGTACTTCGGGCTGGGCGGCACCGCGTTCGCCTTCGGGTTGGTGGCGTCCTTCCTCGGTGCGCCGTGGCTGCTGGGCCTGCGGCAGCGCTCCACGGCACAGGTCCGCGCGCAACAGACCCGGGCCGAGGACGCCGAGTGGCAGCGCACCCGGGCCATCGAGGCGCAACAGCACGCCGTCCTGGAAGAGCAGCGCCTCACCAGGGTCGCCGCGGCCGAGGCCGCCAACGCCAGGCTCGCACGCGACGTCCACGACGTCGTCGGCCACTCCCTGGCCGTGATCCTGATGCAGGCCGAATCCGCGCAGTACCTGACCAACACCCAGGACCTGCACGAATCCATGAACAACATCGCCGTGTGCGCCCGCCGCTCCCTGGGGGAGATCCGGGAGGTGCTGCACGCGGCCCGCGGCGACCACCCGTCGGTGCCCGCCCCGCCCGGAGGGCTCGGCGCGCTACTGGACAGCGTGCGGGCCTCGGGCGTCGACCTCGAGGTCACCCAACTGGGGCAGAGCCGGGCGTTGCCACCCGACGCTGAGACAGTCGCCTACCGGGTGCTGCAGGAGATGCTCACCAACGCCATCAAGCACGGCGAACACGGCAGGCCCATCGCCGTCGCGTTGACCTGGGCGGACCGGCTCACCATGGAGGTGCGCAACCTCGACGGCGGGCACACCCTCTCCAGGGCGCTCCACGGCGGGGGGATCGCCGGGATGAGCGCGCGGCTCGGCGCCGTGGGCGGTAGTTTCGAACTCAACCGGCACCAGGGCGCCGACGGTGAGGTCATCACCGCCACCGCCTGGCTGCCACTGCGAACCAACTAGGAGGACCGCGTGCCCATCCGCGTCATGCTGGTCGACGACCAGGAACTGTTCCGCTCGGCCATCCGGGTCATCGTCAACGCCCAGGACGACCTCGAGGTGGTGGGGGAGGCCACCGATGGTGAGGAGGCCGTGGCGCTGGCGGCCCAGCTCGACCCCGACGTGATCCTGATGGACATCCGCATGCCCGGGGTCGACGGCGTGGAGGCCACCCGCCGCATCCTGGGCAACGCTGTCGCCTCCGGCTCCGGCGTCAAGGTGCTGGTGCTCACCACGTTCAACCTCGACGACCGCGCGGCCACCGCCATCAGGTACGGCGCCAGCGGGTTCCTGCTCAAGGACATCACCCCGCAGATGCTCACGGACTCCATCCGTACGGTGCACAGCGGCAACGGCGTCATCGCGCCGGAGGACCTCGCCGCGCTGCTCGACTCCTCCTTCCAGGAGAAGCCGGCCCCGCCGGTCGGCTTCACACAACTGTCCGAGAAGGAACACGAGGTCTTCGCCCTGGTGGCGCAGGGGCTCAGCAACGTGGAGATCGGGCAGACCATCTTCGCCTCCGAGTCCACGATCAAGTCGCACGTCGGCGCCATCCTGCGCAAGATGGGGCTGCGTGACCGGGTGCAGGTGGTCGTCTCGGCGTATCAGCACGGACTAGTCGATCACTGAGACTGCCCGGGTCCTGGTTGGTTCGACTCAGGCCCGGAAAACCCCTATAGTGGACGAGCACCGGTTCAATTTGCCAAGGTCGGAGCGTGTCCACACAACACGGTCCATCCGGTAATCCAACCGCCAAAGGGTAGTAGCTCAATTGGCAGAGCAGCGGTCTCCAAAACCGCAGGTTGGGGGTTCGAGTCCCTCCTGCCCTGCTAGATGGTCAGCAATGGCTGTCTCGCCCCGCCTACGGCTTCCGAGCCGGAGGCATTTTGTTTGTCAAGCGAAGGGATCACGGCGTGAGCGACAAGTCGCACGACGCAGTACCGGAGAACGAAGATTTCGTCCCCGGGGAGCCCGACGCGCCCGAAGACGACGCCGTCGAGATCGAGGATCCCGAAGCGCTGGCTGCCGCCGAAGAGGAAGTCGCCGAAGCCGACGAGGACATCACCCTCGGCGAGCTTGAGCAGGACTTCACCCCGGAGGAGCAGGAAGCCGCCGCCGCGCTGGCACCGGTCCGTCGTACCGTCAAGGCCCCTGTCCGCAAGAAGGACACCGTCACCCGCAAGCGCTCCGAAGCGCTCGCCGAGCACGATGACCCCTACCGGGCTTCCAACCCGGTCGAATTCGCCAAGCAGTCGGGCTCCGAGCTGAAGAAGGTCGTGTGGCCCACCTGGCCGCAGACGATCTCGATGTTCAGCGCCGTCCTGGTGTTCGTGTTGATCATGATCGCCATCGTCGGCTCGCTGGATCTCTTCTTCGGCTGGTCGCTGCTGCAGTTGTTTGGGAGCTGAATCCATGACTGACAACTCTGATTTTGAGGTCGACCTCGGCCCGATCGAAGAGACCTCCACCGACGACGTGGAGATCGACCTCGGCGCGCTGGACGTCGCCGAGGACGACGACACCACCATCGAACTCGCCGAACTGGCTGAGGAAGAGCCGGACGAGGCCACCGACAAGGCCTCCCAGGACCGCGACGAGGCCCTCGAAGCAGCCATCAACGAGCTGCGCGAGGAACTCGAATCCAAGTTCGGTGACTGGTACGTCATCCACACCTATTCCGGTATGGAGAACCGCGTCAAGCAGAACGTCGACGCGCGTGTCACCACGCTGAATATGGAGGACTACATCTTCGAGACGGTCGTCCCCACCGAGGACGTCGTCGAGGTCCGCAACAACGGCCGCAAGACCGTCACGCGTTGCGTCCTGCCGGGATACGTCCTCATCCGGATGGAACTGACCGACGACTCCTGGAGCGCCGTCCGCCAGACCCCCTCCGTCACCGGCTTCGTCGGCCAGGGGCAGCAGCCCGTGCCGCTGTCGATCGACGAGGTCCTCCACATGCTGACTCCTTCCGTCGTCGCCAAGGTCAACGCCGCTCACGCGGGTTCCGAGGCCGCACGGAAGAAGAAGGTCGAAGTCGTCGACTTGGCGGTCGGCGACTCCGTCATGGTGACGGACGGCCCCTTTGCCGGGGTGCACGCCACGATCACCGAACTCAACGCCAACAATCAGCGGCTCATCGCTCTCGTCGAGATCCTCGGCCGCGAGACCCCTGTCGACCTGGATTTCAAGCAGGTCGAGAAGGTCGTCTAAGATTGTGCGTCGCGCCTGTTCCGGGCGCGCCATCCATCCGTATAGGTAAAGGACCCACCCATGCCTCCCAAGAAGAAGGTTGCGGCGCTCGTCAAGGTCGCCCTGCAGGCCGGCGCAGCCACGCCTGCACCGCCGGTCGGTACCGCTCTCGGCCCCCACGGCGTCAACATCATGGAATTCGTGAAGGCGTACAACGCCCAGACCGAATCCCAGCGCGGCAACATCATCCCCGTCGAGATCACGATCTACGAGGACCGCACGTTCACCTTCATCACGAAGACGCCCCCGGCGTCCGAGCTGATCAAGAAGGCGGCAGGCCTCAAGTCCGGCTCGGCCAACCCGTTGGCTGACAAGGTCGGCAAGATCACCAAGGACCAGGTCCGCGAGATCGCCACCACCAAGCTGCCGGACCTCAACGCCAATGACGTCGAGGCCGCCATGAAGATCGTCGAAGGCACCGCCCGCTCCATGGGCGTCACCGTCTCCGAGTGATCTGAACCCCGAACACACACATCCCTGGTAGGGGAGTGCTCCCCACACCAGAACTGGTGGACCGGGTCATGAGCCCGGCACAAACACAAGGAACCAGCATGAAGCACAGCAAGGCATACAAGGCGGCCGCCGAGAAGCGCGCCGAAGGCCAGGCCTACAGCCCTGAAGAGGCCATCCGCCTCGTCAAGGAGATGGCAACGGCCAAGTTCGACGAGTCGATCGACGTGGCCATGCGCCTCGGCGTCGACCCCCGCAAGGCGGACCAGTTGGTCCGCGGCACCATCAACCTGCCGCACGGCACTGGCAAGACGGCACGGGTCCTCGTCTTCGCCGCCGGCGACAAGGCTGACGCCGCACGCGCGGCGGGGGCTGACGAGGTCGGCACCGACGAACTGATCGAGAAGGTGGCCGGCGGCTACCTCGACTTCGACGCAGTCGTCGCCACCCCTGACCTCATGGGCAAGGTCGGCCGTCTGGGCCGCGTCCTCGGCCCCCGTGGCCTGATGCCGAACCCCAAGACCGGCACCGTCACCATGGACACCGGCAAGGCCGTCGCCGACATCAAGGGCGGCAAGATCGAGTTCCGCGTGGACCGTCACGCGAACCTCCAGTTCATCATCGGCCGCGCCTCCTTCACGGAGCAGCAGCTCGCTGAGAACTACTTCGCCGTCCTCGACGAGGTCCTGCGCCTGAAGCCGGCCGCGGCCAAGGGTCGCTACCTCCGCAAGGTCGCCGTCTCGGCCACCATGAGCCCGTCCGTCAGCATCGACGGTTCGGCCCTCAAGCCCGCCGAGGCCTGATCGGTCCCTCCAGCCTGCCGCTCGCGGCCGGTTGACGGACCTCCGACTCACGAAGAATGCGCATGGGTGTCACACTGACACCCATGCGCATTCTTGTGTCCGGGTTCGAACCGTTCGGTGGCGATCCGGCCAACGCGAGCGGCGACGCCGTCCGGGAACTCGGGGCCACCTGGTCTGATGCGTCGGTCGAGTTGCACACGGTGATCCTTCCGGTGTCCTTCGACCGGGCCCCGGAGACGTTGGCAGCGTCGATCGAGGCGGTGCGGCCGGACGCCGTGATCTGCGTCGGCGAAGCCGGCGGGCGACCCCTCGTCACGCCGGAGCGCTGGGCCGTCAACGAGCGGCGGGCCCGCATCCCTGACAACGACGGAGCACAGCCCTGCGGGCCCATCGACGACCTCGTGCCGCGTCTGCCGTCACGGCTGGACGTGGACGGGATCGTCAGGGCCGTGCGTGCCGCAGGCGTGGCGGCAGAGGTTAGCGACGACGCCGGCCGCTATGTGTGCAACGCCACGTTCCGTGCGGCGCTCACGGGCTTCGACGGTCCTGCGGGCTTCATCCACGTACCTGCGGTCCGGGCAACAGGGACGGTGCTGGTGGGATCCGAGACAGACGGACCGGCCGTGGGCCGTGCAGCCGCGGACCCGCTCTCCCTGCAGGAAGTCGTGACCGCACTGCGCGCCGCCATCGCGGTCGTCGGCCTCTCCACGCCCCTCGGATAGCCACTAGGCCTCCAGCCGACACTGCGCATTTCGCTATCGGGCTTGACAGCGCTGCTGCACACGGTGAATCGTTTAGCCAGCAGCATCGAGTGCACAGGAGCACAGCGCATGACACCTCTTCTCGTCACCGGTCCGCCGGCACAGCCTCGTTGCGGGGAGGTGGGGGGATGACCGAGCGGACCAACATCATCCTCGTCTGCGTCGACCAGATGCGCGGCGACGCCATGTCCGGGGCCGGTCACCCCGTCGTCCAGACGCCCTACCTGGACACCCTGGCCGCCGAGGGGACGACGTTCCCGCACGCCTACTCGGCGGTGCCGACCTGTGTGCCGGCCCGGGTGGGGCTCATGACCGGCCTGAACCAGGAGTCGCACGGCCGGTACGGATACCGCGAGGGGGTGCCCTTCAGCGACCTGTATGAGACCACGCTGCCCCGCGAACTCGGCCGGGCGGGATACCAGACGCAGGCCATCGGCAAGATGCACGTCTACCCTGAACGCGACCGCATCGGCTTCGACGATGTCAGGCTGCATGATGGCTTCCTGCACTTCGCCCGCCAGAGGGCCGGGCGCAACCTGCAACTCATCGACGACTACAGCACCTGGTTGCGGAGGCAGCCGGGCATGGCCGCGGCCGCGGAAACCGATCACGGGGTGGGGTGCAACTCGATGATGGCGAGGCCGTGGGACAAGGACGAGGCCTACCACCCCACGTCGTGGATCATGTCTGAAGCCGTTGATTGGCTCCACCGCCGAGATCCGACGATGCCCTTCTTCCTGTATCTGTCCTTCCACCGCCCCCATGCACCCTACGACCCGCCTGCCTGGGCGTTGGATCAGTACCTGGACGCTGACCTGGGGGAAGCGCCGGTAGGGGACTGGGTCGACCGGTTCGCCGACTACCGGCGTGACCATCTGGCAGACGCCTCCTTCGGGAAACAGCGACCGGAGGTGCGCCGTCGGGCCCTCGCCGGCTATTTCGGGCTCATCACCCAGATTGACCACCAACTGAACCGGATGTTCGAGGCGCTGAGCGACTTCGACCTCCTTCGCAACACCGCGATCATGTTCGTGTCCGATCACGGCGACATGCTGGGTGATCACCACTTCTACCGGAAGTCGGTCGGGTATGAGGGCAGCGCGCGCATCCCGTTCATCCTGCGCCTCCCCGGTGGCGAGAAGGTGGTGCCGAGCGTCGACGAGGCGGTGGAACTGCGCGACGTCATGCCGACGATCCTCGACATCGCCGGCGCCGAGATCCCCGACTCGCTCGACGGCGCCAGTGTCCTGCCCCTGATCCGGGGTGAAGAGGTGTCCTGGCGCGAGGAGATCCACGGCGAGCACACCTACAGCATGCAGGGGTGGGAGTCGATGCACTGGGTGACGGATGGCCACCGTAAGTTCGTGTGGTGGTCCGGATCAGGCATCCAACAGTTCTTCGACCTCGACGCCGATCCCACCGAGCTGCAGGACCTCGCCCATGACGCAGCACGAGCGGACGAGTTGGGGCACTGGCGGCAGCGTCTGATCCGCTATCTCTCCGAGCGCGAGGAGGGGTTTGTCGTCGACGGTGAACTGGTCGTCGGGCGAGAGGTCCGCAGCGAGGCATCGTGGGTGGAGGAACGTGTGAGGCTCTGAGAGCCCACGTCGGATACCGCAAATTACACCGGGGCAACTCACCCATTTGGATGTGTTGCCCCGCTCTCCAACACCGGAAAGCTAGTTGAGAAGAGCGGTTCCCCGCTTGGAAAGACCATCAACCGAAGGGGTTGGCCATCATGGTAGTACTCGGAATCATCCTCCTCATCATTGGCCTGATCGCGAACATTTCGATCCTCACCTGGATCGGAATCATCCTGATCGTGGTTGGCCTGATCCTCAACTTCGTCCCCATGCGCGGTGGTAAGGGCACCAGGGTCTGGTAACCACCCCTGGTCCTTCTCCGAGGCCCCGGCGATCTACGGATCGGCCGGGGCCTTGTTTCATGCCACGAGTGAAGATGTCTCGCCGTGAGCGTCCGGGTGGCCAGGGGGAGGGGCCTCAGAGGACCTTGGCGAAGAACTCCGCGGTGCGCTGCTGTTGTGGGTTGTCGATGACATCGCGGGGGGTGCCGCGTTCGACGATCACGCCGTCGTCCATGAACACCACCTGATCCGCGACCTCACGGGCGAAGCCGACCTCGTGGGTCACCACGACCATCGTCATGCCGCTGGCGGCAAGTTCTTTCATCACGCTCAGCACTTCGCCCACCAGCTCCGGGTCGAGCGCGGAGGTGGGCTCGTCGAACAGCATCAGGTCCGGCTGCATCGCGAGGGCGCGTGCTATGGCCACGCGCTGCTGCTGCCCACCGGAGAGCTGGGCGGGGTAGTGGTCGGCTCGGTCCGAGAGTCCGACGCGGGCCAGCTGCTCGTCGGCCAGCGTGGCGGCTTCGGCCTTCCCGAGGCCGCGGACCTGTCTGGGGGCCTCCATCACGTTCTCGCGCGCGGTCATGTGGGGGAAGAGGTTGAAACGCTGGAACACCATGCCGACGCGCTCGCGCTGCTTGGCGATCTGCTTGTCGCTGAGCCTGTGCAGCACCCCGTCGACCTCGCGGAGACCCATGAGGTCGCCGTCGACGTAGAGGCGGCCGGCGCTGATCTGCTCCAGTTCGTTGATGCACCGGATGAGGGTGGATTTGCCGGAGCCTGAGGGGCCCAGCACGACGCACACCTCGCCCCTCTGCACCTGGAGGTCGATGCCCTTGAGGACGTGCAGTTCACCGAAGAACTTGTGCACGCCCTGGATGTCGACCATGGGGGTTGCGGTGGTCACGGGGTCACCTCCAGATTGGGGTCTTCATGGACGGTACCGGAGGCGAGGATGGCCTGCTGCTTCTTCGAGACGCCCTTGGCTCTGCCGCCACCGGAGGTCTCCGAGTTGTCGAAGCCCCGGCCGTAGTAGCGCTCCAGGCGTGCCTGCCCCACCATCAGCACCGAGGTGATGCTCAGGTACCAGATGGCGGCGACGATCAGCAGCGGCACGGGCAGGAAGCTCTTGTTGCCGATGGCGTTGGTGACGAACGTCAGCTCCAGCGAGAACGGCACTGCCAGCACGAGCGAGGTGGTCTTCAGCATGGAGATGGTCTCGTTGCCCGTGGGCGGCACGATCACCCGCATGGCCTGCGGGATGACGATGCGACGCAGCGTCGTCGATCGCTTCATGCCCAGCGCGGTCGACGCCTCCCACTGGCCCTTGTCCACGGAGCTGAGCCCCCCGCGCACGATCTCCGAGAGGTAGGCGCCCTCATTGAGGCCCAGGCCGAGCACGGCTGCGACGGTGGCGTTGATGACGTCCTGCGTGTCGAACTGCAGCCACTCGGGGCCGAACGGCACCCCCATTCGGGGGTACAGCACCGCGATGAGGCCCCAGAACACCAGCTGGGTGTAGATGGGGGTCCCGCGGAAGAACCAGATGTAGACGTAGGCCACCGCGCGGAGGATGGGATTGGTGCCCATCCGCATGATGGCGGTGGTGACCGCCAGCAGGATGCCCAGCGCCATGGCGAGGACCGTCAGGATGAGGGTCCAGCCCACACCGGAGATGACCCGCGCGTCGAACAGGTACTGGCCGACCACGTCCCAGCGGTAGTTGGGGTTCGTGAACAGGCTGTAGACCAGCAGGCCGAACAGCACCAGGACGATGGCCGCCCAGATCCAGACGCTGGGTCTGGGCACGGGGCGGGCGCGGATCAACTCCGGTCGGGTGGGCACGGGGATCAGCCCTCCGGGTTCAGCTCAGCCGTGTCCAGCGCGGCCTCGTCGACACCCCAGGAGTCGAGGATGGCCTGCCAGGTTCCGTCGTCCATGAGGTGCTGCATGGCCTTCTGCACCGCTTCGGTAAGGGCGGCGTCGTCCTGCGGCACGACGATGCCCTGTGGGGCGGCGTCGCGGACGTCACCGACGACCTCGAGCTGGTCACCGGTGATGGCCACCGAGTAGCTCGCCACCGTGGAGTCGGCGTAGAAGGCGTCAGCCTTGCCGCCCACCACGTTGGTGGTCACGTCGCTCTGGCGGGGGTAGGAGAGGACCTCGATGGCTTCCTTGCCGGCGGCGGAGCACTCCTCGTTGAACATGCCGAGCTCCTCCTCCTGCCACGTGCCGGTCTGGACGCCGATCGCCTTGCCGCACACGTCGTCGGGGTTGAGGCCGTCGGGGTTGCCCTTCTTGACGGCGAAGCTGGAGCCGACTGTGATGTAGCTGATCATGTTGTAGCTGGCGGTGCGCTCAGGGGTGATGGTGAACGACGAGATGCCGATGTCGTACTTCGAGCCCATGCCGGCCAGCAGCGAGGCGAACTCGCCGTCGACGACCTCCGCCTCGAGGCCCAGCACCTTGCCGAGCGCCTTGCTGAGGTCGACGTCGTAGCCGATCGCGGTCTGCAGGTCATCGGCGCGGAACTCAGCCGGGGCGTAGTCGACGGCGGCACCGACGACCAGGGTGCCCTTGTCCGCGACGGCGGCGGGCAGCAGGGCGGCGATCTCGTCCACCTTTTGTACTCCGGACACGTCGTGGCTGCGGTCCGTGGAGTCGCCGGCGTCGGCCGGCCCGGAGGTGTCCTGGCCGCCACAGGCGGTCAGCGTGAGTGCGGCCAGCAGGCTGGCGGCGAGGATTCGGCGCATGGCAGTTCTTCTCTCAATGCGGATACAGGATGATTCGACTGCCAAATCTTAAGGGACGGCGCCTCCGGGACCGCATTGGCACAGCCCCAGGGATGGCGGGTACCGCCGATTTGGCCGCTGGGCCGGCTTCCGGTATCGTTTCGGGAGCCGAAGACCGCAGGTGGCTCAACAGCCATAAAGCCACATGGCACCCGCGCAGGTGAACGTGAGAAGAATAGGTCATACCTGTCCGCCCCGCGCCGCCTGAGCGCCGGGGCGTTTTTTGTGTCTTGCGTCACTTCGGCCCTCAGGCCGCCCTTCACGGCGGGCAGAGGTGTTAGACCGGAAGGAGACTCATATGGCGAGGCCGGATAAGGCTGCCAAGGTTTCGGAACTGGCTGAGGCTTTCAGCAAGTCCGGGGCGGCAGTGCTGACCGAGTACCGCGGTCTCACCGTGGCGCAGCTCAAGCAGCTGCGCCGTTCGCTCGGTGAGAACGCCACCTACGCCGTTGCGAAGAACACCCTGACGGCGATCGCTGCCAAGGAAGCCGGAATCGAGGGGCTCGACGAGACCCTCACCGGCCCCACTGCTATCGCTTTCGTCACGGGTGACATCGCAGCCGCCACCAAGGGGCTGCGCGACTTCGCGAAGGCAAATCCGTCTCTGGCAATCAAGGGTGGTGTCCTGGAAGGCAAGTTCCTCGACGCCCAGGCTGTTCTGAAGCTGGCAGACCTCGAATCCCGCGAGGTACTGCTGGCCAAGATGGCAGGCGCGCTCCAGGCCAACCTGGCCAAGGCCGCCTACATGCTGGCTGCCCCGCTGTCGCAGGGCGCTCGCGTGCTCGGCGCGCTGCGCGACGCCGCACAGGCTGACCCCTCCTTGATCGGTGGTGCTGGCTCCGCGCCGGCCACCGAAGCCACGGACGAGACCCCCGCCGCGGAAGCGGCACCTGAAGCAGCGGAAGCTGCGGAATAACAACACTGTTCCGCACGCTGCGGACCAATCTGAAAGGAAAGCCTCATGGCTAAGCTCAACAACGAAGAGCTCCTTGACGCCTTCAAGGAGATGACCCTCATCGAGCTCTCCGAGTTCGTGACGCTGTTCGAAGACACCTTCGGCGTGACCGCCGCTGCTCCGGTGGCCGTTGCGGCCGCTCCGGCTGCCGCTGCCGGTGACGCTGCTGGCGACGGCGACGAGGAAGCTGCCTCCGACAAGGTCGACGTCATCCTGACCTCCGGTGGCGACAAGAAGATCGCCGTCATCAAGGAGGTGCGCGCTCTGACCTCCCTCGGCCTGAAGGAAGCCAAGGACCTCGTCGAGGGCGCCCCGAAGCCGGTGCTCGAGGGCGTCGACAAGGACACCGCTGCCAAGGCCAAGGAGGCCCTCGAGGCCGCCGGCGGCACCGTCGAGTTCAAGTGATCTAGAGTCACCAACTCTGCTGACGGCCCGTCCCCGTAAGGGGGCGGGCCGTTTCACTTGCCACCGCCACCCGGAGCGGTATCATCGGTCCCGCGAGGTCAACGTCGACCCTTTCCACCGCAGGCCGAAATCCGGGGGCCCGCGGTTGTTGCCGTCTGCGGCGATTTGATATATAGTGGTTCTTTGCCCCGCTATGCGTTGCGCCCGTGATTTGACACGGGCAGTTCGCCATGCACGGATATTTGCTTCAAGCGTTCTTGGAAGGACCCAATCTTGGCCGCCTCGCGCTCTGCGTTGAAGAACACCAATGTCGTCTCGTCCACCGGTCGTATCTCGTTCGCGAAGATTCACGAGCCTCTGGAGGTTCCCAACCTCCTGGACCTGCAGATCGACGCATACAACTGGCTGATCGGGAATGAGACCTGGCGGGCGAAGGTCGAAGAGCAGCTCGCTGCCGGCCGCACCGACGTCAACACCCGCTCCGGCCTGGAAGAGATCTTCGCCGAGATCTCACCCATCTCCGATTTCCAGGACTCGATGCAGTTGTCGTTCCGCGACCACCGCTTCGAAGAGCCCAAGTGGACGATCGAGGAGTGCAAGGACCGCGACACCACCTACGCGGCACCGCTCTTCGTCACCGCTGAGTTCACCAACAATGAAACCGGTGAAATCAAGTCCCAGACCGTCTTCATCGGCGATTTCCCGCTGATGACGGACCGTGGCACCTTCATCATCAACGGCACCGAGCGTGTCGTCGTCTCCCAGCTGGTGCGCTCGCCCGGTGTCTACTTCGAGCAGACCCCCGACAAGACCTCGGACAAGGACATCTTCTCCTGCAAGGTCATCCCGTCGCGTGGCGCGTGGCTCGAGTTCGAGATCGACAAGCGTGACATGGTCTTCGTGCGTCTGGACCGCAAGCGCAAGCAGAACGTCACCGTCCTGCTCAAGGCGCTCGGCTGGACCGAAGACCGCATCCTCTCTGAGTTCGGCGACGCGGAGTCCATGCGGCTGACGCTCGAGAAGGACACCGTCAAGACGCAGGACGAGGCCCTCCTCGACATCTACCGCAAGCTCCGTCCGGGCGAACCCCCGGCACGTGACGCTGCGCAGCAGTTGCTGGAGAACTACTACTTCAACGACAAGCGTTACGACCTCGCCAAGGTCGGCCGCTACAAGATCAACAAGAAGCTCGGCCTCGAGCTCCCGTTCGATCAGCAGGTGCTCACCGAGGACGACATCTCTGCGGCCATCGGCTACATCGTCGCCCTGCACGAGCACAAGGAATTCCTGGGTGACCTCCCCGTCGAGGCCGACGACATCGACCACTTCGGTAACCGTCGTCTCCGCACCGTGGGCGAGCTGATCCAGAACCAGCTCCGCACCGGCCTCGGCCGCATGGAGCGCGTCGTGCGCGACCGGATGACCACGCAGGACATCGAGGCCATCACGCCTCAGACGCTGATCAACATCCGCCCGGTGACCGCCGCGCTGAAGGAGTTCTTCGGAACCTCGCAGCTGTCACAGTTCATGGACCAGAACAACCCGCTCGCCGGCCTGACGCACAAGCGTCGTCTATCTGCGCTGGGCCCCGGTGGTCTGTCCCGTGACCGCGCCGGCATGGAAGTCCGAGACGTCCACCCGTCGCACTACGGCCGCATGTGCCCCATCGAGACCCCTGAAGGCCCGAACATCGGCCTCATCGGCTCGCTGGCCTCGTTCGCCCGCGTCAACGCGTTCGGCTTCATCGAGACCCCGTACCGCAAGGTCGTCGACGGTCACGTGACCGATCAGATCGACTACCTGACTGCTGATGAGGAGGACCGCTACTCGATCGCGCAGGCCAACGCCGCAGTGAACGAGGACGGCCGCCTGACGGAGGAGCGCGTGCTCGTCCGCCTGAAGCACGGCGACGCCGACGAGGTCCCCGTCGGCGAGGTCGAATACATGGACGTGTCCCCGCGCCAGATGGTCTCCATCGCCACGGCGCTGATCCCGTTCCTCGAGCACGACGACGCCTCGCGTGCCCTCATGGGCGCCAACATGCAGCGCCAGGCGGTGCCCCTGCTCCGCAACGAGTCACCCGTCGTCGGCACCGGCATGGAATACCGCGCCGCGGTCGACGTCGGTGACGTCACCCTGGCCCGCAAGCCCGGCGTGGTGAGTTCCGTCTCGGCAGACCTCCTGGAGATCGCCAACGACGACGGCACGTACTCCAGCTTCAAGCTGGACAAGTTCGTCCGCTCGAACGCAGGTACCTGCATCAACCAGCGTCCGCTGGTCGGCCCCGGCGACCGGGTCGAGATCGGCACCCCGCTGGCAGACGGCCCCTGCACGGACCAGGGCGAACTGGCACTCGGCAAGAACCTCCTCGTGGCCTTCATGCCGTGGGAGGGCCTCAACTACGAGGACGCCATCATCCTGTCGCAGCGCATCGTGCAGGACGACGTCCTCACCTCGATCCACATCGAGGAGCATGAGGTCGACGCCCGCGACACCAAGCTGGGCGCTGAGGAGATCACCCGCGAGATCCCCAACGTCTCCGACGAGATGCTGGCTGATCTCGACGAGCGTGGCATCGTGCGCATCGGCGCCGAGGTCTCCGCCGGCGACATCCTGGTCGGCAAGGTCACGCCCAAGGGCGAGACCGAGCTCACCCCGGAGGAGCGCCTGCTGCGCGCCATCTTCGGCGAGAAGGCCCGCGAGGTGCGCGACACGTCGCTCAAGGTTCCCCACGGCGAATCCGGCACCGTCATCGGCGTGCGCGTGTTCAACCGCGAGGACGACGACGAACTGCCCCCCGGCGTGAACCAGCTGGTTCGCGTGCACGTGGCCCAGAAGCGCAAGATCTCCGACGGCGACAAGCTCGCCGGCCGCCACGGTAACAAGGGCGTCATCTCGAAGATCCTTCCGGTGGAGGACATGCCGTTCCTCGAGGACGGCACCCCCGTCGACATCGTGCTGAACCCGCTGGGTGTGCCCTCGCGAATGAACGTGGGTCAGGTCCTCGAGAACCACCTCGGCTGGATCGCCAAGACCGGGTGGGACATCACCGGGGTCCAGGAAGAGTGGGCCGAGCGCCTCCGTGACGTCGGCCTCGGCCACGTCGACGGCGACGCCAAGGTCGCCAGCCCCGTGTTCGACGGTGCCAACGAGGAGGAGATCGCTGGTCTCCTCGCCAACTCGCTGACCACCCGCGACGGTGACCGCCTGGTGGACTCCACTGGCAAGGCCCGCCTCTTCGACGGCCGCTCCGGCGAGCCGTACCCGGAGAAGATCGGCGTGGGCTACATGTACATGCTGAAGCTCCACCACCTGGTCGACGACAAGATCCACGCGCGTTCGACCGGTCCGTACTCGATGATCACCCAGCAGCCGCTCGGCGGTAAGGCCCAGTTCGGTGGCCAGCGCTTCGGTGAGATGGAAGTGTGGGCCCTCGAGGCCTACGGTGCCGCCTGGGCGCTGCAGGAACTGCTCACCATCAAGTCCGATGACGTGCCTGGCCGCGTCAAGGTCTACGAGGCGATCGTCAAGGGGGAGAACATCCCCGAGCCGGGCATCCCTGAGTCCTTCAAGGTGCTCGTCAAGGAAATGAAGTCCCTCTGCCTGAACGTAGAGGTGCTCTCTGACGACGGAACCGTCATCGACCTGACTGATTCGGAGGACGACATGCGTTCGGCCGAAGACTTCGGTATCGATCTCGGTCGCCGTCCCGGTAGCGACAACTTCATGGACGTCGGCGAAGTCTGATCCGCGGGGGGCTGCGCCCCACGTGAGCCCACCGGCGGAGCTTGCTTCGCTCGCACACACTTGAAATCCGAGACAGGCGAGATCGCCGATGTCTCACAGGCGCCTACTGCCGAAGTAGGGGAAAGAGAAGCCAAACGTGCTGGACGTGAACTTCTACGATGAACTCCGGATCGGTCTCGCGAGCACCGAGCAGATCCAGAAGTGGTCCGAGGGCGAGGTCAAGAAGCCCGAGACCATCAACTACCGAACCCTCAAGCCCGAGCGTGACGGCCTCTTCTGCGAGAAGATCTTCGGCCCCACCCGTGACTGGGAGTGCTACTGCGGCAAGTACAAGCGCGTCCGCTTCAAGGGCATCGTCTGCGAGCGCTGTGGCGTCCAGGTGAGCCGGAGCAACGTGCGTCGCGAGCGCATGGGACACATCGAGCTGGCCGCGCCCGTGACCCACATCTGGTACTTCAAGGGTGTCCCCAGCCGTCTCGGTTACCTGCTGGACATCGCGCCGAAGGACCTCGAGAAGGTCATCTACTTCGCCGCGCACATGATCACCTCCGTCGACGAGGAGGGCCGCCACCGCGACCTCTCCTCGTTGCAGGCGAAGGTCGAGGCTGAGTCCAAGCAGGTCGCCGGCAAGCGTGACGCGGACATCGAAACCCGCATGCGCAAGCTGGAAGAGGACCTGGCCGCTCTTGAGGAAGAGGGCGCCAAGGCCGACGTCAAGCGCAAGGTGCGCGAGGCTGGCGAGAAGGAAGCCAACCTCATCCGCACCCGTGCGCAGCGTCAGCTGGACCGCATCGACGAGGTGTGGCAGCGGTTCAAGGGCCTGAAGGTCCAGGACCTCGAGGGCGACGAGATTCTCTACCGCGAGATGAAGAAGCGCTTCGGCAAGTACTTCGAGGGCTCCATGGGCGCCGAGGCGATCCAGCGGCGCCTGCAGGACTTCGACCTGAAGGCCGAGTCCATCTCGCTGCGCGAGACCATCGCCACGGGCAAGGGCCAGCGCAAGACGCGTGCCCTGAAGCGCCTCAAGGTGGTCAGCGCCTTCCTCAACGGCCAGAACGCGCCGTCGTCGATGGTGCTGGACGTCGTGCCGGTCATCCCCCCGGACCTGCGACCCATGGTGCAGCTCGACGGTGGCCGCTTCGCCACCTCGGACCTCAACGACCTGTACCGGCGCGTCATCAACCGCAACAACCGTCTCAAGAGGCTGATCGACCTCGGTGCCCCCGAGATCATCGTCAACAACGAGAAGCGGATGCTGCAGGAAGCCGTGGACTCGCTGTTCGACAACGGCCGTCGTGGCCGTCCCGTCACCGGGCCGGGCAACCGACCGCTGAAGTCGATCTCCGACATGCTCAAGGGCAAGCAGGGTCGCTTCCGCCAGAACCTCCTCGGCAAGCGCGTCGACTACTCGGGCCGTTCGGTCATCGTGGTCGGCCCGCAGCTCAAGCTGCACCAGTGCGGCCTGCCGAAGGCCATGGCGCTGGAGCTGTTCAAGCCGTTCGTGATGAAGCGTCTCGACGACCTGAACCACGCCCAGAACATCAAGGCCGCCAAGCGCATGGTGGAGCGTCAGCGCCCCGTCGTGTGGGACGTCCTCGAAGAGGTCATCACCGAACACCCCGTGCTGCTGAACCGTGCACCAACCCTGCACCGCCTCGGCATCCAGGCGTTCGAGCCCCAGCTCATCGAGGGCAAGGCCATCCAGATCCACCCGCTCGTCTGCACGGCGTTCAACGCCGACTTCGACGGTGACCAGATGGCCGTGCACCTCCCGCTGTCGGCTGAGGCCCAGGCTGAGGCACGCGTGCTGATGCTCTCCACCAACAACATCCTGAAGCCCGCAGACGGCCGCCCCGTGACCATGCCCACCCAGGACATGATCATCGGTCACTACTTCCTGACCTCCGAGCGTGAGGGCAAGGGACAGGGCCGGCTCTTCTCGTCGCTGGCGGAGGCCATCATGGCCTTCGACCGCGGCGACCTGTCGATCGGCGCCAAGTGCCGCATCGTGCTGCGTGACGTCGTAGTCGACGGCGTCGAGCCCCGCCCCGATGGTTCGGTGCTGGTGGAGACCACGCTCGGTCGCGCCCTCTTCAACGAGGCGCTCCCGGAGGACTTCCACTACGTCAACACCGTCGTGGGCAAGCGCGTGCTCGGCCCCATCATCAATGAGCTCGCGGAGACGTACCCGAAGGTCAAGGTCGCAGCTGCGCTCGACAACCTGAAGGACGTGGGCTTCAAGTGGGCGTCGCGCTCCGGCGTGACGGTGTCCATCTCGGACGTCCAGACCCCGCCGCAGAAGGCCGAGATCCTCGACGTCTACGAGCGCCGGGCCACCAAGATCGACACGCTGTACGACCGCGGTCAGCTGACCGAGGACGAGCGCCGGTCCGAGCTCATCGGCATCTGGGGTGACGCCACCACGGAACTCACGGAGGCCATGAAGGCGAACTTCACGACCGAGAACCCCATCTTCATGATGGTGGACTCGGGCGCTCGAGGAAACATGACGCAGATGCGTCAGATCGCCGCCATGCGAGGCCTCGTGGCCAACCCGAAGGGCGAGATCATCGCCCGCCCGATCAAGTCCAACTTCCGCGAAGGCCTGTCGGTGCTCGAGTACTTCATCTCGACGCACGGTGGCCGAAAGGGCCAGGCCGACACCGCTCTGCGTACCGCAGACTCCGGCTACCTGACCCGTCGTCTGGTCGACGTCTCCCAGGACGTGATCATCCGCGAGGAAGACTGCGGCACCGAGCGTGGCCTCACCAAGGTCATCGCCAAGTGGACCACCGCAGGTGTGGACGAGACGGGCCGCCCGATCGAGATCCCTGCTGAGCCGTTCGCCAAGGGCGCCTCTGTGGAGACCACGGTCGACGTGGAGACCGCCGTCTACGCCCGCTCGCTGGCCGTCGACGCTGTCGATGCCGAGGGCAACGTGCTGGTCCAGGCCGGCACGGACCTGGGTGACGCCGAGATCCTCAAGCTGGTTGAGGCCGGGGTTACCACGGTCAAGGTCCGCTCCGTGCTCACCTGTGAGTCGGCTGCCGGTACCTGCGCCATGTGCTACGGCCGTTCGCTTGCCTCCGGCAAGCTCGTGGACGTCGGCGAGGCCGTCGGTATCGTCGCCGCGCAGTCCATCGGCGAGCCCGGTACCCAGCTGACGATGCGTACCTTCCACACCGGTGGTGTGGCCGGAGACGACATCACGCAGGGTCTGCCCCGTGTCACGGAGCTCTTCGAGGCCCGCCAGCCCAAGGGCAAGGCCCCGATCGCAGAGGCCGACGGCGTCGTGCGGATCGAAGACGGCGACCGTTCGCGCAAGATCGTCATCGTGCGCGACGACGGTGGCGAAGACCTGGAGTACCCGGTCGGCCGCCGCACCCGCCTCGAGTTCGAGGACAACACGGGCCAGCGCATCCACATCCAGGACGGCGTCCGCGTGTCGATCGGTCAGCAGTTGACCGCTGGCCAGGTGGACCCGCAGGACGTGCTGCGTGTGCGTGGTCTCCGCAAGGTGCAGGAGCACCTCGTGGAGGAGGTCCAGCGTGTGTACCGCACGCAGGGTGCCCCCATCCACGACAAGCACATCGAGATCATCATCCGGCAGATGCTGCGTCGCGTGACCGTCATCGATTCGGGCGAGACCGACATGATGCCGGGCGAGCTCGTGGACCGTCCCAGCTACGAGGCCTCGAACCGTCGGGCGCTCTCTGAGGGCGGCAAGCCCGCTGAGGGTCGTCCGGTGCTCATGGGTATCACCAAGGCGTCGCTCGCGACGGAGTCGTGGCTGTCCGCCGCGTCCTTCCAGGAGACGACCAAGGTCCTCACGGATGCCGCCATCCAGGGCAAGAGCGACAAGCTCATGGGCCTGAAGGAGAACGTCATCCTCGGCAAGCTGATCCCTGCCGGTACCGGTCTCGAGCGTTACCGCAACATCCGGGTGGAGCCCACCGAAGAGGCCCGCGCCACGGCCTACACGATGAGCTACGACCCGTACGATTACGCGTTCGGCTCTGACGTGGTCGGCCCGGCCGTGCCGCTCGACGAGATGGACTTCGGCGAGATTCGCTGAACCTGGTCCCGAAGGGGGCACTGACGGCGGTTCCTCACGGTCCTCGCAACACCCAGTTCTGGGCGTTGCGAGGACCGTTTCCTTGTGTGGAGTTGCGGGGCCGAGTCCTTCGGTTGCGCAGCGCTGCGTGCCGCGGCGTGAGGCTGCTCGCCGGATCGGTTCGACCGCTGACCACGCACAACGCCCGGCTGGGACGAGCCAGCCGGGCGTGTGCATGATGTCCTTCAGATCACCTACAGCAGGTGTTGCGAGGACCACGAGGATCCGCGAACCGGTTTCCGGCCCTGCTGCCTTGTCGGGCAGTTACCCCTTGGACACGGCGCGCCGCTTGTTCACGAGGTCGAACGCGACCGCGAGGAGCAGCACGAGGCCCTTGACGACCTGCTGGGTGGGCGCCTCCACGCCGAGCAGCTGCATGCCATTGGTCATCACTGCCATGATCGTGCCGCCGATGATGGCGCCGACGACCCGGCCAACGCCTCCGGTGACGGCTGCGCCACCGATGAAGCAGGCGGCGATCGCATCGAGTTCGATGCCATTGCCGGCGGCGGGCTGCGCACCGTTCGCGCGGGACGAGTAGATGATGCCCGCAATGGCCGACAACAGGCCCATGTGGACGTACACGAGCATGATCGTGCGCTTCACGTCGACGCCGGAGAGGCGGGCCGCGTGGATGTTGCCGCCGATGGCGTAGGTGTGACGACCGTAGACCGTGTTCTGCGACAGGTAGGCGTAGATCAGGATCAGGGCGGCCAGGATGAACAACACGATCGGGAAGCCCCGGCTCACCGAGAGCTGGAAGGCGAAGAAGAGCACTGCTACGGCGATCGCGGCGAACTTCGCGACCATCAGGCCTGCTTTCTCCACGGGCTGCTCGTACTGGATGCGGGCCGCGCGGGTACGCAGCGCGCTGAAGATGAAGGCGGCCACCGCCAGGATGCCGATCAGCAGCGTGAAGATGTCCACGTTCTTGCCGAAGATGGGCACTGTACCGAAGAGTCCTTGGATGAACCCCGTGGCGATCTGCTTGTACTCGTTGCTCATGGGGGACAGCGAGATGGAACCCAGCACCATGAACGTCGCGCCACGGAACAGCAGCATGGACGCCAGGGTCACAATGAAGCCGGGGATGCCGACGTAGGCCACCCAGAACCCGTGCCAGAGGCCGATCAGCAGGCCGACAGCGAGCCCGGCGATGACCGCGACCCACCAGGCCTGTCCCATCTTGATCACGAGGGTCGCCGCGATGGCACCCACGAGGGCGATCACGGAGCCAACGGACAGGTCGATGTGGCCCACGACGATGACGAACAACATGCCGATCGCCAACACCAGGATGTAGGAGTACTGCAGCACCAGGTTGGTCACGTTGGGCGGGCTGAGCAGCAGGCCCTTCGTCCAGACCTGGAAGAGGATAACGATGGCCACCAGAGCCAGGAAGATGCCGCTCTGGCGGAGGTTCACCGCCCCCAACATGTTCTTGACGCTTGCCATGTCAGACAGCCTCCCTTTCCTTGGTCATGAGTGTCATGAGGTTCTCCTGGTTTGCTTCGCCCCGATCCAGGACGCCGGTGATGCGCCCGAAGGCCAGCGTGTAGATGCGGTCGCAGATGCCGAGCAGTTCGGGCAACTCGGACGAGATCACGATGACGGCCTTGCCTGCGTCGGCGAGTGAGTTGATGATCGTGTAGATCTCATATTTGGCGCCGACGTCGATTCCACGGGTCGGCTCGTCGAGGATGAGCACCTCGGGTTCGGTCATCATCCACTTGGAGAGGACGACCTTCTGCTGGTTACCGCCGGACAGCTGCCCTGCGATCGTCATCACCGATGGTGCCTTGATGCGCATGCTGCCTCGGAATTGCTCGGCGCGCTTGATCTCCTCGTTGGCATTGACAGAACCGAGAGGGGTCCTGAGCCGGTCGAGGGAGGCGGCGGAGATGTTGCGGCGGATATCGTCGATCAGGTTGAGGCCGAACCGCTTGCGGTCCTCTGTGGCGTACGCCAAGCCGGCGTCGATCGCCTGGTGTACGGAGGAGAGGTTCGTCTCCTTGCCGTGCAGGTATGCCTTGCCGCTGACCTTGTGGCCCCACGCCTCGCCGAACACGCTCATGGCGAGTTCGGTACGACCTGCGCCCATGAGGCCGGCGATGCCGACGATCTCGCCGGCGTGGACGTTGAGGCTGGCGTCGTCGATGGTCTTGCGCCCCGGGATGGTGGGGTGCATGACGGACCAGTCCTCGATGCGGAACAGTTCCTCCCCGATCTTCGGCTCATGTTGCGGGTAGAGGTGCTCGAGGTCACGGCCGACCATGCCCTTGATGATGCGGCTCTGCTGCATCTCCGGGCCCTTCTGGAGGGTCTCGATCGTCATTCCGTCTCGAATGATCGTGTTGGCGTCGGCGATGGAGATGATCTCGTTGAGCTTGTGGGAGATCATGATCGACGTGATGCCCTGCTCACGCAGTTGGCGCAGCAGGCCGAGAAGGTGTGCTGAGTCAGTGTCGTTGAGAGCGGCCGTGGGCTCGTCGAGGATCAGCAACTTGACCTCTTTGGAGAGGGCTTTCGCGATCTCGACCAACTGTTGCTTGCCGACGCCGATGTCCTGGATGAGGGTGGTGGGGTTCTCGTCGAGGCCCACCTGGCGCAGCAGTTGGGCTGCCCGCTGGTTCGTCTTGTGCCAGTTGATGCGGCCGTTCTGCGCCTGTTCGTTGCCGAGGAAGATGTTCTCCGCAATGGACAGCTGGGGAACCAGTGCCAGCTCCTGGTGGATGATGACGATGCCCTTGGCCTCGGACTGGTTGATCGAGTTGAACTTGACCTCTTCGTCATCGAAGAAGATCTGGCCATCGTAGGTTCCGTGCGGGTAGACGCCTGACAGCACCTTCATGAGGGTGGACTTGCCGGCTCCGTTCTCACCGCAGATGGCGTGGATGTCGCCACGCCGCACGCTGAGATTCACGTCTGACAGCGCCTTCACACCGGGGAATTCCTTGGTGATGTTGCGCATCTCGAGAATGATGTCGCTCAAGGTATGCCTGCTTTCAATCTCGGATGGGGCCGGCGGTTGATATTCAACCACCGGCCCCATCACGTCAGTTACCCGGGATCAGGCAACGCCGGAGTCGACCTGCTCCTGGGTCCAGTAGCCGGTGTCCACCAGAGCCTCCGTGACGTTGTCCTTGGTGACGGTGGTGACGTCGAGGAGGTACGACGGCACGACCTTCATGCCGTTGTCGTAGGTCTCGGTGTCGTTGGCCTCGGGCTCGTTGCCCTCGAGCAGTGCGACGGCGGCCTTGACGGCCTGCTCAGCCAGGAGACGGGTGTCCTTGAAGATCGTCGAGTACTGGATGCCGTCGTTGATGAGCTTGACCGAAGCGATCTCGGCATCCTGACCGGTGACGATGGGGAAGGTCTCGCCGCCGTAGCCGTTGTTCTCCAGAGCGGTGATGATGCCGCGCGAGAGACCGTCGTAGGCGGACAGGGCGCCGTGGAGCTTCTTGTCGCCGTAGTTGGCGGTGAGGAGGTCCTCCATGCGCTTCTGCGCGGTCTCCTGCTGCCAACGGAGGATGGCGGCCTGTTCGATGGAGGTCTGGCCCGAGGGGACGACGTACTCGCCCGCATCGATCTTCGGCTGCAGGACCGACATGGCGCCGTCGAAGAAGAAGTGGGCGTTGTTGTCGTCCAGCGATCCGGCGAACAGTTCGATGTTGGCGGGATTCTCGGCGCTGAAGCGCTCAGCGAGGCCGTCGATGAGGGACTGGCCCTGAGCGACGCCGACCTTGAAGTTGTCGAAGGAAACGTAGAAGTCGACGTTCTCCGAGTCGCGGATCAGACGGTCGTACGAGATCACCTTGATGCCGGCTGCGGCCGCTGCATCCAGCTGCGGTGCGAGCGCGGTGCCGTCGATGGCGGCGATGATGAGGACCTTGACGCCCTGGGTGATCATCTGGTCGACCTGCTGCGACTGGGTCGGGATGTCATCGTTGGCGAACTGCAGGTCGACCTCGAAGCCGGCCTCCTCGAGCTGCGACTTGACGGCGTCGCCGTCGGCGATCCAGCGCTCCGAGGTCTGGGTGGGCATCGAGACGCCGACCTTGCCGCCGGCTGCCGCTTCGCCTCCGCCGGCGCTGGCGGAGGTGGTCGGATCGGTACCGGGTGCGGCGGTGTCATTTCCGCAGGCGGCCAGACCGAGGACGGCAACGCTGGCAGCGCCCAGCCCGATGAACCCGCGACGATTGAGCTTCATTATCGTTTCCTCCTAGAAACGGATCAGTGGAGGCCAACTCTGGCCATCCCTGGGTGGGGCTCTGATGCCCTCTCCGACGAATCGGCATGTGTGACACGGGGCGGCATACGAGGACCCGTGAAACGGTTTTCTCTGTCACATGGTGCTCAACTGAGAGGCCCCCGTCAACGTGAATCGCGCAATCGGTCAGTCTCGGTTTCATAACGAATCCCCAAGCCACCCCCACTGCTGATCGAGGTGGCGCCGCGGTATCATCCGCGCCTGCGCAGACGCGTTCGAGCCGATCGGTCCCGCCCCGAACCCGGTGCTGAAGGCTGAGCGGCCGTTGGTGGTGTTGCTCAAGGTGGGTGAGCACATCGCCCCGACCTGCAGACACAAGGAACCCCGGGATGGTGTCTTGGGGCGTCGAAAGGATTCATGATGAAGTCACTGGCTCGGTATTTTGTCCCCATCATGGCAGTGGCGATGGTCGGCAGCACGCTTGCGGCACCGCACGCGAACGCGCAGCCCAACGCCGCACCGCTCATCGTTCCGGAACTACAGCAATGGGTGGGGGGCCAAGGCAACTTCCAACAGGATGCGGATGGACCGACGACCGTCGCCGCGCCAGAAGCCGCGGATCTCGCCGGCCGCTTCGTCGATGACCTCACCGCCTACACCGGCTTCCCTGCGCAGACCACCACGACCACGGGCTCCGCGGATATCGTCCTGCTGATAGATGAGGAGCTCAGCGTCACGGGGGCCGGCGAGTTGTTCAACGCCGAGGGCTACGAGCTTGTCGCCGGCGAGGACCAGGTGACGATCACCGCTCACAGTGAGCAGGGTCTGTATTACGGAACGCGCACTCTCCTGCAGGGCTTGATGCAGTCAGAGGGACGCGACCAGTTCCCCGTCGGTACGGCGCACGACTGGCCCGATTACGCCGACCGTGGCTTCATGCTCGATGTCGGCCGCCGCTACTTCACACCCGAGTTCCTGCGCGACTACATCAAGATGATGGGCTGGTACAAGCTGAACTCCTTCCAGATCCACCTGAACGACAACCAGATCCCTCGCCCCAGCACCGGCTGGCAGGACGGGTACGCCGCTTTCCGCCTCGCCTCGGACAACCCCGAGTTGGCCGGTCTCGCGGCTGAGGACGGCAGCTACGACCGAGAGACCTGGCGCTCCTTCGAGGAGACCGCAGCTGATAACGCCGTCGTGATCACGCCCGAGATCGACGTGCCTGCACACTCGCTGGCGTTCATCCAGTGGCGCCCCGAACTGGGACTCAACGGAGGCGACGACGACATGCTCGACCTCTCCAAGCCGGAGACGCGCGAGATGATCAAGCTGATCTTCGGCGAGTTCATCGACTGGTTCGAGGGCCCGGTCGTCCACTTCGGCGCGGATGAGTACAGCCGAGCAGAGGCCGAGGAGTACCGGGACTTCTTCAATGAGATGGCTGCGTACATCCGCAGCCACGGCAAGAAGCCGGCCGCGTGGGGCTCCATGACGGTGATGCACGGTTCAGCTGCCGGCTATGACCGTGACGTGCTGATCGGCGCTTGGAACAACGGTTGGTACGGCATGGCCAGCGCAGAGGCTGACGGCTACGAGTACATCAACATGAACGACTCCACCCTCTACGTGGTGCCGTTCGCGAACTACTACCACGGCCAAGGCCTCAACAACCAGCGGCTCTACGACGTGTGGCTGCCCAACAGGCTCGACGCCACCGACATCGTGCCGGCGGGTGCGCCCAACGGCGCCCGGTTCGCGGTCTGGAACGACCTGGTGGACGCTGATTACACCGAACTCGACGTCGACGGTCTGATCGAGGATTCCTTCCCTGTCATCTCCCAGAAGACGTGGAATGCACAGACCCCGACGCGCACCTACGCCGAGTTCACCGCGGGGGTCCGCGAGATCGGGCGGGGCCCCGGTCTGACCACCATCGGTGCGGTGTCGCAGCCCGGTACCGTCGAGCTGAGCCGCAATGCCAGCGTCACCGCTTCGTCCAGCACTCCGGAGGGTCCCGCTGCGGCGCTCACCGACGGCAGCCGCACGACGCGGTGGGTCAGCACGCAGAAGGACCCCTCCTTCGTGGTTGATCTCGGCGCGTCGAACACCATCGAGAGCGTGGACGTCGCCTGGGCCCAACCCCTGCCCACCTCGTACCACGTGGAGATCTCCGACGACGGCGAGAACTGGCGCGCGGTCGCGGTGCACGTCACCGGCAACAGCGTCGAGTTCGCCGCCATGATCGGCCGGTACGTGCGGGTCTCGGCAAAGTCCGAAGCAGGTGCGAGCGCCTGGGAGGTCGTGGTCAACGGGCCGCGTCCGCTGACCGATGGCGCCACCGCCACCGCTTCCGGTAACGAGGCACCGGCGTTCGGTCCGGAGAACACCCTCGACGGCAACCTGCGCACGCGCTGGTCCGCCAGTTATGCGATGCCCACGTGGCTGCAGATCGATCTCGGTGCCCGGCGCGCCATGGATCAGGTTCAGGTCCATTGGGAAGCGGCCGCTGCCGCCGCCTACACCGTGCTCGTCTCGGACGACGCAGTGACCTGGACGGAAGTCGGCTCCAGGAGCGCCCAGAGCTCCGGCGAGCGGGTGGACCAACTCGAGTTCGACCAGGTCGATGCGCGGTATGTGCGGATCAACGTGACGGAGAAGGCATTGAGCCCCTACCTCTCGATCTACGAGGTGATCATCCCCGCACCGGAGATCGATCCTCAGGGAGACATTTCCGCTCCCGCGGTCACGCAGCTGGCCACCACCAAAGTCACGTCGGGCGTGGCCGCGACCATCCGGGTAGGAGCGCAGGATGACTCCACGCCACTGGTCCACTCCGCCACCGGCCTACCTGCAGGACTCAGCATCAACGCCCAGTCCGGCGTGATCTCGGGCACGACGATCGCGGTCGGTGACCACGAGGTGACGGTGCTGGTCGCCGACGCTGCGGGCAACGTGGCTCTGATGGAATTCACCATCTCGGTGCAGCCGAAGGTCGGGCCTTCCCCGTCTGCGACGCCGACCGGGAAGCCGACGGTGTCGTCGACTGCGTCGAAGTCGCCGACGGTGAAGCCCACTGCTACTGCGGGCACCGGCAAGTTCGTCCGCACTGCGCCGTACACCCAGCCCGGGAAGCACGACTTCAACGGTCGTCAGTGGATGACCACGTGTGAGCCGTATTCGCAGACGGAGCGGTGCCGCACTGACATCTGGGCCACGGTGGTCAAGGTGGACAACGGCCAGTTCGTCCGGGAGTCGGGGTGGGCGTTCAACAACCTGACGTACCTGCCGTTCATGACGCGGGAGGCCTGGAAGGGCAACCCGCTGGGCGACCTGGGCTCGACCACCGACGGTGTGTTCACCTCCGGTGGGCGTCAGTGGCGCACCGAGTGTGACACCGCCGCCACAGGCAGGGGCGCGTGCCGCTCCTACACGATGACGACGGTGTACGCCGCCACCGCCAAGCCTGCCGGTGGGTACACCTTCAGCCAGAGCAACGAGTGGGTGTTCAACAACATCGTGATGTTCGGGGGACCGGAGAAGCGCTGACGGTGCACCTGAGGGTGTGAGCCGGCCGCCTTCCCTGACGGGAGGGCGGCCGGCTTGTGTGACGGGGGGCTGGCGGCACCTCACTAGGGGGTGCCATTTTGGTCCGCGGGATTTTTGACCCTCAGGCACCGGTGGAGTAATCTTGGCAAGCGTGCCCGGACTAGGGCGCGATTGTGCGTGCCCTGGCATGACGCTCAGGTCCTAAACGTTGCGAGGATCCCTGACGCGTGCGGTGTTCGCACGGCAGCCAACTGTGTTTCTGCCCGGAACGGTGACCCGGAACGATGACACGGAGACCTGCGCCAGGGAAACCCCCGCCAATATCCAGACAACGAAAGTGAAACCAAACAGGTGCCAACTATTCAGCAGCTGGTCCGGAAGGGCCGCAGGGACAAACCGTCCAAGAGCAATACGCCCGCGCTGAAGGGCTCGCCCCAGCGCCGCGGCGTGTGCACTCGCGTGTACACCACCACGCCGAAGAAGCCGAACTCCGCGCTCCGTAAGGTCGCGCGTGTGCGTTTGAGCTCCGGCATCGAAGTCACCGCCTACATCCCGGGCGTCGGCCATAACCTCCAGGAGCACTCGATGGTGCTCGTGCGCGGTGGTCGTGTGAAGGACCTCCCCGGTGTGCGCTACAAGATCGTCCGCGGCTCGCTCGACACCCAGGGTGTCAAGGGCCGCAAGCAGGCCCGCAGCCGCTACGGCGCCAAGAAGGAGAAGTAATGCCTCGCAAGGGTCCCGCCCCGAAGCGTCCCGTGGTCATCGACCCCGTCTACGGTTCGCCGCTCGTTTCGCAGCTCGTCTCCAAGATCCTGCTCGACGGTAAGAAGTCCGTCGCCCAGGGCATCGTCTACGACGCCCTCGAGGGCGCCCGCGCCAAGACCGGTACCGATCCGGTGCAGACGCTGAAGAAGGCTCTCGACAACGTCAAGCCTTCGATCGAAGTCAAGTCCCGCCGCGTCGGTGGCGCCACCTACCAGGTGCCGATCGAGGTCAAGCCCGGCCGTCAGAACACTCTGGCGCTGCGTTGGCTCGTCAGCTTCTCCCGCGCTCGTCGCGAGAAGACGATGACCGAGCGTCTCATGAACGAGATTCTCGACGCCTCGAACGGTCTGGGTGCTTCCGTGAAGCGCCGCGAGGACACGCACAAGATGGCCGAGGCCAACCGCGCCTTCGCCCACTACCGCTGGTGATTCAGCTGCCCCCGTACCGCAGGGTACGGGGGCTCTCACCGTCTAACGACTTGACTCTTCGATACTCGAGAAGGACCGAACTGTGACCGACCTGAACAAGGTTCGCAACATCGGCATCATGGCGCACATTGATGCCGGCAAGACCACCACGACCGAGCGCATCCTGTTCTACACCGGCAAGAACCACAAGATCGGTGAGACCCATGACGGCGCAGCCACCATGGACTGGATGGAGCAGGAGCAGGAGCGCGGCATCACGATCACGTCCGCCGCGACGACCTGTTTCTGGCACGAACACCTCATCAACATCATCGACACCCCCGGGCACGTGGACTTCACGGTCGAGGTCGAGCGTTCGCTCCGCGTCCTCGACGGCGCCGTTGCGGTGTTCGACGGCGTGGCCGGCGTCGAGCCGCAGTCGATGACCGTGTGGCGCCAGGCCACCAAGTACGGCGTGCCGCGCATCTGCTACATCAACAAGCTCGACCGCACCGGCGCCTCGTTCAGCCACGTCGTCAGGACGATCCGCGAGCGCCTCAACACCGATCCGGTGCTGCTGCAGCTGCCCATCGGCTCCGAGGGTGACTTCCTGGGCGTCGTCGACCTCGTGGAGATGCGCGCGCTGACGTGGCGCGGCGAGACCGCCATGGGCGAGGACTACGACGTCGAGGAGATCCCCGCCCAGCTCCGGGCCGAGGCCGAGGCTGCCCACGCCACGCTCATCGAGCGGGTGGCGGACGTGGACGACGACATCATGGAGTTGTACCTGGAAGGCGAGGAGCCCTCGGTCGCGCAGGTCAAGGCGGCCATCCGTAAGGGCGTCATCACCAACGCGTTCACCGCCGTGGTCTGTGGCACCTCGTTCAAGAACAAGGGCGTGCAGCCCCTGCTCGACGCGGTCGTCGCCTACCTGCCGTCGCCGCTCGACGTGCCCGCCATCGACGGCTTCAAGCCCGGCCACGAGGACGTCAAGCTCGAGCGTCACCCCTCCGACGACGAGCCGCTGTCGACCCTCGCCTTCAAGGTCGCCGCCGATCCGCACCTGGGTCGCCTGACCTTCGTGCGCGTCTACTCCGGCGTCCTGCAGTCTGGTTCGCAGGTCCTCAACTCGACCAAGGGCCGCAAGGAGCGCATCGGCAAGATTTACCAGATGCACGCCAACAAGCGTGAGGAGATCCCCTCCATCGGTGCCGGCATGATCTGCGCGGTCATGGGGCTCAAGGACACCACCACCGGCGAGACCCTGTGCGACCCGGCCAACCCCATCGTGCTGGAGTCGATGACCTTCCCGAACCCCGTCATCGAGCAGGCGATCGAGCCGAAGACGAAGTCCGACCAGGAGAAGCTGTCGCACGCCATCCAGCGTCTCGCGGAGGAGGACCCCACCTTCCGGGTCCACACCGACGAGGAGACCGGGCAGACCATCATCGCCGGTATGGGTGAGCTGCACCTCGACGTCCTGATCGACCGCATGAAGCGGGAGTTCAAGGTCGAGGCGAACATCGGCAAGCCGCAGGTCGCGTACCGCGAGACCTTGCGCCGCAAGGTGCAGAAGGTCGAGTACACGCACAAGAAGCAGACCGGTGGCTCCGGCCAGTTCGCGCGCGTCATCATCGACCTCGAGCCCACCGAGCCCGGCTCCGGCTACGAGTTTGTCAACGCCGTCACCGGCGGCCGCATCCCCCGCGAGTACATTCCCGCGGTGGACGCCGGCGTCAAGGAGGCCCTGCAGTTCGGCGTGCTCGCCGGCTACCCGGTCGACAACATCAAGGTGACGCTGACCGACGGCGCTTACCACGACGTCGACTCCTCGGAGCTGGCGTTCAAGCTCGCCGGCTCCATGGCCTTCAAGGAAGCCGCGCGCAAGGCGGACCCGGCAATCCTGGAGCCCGTCATGGCCGTCGAGGTCACCACGCCCGAGGACTACCTGGGCACCGTCATCGGTGACCTGAACTCGCGTCGTGGCTCGATCCAGTCCATGGACGAGCTTCACGGCAACCGTGTCGTCAAGGCGCTCGTGCCGCTCTCGGAGATGTTCGGCTACGTGGGTGACCTGCGCTCGAAGACCTCGGGCCAGGCCAACTACTCGATGGAATTCGATTCCTACGCCGAGACCCCGAAGAACATCATGGAAGAGATCGTCGCCAAGGCGAAGGGCGAGTAGCACTCGGCCCCACGATGTGTGAGACCGGCCGGGAGCGAAAGCTCCCGGCCGGTTTTCTATACAGTGACGCTGTGGACATGCGGATCAGGACCTGGGCCGAACTGGGCAAGGACGAGTTCTTCGACATCGCCGTGCTGCGCTCGGTGGTGTTCTACGTGGAGCAGCGTGCCGACGTCCAGGATATCGACGCGCACGACCGCGCACCGCAGACGCTGCACTACGCCATCCACGACGACGGGGGAGCGGCGGCCTACCTGCGCACGCTCAGGCTCGCCACGCCGGAATACGGCGCCTCCTGGGCGCTGGGCCGGGTGGCGGTACGGAGCGACCGGCGAGGTGAGGGGCTGGCCCGCGTGCTCATCCGGGAGGCCGTGGACCGCCTGGGCACCCAGCCGATGGTGTTGCACTCACAGACCTACGTCCAGGCCCTGTATGCGGGCTTCGGGTTCAGGCCGGTGGCGGAGCAGTTCGAGGAGGCCGGCATCGCCCACATCTCGATGCTGCGGCCCTCGGCCATAGGCAATCGGGACCGGATCTGAACCTCGCCGCTCCGCAGTTCGAACCTATTCGCTAGACTGGCCGATCAGTGTGAGCACCTCTGGTTTGACTATCGGCGCTCACTGCACAAAAATGAATGAGTCCCTTGTGCCCTACCGGCATCAGGAACCCCGAAAATCTAGAGCTGCGCAGAGTGCGTGGCGAGATCCAAGAAGGAGCCCTCGTGGCAAAGGCCAAGTTTGAGCGGACCAAGCCGCACTGCAACATCGGCACCATCGGACACGTCGACCACGGCAAGACCACTCTCACCGCGGCGATCACGAAGGTGCTGCACGACGCGTACCCGCAGTGGAACTCTGCCTCGGCGTTCGACCAGATCGACAAGGCGCCCGAAGAGCGCCAGCGTGGTATCACCATTTCGATCTCGCACGTCGAGTACCAGACCGAGAAGCGTCACTACGCGCACGTCGACTGCCCCGGACACGCTGACTACGTCAAGAACATGATCACCGGTGCGGCTCAGATGGACGGCGCCATCCTCGTGGTCGCCGCCACCGACGGCCCGATGGCTCAGACCCACGAGCACATTCTCCTGGCTCGCCAGGTCGGCGTGCCGGCGATCGTCGTCGCGCTCAACAAGTGCGACATGATCGACGACGATGACGCTGACCTCATCGACCTGGTCGAGATGGAACTCGACGAGATCCTGACCGCTCAGGGCTTCGAAGACACCAAGATCGTCCGCGTTGCCGCATTCCCCGCCCTGAACGGCGACGAGAAGTGGAGCAAGTCGGTCCTCGAGCTCATGGAGGCCGTGGATGAGTACATCCCGCAGCCCGAGCGCGACACCGACAAGCCCTTCCTGATGCCTGTTGAGGACGTCTTCACGATCACCGGTCGTGGCACCGTCATCACCGGCCGCATCGAGCGCGGCGTCGTCAACACCGGCGACACCGTCGACATCATCGGCATCCGTGAGCAGAAGCAGACCAGCACCGTCACCGGTGTTGAGATGTTCCGCAAGATCCTCGACGAGGGTCGCGCTGGCGAGAACGTCGGCCTGCTGCTCCGCGGCACCAAGAAGGAAGACGTCGAGCGCGGCATGGTCGTCATCAAGCCGGGCTCGACCACCCCGCACACCGACTTCGAGGCCAACGTCTACGTGCTGAACAAGGAAGAAGGCGGCCGTCACAAGCCGTTCTTCTCGAACTACTCCCCGCAGTTCTACTTCCGCACCACCGACGTGACCGGCGTCGTCCAGCTCCCCGCTGGAACCGAGATGGTCATGCCCGGCGACAACACGGAGATGACCGTGCACCTCAACAAGCCGATCGCCATGGAGGAGAACCTCAAGTTCGCCATCCGTGAAGGCGGCCGTACCGTCGGTGCAGGCAATGTCACCAAGATCCTCAAGTGATCTGATCTACTGATCCGCGAAGGGGCCGCACAGCTTGGCTGTGCGGCCCCTTCGCCGTTCCCGCTCCTCTGCCGGCTCCGCCCCGAAGCGGAATGACGCCGAACCCGTGGGTGGGCTGCACCCTCTCGCGTAGGGCTACCGCGCAGTCGCGTTGTCCACATCGTGGCAACGCTAACACCGCGGTCTAGCATGACGTCACTGGATCAGAGCTGATCAGGATCGGAGACCAATGCCCGTGCGCAAGCGATTCGCAGGCTTCAGCAAGGTGCTCGTCAGTGCCCTCGCTGTGGCTCTCGCCACAACCATGACCCCCACCCTTCAACCCGCCCAAGCTGCAGAGGGCGACTCGCTGAACGTCGCGTTCGGCGGCTCTCTCGTGGGCACAGAGGACTACACCGCCCAGGGAACCGAGCTCAAGCGCGGCACGCTGCAGCGAATGGACGGGAACGAGGACCAGGTGCCCGGCGAGGGCGTCGTCCTCGCCGGAGGAACCGAGGGCATCCGGTTCCTGCCGAACAACTTCGCGCTCGACAGCGGAACCAAGAGCTTCCTCATGGAGGTGCAGTACACCCCCAACGCCGTCGGCCACTTCGACACGATCATGTCCGCGGGTGGCAACTTCTACGTCCGTGCGCAGGACGGCAAGCTGCGCTACGGCTGGGACACGAACCTCGGCGGATCCTGGACCAAGCACACGCGCGACGTGGAGCTGCCGTCGGACAGCGAACGCCATGCGATCTCACTGCATTACCGTTACACGGCTGCCCAGACCACCGTCGACCTCATGCTCGACGGGGTCGCCATGCCCCCGGTGACGGGCCCGCACCCCCTCGTGGTCGCGAGCGGCTCGGCGAACATGTTCGGCTTCGGCAATGACGTGCACCCGGCGGGACAGGACCGTGGGATGCCCGGCACGCTGCACGAGGTCCGCGTCGCCGCCACCGACGGCTCGGCCGACGTGGCCTTCGAGTTCCAGCCGCGTGCCCTGACCACCGACCTGCTCGACGTCTCCTTCGACGGCTCGCTCGACGGCACGGCCTACGTGCCCGCGGCGGGGGAGACCGTGGAAGGTGCCCTGACGTCCCGTGGAGGCGCCACCGTCGGCGGCGGCCAGGCGACTCTGAGCGCCGCCACGCACGCGCTCAACTTCCTGGCCGACCCGAACCCGCTCAGCGCGGTGAATCTCGACGCCGGCTTCGTCGCCGAGCTCGAGTTCACGCCCTCGGCCACGCAGCGCACCCTCGCCACCATCTTCGCGCTCGGAGGCAACTCCTTCGTCCGCTACCAGGACGGGCAGCTCCGCTACGGCTTCTCCAGCAACCCCACGGGAACCGCGGGCAACTGGTCCAATCACATCGCCACCATCGCGCTTCCGGCCGCTGGAGCGTCGCACGTCCTTTCGGTGGCCTACGACCCGCAGCCCGAGGGCGGCGCGAAGATGCACCTCTGGCTCGACGGCGTGGCCGGTCCCACCATCACCGCCACCACGCTGATGCGTCAGGCCATCCCCGGTGGCACCGCCTTCGGAAACGACGTCAACACCGCCGGCCTCGACCGCGGCTTCGCCGGCACCATCCAGCGCGCCCGCCTGGCCCAGCTGAACGAGGCGTTCCGCAGTGAAGCCTTCCTGTTCCAGACGCAGGATCCGGTCGCCACCTGCGAAGGCGGCCCCTTCGAGACTGGAAACTTCGTCGCGGTCAGCGCGGAGGACTGCCGCGAAGACATCATTGCCAAGGCCAGCGCAGTCCGCCCGACGGCGGAGCAGCTCGACTGGCAGGAACTGCAGTACACCGGCTTCCTGCACTTCGGCCCGAACACCTTCGAGAACATCGAGTGGGGCTACGGCACCTACCCGGCGGAGAAGGTCAATCCCACCAACGCCGACATCGACTCGTGGCTGAAGAACCTGCGCGACGCCGGCATGAAGATGGCAGTGCTGACCGTCAAGCACCACGACGGCTTCCTGTCCTACCCGACCCGCTACTCCGACTACGACATCTCCGCCTCCCCGTGGAAGAACGGCGAAGGCGACATCGTCAAGGAGTTCACCGAAGCCGCGCGCAAGTACGGCATCGGCGTGGGCTTGTACCTGTCACCGGCTGACTCGAATGCCGAGATCAAGGGCATCTACGCCAACGGTTCCTCAGCGACGCCCCGCACCATTCCCACGTTGGTGGAGGGTGACGACCGCTCGGCAGCAGTGGCCGCCGGCGACCTGCCGACCTACAACTACAACGCCACCGACTACGGCCAGTACTTCTTGAACCAGCTGTACGAAGTCCTCACCCAGTACGGCCAGGTCGACGAGGTGTGGTTCGACGGTGCCGGCGGCAACACCTCCGGCACCGAGCGCTTCGACTACTCGGCGTACTACGACCTGATCAAGAAGCTGCAACCCAAGGCGCAGATCGCCGTGGGTGGCCGCGACATCCGCTGGGTCGGAAATGAGCACGGCTGGGCCCGCAATGACGAGTGGGCTGTCGTACCGGTCAAGGAGAGCGAACCCGGCGGCAGGATCGGCGCCGTCCAATCGGGCAACTTCGACCAGCTGTACGGCTTCGACGACCAGATCGTCTCCGCCACGCAGGACGGACGGGCGAGCCACCTGCACTGGTGGCCGTCCGAGGCCGACATGAAGCTCACCCCGGGCTGGTTCTGGGGCCCGGGCAAGGACACCCCGAAGACGGGGCAGGCGCTGCTGGACAACCATTGGGATGCATCCGTTGGCCGCAACTCCGTCCTGCTGCTGAACGTGCCCCCGACGACGGAGGGTCGACTGTCGCAATCCAACGTCGACGCGATCATGGACTTCGCACAGCTGCGTCGCAAGGCGTTCGGCAACGACCTCGCACTCGGCCGCGCGGTCACCGTCGGCAGCGAGACCACCCACGACATCACCGACGGCAACAGCCGCTCGTCGTGGGTCTCCGATGGCGGCGACGACACCACGCCGCTGCTGATCGACCTCGGCTCGCCCCAGCGCGTCAACCGCATCAGCCTCAGCGAGGACGCCGCGGACCACGGCCAGCAGATCCGCGAGGTCAAGGTCGAGGCGAAGGTCGCCGGCAACTGGCAGCAGATCGCCACCGGGCGTGCCGTCGGTGTCAACCGCATCTGGCGTCTCGACACCCCCGTGACCGCCCAGGAATTCCGCGTCACCGTACCCTCGGCACGCGGCACCTACGGCATCGCGAACCTGTCGCTTTACCAGACGTTGGAGCAGGACCCCGGTCGACCCACGGACATCTGGATCGACTGTGAAGCCCCGACCGCCGGCCCCGGCACCCAGACCGCGCCGCTGAACTCGCTTGAGCAGCTGCGCACCCTGGACCTGGCGCCGAGTGCGACGGTCTTCTTCAAGTCGGGCACCTCGTGTGACGACTCCAGCGCCCGCCTGTGGGCCTACGGCACTGCGGACGAGCCCGTCGTGGTCACCACGTACGACGGTAAGGTCATGCCCACCATCGGTGCTGCCCCGGCCGAAGACTGGTTCGCGTCGTACGACGCGAGCCAGAACCTTGAGGTGTTCGTCGATCCCGACAGCAACCGTGAGCCCCGCATCACCGATGTCGGCGCCCAGAGCGCCATCGTCGAGCGCGACGTCGCGATCCAGATCCTCGCGTCCGACCGCGATGGGGACGCGTTGACCTATTCGGCGACCGGCCTCCCGGCCGGCGTCACCCTCAACGCCGAGACCGGCCTCATCTCCGGCTCACCGACTGCCACGGGCACCAGCCAGGTGACGGTCACTGTCAGCGACGGTCGCGGCGGGTCCGCGAGTGTCACCTTCGAGCTCGTGGTCAGCCGCGCTCCGCTGGTGGAGCTGGCCAGCGAACCCACCGGTATGACGCTGGGCACCACCCAGACCATTTCGCTGATCACCAACGGTCTGCCCGCCGACAGCGTGCTGGTCGTGGATGCTCCGGCAGGCTGGGTAGTCTCCCCCTCGCGTCAGTGGGTTCCCGCCGGCGATGGCATCGCCACCGTCACGGTGCGGGCGCCACAGTCGGGCACGTCGGGAGTGATCACCGCCACGGTGCTGACCCCGACGGGTGAAACCGGCGCTGTGTCGGCGCAGATTGCCCTGGTGAACCCGGCCGCCCCGGTCGCCATCTCCGGCGTCGTAGCGTGGAACTCGGCGGAACCGGCCGAAGGCGGGGGCAACGGCTACGTCACCGCCGCCATCGACGGCAACCCGGCGTCGTTCTGGCACACGCAGTGGGAGGGCTCGAACCCGCCGCACCCGCACTTCATCACCGTGGATCTCGGGTCGGTGCAGACGATCGGTTCGCTGACGTACGTGCCCCGCCCCAAGTCGGCGTGTGGCTCCTCGATCAATCCGGCAGCCTGTAACGGGCAGATCGTCGGCTTCGAGGTGCACTCGGCGACGGGCACCTTCGGCACCCGGACCGCGACCGAACTGCAGGGCCGAGCCTTCGCGAACCCCGCAGATGCTGTCTACACACAGGTGGCGAAGGGCAACTTCGACGCGTCGAACACCGACGCCAAGACGGTTACCTTCGACCAGCCCGTCACCACGCGGTACCTGCGTCTCACGTCCACATCGGCCGTGACCGCGTCCGGCGGGCAGAGCCAGCCGTGGGCGCAGATCGCGGAGCTCAACCTCCGGGGGCCTGTCGAGGTGGCTGACCTGACCGATGCTCCGCTGACCGACGCGCGGGTGTCTGTGTCCCCAGCGACGGCTGAGCGGGGCTCTGAGGTGACCGTGATCGGCATAGGGTTCGTGCCCGGCGCGGACGTGACGGTGACGCTCGGGGGCAGCGCGGTGACCGTGCCCGCCAACGAGGTGGGCGTGGCCACGGCGCAGATCACCGTGCCAGCCGGCCAAGCGGTTGGTGCCGCGACGGTGAGCGCCACTGACGGAACCGCCGCCGGATCCGCAACGGTCATGGTGACGCCGGCTGCGTCGCCGTCGCCGTCGCCGTCGCCGTCGCCGTCGCCGTCGCCGTCGCCGTCGGCGAGCGTTTCGCCCTCGGCGTCACCGAGCCCGTCTGTGTCGCCGAGCCCGTCGAAGTCGCCGTCGGTGAAGCCCTCAGTGAAGCCGACGGTCACGCCGTCGGGTAAGCCGACGACCACGCCGGCCTCGGACAAGTACGTGCCGTCGGTGCCGTACACGCTGCCGGGTAAGCACGACTTTAACGGCCGTCAGTGGTTCACGACGTGTGAGGCGTATTCGCAGACGGAGCGGTGCCGCACGGAGATCTGGGCCACTGTGGTCAAGGTGGAGGACGGTAAGTTCGTGCGGGAGTCGGGGTGGGCGTTCAACAACCTGACGTACCTGCCGTACATGACGCGTCAGGCGTGGAAGGGTAACCCGCTGGGTCAGGCTGGGGAGTTCACGTCGGCTGGTCGTCAGTGGAAGACCGAGTGCGACACCGCCGCCACGGGTAGGGGCGCGTGCCGTTCCTACACGATGACGACGGTGTATGCGGCCACCGCGAAGCCTGCGGGTGGGTACACCTTCTCGCAGAGCAACGAGTGGGTCTTCAACAACATCGTGATGTTCGGAGGTCCCGAGAAGCGCTGACCGGTCTCTGAGCGGCGGCTGCACGAGGCCCCGGAGTCGAAAGACTCCGGGGCCTTCAACGCTTCAGAAAGGATGTTCATTTGACGCGGGTTTAGCGGTTCAGCTGAGCGCGCCCCGTAGCGTTTGCATCCGTCACCGTCGACAGAAGGTTGCCCCATGCAGATGCGCAGGCATTTCGTCAGACCCCTCGTGCTGTTCGCGGCGCTCGCCCTCACGTTGGGGCTGGTGCCGGGCCCGGCCCTGACCGCCATGGCCCTGGGCACTGTGGTCCAGGTCACAGACTTCGGGGCCGACCCCACCGGGAGCACGGACTCCACGGAAGGAGTGGCTGCCGCCATCGAGCATGCCAAGACGCTCAGGGGGCCGGTCACGCTCAACTTCCCCCACGGCACCTACCAGATGTACCCCGACAATGCGGCGGAGCGTGAGCTGTACATCTCCAACACGGTGGGCGCCAACCCTTCCCACAAGAACAAGCGCATCGCCATCCTGCTCGAGGACATGACCGACGTCACGGTCGAGGGCAACGGGTCGCAGCTGGTGATGCACGGCCAGCAGAGCATCTTCGCTGCGCTGCGCTCCACCAATGCCACCCTGCAGAACTTCGCCCTCGACTGGATCTCCCCCCGCGTCGTGGACATCACGGTGGCGGGCGCCGGGGAGGGCTACCGCGACGTCAGAATCCCGGACGGCTATCGCTACTCCATCACGGGCACAGACGTGTCGCTCAGCTCAGAGCTGAGCCCCTACACGGGTCGGCCCTACTGGAGCTACCCGAGCCTGCGCACGATCGGCTACACCCAGACCTTCGAGTACAGCTCAGGCCGGTTGCTGCGCAGCGGCAGTGCCGCGGGTGCCCTCTTCAACGGCGTGACCTCCATCACTGAGGTCGAGCCCGGGCTGCTGCGCCTCCACGGGAGCACCATGGAGTTGGGTCGCTCCATCCAGGTCCGCACCACCACCCGTGACACCTCCGGCATGCTGATGTTCGAATCCAGGAACACGACGCTGGCAGGTCTGGACCTGGGCTATCTGCACGGGTTCGGCGTCGTGGCCCAGATGAACGACGGCCTCACGGTGCGTGACGTCAACTTCCGCCAGCCCGGCGATTCCTGGCGCTCGACCTCCGCCTTCGCCGACCTGATCCAGGTGTCCGGCGACAAGGGCGAGGTCCTCATCGAGGACTCGAGCTTCGGCTTCGCGCACGACGACCCGATCAACGTGCACGGCACCTACGTGCAGGTGGATGCGGTCAACGGCCGCGAGGTGACTCTGAAGTACATGCACAACGAGACCGCGGGCTTCCCGCAGTTCTACCCCGGCAACCAGGCCATGTTCGTGGCCAAGTCCACGATGCTCGAAGTGCCGGACTGGGTGGGCAATGTCGTCTCGGTCGACGGCCCCTCCGGCTACGACGCCGACAAGCCGTTGACCACCATGAAGGTCACTTTCGACCGTGACCTGCCGGCCGGCATCACCGCCGACCAGCACGTCGTCGAGAACCTCACCTATTCCCCGCAGCTCACGGTGCGCGGCAACCACTTCGAATCCATCCCTACGCGCGGCGTCCTCGTCACCACCCGCAAGCCGGTGCTGATCGAGAACAACGTCTTCGACCAGATGGAGATGGCCTCGATCTACATGTCGGGTGACGCGAACAACTGGTACGAGTCCAGCGTCGTGCGCGACGTCACCATCCGCGGCAACCTCTTCACCCGCCCCGGAGGAGCGGCCGGAGGCAACCATCCGGTGATCTTCGTGGACCCGATCCTGAACACCATCGTGCCGGAGCGCAAGGCGCACGAGAACATCACCATCCAGGACAACACCTTCCTCGTGGGCGACTCGACGATCGTCGACGCGAAGTCCGTCAACGGGCTGCGCGTCACCGGCAACATCATCGGTCGCTACGACCGCGGGCTCGCCTCCGCCATCACGCTGGCCGACGCCGAACTGGCCCCCGGGGAGACCACCCAGGCCACCCTGGCCGGCGCGAACTACAACCGCCCGCTGTACGTGCTCCGGGGCTCGACCGGAGTTGAGTTCTCCGGGAACGTGTACGACGACGGGCTCAACCGCCGCATCACCACCTCGGCCATGACCGCGGCAGACCTCACCAACGGCGACGCGGACCTCATGGTCGAGGCCAACAACTCCGAGCCGCAGGGCCTCACGGGCTACGAGTCGAGCGATCCTGCGGTCGCCACCGTCGACGGCAACGGCGTCGTCACCGCCAAGGGTGTCGGTACCGCCGAGATCAGCGGCTGGCGCAGCTCGCCGCTGGGCATCACCGATAGCCTGTCGGCCACAGTCACGGTCACCGAGGCGTCGGACCCGCCGGTACCGGTGCTCTCCGGGGCCTTCGACGTGATCAGGCCCACCGCGGGCCGGATCATCGCGCAGGACGACTCGTCGCTGCGCCTGCTGCCCACCGGCGGTTCGCTGTGGGCCACCGGCAACAGCGTCGGCAACACCGTCGCCCTACGCACGCCCACGCTCAGTGCGGGGCAGTCGGCGACGGTCACCATGAAGGGGATCACGCAGCAGGGCTGGGAAGAGGCCGGGCTCGGCCTCTACACCAACGACGACAACTACGTCCTGATCCAGCGCAAGCACGGCAACGGCAACCCCGATCTCAGGGTCGTGACGGAACTGGCCGGCGCAGCCAACGAGGTCCGCTCAGCGGCCAATCCCCCTAGCGACACCGTGCACCTGCGACTCACCCGCACCGGCACGGGCGTGCAAGGCTCCTACTCCACCGACGGCAGCACGTTCACCAACGTGGGCTCCGAGGTGTCCAACGCCTCCATCACCGATGCCAGCCGCGTCGTGCTGCTGGTGGGCGGCTACCAGAACGAGACGTCGCTGCAGCATCCGTTCGACTTCAGCAACCTCACGGTCGGCGCGGCCGTCGTTCCGCTGGTGCAGTTCGGCGGCGGCGTGGCCGGCCCCCAGAGCCCGGCGCGCCCGGCAGACCTCCCCGGCCGACTGGCCGACATCGTCACGGCCGACTTTCAGGGCGTTACCTTCCCGGGCGCCGTCCGGGACGCCACCACCGAGGGCGTCGTGAATCAGGTGGCAGAGACCCTCGCCGGCTACACAGTGAAGTTCACCACGGCTGACCCGGAGGCCACCCTGTCGGCCCGCGTCAACGGCGTGGCTTTGGCCCCGGCCGCCGACGGCACCTACACCGTGCCGGTCACAGGCGGGTCCACTGTCCTTGAGGTCTGGGCCGAGGCCGAAGACGGTGTGAGCCGGCGGATCTATCGTTGGACGACCCTGTCGTCGGGTGAGCGCGCCCCGTGGCCGCAGCCGGAGCCCCAGGACGGTACGTCGTTGCGCGTGGCGCACACGCCCGTGACCATGCCATACGGCACCGACGCCCAGGTCACCTTCGAGGGTGCCGAGGTGGCGGAATACAGCACACTCAGGGTGCAGGTGCCCGCCGGGTGGTCGGTCACCCCCTCGGAGCAGTGGCTGGGGGAGGGATCCCCGACGGCGTCTGTCACCGTTCGCGCCCCCGCCACCGGGGTCGCGGGCGTCATCCGCGGCACCCTGACCACCCTCGAGGGCGACACCGTCACCACCTCGACGATCATCCGCCTCACGAACCCGTCGGACCTGACCATCGCTGGAGCTGTGGCGTGGGACTCGGCGGAGCCTGCTGAGGGTGGCACCGCCAGCCCGAACGGCTACGTGTCGGCCGCCGTCGACGGCAACCCGGCCACCTACTGGCACACCCAGTGGCAGGGGTCCAACCCGACGCACCCGCACTACATCGTGCTCGACCTGGGCAGCGAGAAGGACGTTGCGTCGTTCACGTACCTGCCGCGACCCTCCGCCGACTGCAGCGGCTCCATCGCGTACCCCGCCTGCAACGGACAGGTGGTCAGCTACACCATCGACGCCTGCTCGGGCGCCTATGGGGAACGCACCGCCACCGAACTGCAGCAGCGCAGCTTCACCGAACCCACCGATGCCGTGTGCACCGAGGTGGCCGCGGGATCCTTCAGCACGGCGAACGAGGCAAAGACCGTGACGTTCGACCAGCCGGTCGCCACGCGGTACCTGAAGTTCGAGTCCCTGTCGGCGGTGCTGCAGAACGGCAGCAGCCAGCCGTGGACCAATGCGGCCGAACTCGCCGCCAAGGCCCCGGCCGTCGCGCAGCCTGAGTCCCTTGTCGACGTGCCCCTCCAGGCCGTCGTGGAGGTCACTCCGGCGCTGGTGGACCCCGGTCAGGACGTGACCGTGACCGGGGTGGGCTTCAAGGCCGGCTCCACAGTGACGCTCACCCTGGGATCGCACTCGGCGACCACCATTGCCGACACACTCGGCCGTATCTCCGCGGTCCTGCAGGTGCCCGCAGCGGCGACGGCCGGACAGGCGGTGCTCAGCGCGAGCGACGGCACCACGGCCGGCTCCGTCACGCTCACCGTGCGTGAGCCGGCGGTGCCGGACACCTCGGCGCCCGTGATCGAGGACCTCTCGGACCGCAGTGTCACCGATGGTGACCGTGTCTCCATCCAGATCAGGGCCACGGACCGGTCGCTGCCGCTCAGCTACATGCTCGACGGGGCACCCGCCTGGTTGTCCGTCGACAGCAGCGGTCTCATCACCGGCACCGCGACGGGTAAGGGTAGCTTCCAGGTCACGGTCGTGGTGACCGACGCCGCCGGCAACCCTGCCAAGGCGGTCTTCACGCTGACGGTCGAGGCCAAGCCGATCACCAAGCCGTCGCCGACTCCCACGAAGTCGCCGAGCGGCAGGCCGTCGACCAGGCCGGCCACACCGCCGGCCAAGTTCGTCCCTCAGGTGCCATACACAAGAGCGGGCTTTCATACGTTCAACGGTCGTCAGTGGATGACGGCCTGTGAGGCGTATTCGCAGACGGAGCGGTGCCGCACGGAGATCTGGGCCACTGTGGTCCAGGTGGAGGACGGGCTGTTCGTGCGGGAGTCGGGGTGGGCGTTCAACAACCTGACGTATCTGCCGTTCATGACTCGTCAGGCGTGGGAGGGTAACCCGCTGGGTCAGGCTGGGGAGTTCACTTCGGCTGGTCGTCAGTGGAAGACGGAGTGTGACACTGCCGCCACGGGTAGGGGTGCGTGTCGTTCCTACACGTGGACGACGGTGTACGCGGCCACGGCGAAGCCCGCGGGTGGCTACACCTTCAGCCAGTCGAACCAGTGGGTGTTCAACAACATCGTGATGTTCGCCACCGCCGGATAGCACTCTCGTCACTGGGCCTGCGCGATTGTGCAGGCCCAGTGCCGTGCAGAGGAAGCTCCGGATAGCGTGCTCTAGTCGATCCGCATCGTGGCGGGACCCCACCCACATGGAAGTGCACAGATGCTCAGAATCCGCACCCGCGCCCTGGCGCTGCTCACGGCTGCCGCGTTGTCGGCCACCCTGTTCGCCGCAACCACCGCCCCCAGCGCCGGTGCTCAAGAGGGCCGCAACGTCGCCCTCGCGGCTGCCGGTGCCACCGCGTCGGCTTCAGGACAGGAGGTCGCGGGGAGCAACGGGCCGGACTTGGCCATCGACGGCAATGCCACCACCCGCTGGTCCTCGAACACCTCGGACAGTGCATACCTGCAGGTCAGGCTGGCTGAGCCAACCGTCGTGCACCACGTGAGCATCGAGTGGGAAGCTGCCTGCGCAGCGCGCTACACGCTGCAGGTCTCCATCGACGGGGTCGCCTGGGTCGACGCCACCGCCCACGTCACGCCCACCTGCGGCTCCTCGGACACCCAGGTCTTCACGCAGGGTGCCACGGCGTCCACGGCTTACCAGTACGTGCGGATGCAGGCGCTGGAGCGCACGCCCATCGGCGGGATGAAGTACGGCGTGAGCCTCTTCGAGTTCGAAGTCTGGGACGGACCGGCCCCTGCCCCCGCCGCAGGCGGGCTTTCCCTGGTGCCGCTGCCGGTGTCCGTCACCGTCGGCGACGGTGAGCCGTTCGTCCTGGGCGCCGGTACCGTCATCTCGGCCTCCGGCGACGCGGCTGCCGTCGGCCACCAGCTCCGATCCGCTATGGCGACCCCCACGGGCTTCGCCCTCTCCGTCGTCGACGGCGCCGCGACTTCGTGGACCGACGTCATCGAGCTCATCCTCGACCCGGCCTACCAGGCCGTCTCCGCCGACAACGCGGACGAGGGCTACCGGCTGGTGGTCACGGCGGAGAAGGTCTCGATCACAGCCTCCGCGCCGCACGGCCTCTGGAACGGCACCCGCACTCTGCTCCAGCTGCTCCCACCGATGATCAACGAGACCGAACGGATCGTCACCGCCAGCTGGGCCATCCCGGCCGTCACCATAGAGGACGCCCCCCGCTTCTCCTACCGCTCGGTGATGGCAGATGTCGCCCGCTCGTTCCTCACCGTGGACGAGGTCAAGAGCATCGTCGACACGATGTCGTCGTACAAGATGAGCTACCTGCGCCTCCACCTGGCCGACGACCAGGGCTGGCGCATCGAGATCACCAACGAGGGCAAGGACCCGGCGGACCCCGTCGACTACACGCGCCTCACCAGCATCGGCGGCAAGTCCGCCATGCTCGACCACCCGGACGGCCACCAGCGCGAGTTGGGCCGGGTGGGGTACTACACCCAGGGCGACTACCGCGAGCTGGTGCGCTACGCGAGCGAGCGTTTCGTCACCATCGTGCCTGAGATCGATGTGCCCGGCCACACCAACGCGATCCTGCATGCCATCCCGGAACTCAACACGGCCACCTCCTTGCCCGCCGTCACCGCGTACGGCACCCCCGTCGAACACAACGACGGGCGCGTGGGCAGCTCGTCGCTGGACGTGCGCGCCGAGCAGACATGGAGGAGCATGCGTCACATCTTCGGCCAGGTCATGGAGCTGACCGACGGCGAGATCATCCACGTCGGAGGCGATGAGGTGCACTCCACCAGCGCAGCCGATGCGGCCCACTTCGTGGAGCAGATCACCGGGATCGTGCGCGACGGCGGCAAGACGCCGATGGGCTGGAACGAATACGCCAAGGGAGGCAAGCTGCGCAGCGGCGACATCATCCAGGCCTGGTACATGAACAACCAGGCAGAACTCGACGCCGTGCTCAGCTCGGTGTCAGCCGGCTCGAAGGTGGTCGTCGCTGACGGCTTCCGCTCCTACGTCGACATGAAGTACACCGCGAAGACGCCCATCGGGCTCACCTGGCTGGGCATGGGTGACCTGGACAAGTACTACAACTGGGACCCGGCAGCGGTGAAGTGGCCGTTGGCCACAGGCACCATCCCGGAGTCGGCAATCATTGGGGTCGAAGCCCCCATGTGGAGCGAATCCGTGCGGGGAGGCTCCCAGGCCGAGTTCCTGATCTTCCCGCGCGCCATCTCGCACGCCGAGATCGGCTGGACGCCGCAGGCTCGGCGCTCTCTCCCTGACTTCCTGGACCGGATGGGTGGGCAGGGCGCCCGGTTGCTGGCCGCTGGGCAGAACTTCTACGACGGCCCGAAGGTGGCCTGGGGCACCGACGTGGCCGGCACGAGGGCGTTCGCACCGCTGCGTGGGACGCGCATCGCGCCGGCGATCCTGGTCGCGCCAGGCACCAAGGCCTCCGCGGACGGCCTCTCGGTTGCGGTGGACTCGGTGGACGATTCCGACGGCGCAAGTCGCTCGGGGCTGGCCTCGCCGCTCACGGCCACCATTGACTTCGGCGACGGGTCGGCACCGGTGCCCGCCACGTTCGTCGCCGAGCGTGGACGGGATGCGCTGCATGCGGGCGGGCGCTACACCGTCGGGGCCGACCACACCTATGCCGAGGGCAGCCACACCACCACGGTCACGTTCTCCGACGGCAAAGTGGTGACGGCGGACGCCATCGCCGGGACGGGCTACGGCGTTGGTGTCCCGGACCGCCACTTCAACGAGTGCGTCGCCCCCAGTGCCACGCCTGAAGCCACCCGCGTGCGCGACGACGCCCGCCTGTTCGTCGATGTCGCGGGGCTCGAGTTCGACGGCTGGGCCACGGTCACCATTGACGGCACAGTGCAGGGCCGGGTCCGCACGAACGGCGAGGGCAAGGCGTTCGCGTCTGTCTACTTCGCCCACGGGATGGAGGCGGGGAACCACCTGGTCCGCTTCACTGATGACGCCGGCCGGTTCGTCGAGAAGGTGATCGAGGTCGACTCCCTGGTTCCGGCGCCGACCGGGCGGGTGCTCGTCCCCGCCGGGGCCACGGCGTCCTCGGTGGCCACCAACGAGCAGGCCCCCAATGGTCTCGCGGCCGCCGCCGTCGACGGCAATCGCAGCACGTTCTGGCACTCCCAGTGGTCCTCGCCAGTGCCGCCATACCCTCACACGCTCACGGTGGACCTGGGCGAGGTGACGGACGTGCATTCGCTGAACTGGGTGCCCCGTCAGGGCTCGGCCAGCGGACAGGTCAAGACCGTGGAGGTCTACGTCAGTGACAACACCACGTTCCCCGCCACTCCGGCGGTGACGCAGGCGCTGCCTGCGGGAACGGCGGCCAAGCCGATCGACGTTGGCGCCACCGGCCGGTACGTGCGGGTGAAGATGACCGCACCGCAGGACGGCACGCAGGCCTTCGCCTCAGTGGGCGAACTGGAGTTCCGCGGTCTGCTGCCCGGCGAGCCGCAGCCGGGGTCCGTCGGCCTCACCCCCGACGTGTACGAACTGCCCGACGGCTGTCTCCCTGTCATAGTGCCCATCGGCAACCGGGCGGGAACCCATGGTCAGCCCGTGTTGGTCAAGGTCTCGGTGACTGGCGGCTCGCAGCCGTACCAGTACAGCGTGAAGGGCCTTCCGGCGCCGCTGACGATCAGCCCCACAGGGGAGATCTTCGGCGTCGCGGGAACCGTCGGCGTGTACCACCCTGTTGTCACCGTCACCGACGACGCGGGTCACAGCGTCAGCGCCACCTTCCGGTTGACGCTGACTCAGGCCGCGCCGCAGCCGACGAAATCGCCCACCCCGACGAAGTCGCCGAGCGCCAAGCCGACGACCACGCCGACGAGACCGTCGGACACCTTCGCCCCGACGGTGCCCTACACGAAGCCGGGTACGCACGAGTTCAACACCCGCCAGTGGTTCACGCAGTGCGAGTCCTACTCGCAGACCGAGCGTTGCCGCACCGACATCTGGGCGACGGTGGTGAAGATGGACGACGGCAAATTCGTGCGTGAGTCGGGTTGGGCTTTCAACAACCTCACCTACCTGCCGTATATGACGCGTACGGCTTGGAAGGGCAACCCGCTGGGCGACACGGGAGCCACCAACGACGGGGTGTTCACGTCGGCCGGACGGCAATGGAGGACCGAGTGCGACACCGCAGCCACGGGCAGGGGAGCCTGTCGCTCCTACACCTGGACGACGGTGTACTCGGCCACCCCGAAGGCCGCCGGCGGCTACGTCTTCAGCCAGTCCAACCAGTGGGTCTTCAACAACATCGTGATGTTCGGGGGGCCGGAGAAGCGGCCGTGACCCGCGCGCCGAGCCAGGCCTGGTGGCGGGTCCCCAGGGACATCCCGGGGACCCGCCACCTGGTTGTGCGTCAGCTGCGCTTCTGGATGGCGGCCCACTCGTCGCGCAGCCCGACAGTGCGGTGGAACAGCATGTCCTCGTCGAGGTCGGCCGCAAAGTAGCCGAGGCGCTCGAACTGGACCACTTCACCCGGCGCCGCGTCTGCCAGCGCTTCCTCGGCCCAGCCGTCGACCATCTGGCGCGAGTTCGGGTTGAGGTCGTCGAGCGCCTCGCCCGTCGCCTCGCCGGGGGCCTCCGTCGTGAACAGCCGTTCGTACAGCGCGGCCCGGACCGGCACCGCATGCTCGGCCGAGACCCAGTGCATCGTCGACTTCACCCTACGGCCGTCCGGCGAATTGCCGCCCTTCGACGCGGGGTCGTAGGTGGCCAGCACCTCGACGACCTCGCCGTTGTCGTCCTTCACCACGTCGGTGGCGGTCACGAAGTAGGCGCCGCGCAGGCGCACCTCGCGGCCGGGGGAGAGGCGGAAGTACTTCGGCGGGGGGACCTCGCGGAAGTCGTCCTGCTCGATCCACAGCTCGCCGGTGAACTCCACCTGGCGGGTGCCGTCCTCGGGCCGCTCCGGGTTGTTGGACACCTCGAAGTGCTCCACAGCAGGCTTCCCGTTGTCGCCCACCGGCCAGTTGGTGATGCGCAGCTTCAAAGGGTTGAGCACCACCATCCGGCGCTGCGCCGTAGCGTTGAGTTCGCGGCGTACGTAGGATTCGAGCGCCTCGATGGACTGGCGCGAGTTCGTACGGGTGGTGCCCACCTCGAGCATGAACTGCCGAATGGCAGCCGCCGGGTAGCCGCGGCGCCGCAGGCCGCGGAGCGTCGGCATCCGGGCGTCGTCCCAGCCGTCGACGACGCCGTCCATCACCAGCCGCGCCAAACGGCGCTTCGAGGTGATGGTGTGCGTCAACTCCAGGCGGGCGAACTCGTACTGGCGCGGGCCGTCCTCGACGCCGAGCTGCTCCAGGAACCAGTCGTAGAGCGGGCGGTGCGACTCGAACTCGAGCGTGCACAGTGAATGCGTGGTGCCCTCGATCGCGTCCGACTGGCCATGGGCCCAGTCGTAGTTGGGGTAGATCGGCCAGTCGTCGCCGGTGCGGTGGTGCGCAACCTTGCGGATGCGGTACATCACTGGATCGCGCAGCTGCATGTTCTCGTGATTCATGTCGATCTTCGCGCGCAGCACGCGCGAACCGTCGGCGTAGTGGCCGGCGCGCATCTTGCGGAAGAGATCGAGGTTCTCCTCGACGCTGCGGTCACGATAGGGGGAGTTGGCCCCCGGCTTGCCGAAGCCGCCGCGGCCCGCGGAGATTGCGTCTCCGTCCTGGTCGTCGACGTAAGCCAGGCCCTTCTCGACCAGCTGTTCCGCCCAGTCGTAGAGCTTCTGGAAGTAGTCCGAGGCGTAGCGCACATCGGCGGGCTCGTAGCCGAGCCACTCGATGTCCTCGATGATGGAGTCGACGAAGCTCGTCTCCTCGGTCTCCGGGTTGGTGTCGTCCAGCCGCAGCAGGCAGATGCCGCCGAAGTCGGTGGCGACGCCGAAGTCGACCACGATGGCCTTCGCGTGCCCGATGTGCAGGTAACCGTTCGGCTCGGGTGGGAAACGGGTCTGGACCCGGCCGCCACGCTTGCCCTGCTCGACGTCGGCTCGCACCGCGTCGTAGATGAAGTTCGAGGGCATGGCTGATGACTGAGTCATGACGCGTAAGTTAGCACGCTCCGGCTACCGCGCGGCGGCAAGGTCTGCGAGCCCCAGGATGAGCAGGATGGGGATGGCGATCACGACGGCCAGCAGCACCGCCACGAGGGCCCCCACCGCGATCCAGTACCGGACGGAGGACTGCTTGACCAGTTCGCGGTTCTCGATGGCTCCGTTGAGGAGCTTGAGGTTCTTCTTGTTGGAGCGGTAGGCCGCATCGAAGATGGCCCCGACGAAGGGGATCATGCCCAGCAGCCAGTCGAGCAGCGAGTTGAAGGCCATGCGGCCGATGACCGGGATGGGGGCACGCAGCCGGATCGCGTCGACGAGGATGCTGCCGCCGAACACGGCTCCCACGGCGGTGCCGGCCCACGGCACGATCGAGAGCACCGGGTCCACGCCGATACGGATCTTGGTACCGGGCACCTGGACCAGGTCGTCGAGCACGTACGAGAGAGCGCGGGTCAACTTCGCCGGAGACTCCTTCGGCACGTTGCCCAGATCCCGCTTCGTCCTGTCCCGGGCGGCCTTCAACGTCGGGTCGGTGGTTGAACCGGACAGCGCCTCCTCGGCCACCTTGCGCGCACGTTCGATGGCGCTGGCCGGAGTGGGGGGCGGTTCCTGAGTCATACGCTCCAGTGTGGCGCGACTCGAGGGCCAAGACCAGTAGCCCCACGGGTGGGGCCCGATAGGCTGGTTCCACTATGAGCGAAACAGTGATCCCCGCCCGCACCCGCGTCGCCCCCTCACCCACCGGAGACCCCCACGTCGGAACCGCCTTCATGGCGCTGTTCGACCTGGCCTGGGCCCGCAAGACGGGGGGACAGTTCGTCCTGCGGATCGAGGACACGGACCAGGCCCGCCTCGTGGCGGGCTCTGAGGACCAGATCTACGAGTCGCTGGCCTGGCTGGGCCTGCAGCCCGACGAGGGCCCGCACGTCGGCGGCGCGCACGGCCCCTACCGCCAGTCGGAGCGGCTGACCACCTACCGGCCGTTCGTCGAGCGGCTGGTCGAGGACGGGCACGCCTATTACTGCTGGTGCTCGTCCGAGCGGCTCGTCGAGCTGCGCCGCGAGCAGGAGCAGTCCAAGGCCTCGGTCACCGGCTACGACCGACTGTGCCACGGGATGACCCGCGACGAGCGCGCCCAACTGGCCGGCTTCTCCGAGACCCCCGTCGTGCGGATGCTGATCCCCGACGACGTGCCGCTGACGTTCCAGGACATCGTGCGCGGCGAGGTCAAGGCGCCCCGCCCCGACGATCAGGTCATCCTGAAGGCGGACGGGTTCCCGACCTATCACATGGCCGTCGTTGTCGACGACCACCTCATGGGCATCAACACCGTGGTGCGCGGCGAGGAGTGGATCTCCTCGACACCGAAGCACGTCCTGCTGTATCAGTGGCTGGGCTGGGAGCTGCCGCTGTTCGCGCACATGCCGCTGCTGCGCAACACGGACAAGTCGAAGATCTCCAAGCGGAAGAACCCCGCAGCGCGGCTGATGTGGTTCAAAGAGGAGGGCTACCTACCGGAGGCGGTGCGCAACTTCCTGCAGTTGCTGGGCTACGCCGGCGACGACGAGCAGGAGGTCAAGACCTTCGAGCAGTTCGTCGAGCAGTTCGACTGGGCCAAGGTCAACCCCGTCGGCCCCATCTTCGACTTGAAGAAGCTCGATTGGCTCAACGGTCATTACATCCGTTCGTTGTCCGCAGAGGAACTCGCGGACCGGATCATGGCCTTCGAGGAGTCGCACTGGACCCCGTCCGAGGAGCAGGTGGCCGTGCTGCGCAAGTCGGTGCCGATCATCCAGGAGCGGCTCGTGCTGCTGAAGGATGCCCTGCCTCAGTTGGACTACCTCTTCGTGGCCGACGGCGACCTCACCGTCGACGACGATGCTGCAGCCGCGTTGGCCGATAACGCCGCAGAGGTGCTGGATGCCGCGATCGCTGTGGCCGAGCGGGTGCCCTTCGACACGGATTCGATCCAGGCCGCCCTGAAGGAGCGCCTCGTGGAAGGTATGGGCATCAAGCCGAAGTTCGCCTTCGCGCCGATCCGAGTGGCGATCTCGGGCCGCCGGGTGTCGCCGCCACTGTTCGAGTCGATGGAGATCCTCGGCCGCGACGCGTCGCTGGCCAGGCTCCGCTCGCTGCGCAGCGTCCTCGCCTGACACATCAGACATCGGACGCTCATGTGTGATGAGTGATTCCTCCATCGCCAGGCGCCGCACGGCATCATCGTACGGACGAAGCGATGGAGGTTCGACTATGACGCAACGCCTTGGGCAGACCTGGCCCGGCACGAGGATGGCGACAGCGGTACTGCTGGTGCTGGGAATGCTGCTGGGAATCGCCCCTGCAGCGACGGCAGCACCCGAGATACCGGCGAGCACGATCGCCTGGAAACAACGCAACGCCTCGTTGCCCGAATATGCCGAGCTGCAGGAGAGGCTGGCGCAGCCGGCTCCCATGCGGTGGCTGTTCACAGGGGATTCCATCACCCATGGCATCGTCCATACCAACGGCTACAAGCGCTACACCGAGTACTTCGATCAGTACCTGCGCACCACGCCAGTCGACGGCCACGACCGCTCCCAGGACGTTGTGCTGAACACGGCCGTGTCCTCCGGCCGCACCATCTGTCCCGCCGGCAACCCCGGAGAGCCGTGCCTCGACCTCAACTTCGATTCCTGGGTCACTGATCGCCAGGCCGACGTCGTGATGATCGCGCTGGCCATGAACGACGGCCGACTGAACGCGCCTCTCGTGCCGCTGGACCAGTTCCGCGCCGAACTGAAGCGGGCCGTCGCCGCCATTCGCACGGCGGGAGGGATCCCCGTGCTGCAGACGCAGAACGGTACCCAGAACGCTCAGATGAACACCAACCTCGAGATCTACTTCACCGCCGTGCGTGAACTCGCCGTTGAAGACGACGTGTTGATGGTCGACGTCGCCACCTATTGGCGCGAGATCAGCCAGGGCGGCTTGTCGCACCCCGCCATCATGAACGACGAGATCCACCCGAACGAGCACGGCCACCTCCGCTGGGCCCGCGTGGCTCTCGACTCCCTCGGCCTCCTCGACCCCGCCTCGGAGCTGGCCACCAGCGGCGACGTCGTGAGCGTGCCCCGCACCGGGCCGGAGATCAACGAGACCTACACCATCAGCGCAGACGGCACTGACGGTTACCGCCACGGTTCCGGCGCGGCCGGAGCTATCAATTGGGATCTCGCCCGCAACTTCAACGGCGCCACTGCACTCACAGCTGACAAGGACATCACCACCTTTGCCCAGGCGAGCCAGGGCAACGTGACGGTGCGATTCCGAACCTCCGCGACGTTCTCCGCCGACCAGACGATGGTGCTGGCCTCCTTCACCGGGGCCGGCAGCGTGCGCCTCGACGTCTCGCTCCATCAGGGTCGCGTCCGAGTGGGTCGGCATCTGACCGGTCAATGGTTTACAGGTTCCCGCACCCTGAACGACGGCAACTGGCATGTCGTGTCCGTGAACCTCACCGCCAACAATCTGACGTGGTTCATCGATGGCGTGGTCGAGCGCAATCTCGACTTGACCAGCCACTTCTCGATGGCTCCCAGTGACTACGCGCCCACGGCCCTCACCGCCGCTGCGACCGGTCCCAGTGCCCCTCAGCGGTGGTATTTCACCGGCGACATCGACTACATCGACACGTTCGCCCGCACGCTGTCGCAGGCTGAGGTCAGCGCGGCGTCCCCCGGCGCGGGGGGTTCAGCTGCCGCGCTGCTGAGGCCGCTGTACGGCAATGCTGAGGCCACCATGTGGTCGTTCCTGGGTGGCACCACAGCCGTTGGCGCTACGCAGCCCGCTTTCGCGAAGAACTACGTTCAGGTCATTGAAGAGGTGCTGCGCGGCGAGATGGCCACGACCATCCGCAACCGGATGCGTTTCATCTCCAATGCTGCTGTGGCGGGGTTGACGTCGGCCGACCTCCTCGGGCGTTACACCACCGAGGTGATCCCGCAGGATCCCGACGCGGTCTTCGTCACGCCCGATGTGACCGACGAGAGTTCCGTCGCGAACTTCACGACCAACGTGGACGCCGTCCTGGACGCGATCGTGGCCACTGACGCCGTGGCAATCGTCATGACCCCAGCGACACTCGACTCCGCCGCCGCCCCCTACGCTGAGGCCCTACGTACGCTGGCGGCGCGTGACGGCGTCGGCCTCATCGATGCGCACCGCTGGGTCGCGCAGCAGAACACCTCGCACCCCGCCATCGCGGACCAGTGGTTCACCGACGGCACGCTGAACTACAAGGGTCAGCTGTCCCTGGCCAAGTTCGTCCTGACGCAGATCGAGCTGGTGCCGGGCTCCTCGCGCATCTGGGCGCTCGACTACGACGGTGGTACCCAGCCCCAGATGCCCGCCCGCGGCATGGGCGAGTTCGCTACCGTCGCGCTCCAGTCGCCCGACAAGGAGTTCTCGAACTACCGGATTCCCGGCGTCGTACAGCTGCCCAACGGTGACATCCTCGCCTCCTACGACGGCCGGCCCGGCGGCGGCGACTCGCCGAACCCCAACTCCATCGTCCAGCGCCGCTCGACCGACGGGGGCAAGACCTGGGGCGAGATGACCTACATCGCGCGCGGCTCGCACCGGGGAACCAGCAACCAGGGGGCCTGGCGCTTCGGCTACTCGGATCCGTCGTACCTCTACGACGCCGAGACGGACACGCTGTTCAACTTCCACGTGTATTCCAAGAACCAGGGCGTCTTCGGCTCGGTGGTCGGCAACAACGACGGTGACCGCAACGTCATCAGCGCCGCCGTCGCCGTGTCGAAGGACAACGGCCACACGTGGGTGCAGCGCTCCCTCACGGAGGTCGTGAAGCCGGCCAACGTCCTGGGCCAGTTCGCGACGTCGGGTCACGGCATCCAGATCACCCGCGGCGAGTACGCGGGGCGTCTCGTCCAGCAGTACGCCTCGCGCAACACCGACCTCCAGATCTACGCCTACTCGATCTACTCCGACGACAACGGCCAGACCTGGCAGCGCGGCGAGATGATCGGCGTGAACATGGATGAGAACAAGGTCGTGGAACTCAGCGACGGCACCCTCATGATGAACTCGCGCTACAACGGTGGCGCGAACGCGCGCTGGGTGGCGTACTCGCACGACGGCGGTCACACTTGGACGGAGCGCGTCCTCGACGAAACCCTGCTCGACCCGCGCAACAACGCGTCGATCATCCGGATGCACCCCGACGCGGAAGCCGGCAGCGACCGCGCCAAGGAACTGCTCTTCTCCAACGCGAGGGCGACCAGCCGCACCAACGGCACGATCTGGTATTCCTACGACGAGGGCAAGACCTGGCCCGTGGCCAAGACCTTCCGCACCGACACGATGATGTACTCCGACCTGCTGGCCCTCCAGGACGGCACCTTCGGCGTGCTCTTCGAGCCCCAGGACGCCAACATCTCCTACGGCGCGTTCGACGAGGTCTGGCTCAACCCCTTCAAGGCGGGCTTCCAGGAGACTGTCGCCAAGGGCCAGGCCGGACAGAGCGTGAAGGTTCCGGTGACCGTCCGCAACGACGACACCCGGACCCTCCCCGCGGGCTCGGCGCTGCTGCGCCTCCGGAACGGCTGGGTGAGCCCTGAGGTCGCCACCCCGGCGGTCGCGCCGGGTGCCTCGATCACGGTGGAACTCACGCTGGCCATCCCGGCCGGATCCCCGGACGCAAGTCACGTCGGCGACGTGGAGCTGAAGGCCGGCACGTTCGACCTGCGCGGCGACGCCCGGATCCAGGTCGGCGCCGATCCCAAGCTGGGGGCGACGATCACTGGTGCCGCCAACGCTGCGTACCAGTCGCGCAACCTCGCCACCAACCCATACACGGTCGGCGCACGCGTCGGATTCGACTTCACGGTGCAGTCGACAGGCAACGTGACGCAGCGGATCGAGCCGATCAGCGGCCCGTTCACTCCGTTCGTCCAGGCCGACGGCGCGGGCAACTGCCGCTACAGCGCACTGCCCGCCGGCGGTTCCTACGTGTGCACCACGTCGGCTCATGTGGTCACGGCGGAGGACATCGCGCGCGGCTACGTCGACCCGGCGACGGTGTGGGAGGCCCACCCGGCCTCCGGCACGGTGCTGCCGAAGCTGACCATCAACGTGCCCGGTTCCCTTGTGGACGTCATCGACCGCAAGCCTGCCATCGCCGGCACCCGCACGCTGACGTTCGTCGACTCCGACGCCGACGGCGTGGCGTCGGTGGGGGATCAGGTCACGTTCCGTGACGTGATCGCCAATACGGGCAACGTCGACCTGACATCGGTGACCGGGGCGGCGACGGCCGACAAGTTGGCGCGTGGGGCACAGCTGACGACCAACGGCAGCCACACGCTGACCCCCACCGACGTTGCAGCGCTCACCGCTGCCGACGGGGCGTTCACCCTGTCAGGCAGCGTGGCGGCCGCCAACGGCGACCGAAACGTGTCGAACACCTTCAGCGGCACCATCACGCTGCCGCTGGAGGATGCGCCCGATCCGTCGCCTTCACCCTCGGCCTCTCCGTCGCCCAGCGTTTCGCAGTCAGTGTCGCCGAGCCCGTCGGTGAAGCCGTCGGTGAAGCAGTCGGTCAAGCCGACGGTCACGCCTTCGGGGAAGCCGACGACCACTCCGGCCTCGGACAAGTACGTCCCGGCGGTGCCCTACACCCTGCCGGGCAAGCACCAGTTCAACGGTCGTCAGTGGTTCACCCAATGCGAGGCGTACTCGCAGACTGAGCGGTGCCGCACGGAGATCTGGGCCACTGTGGTCAAGGTCGAGAACGGCACGTTCGTCCGCGAGTCGGGGTGGGCGTTCAACAACCTGACGTACCTGCCGTACATGACGCGTCAGGCGTGGAAGGGCAACCCGTTGGGTGACCTCGATTCGACCACGGACGGTGAGTTCACTTCTGCAGGTCGGCAGTGGAAGACCGAGTGTGACACCGCCGCCACCGGTAGGGGCGCGTGCCGTTCCTACACGTGGACGACGGTGTACGCGGCCACGGCGAAGCCTGCGGGTGGCTACACCTTCTCGCAGAGCAACCAGTGGGTGTTCAACAACATCGTGATGTTCGGCGGACCCGAGCGCCGGCAGTGACCCATGGCACTCTCCTGCCCGGCACTTACGCCGGGTCGGAGGGGCCGCGGGACTATTCGTCGAAGACGAGTTCCGGGTACTTCGGCATCCACATGGACTCGAACACCTGCTGGACCGGGTTGGTGAGAGGTTCCCTGGCCACACCGTCGGCCTCTGCAGCCCGTGCGACGGCGATGGCCACCGTCGCGGAGACGCGCCGCAGGTCGTTGATGCTGGGCAGCAGCGACTGCCCGGGCCGCCGGGCCTCCGCCAGCGAGGCCACGGCCTCCGCAGAGGCCGCGATCATCGAGTCGGTGACCCGTTCGGCGTTGCAGACCGCCACGCCCAGGCCCAGACCGGGGAACACCAGGGCGTTGTTCGCCTGCGCGATGGTGTAGGTCGTCTCGTCGCGGAGCACCGGCTGGAACGGTGAGCCCGTCGCGATGAGGGCCCGTCCGTGCGTCCACTCGAGCAGGTCCTCCGGCAGGGCCTCGGCGAGCGTCGTCGGGTTGGACAGAGGGAGGATGAGCGGGCGCTCCACGTGGGCGGCCATGTCGCGGATGATGTCCTCGGAGAAGGAATCAGGCTGCCCCGAGGTGCCGATCAGGACGGTGGGGTGCACGTTGCGCACGATGTCGGCCAGCGTGTAGACACCGGGGTGGTTGAGGTCCCACTCACCCAGTTCGCCGATGCCCCTGGCGTACGGGCGTTGGAAGTCACGGAAGCGCTGGGTCGCGTCGTCGGAGACGAGTCCGCGGCTGCTGGTCACCCAGAACAGCCTGCGCGCCTCGTCCTCGGCGAGCCCCTCCTTGACGAGCAGGTCGACGAGCAGGTCGGCGATCCCGATGCCCGCCGTGCCGCCGCCGTGGATGACGAAGCGCTGCTGGCCGAGCTTCTCACGTTTGGCCTGCACACCCGCCAGGATGGCGCTCGCCACGACGGCGGCCGTGCCCTGGATGTCGTCGTTGAAGGTGCAGATGTCGCCGCGGTAGGCGTCCAGGAGGCGGTGCGCGTTGCTGGCGCCGAAATCCTCCCAGTGGATCATGGCGTTGGGGAAGACGGTCTGGGCCGCCGCGACGAACGAGGCGACGAAGGCGTCGTAGCGCTCCCCGCGGACGCGCGCGTGCCGCTCTCCCAGGTACAGCTCGTCGTTGAGCAGCTTCAGGTTGTCCGTGCCCACGTCGAGCACGATCGAAAGCATCCGGTCCGGGTCGATGCCCGCGGCGGCGGTATACAGCGACTTCTTCCCGTTGCAGATCTGGATGCCACCGACACCCTGGTCGCCGATGCCGAGGATGCCCTCCGAGTCCGTCACGATGAGGATGTCGACGTCGTCGGCGCCCAGTTCTGTGGCGCGGAGGGAGGGCTCCACCAGTTCAGGCCGGTCGATGGACAGGAAGACGCCGTCCATGGTCTGGAACCAGAAGCTGAATTCCTGGATCGCCTCGCCGATGGTGGGGGTGTAGACCACGGGCATGACCTCGTCGAGGTGTTCGCTGAGGAGCCGGTAGAACAGCACGGAATTGCGCTCCCGCAAGCCCTGGAGGTAGGAGAACTTCGACAGGGGGGTGGTGGCGTTCTTGAAGCGCATGTAGGAGCGGTGGAGCTGGGCCTCGAGCGGCGTGACGTGGCTGGGCAGCAGGCCGGTGAGGCCGAGCTTCTCCCGCTCGTCGTGGGTGAATGCCGTGCCCCGGTTGATCCGCGGATCGCGCAGTACCGCCCCGCCGCGGGCCTTGATGCGGACGCGGGATCCGTGGCTGCCGGGGAGGGACTCGTATTGGCGCTTGGGCATACGCCCAGCCTAGTGGTGGGGCCGTTGCCACGTGCGGCGGATCGGGACCGAACTAGAGTCGCCCCATGTACCCGTCACCTGAGTTACCGCACCCGATCACCGGGCGCTTGTTCGCCTCCCCGGTGCCGCCGGGCACCGGCTGGCCCGGTGACCCGGCCACGCGGTCGACTCCCGTGGCCCACACCCCCGACGATGTCGCCCGGCTGGCGCGGGGCGCAGCGCCGGAGGAGCTCGACGCGCGGGTCTCGGTGTGCCGCGCCTGTCCCCGCCTCGTGGAGTGGCGCGAGTTGGTGGCGGTGCAGAAGCGGGCGTCGTTCGCGGACCAGCCGTACTGGGGTCGCCCCGCCCCGGCGCTGGGGCCCACCGACGCTCCGATCCTCATCGTCGGCTTGGCGCCGGCGGCCAACGGCGCGAACCGGACGGGGCGCAACTTCACGGGCGACCGGTCGGGGGACTGGCTCTACGCCGCGCTGTACCGGGCCGGCATGGCGACGCAGCCCACCTCGCAGCACGCCGGCGACGGGTTGGTACTGATCGGGGTGCGGATCGTGGCGACGGTGCGGTGCGCACCGCCGCAGAACAAGCCGACCACCGAGGAGAAGCGGACCTGTGCGCCGTGGCTCGATGCGGATCTGGGGATCTCCGCCCCGCACGTGCGCTCCATCATGTGCCTGGGCGGCATCGGGTGGGACGCCACGCTGGCGGCTGTGCGGCACGCCGGGTGGGAGGTGCCGAAACCCAAACCGAGGTTCGGGCACGGGGTCCGCGCCACGCTCCGCACGCCGGAAGGGCGGGAGGTGTCGCTGGTGGGGTGCTACCACGTGAGCCAGCAGAACACTTTCACGGGCAGGCTCACCGAGGAGATGCTGGACGGGGTGCTGCGGAGCCTGTGAGCCCTCCGACCCTCGGCAGGGCCGCGCGGGTCTGGATCAGCGGGGTGTACCCAGCAGGTGGGGCACCTCGGTGGGCGACGGGAGGTAGTACAGCGACAGCGCGTCGAGCAGGCCGGCCACGTGGCCGACGGCTTCCTCGCGCTCCTCACCGGTGGCTGCGCGCTCTGCCAGGCGCGCGGCGCGGATCGCCCGTTCGGCCTTGGCGCGGGAACCTTCCGGCAGGTGCGTGAGGCCCACCGTTTCCGCGTGCGACCTGGCCGTACGGAACGAGAACTCCACCTCCGACGCGGCGCGCTGCAGCAATTCGTCGTCGTCGCTGCCCTGCGCTTCCTCCCAGCGCATCAGCGCCAGATGGAACTCGCGGGTCAGCAACGCCGCGTCGTCGAACAGGGCGGAGTGTTCGATGCGGTAGATGAGGTTGGAGCGGAGTGCTTCGAACTCCGCCCTGACGGACTGCACGCGCGCCGACGGGCCGGTGGCCGCCACGGGCGCCTCCGCCCTGGACGATGCGACGACGGCGGCGAGCCACGCGGCCAGCCGCCGGCGGCCGTCCGGACGGCGCACCGCATCGTTGCTTGTCATCACGCGTTTAAGTCTACTTGGTCAGCCCCGGCCGTGCGGGGTGTCCCAGCCGCTCAGGTCCGGACCCTTCGGCACGATGCCCAGGGGGTTGAGGTCTGTGTGGACGATGTAGTAGTGGTCCTTGATCTGGTCGAACTTCACGTTGTTGCCGAAGCCGGCCGTCTGGTACAGGTCGCGGGCGTAGCCCCAGAGGTTGGGCATCTCGCTGAGCTTGTTGCGGTTGGTCTTGAAGTGGCCGTGGTAGACCGCGTCGAAGCGCACCAGGGTGGTGAAGAGGCGCACGTCGGCCTCGGTGATCTGGTCGCCCATCAGGTAGCGGCGGCTGCCGAGGCGCTCCTCGAGCCAGTCCATGGCCGTCCAGAGCCGGTCGTAGGCGGCCTCGTAGGCGTCCTGTGAGCCGGCGAAGCCGCAGCGGTATACGCCGTTGTTCACCTCGGTGTAGACGCGCTGCATGACCTCCTCCATCTCCTCGCGGACGTCGTCCGGCCAGAGGTCGGGGGCACCTTCCTTGTGGAACTGCTTCCACTCGAAGTAGAGGTCCTCGGTGATCTGAGGGAAGTTGTTGGTCACCACCTCGCCGGTGGTCTCGTCGACGATGGCGGGCACGGTGATGCCGCGGGGATAACCGGGGAAGCGCTTCTCGTAGGCCTCCTTGAGCTTGGCGATGCCCAGCACCGGGTCGACCCCGTCGGGGTCCAGGTCGAACGTCCAGGAATCCGCGTCGTGGGTGGGGCCGGGGTTGCCCATCGAGATGACGTCCTGGAGGCCCAGCAGGTCGCGCACGATGATGGCGCGGTTGGCCCAGGGGCACGCGTAGGCGGCGATCAGGCGGTAGCGGTTCGGCACGACGGGGTAGTCGTCGGTGCCCTCACGGGGCTCGGCCACGATCCGGGTCTCGATGTAGCGGGTGTCGCGGCTGAACTCTTTGCCCTTGGATGAGTAGACGCCGCCAGTGGAATGCTCTTGCTGTTCGCTCATGCCCCCATCGTAGTTGACAGTTCAACTTAATTCCAGCTCCAGGGGAATCTGTTGCGGTCGACTCCTGCCGGGAGAGGTCAGCCGCGCAGCCAGGCGCGGATGGAGCGGACGCGTTCCTCCACCTCCGCCTGCGAGGCCTTGGCCAGCGGCGGCCCGCCGCACTCCCGACGGAGGTCCGCATGCACGTGACTGTGCGGGACGCCCTTCAGCCGGGCGTACTGGCTGACCAGCGAGTTGAGTTCCTTGCGCTTCGAGGCCATGGCCCGGTGGAGCGCCACCTCCGGCTCCGCCTTGGTGTCCTCGCGTTCGCGCCGGCGCAGCTGCCGGCGCTGGCGCTCGGCGAGGAGCTGGCTGACCTGGCCCGCGTCGAGCAGGCCGGGCAGGCCCAGGTAATCGGCCTCGTCCTGGCTCGTGGGTTCGGCGTGCATGCCGAAGGCCTGGGAATCGAAGAGGACGTGGTCGAACGTCGCCGTGGATTCGAGGGCCTCGAACTCGCCGAAGAGGTCGTCGGAGGCCGATTCGGAGCGGTTCGCGGCCTCCATGAGCGCCTCGGTCTCCGCCCAGATGTCCGTCTCGTCGGTCTTGGGGCGCCCCAGCACGTGGTCGCGCTGCTTCTCCAGCGTGGCGGCGTGCGCCAGAAGCACCGGGACGGTGGGGAGGAAGACGGTGGCCACCTCGCCCTTGCGGCGTGAACGCACGAAACGCCCGACTGCCTGCGCGAAGAACAGCGGGGTTGACGTGGCCGTCGCGTAGACGCCAACGGCGAGCCGCGGCACGTCCACGCCCTCGGACACCATCCGGACCGCCACCATCCAGCGGTCCTCAGAGGCCGAGAAGTCGTCGATCTTGCCGCTGGCCTTGGTGTCGTCGGAGAGCACGACGGTGGGTTTGGTGCCGGTGATCTCGGTGAGCAGCCGCGCGTAGGCGCGGGCGGTGGTCTGGTTGGTGGCGATCACGAGACCGCCCGCATCAGGCAGGTGCCGCCGCACCTCGGTGAGCCGCTTGTCTGCGGCGCGCAGCACTGCGGAGATCCACTCGCCGGTGGGCGACAGTGCGGTGCGCCACGCGTGGGCGGTGAGGTCCTTGGTGGTGGGCACGCCCAGGTCGAGCTCGAGTTCATCGCCGGACTTGGTGCGCCACCGCATGGGGCCGCCGTAGTTCATGAAGATGACGGGGCGCACGACGGAATCCGCCAGCGCCTCGGCGTAGCCGTAGGTGTAATCCGCCCGCGACTGCTTCACGCCAGGGGCGAGTTCGTCGTAGGCCACGAACGGAATGGGGTTCTCGTCGGAACGGAAGGGGGTACCGGTCAGCGACAGGCGGCGGGCCGCGGGCTTGAAGGCGTAGACGATGGCCTCGCCCCAACTCCTGGAATCGCCGGCGTGGTGGATCTCGTCGAAGATCACCAACGTCTCCTGCGAGTGACAGAGTGCCTCGTAGACGTAGGACCGGGCGGCCACGCCCGCGTAGGTGACCGCAGAGCCGTGGAACTCCCGCGAGCGTCCCCGCTTCGAGGAGCCACCTAGCCCGGGGTCGAGCTGGATGCCGACGCGTGCCGCGGCGTCGGCCCACTGGACCTTCAGATGCTCGGTGGGTGTCACCACGACGATCCGCCGGATCCTCCGGGTCTGGAGCAACGTGAGGGCGACGCGTAGCGCGAAGGTGGTCTTGCCTGCACCGGGCGTGGCGACACAGAGGAAATCCTTCGGCTGGTCCCGCTCGTACTGGTCCAGTGCCTCCTGCTGCCAGGCGCGCAGGGACGACGCAGTGCCCCAAGCGGCGCGCTGGGGGAAGGCGGGGGAGAGGTGGTCGAGAGCCGAGGAGGACATACGCGGCCCGACTTTAACCCCCCAAGCCCACCTTGCAAAGCACCCGCGTGTCCGCTTGACCCGGGGCGACGGCGTCAGGAGAGGCGCAGGGCCGCGCCCAGATCCCGGAGCTGCAACTCTTGGGCCAGCGCCAGGTACAACTCAGCGCAGGCGAGGGCGTCTACGACGGCGTCATGGCCCTTGTAGCTCGGCAGCCCCGCCCTTCGGCGCAACTTCCAGAGGCGCAGGGCATCACGCGGATGGTCTTCGTCCATGCCGAGCGCCCTCAGCCCGAGCCCGAGGGTGTCGACGGCACGCAGGGGGATACTCACGTCGTAGACGCGCCTGACCGCAGCAGCGATGAATCCCACTTCGATCGTCGCATGGTGCGCGAGCAGCACCCGCCCGGCGAGGCGGTCGAACAGCCTGTCGAGGGCCTCCTCGGTGGTCACGCCGTGCGCGAGCACCTCGTCGTCGGTGAGTTGGTGGATGATCGCGGACTGGCCCACGCCCTCCCCGGGGTTCACGAGGTAGTTGGTGGCGCTGCCCATGGGGATGCGGAGGCCGTCCACGTCGACCATGCCCACCGAGATGACCTTGTCGGTGCCCGGAATGAGACCCGTCGTCTCGAAGTCCACCGCGAGGAGGGGCACCTGGTCGATGGGCGTGTGCCGCGGCGGCGGATCGGTCTGCAGGTAGCGCCTGAGCCCGCCGTCGGGGACCCTGTCAGACAGTCCGGCGTTCCTGCGCGTGAGGGACCACCTCATGAGATGAACTGCGTCTGGAACGCCACAGTGAGTGCCGCCTGTGCCTTGCCGACGATCACGAAAGCCTCGCGCAGCGATCTGCGTTCGAAGTCGGACAGGTCCTCGGGGTTGACGTGGTTGTCGGGTTCGCTGCCGGCGGCCACCAGGCGACCCTGGTGCTGCAGCCGGATGTAGCCCAGGAACTCGTGGGCATCGAGCAGGTTCTCCACCTCTGCGCCGTGCTCGGCCGCGGCGGCGAGACGGGCGCGGGTGCTGACCTGCGGCAGCCCCCAGCGCAACGCGTAGATCCGGGCCACGTCGACGATGGGGTTGATGCCGCCCAGCTTGATGTCGAGCCGGTCGCGGTGCTGGCCACGCTTCTCCACGACGAAACCGCGGAGGAACCCGACGGGGACCTCGGCCGCGTTGGCGTGCTTGGCCAGGTGGCCGAGGAAGCGGGTGGATTCCGGGGCCGCCCTCAACACCCGCTGCTGGAGGGCGGTGTAGAGGGTGTGGTCGCCGTGGATGGGCCGCATGTCGAAGAAGATGGACGAGTTCAGCACCGCCTCCGATGTCGGGGCGGCCAGCCAGTTCGAGAAGGTGCGCTGCCACTCGCGCAGCTGCATCCGCCACCGTGGGTTGGTGGCCATCGCCTCGCCGCGGCACCGGGGGAAGCCGCACTCCACCAGAGCGGCGGTGAGGTACTCGGCCAGCGCCGCGAAGTACCCGTCGTGCTCCGGTAGCGCGTCGTCGCTGAGGATGAAGGCGTGGTCCTGGTCCGAACCCAGCGCCTGCTCCTGCCGGGCCAACGAGCCGAGCGCCACCCAGGCGTAGGGCACCGGGGGCGCGCCCAGTTCGGCCTCGCCCATCTCGGCGATGCGCTGGGCCAGTGCCTCGGTGGTGCGGCTGATGATGCGCGTGATGTCCTCGGCGGTGGCGTCCTGGCGCAGCAGTCTGCCCACCAGGTTCGGGATCCTGCCCATCACCTTCACCAACCCGGCGACATCGTGCTGCCTGGCCAGGTCGCCCACCATGTACAGGGGGCTGGAGCGCTCCAGACGCATGAGGTCGCCGGAGGTCACCATGCCCAGCACCTTGTCGTCCTCCAACACGGGGAGGTGGTGGATCTTGTGCTGCACCAGCGACAGCAGCACGTCGAGCGCCAGCGCGTCCGCCCCGATCGTGAACGGGGTGTGGCTCATCACTGCAGACAGGGGGCTGTCCACCTCGATGCCGTCGGCCACCACGCGACGCAGGTCGCGGTCCGTGAGGATGCCGGCGAGGTCGCCGTCGCCACGGGTGACGATGATGGCGCTCACGCGGTGTTCGGTCATGGCGCGGGCGGCCTGCCGGACGGTGTGCCCGAGATCGATCGTGATGGGGGAACGGGTGATCATCTCGCGCACCGGCACCTGCAGCACCGGCCCACCCTCCGGCACGTGGCGCGTCGCGTCACCCAGCCGGGCCTCGGTGAAGAAGCGCCGCACCTCAGGGAAGGCGACGAGCTCGCGCACCACCTCAGGGGCGAACGACCACAGCAGTGAATCCTCGATGGCCGTGAACGTGAAGCGGGAGGGTCGCTCCTCGAGGATCGACGACTGGCCGAAGCAGTCGCCCTGTTCGTCATGGTCGATCAGCACACCGTTGGCGTCGATGATCTCGACGGCTCCCGACCGCACCACAAACATCGCCAGGGGAGCCTGCCCTGCGGCCAGCACTACGTCTCCGCGTCGGACGTACTGCCCGACGGCGCGGCGTGCGAAAGACTCGATCTGTGGGGCGCTCAGCAGCGACCAAGGCTCACGGGCGGCGAGGAACTGGATGGTTTCGGCCAACTCGGACACGGTGATCTCCCTTGATCAGAAGCGTCTCACCCAGCCTAGCTTCTGCGCCGCGACGAGGGGCTCAGCCCGCTGTGCCGATTGCCCCGGCGCCGCAGCGGTGATCTGCGCGGGGCGATTGCGCACTTGGGTTCCGTTCGCGGAGCAGGCCCGGATCCGGGTGCTTTGATGGCCCGAGTTTGCGCAGTCGGATCGAGGAGGATCGATGCAGGGTCACACAGCCCCGTTCAACAGGAGGGCATTCCTGGTGGCAGGAGGCGGCGCCATGGGCGCCGCGGCTTTCGCAGGTGCAGCCTGGAGGACGACGAGCGCCCAGGCGGCGTCATCCGGACGCAGGTCGCCCAACGTGGTACTCGTGCTCGCCGACGACCTGGGTTACGGGACCCTCGGCTCATACGGGCAACAACAGATCAAGACCCCCGTCCTCGACAAGTTGGCGGCCGAGGGGGTGCGCTACACCGACTTCTACGCCGGCGCCGCCGTCTGCGCGCCGTCGCGCTGCACGCTGCTGACGGGCATGCACACGGGCCACGCCACCGTCCGGCAGAACCCCACCACCTCGGTCGACGACCCGTTCCGGCCGGACGAGGTCACCTTCGGTCACCTCCTCCAGTCACAGGGCTACACCACGGCGCTGTTCGGCAAGTGGGGCTTCTCACCGGATGCGCCTGGCCACTACGGCCACCCGAATCTCCAGGGCTTCGACGAGTTCTTCGGCTACCTGACCCACATCCACGCGCACCAGTACTACCCGACCTATCTCTGGCACAACCAGACCCGGGTCGAGATCCCCGAGAACTACAACGGCGCCAACGGCGCCTACGCGCCGGATCTGGTGACCGAGCGGACTCTCGAGTTCATCGACGCCAACAAGGACAAGCCGTTCATGGTGCTGGTGTCCACCAACATCCCCCATTCACCGCAGCACGTGCCGGACTACGGGCCCTACGCGGACGAACCGTGGGGTGAAGGGGAGAAGGCGCACGCCGCGCAAATCACCCGCCTGGACGGCCACGTCGGCCAGATCGTCGCGAAGCTCGAGCAGCACGGCATCGCCGACGACACCATCGTGATCTTCCTCTCCGACAACGGCCCCCATGAGGAGGCTTCGCACGCCGGCATCCCGCTGAACCCCGATTTCTTCGACGAGAACGGGCCGCTGCGCGGCTACAAGCGCAACCTTCACGAGGGCGGCATCCGCACACCGGCCATCATCTGGGCGCCCGGCTACATGGGCAGCAACGCCGGTACAGAGGTCTCCCAGCCCTTGGCGTTCTGGGACATCCTGCCGACGCTCGCCGACCTCTCCGGCGCCCCGGTTCCCCCGTTCATCGACGGTGGCTCCATCCGCAGCACGTTCGACGCCTCGACGCCGAGCAGCAACGACTATGAGCTGCCGCTGCAGGAGCGGCCCCTGTACTGGTGGCGGGTGGAGCCCTATGCCACCCCGCGCGCCAACGAGGCAGAGGGGGGCTCCACCACCCGTGCAGCCGAAGCGGTACGGCGCGGCAACTGGAAAGCGATCCGCTTCGCGCCCGCCAAGGACCGCACGGTCGCGGACGATCTGTGGGACTTCCGCCTGTACGACCTGGCCACCGACCTCGGCGAGAACGTCAACGTCGCTGCCCAGAACCCGTCGCTCGCGGGCTCCATGCTCGCCCTGATGAAGCAGGAATGGACAGAGCCCACCGTCCCCCGGGAGAAGTGGAGCGTCAGCGGCCTCGTCATCGAGCCGCCCGCGTATCTCCCGCCGGGCGAGACGACGCAGGTGGTGGTGCGCTTCGACAACCACGGTGACAACCCGTACACGCGCGTCGACCTGCACCTGGAGGCACCGGCGGGCTGGACGGTGCAGGCGCCGCGACGCAGTCGGGCGGCGATCCGTCCGGGCGGCAGCCGGGAGTTCGTCTTCCAGGTCACGGTCCCTGCGGCGGCCTCCGGCGCGCAGCCACTGACCGCCTCGGCGAAGTTCCTCGTCGGCCACCGGGAAGTGGCGACGGCCACGGCGACGACCACCGCCGTGGCCTCTGCCCCGCCGCCGGAGAACCCGGTGCGGGTCCCCACCACAGGCTGGACCTTCACGGCGAGTTCGTCCACCGACCTCTCCGGGAACGGCCGGGGTGGGCGCCCGGAGCACGCCTTCGACGGCAACACCGACACTTTCTGGCACAGCCAGTGGACGCCATCGCACGCTGCGCCGCCCCACTGGATCCAGGCCCAGGCGCCGGCCGCCGTCACGGTGGCGCAGGTGCGGTTCCTGCTCCGCAGCGACACGGAGCGTCCCAGGTCGCTGGACGTGAAGGTTTCCGAGGACGGCGTCAACTGGACCACCGTGGCCACCCAGGAGTACGCGATCGGCGGAAGCGCGGGGCCGACGTGGAACACGATCACCTTCGCGCCCGGGAAGGCCACCCACGTCCGGCTCGAGACCCCCGGCACCTACGAGGTCAGCGGCCAGCACTTCGTGGTGCGCGAGATCGAGTTCTGGCGCTGAGCGCCCGAGGATTTTGAGAAGGATTGAGATCGACATGTTCTTGAAGAAGCACCGAATCGCCTCCATGATCACCGTCGCGGCGCTCGCCGTGGGCGGCATGACGCTCACCGACCAGTTCGCCTCCGGCGACCCGGCCGTGGTGGTACCCGCCGGCGCCATCGAACTGCAGGACTACGACTTCAAGGTCCGCCTGCACCCCGATTTCCCCCAGGTGGTGGACTACCGCCTCGGTGACGACCAGTTGGCCGGCCGCCTCGGAGCGGCGCTCACGACCGTCGAGGTCAACGGCACCGTCCAGCCCGTGAGCGTCGCGGACCCCGTCGTGGCGCACGACAGGAGGAGCGCGTCCTATGCGCTGTCCTTCCCCGACCTGACCGGCGTCTCGCTGACGGTGGTGGCGGAGATTTCGGGCCAGAGGCTACGGTTCACGCTCACGGACCTGGAAGATCCCGGGGCCGTGGTCAAGAGCCTCCGCATCCCCAACCACGACCTGGTGACGCTCGACGGCTCGGACCCGGCCGCCCAGTTGACCACCGCACGCGTGGCGGTGGCAGGCGTGGCCGGGGGAGACACCTACGAGAAGCTGACCGACGCGGCGCCTGGAGCGGTAGCCGGCTCGTGGCTCGCGCTGGCGCACGAGTCGAACCTGGCGGCCGCCTTCGGGACCAACGCCACCGGTGCTGATGCGAACAGCCGCTGGGAACGCCAGATCCGGTCCGGCGACACCCAGCCGCTGGGATCACTGTGGGCGGGCACCTGGTCAGGCATCGGCCAGGGCGGTGCAGACCCCTACGTCGAGGTGGAACTCGCCAGGGACGCCAACGGTGACGGCGCCGTCGACTGGCAGGACGCGGGTGTGGCCGCCCGTCGGCTGGTGGACCTCGGCAACGGTGCGGAGGAGGTGGCCGATGAGGTCATCGTCCGCGCCCCGTCCGGCGCCGCCGCCGACATCCTCGCAGCCACCCGGCAGCTCTCGGCCGCCACCGAGAACCTCGGCCAGCGCGTCGTGCTGACCGGGGTGGCGGCGCCAGATCCCACCACCACCGAAGACCTCACCGCCCTCTCCGATGAGGGTGTGGCGCTGAACACCACCTTCGGCTACGACGTCAGCGCTGCGACCCCCGCCCCGGGGCTCGCAGCGGGCTACCAGGAACTGTGGGACTCTGGCCCGCTCAACGTGGACACCCTCTATTTCGACGAGGCACTCGACGCCCCTGCCGCGCAGCTGCTGAACGCCGCCCTCCAGGAGCAGGGCTGGGTGGTCGCCACCCATCCCACCGTCAACACCGGTAAGGACTCCGACGTCATCCGCTTCGTGTACAACGGCCTGCGTGACGGCTGGGACGACGACCCGATCCTCGGCGCGGCCCGGGAGGTCGCCGAGGGTGACGCAGGGATCACGACCGCGGTCTGGGAGACCAACCTGCCGGCCAAGTTCCTGCAGCGCTCCGGCCTCACCAAGCGCACCGGTGCCGAGGCCACCTTCGCCAACGGCACCGTCGCCACCGCCACCGAGGTGCGTTTCGACGGCGCCACCATCGTCAAGGACGGCGCCTACCTCCTGCCCTGGCGCGACGGCGGCCGGGAGTGGACCGACGTTGGCCCGGACCGGCTCTACCACTACAACCCCGCCGGTGGTACCACCACCTGGCTGCTGACGGATGCGTGGCTCAACCAACCCTCCCTGACCCTGTTCAGGCTGACGGACGAGGGTCGCGCGAAGGTGGGCACCGTGACGCCCACCGACGGACAGGTCACGATCGTGGCGCAGCCCGCCACCGCCTACGTGCTGTTCCCGGCCGCCGAGGCGCCTTCGGGCGAGAGCCTGCCCCCGGCCGCCTTCACCGTCGCGAACACGGCGGCGAAGGTGGGCACGGCCGTGACCATCACGGTGCGGACCACGGACCCCGAGGGCGGACCGCTCACGTATGCGGCGCAGGGCCTGCCCTCGGGCCTGGCCATGGCTCCCTCCACCGGGGTCATCTCCGGCACCCCGACGACGGCCGGCACATACAAGGTGACCGTCACGGCGCGCGACGCCGCAGGGCTCACGGCCACGGCCAGCTTCAGCATCACCGTGGCGCCGAAGGTCAGCCCGACGCCGCCCACCAGCCCGTCGCCTGAGCCCACGCCCACGGTGACGGCCCCCGCAAAGTTCGTGCGGACCGCGCCCTACACCCTGGCCGGGCTGCACAAGGGGATCAACGGCCGCGACTGGAACACCGTGTGCGAACCGTATTCGCAGACGGAGCGGTGCCGCACCGACATCTGGGCCACGGTGGTCAAGGTCGAGAACGGCGCGTTCGTACGCGAGAGCGGCTGGGCCTTCAACAACCTCACCTACCTGCCGTACATGACGCGGGCGGCATGGAAGGGCAACCCGCTGGGCGACGCGGGCTCCACGAACGACGGCGTGTTCACGTCGGCCGGCCGGCAGTGGCGAACCGAGTGCGACACCGCGGCGACGGGTAGGGGCGCGTGTCGCTCCTACACGATGACGACGGTGTACGCCGCGACTGCGAAGCCTGCGGGTGGGTACACCTTCTCGCAGCGCAACGAGTGGGTCTTCAACAACATCGTGATGTTCGGAGGCCCCGAGAAGCGCGGCTGACCCTCTGGTGCTCAGTGCTGGGTTTGATGCCACGGACGGCATCAAACCCAGCATCCCGGCACGGGGACTAGGGTGGATGTGTCCCCTCCATCCGAGCACCCGAGAGGTTCCTGCATGTCTGAGATCACGTCGTATTCCCCCGGATCAGGCCGACGCGTCCAACCGCGGGCCCGTGTGGCGTCGACGGCGGCTGAGCGCGACCTCAGCGGCACCTGGAAGTTCCACTTCGTCGCCCGCCCGGACCTGGCGCCGGAGGGTGCAGCGGCGGTCGACTTCGACGACTCGGGCTGGGACACCATCGCGGTGCCCTCGCACTGGGTGCTGCAGGGGCGTGAGGAGTGGGGCAGGCCGGCGTACACGAACATCAACTACCCCTTCCCGGTGGACCCGCCGTTCGTGCCCGACGAGAACCCCACCGGCGACTACCGCACCACGTTCGAGCTCGAGGAGGGCTTCGGCGAACGGGTCCACCTCCGCTTCGACGGCGTCGAGTCGCTGGCGATCGTGTCGCTGAACGGGGCCGAGGTTGGCGTCGTGCGCGGCAGCCGCCTGACCCAGGAACTCGACGTCACGGAACAGGCCCGGCCCGGCGTCAACGTGCTGCACGTCCGCGTGCACCAGTGGTCGGCCGCCAGTTACCTGGAGGACCAGGACCAGTGGTGGCTGCCGGGCATCTTCCGCCCGGTCACCGTGCTGGGGCGTCCCGCGGCGGGGATCGACGACGTGTGGCTCCGGGCCGACTTCGACCCCGCCACCGGGCATGGCCGCCTCCTCCCAGAGCTGCGGGCCGCCGACGCGGCCTACCCGATCACCGTGCGCGTCGCGGCGCTGGGGGTGGAGGCCACCTTCGCCTCGGCCCGGGACGTGGCCGTCATCGAGGTGGGGGAGGTGTCCCCCTGGAGCGCCGACCGCCCCACGCTGTACGACGCCGAGGTCACCAACGACGCCGAAACCCGCAGCCTCCGCGTCGGCTTCCGCCGCATCGAGATCGTCGGGCACGAGTGGCGCGTCAACGGCCGCAAGCTCCGGCTGCGCGGCGTCAACCGCCACGACTACGACCCGGACCACGGCCGCGTCTTCGACGAGGACGTCGTACGCGAGCAGTTCCGCCTCATGAAGAGGCACAACATCAACGCGCTGCGCACCGCGCACTACCCACCGCACCCGCGGCTCCTGGACCTCGCCGACGAGATCGGCCTGTGGGTGATCGCGGAGAACGACCTGGAGACCCACGGGTTCGAGCTGGACGGCTGGGTCGACAACCCCACCGACGACCCACGGTGGCGCGCCGCCCTCCTCGACCGCATCGAGCGGTTCTTCGAGCGCGACAAGAACCACCCGTCGATCATCGCCTGGTCGTTGGGCAACGAGTCCTGGACCGGCCAGAACGCCGCGGCGATGGCGTCGTGGCTGCACCGTCGGGATCCCGAGCGCCCCGTGCACTACGAGCCCGACTTCGAGGGCCGCTACACCGATGTCGTCTCCCGGATGTACCCGTCGCTCGAGGAGATGGAGGACCTGTCCGCGGGCCTGGGGCGCAACAGGTTCGGCTCGCCGGGGCGCGCCGCGGTGCTCGCCGGGAGGCCCATGATCCTGTGTGAGTACGCCCACGCCATGGGCAACGGGGCAGGCGGGCTGGCAGATTATGAGGAGCTGTTCGACACGCTCCCGCAGTGGCACGGTGGCTTCGTCTGGGAGTGGCGCGACCACGGTCTGCGCACCCGCACCGCTGACGGGCAGGAGTTCTTCGGCTACGGCGGCGACTTCGGCGAACCCCTCCATGACGGTTCGTTCGTGACCGACGGCATGCTGCTCTCTGACGGCACCCCCAGCCCGATGCTCGCCGAGTACGCGGCCGTCATCACGCCCATCAAGCTGCACGTCACCGCGGGCGAGGTGCTGATCGAGAACCGCCGCCACGACGGCGACACCGCGGACCTGCGCTTCGTCTGGCGCGATGAACTGGACGGGCGCCAGATCGGCTCCGGCGAGCTGAAGGTCGACGCGCTCGCCCCCGGCGCCCTCGCGGTCGTCTCGTTGCCCGGCTTCGAGCCCCGCGACGGTGAACTCTGGCGCACCGTCGAGGCCGTGCTGGTCGGCGACAACGGGTGGGCGGGGGAGGGCCACGTGGTGAGCCGCGGCCAGGTCCTGCTCGCCGACGCGCCGGCCACCCTGCGCCCGCTCGTCTCGGCAGATCTCCCCTCGGAGGAGGACGGCGTGCTGACGCTGGGCCCGGGGCGCTTCGACGCGCGTACCGGGGACCTCCTGTCCATCGGTGGCCGCGTCGTGGCGGGTCCCCGCCTCGAACTGTGGCGCGCCCCCACCGAGAACGACCGGCTGGACGGCTTCCACTCCTACGCGGAGGAGGAGCCCGCCGTCGCCCGCCATGGCGTCACGGACGGGCCCGCATGGGAGAAGCAGTGGCGCGCCGCAGGCCTGGACAGGGTGGAGCGCCGCGTGGTCTCCGTGCGCACCGCGCCCGGGTCCGTGACCATGCTGCACCGCTACGCCCCGGCCGCCACGCAACGGGCGGTCACCGTCGAACTGGTGTGGACGCTGGACGCGGAGGGCCTCCGGTTGGACGCCTCCGCCCTGCCCTCTGCGGGCTGGACGGGCGGCTGGCCCCGCGTGGGCCTGCACTTCACCCTTCCCGAGGGGCTGCAGCGTGCCGAGTGGTTCGGCACCGGTCCGGCGGAGAACTATGCCGATTCCCGTGCGGCCGCCCACGTGGGCCGGTTCGACTCGGCGATCGAGGACCTCGTCGTTGACTACGCCGTCCCGCAGGAGAGCGGTCACCGCAGCGAGCTGAGGGAACTGACGCTGCCCGAGTTGGGTATGGCCGTCTCCGCGGAGCCGGTGGCCGGCGAACTGCCCGGCTTCACCCTGCGGGCGCACGACGTCCACCAGGTCACGGCCGCCACGCATCCCCACGAGCTGCCCCCGTCGTCGGGTACCCATCTGTACCTGGACGTGCAGCAGCAGGGCCTGGGCGGACGGTCCTGCGGGCCTGACGTCCGGCCCGAGTACCAGTTGCGACCGCGCGCCGCCCAGTGGGCGCTGCGCTTCCACCTCTGACGCTCAAGGGGCGACACCGGGTCTGTGCGGGGAACGCCCCGCGCAGACCCGGAGCGCTTCGGACACCCCGATTTGGACCTGTCCCAGAGGCGTGCTTAAATAGTCAGGTTGCTCCGCGAGGAGTTCGGTGGCGTGTCTACGCTGCGGGACGTCTCTGGAACGGGGTCGGGCAGCTGGATCCATCACTGGGTCCGGGCGGCGCAAATCACAGAGGTTCACCCTCCTGGGAGGGCCGCTTGGGTTGAGACCAAATGACCGACACTCCCGACCGCGTGGTACGGGGCGACAAGGGGTTTTACCCCGCAGGAACTTGAAATTTCCAAAGGGCAAGAGAAGTTAGGAACGACTGTGGCTGGACAAAAGATCCGCATCAGGCTGCGGGCGTATGACCATGAGGTCATCGACAGCTCGGCGCGCAAGATCGTCGACACCGTGACTCGCACGGGTGCGAAGGTGGCCGGCCCGGTGCCGCTGCCGACGGAGAAGAACGTGTACTGCGTCATCCGTTCGCCCCACAAGTACAAGGACAGCCGTGAGCATTTCGAAATGCGCACGCATAAGCGTCTGATCGACATCCTCGATCCCACGCCGAAGACAGTCGATTCGCTGATGCGTCTTGACCTGCCTGCGGGTGTCGATATCGAGATCAAGCTTCCGTGAGGTCTGCTGAAATGAGTGAACGAATCGTGAAGGGCATCCTGGGCACCAAGCTCGGCATGACCCAGCTGTGGGACGAGAACAACAAGGTCGTCCCCGTGACCGTGATCCAGGCCGGCCCTTGCGTCGTGACCCAGGTTCGCACCCCCGAGGTTGACGGATACAACGCCGTGCAGCTCGGCTTCGGCGCCATCAAGGCCAAGCACGTGACCAAGCCTGCCGCTGGCCACTTCGCCAAGGCTGATGTGACGCCCCGCAAGCACCTGCTGGAGATCCGCACCGCCGACGCGTCGGAGTTCGAGCTCGGTCAGGAACTGACCGCTGAACTCTTCGCCGACGGCGAGTTCATCGATGTCACCGGCACCACCAAGGGCAAGGGCACCGCGGGCGTCATGAAGCGCCACGGCTTCTCCGGCCTCAAGGCCTCTCACGGTGTGCACCGCAAGCACCGTGCCCCCGGTTCCATCGGTGGCTGCGCCACCCCCGGTCGTGTCTTCAAGGGCACCCGCATGATGGGCCGCATGGGCAACGCCAAGGTGACCGTGCAGAACCTGAAGATCCACGCCGTCGACGCGGAACGTGGCCTGCTCATCGTGCGCGGCGCCATCCCCGGTAACAACGGGTCCCTCGTCGTCGTCCGCACCGCAGCTAGGAAGGGTGACGCAGCATGAGCGATCTGACCATCGACGTCATGGACGCCAAGGGCAAGAAGGCCGGTAAGGCCGACCTCCCCGCCGCGCTGTTCGACGCGAACACCAACATCCCCCTGATCCACCAGGTCGTCGTGGCCCAGCTGGCCGCGGCCCGTCAGGGCACGCACGACACCAAGACCCGCGGCGAGGTTCGCGGCGGTGGCGCAAAGCCCTGGCGTCAGAAGGGCACCGGTCGTGCCCGCCACGGCTCGCGTCGCTCCCCGATCTGGACCGGCGGTGGCGTTGTCCACGGCCCCACGCCGCGCAGCTACGCCCAGCGCACCAACAAGAAGATGATTGCGGCCGCCCTCCGTGGCGCCCTGTCGGATCGCGCCCGTGACGGCGAGGTCTACGTCATCTCCGAGATCGCCGGCGACAAGCCGTCGACGAAGGTGGCACTCGCAGGACTCACCAAGGTGGCCGGCGACATCCGCAAGGCGCTCGTCGTCCTGGACCGCTTCGAGGACAACGCCTGGCTGAGCCTGCGCAACGTCCCGTCGCTGCACCTGATCGCGGTTGACCAGCTCAACACCTACGACGTGCTGGCCAACGACAAGATCGTGTTCACCTCCGCAGCCCTTGCCGCGTTCGTCGCGGACAAGAACGAGGACTACGCGGTGGCAGAGCCCGTCGCTGAGGAAGCCGCTGTCGAAGAGGCGCCCAAGGCGAAGAAGGCCAAGAAGGCCGACAACACTGAGGAGAAGGACAAGTGACGACAGCGCTGAAGATCCGCGATCACCGCGACGTCATCCTGCGTCCTGTGGTGAGCGAGAAGAGCTACAACCTGCTCGACGACGGCAAGTACACCTTTGTCGTCTCGCCCGACGCGAACAAGACCGAGATCAAGATCGCCATTGAGGCCATCTTCGGTGTCAAGGTCGTGTCCGTGAACACCCTCAACCGTCAGGGCAAGCGTCGCCGCACCCGCTACGGCACCGGAAAGCTCGCCGACACCAAGCGCGCGATCGTCACCGTTGCCGAGGGTCAGAGCATCGACATCTTCGCCGGGCCGGTTGGCTGACCGGAACTAGAGAAGGAACAGAAACTTCATGGGTATCCGTAAATACAAGCCGACTACGCCGGGCCGTCGCGGCTCGAGTGTGTCCGATTTCGTCGAGCTCACCCGCTCCACGCCGGAGAAGTCGCTCCTCGTCGCCAAGCCGAAGACCGGTGGTCGTAACAACTCCGGTCGTATCACCACCCGTCACATCGGTGGTGGACACAAGCAGGCCTACCGCCTGATCGACTTCAAGCGCTACGACAAGGACGGCGTGCCGGCCAAGGTCGCTCACATCGAGTACGACCCCAACCGCACCGCTCGCATCGCGCTGCTGCACTACGCCGACGGCGAGAAGCGCTACATCATCGCGCCGGCCGGCCTCAAGCAGGGCGTCGTCATCTCCGCTGGTGATGGCTCCGACATCAAGCCGGGCAACAACCTGGAGCTGCGTCAGATCCCCGTCGGCACCACGGTGCACGCGGTGGAGATGCGTCCGGGTGGTGGCGCCAAGCTGGGCCGTTCCGCCGGTTCCGCCATCCAGTTGGTCGCCCGTGAAGGCAAGTACGCCACGCTGCGTATGCCGTCGGGTGAAATGCGCATGGTCGATGTCCGCTGCCGCGCCACCATCGGCGCGGTCGGCAACGCCGAGCAGTCCAACATCGACTGGGGCAAGGCAGGCCGCAAGCGTTGGAAGGGCGTCCGCCCGACCGTCCGCGGTGTTGTCATGAACCCGCACGACCACCCGCACGGTGGCGGCGAAGGCCGCACGTCCGGTGGCCGTCACCCGGTTTCGCCGTGGGGCAAGCCTGAAGGCCGCACCCGCAGCAAGAAGAAGGCGAGCAACCGCCTGATCGTCCGCCGTCGCAAGACCGGTAAGAAGCGCTGATAGGGAGCCTGAAGAAATATGCCACGCAGCCTGAAGAAGGGCCCCTTCGTCGACGACCACCTGCAGAAGAAGGTGGACGTTCAGAACGAAAAGGGCACCAAGAACGTCATCAAGACCTGGTCGCGCCGTTCGATGATCATTCCCGACATGCTCGGGCACACCATCGCGGTGCACGACGGCCGTAAGCACGTCCCGGTGTTCGTCACCGAGTCCATGATCGGTCACAAGCTGGGCGAGTTCGCTCCGACGCGTACCTTCAGGGGTCACGTGAAGGACGACAAGAAGGCCCGTCGCCGCTGAGGCGCGAGATAAGGAATTGATTCAACAATGAGCAACGAAAACGGCAACAGCCGTCGTCGCGAGAACCTGCTCGGGGATCGTCCTGGCTCGTTCGCCATCGCGCGGCACGTCCGGATGAGCCCCACGAAGGTCCGTCGCGTCGTCAACCTGGTACGCGGCATGGACGTCAAGGACGCCCTCGTCGCCCTCAAGTTCGCCCCGCAGGCCGCTTCCGAGCCGGTCTTCAAGGTTGTGGCTTCGGCCGTGGCCAACGCGGAGTCGGCTGAGGCCCTGCGGTCTGACGACCTGTACATCTCCAAAGCATTCGTCGACGAGGGCGTCACCCTCCGGCGGATCCGCCCCCGCGCCAAGGGTTCGGCCAGCCGCATCCTCAAGCGTGGATCGCATATCACCGTGGTTGTCGAACCCCGCGAGACGAAGGGAGCCTGAGTCATGGGCCAGAAGATCAACCCGCATGGCTTCCGCCTGGGCATCACCACCGACCACAAGACCCGTTGGTACAGCGACAAGCAGTACGCGGAGCTCGTGGGCGAGGATGTCAAGATCCGTGAGTTCCTGACGAAGAACCTCGAGCGCGCCGGCATCTCGTCGATCGAGATCGAGCGTCGTTCGGAGCGAGTGACCATCTTCCTGCACGCCGCCCGTCCGGGCATCGTCATCGGCCGTAACGGCGCCGAGGCGGAGAAGACGCGCGCTGAGCTCGAGAAGATGACCGGCAAGCAGATCCAGCTGAACATCCTCGAGGTCAAGAACCCCGAGATCGATGCGCAGCTCGTCGCCCAGGGTGTCGCCGAACAGCTCGGCGCCCGTGTCGCCTTCCGTCGCGCCATGCGTCGTGCCCAGCAGACCGCCATGCGTGCGGGCGCCAAGGGTATCCGCATCAAGTGCTCCGGTCGTCTCGGTGGCGCTGAAATGTCCCGCTCCGAGGGTTACCGCGACGGCCAGGTGCCGCTGCACACCCTCCGCGCCGACATCGACTACGGCTTCTACGAGGCCCGCACCCAGTTCGGCCGTATCGGCGTGAAGGTGTGGATCTACAAGGGCGACGTCGCCGGCACCCGCGCCGAGCGCGCCGCTCAGAAGGCTGCCCGTCAGGCCGCCCCCGCTGGTCGTCAGCAGCGTCCGGGCCGTCGCCCGGCACGCGGCGAAGGTCGCGGTGACCGTCCCGAGCGCGGCGGTCGCCGTCGCGCCGACGCAGCCCAGGCTGAGGCTGCGCCCGCAACTGAGAACGCAGGAGCCTGAGCATGCTGATTCCTCGTCGCGTCAAGTTCCGTAAGCAGCACCACCCCAAGCGGAGCGGTGCATCCAAGGGCGGCACCAAGCTCGCCTTCGGTGACTTCGGCATTCAGGCGCTCGAACCCTCGTACCTGACCAACCGTCAGATCGAGGCCGCTCGTATCGCCATGACCCGTCACATCAAGCGTGGCGGTAAGGTCTGGATCAATGTGTACCCGGACCGCCCCCTGACCAAGAAGCCGGCCGAAACCCGCATGGGTTCCGGCAAGGGTTCCCCCGAGTGGTGGATCGCCAACATCAAGCCCGGTCGGGTCATCTTCGAACTCTCTGGTGTTACTGAAGATGTCGCCCGCGAGGCCATGCGTCTGGCCATCCACAAGCTGCCCTTCAAGGCACGCTTCATCAAGCGCGAAGCAGGTGACAACTGATGAGTAAGTCTCTCGCCGCACACGACCTGCGTGGTCTGTCGCGTGACCAGCTCAACGCCAAGGTAGTTGAGCTCAAGGAGGAACTGTTCGGTCTTCGGTTCCAGGCGGCCACCGGCCAGCTGGAGTCGAGCAGCCGGCTGCGCAACGTCCGCAAGGACATCGCCCGCATCTACACCGTGCTGCAGGAACGCAACCTCGGCATCGTGGACGAGCCCGCTGAGGAGAAGTGACCATGACTGATTCCACCACCCCCTCCGAGACCCCTGTGGTCGAGGACCGTAACCGCCGCAAGGTGCTCACCGGCATCGTCGCCTCCGACAAGATGGACAAGACCATCGTCGTCGTCGTCGAGGATCGCGTGAAGCACCCGCTGTACGGCAAGGTCATGAACAAGACCTCCCGTCTGAAGGCCCATGACGAGAACAACGAAGCCGGCATCGGCGACCGCGTCCGCGTCATGGAGACCCGCCCGTTGTCGGCGCAGAAGCGCTGGCGTCTGGTTGAGATCATCGAGCGCGCCAAGTAAGGCACCGTTCGCATACATTGGCCCGCCCCCCTCACGGGGGCGGGCCAATGTTGTGTTCGGGGTCAGTGGGTGGGGAACTTCCACCACCAGCGTGATGATCAGGTTCTGGGTCCAGAGCAGCAGGAAGATGCTGCCGGCCGGCCAGCCGAAGGCGAGCACCCCGACGAGTTGCACAGCCGAGTTGATGACCGCCAGCCCTATCGCTGGTAGATACGGTGAATTTACCGGCTGGACTATGCCGGGGGACGGGTTCAGTCCTTGTTGCGGCTACCGAGGAGGCCGCCGAACAGGGCGCCGACGATGGCGATCACGATCGCTCCCCAGAAGGCGGGCCAGAAGCCGTCGACCTGGAATCCCAGGCCGAGGAGGCGCGCCAGCCACGAGGTGAGCATCAGCATGAGCGCGTTGATGACGAGCAGGGCGAGGCCGAGGGTCAGCACGATGAAACAGGTGCCCAGCCCCTTCACGAGGGGCGCGACGATGCCGTTGACCAGCCCGAAGACGATCGCAACTCCCAGCAGCGTGAGCACCTTGTCCGTGAGGGTGGGGGAAGACAGCGTGATTCCGGGCACCAGCCAGACCGCGATGGCGGTGGCGAGTGCGGTGACGATGAGCCTGCCGATGAACTGCATGTCACAAGCCTGCCACGGCGCGTGGTGCGCGTCTGGAGTTCGCACCCTGATCAACCCCTGATCTGCCCGCATCCGTCAGCGTCCGGTGGAGGGGAGACCCGGCCGGGTGCGGGTGGCCGCAGGGAACGGGCTGTGGGTGGTCTGCGTGGCAGATCCCGACGGCGTGGCTGCGAGCGGCGTGGGCTGCGGGGAGGGCGGCGCCGAAGGTGTCGGCGAAGGTGTCGGCGACGGCGTCGGTGAAGGCGTCGGTGAAGGCGTCGGGGACGGGCTGGGGGAGGGCAGTTCGGGGGTGGGCCGTGGTGCCGGGGTGACGAGGATGGTCTGTTCCGGGACGCCCAACGGATGCCGGCTGGTGCCCACAGTGGCGGTCCCGTGCCTGATGGTCACCGTCGCCTCCGCTGAGTAGCAGCCCGGCGTCGTCGGCGTAGAGCGCGCCAACCCGTCAAGTGATTCCCCTGTCCATGCCGTGTCTTCGTACTCGACGAGGGTGGCGGCATCCGTCCAGTCGGCGGCCTCGCAGGAGTCCCCGGCCGCCGTCCGGACGGCGGCCACGGGGCCGGCGATCCTCCCGGAGACGCTGACGCTGAGGGGCTCATCACTGCCGGGTACCTCCAGGCCGGGAGGGATGCCGCCGAGGTCGATCCGGTCCGCCAGTACCGTGCCGACCTCCGCGGGTTCCCGCGCCCCGTCGGCGGTCAGCACTGACGTGACGCTCGGGTTCAGCACCACGCCGGTCTCCGGCAGCTGTGGCCAGGCAGGGGGAGCGGGTGGCACCACCGTCGGCCGCGCGTCCAGGGATTCCGCCCAGGTGTAGTAGCCGGCCTCTGGGAAGCGGAGCTCGGTGGTGGCCACCTCCGCGTCGCCATGGGCGTCGTAGCTGCCGGAGAAGGTGGCGGTGTCCACCAGGGGCGCGTCCGAGCGCGAGGACGCCTTCAGTTCTGCCAGGGAGGCGAACGGCCCGTACAGCGCGCTGGTGCCGGTGAACTCCGCACCTGGCCGGCCCTTCGTCAGCGTGACGATGTCCACGGCCGGTGCCCCGCTGTGCGCGATGACGTCGCGGGTCCTGGTGGTGAGCGTGGGGTGGAAGACCTCTGGCTTCAATTCCACGCTCACGGAGTCGTTCAGTTTGACCAGGTCCGGAGCGGCGAGCAGGCGCTGCACGGTGGCCGGTTGGGGGAGGTACAGCTTCGGTCGGGCGCCGGGCAGACCCCGCACCTGGACCGACAACGTGCCCCGCACCGTGGACTCCTCAGGGGACGGGAGGGAAACCCGCACGTGGGCGCCGCCGCCCTCCCCAGTGGACGTGGGGGCCTCGACGATCTGAAGGTTGCCGCTTCCCGCGACGCTGAACGCACGATGCGGGACCGCCACCCCAGCCGCGCTCCGGACCGCCACGATCACGTGCCCCGTGGGGGACTTGCGCGATGGCCGGACCTGCCAGTTGAACTCCAGAGTGTAGGGGCCGGCATAGAGCCGTGCCTCTCTCTCGAGCCGGTCGAACTGGGCCCGCGCACCCGGGTGCGCCGTGACGACGGCGCCCCAGCGTTGCTCCTCGCGGGCCTGCTGGTGGGCGCCGTCGATGGTCCGTAGCCGCACGAAGTGCTCCACCGCCGCACCGATATCGGGCGCGGGTTGCTGTCCGGTGGCCATGAGGACCCAGGCCAGTTCGGCCAACTCACGGTCGGTGGCCGCGGCGCTGCCGTTGCCGTGAGTGCCGTGGCTGGCCCGGTTCTGCTTGCGGAGGACGTAGCCTCCCGGGGCCTGTACCCAGGACGAGGCGTTGCGGGGACCGTCCGCCATGAGGTCCGCGCAGTAGGCCGTCTGCCTGTCCACGTGGTAGGCGCCGTACCAGTTGGTGCCGGTGCCCGGAAGGGCCACCATGTGACCCGAATCGGTGAGGTGGCCGTCCTGCGGACGGGCGGAGGCGGTGGGGATCATGAGCGCGAAGGTGAACAGCGCGATCAGGGCGGTACAGAGCGGACGCCACGTCATTGTTTCTCCAAGGGGGATGGGGTCTGGCACCACCACTGTGGTCAAACCGTCCACGGGATCACCACGCGTTGCCGACCCTGTGGACAACCCGTTTTCGGTCAGTGGGAAACTGGAACGGGATCACACGCCATCAGGAGAGGCCCGACATGCTCGAGTTGAGGGATGTGCGCAAGTCGTACACCACAGGCGACTTCAGTCAGGTCGCCCTCGACGACGTCTCCATCGCTTTCCGCGACAGTGAGTTCGTCGCGGTCCTCGGCCCCTCCGGTTCCGGCAAGACCACCATGCTCAACCTCATCGGTGGGCTCGACCAGTACGACTCTGGCGACCTGGTCATCGACGGCGTCTCCACCGAGCGGTACCGCGACCGCGACTGGGACACCTACCGCAACAACCGCGTCGGCTTCGTCTTCCAGAGCTACAACCTCATTCCGCACCAGAGCGTGCTGGCCAACGTGGAACTCGCGCTCACGCTGGCAGGTGTCACGCGTTCGGAGCGCCGCCGCCGGGCGCGGGCGGCACTCGAGGATGTGGGTCTGGGGGAGCACATCCACAAGCGGCCCAACCAGCTCTCCGGCGGGCAGATGCAGCGCGTCGCCATCGCCCGGGCGCTGATCAACGATCCGGAGATCCTGCTGGCCGACGAGCCCACCGGCGCCCTGGATTCGGCCACCAGCGTCCAGATCATGGCCCTGTTGACGAGCATCGCGATGGACCGGCTCGTCGTCATGGTCACCCACAACCCCGAACTCGCCCAGCAGTACGCCACGCGCACGGTGCACCTCAGCGACGGCCGGGTGGTGGAGGACACGGATCCCTTCCTCCCCGCAGCGCTCGCCCCGGCCGGCCACGGCTGGGCCCGTCGCACGAGCATGGGCTTCCTCACCGCCATCGCGTTGTCCTTCAACAACCTGATGACGAAGAAGGGGCGCACGCTCATGACGTCGTTCGCCGGCAGCATCGGGATCATCGGCATCGCCGCCATCCTGGCCCTGGCCAACGGCGTCCAGGGCTACATCAAGGGTGTGGAGGAGGACACGCTCTCGCAGTACCCGCTCACCATTCAAGCGCAGGGTTTCGACATGACCGCGATGCTGGTCTCCGGCGGGCTGGGGGACGACGGGCCGGGCGGCGCGGACGACGCGCAGGTGCGTGAGGTGCCACTCATGGCCAAGATGTTCTCGAGCGTGGGCACCAACGACCTGGGCTCACTCAAGACCTACCTCGACGACAACGGCGGCGGAATCGACTCGCTGGTCAACGCCGTCGAGTACACCTACGACGTCACCCCCCAGCTGTACGCCGACGACGGGGGCAGCGACCCCCGCCAGGTGAACCCCGACGCGGCCATGGTGGCGCTCGGCTTCGCGCGCTCCCCGGCGGCGGGCGGGGTGACCGCCGGGTTGCGGAGCAGCGCCTTCGACGAGCTTGTGGGTGACCTGGGTCTCGTCGAGGAGCAGTACGACGTGGTCTCAGGGCGCTGGCCCGCCGCGCACGACGAGATGCTCGTGGTGCTGACGGATACCGGCGGCATCAGCGACCTCGCGCTCTACGCAATGGGACTGCTCGATCCCGCCCAGCTCGACGAGATGGTCCGGCAGATGATGGCAGAGGAAGACGTCGTCACACCCACCACCACCCGGGACTTCTCCTACGACGAGGTGATGGACGTCTCGTTCAAGCTCGTGAACGCCGCGGAGTACTACGTGCACGACGACGACTTCGACGTGTGGACCGACCGTAGCCAGGACCAGAGCCACGTCGCACAGTTGGTGGCGGAGGGCACGCCGGTGAAGGTGGTCGGGATCGCGCGGCCCGCGGACGACGGCAACGCCACCCTGAGCCCCGGCATCTACTACACGCCGGCCCTGACCGAGTACCTGATGGCGGAGGCGGCGGAGGCACCCATCGTCCGCGAGCAACTCGCCGAACCATCGGTCAATGTGTTCACCGGCCGGGGCTTCACAGATGAGGCCCCCCGGGAGGAGCTGGACCTGACCTCGCTGTTCACCATCGACGAGGAGGCCGTCACAGCCGCGTTCACCGTCGACGAATCGAAGCTGCAGCCCGATCTGAGCGGCCTCGAGCTGGACCTCGACATGTCGTCGCTCAGCATCGACCCGGCGAAGCTGCCCCCGCTGGACCTCACCTCGGTGCTGGAGGGTCTTGATCCGGCCAACCTCATCCAGTTGCCCGAGATGCCCGCGGTGCCGATGCAGGAGCTGCCCGCCGTCAGCACCGAACAGATCCTGGCCCAGCTGCCGGTCTTCCTGCAGACGTACACCATCTACGCCAATGAGAACGGTCTGGACCCGGCTGATCCGACCGTCGCCATGCCCGCCTTCCTGGCCTCACCCGAGGCGGACTCGACGCTCACGGCGATCGCGCTGGAACTGGGGATCGACCGCACCGCCGTCGAGACCCAGCTGGGTGCCTACCTCGCCTGGGCCGCCGAGCAGGGCCTGGATCCCGCTGACGTGACCGGCAACGCCCAGGTGTTCCTCGCGGACCAGCAGCAGGCGCTGCTCGACACCGCCCTGGACGTGGTGGACACCGACGCGCTGGAGCGGCAACTCCAGGCGGAGCTCGGCTCCTACCTCGAACAGGTGATGCAGGTCTACATGGGTGATGTCGCTGCGCAACTGACTGACGAGATCACCGCGCAGCTGGGTAGTGCGGTCGAATCCTCGATGGCCGGGTTGGCCGACGACCTGCGGGAGGCGGTGAGCATCGACCAGGACGCGTTCATGGCCTCGTTCCAGATGGACAAGAGCCAGGAGGAACTCACGCAGCTGCTGATGTCGACCGCCTCCACCCGGGCGGCGACCTACGAGTCCACCCTGAGGACCCTGGGCTACGCGTCGCCCGACGAGCCGTCGGCGGTCAACATCTATCCCATCGACTTCGAGTCCAAAGCGCAGATCACCGACCTGCTCGATTCCTACAATGAGCGGATGCGTGAGACCGGTCGCGAAGGACAGGTCATCACGTACTCCGACCTGGTGGGTGCGTTGATGAGTTCGGTCACCGACATCATCAACACCATCAGCTACGTGCTGATCGCGTTCGTGGCGATCTCCCTGGTGGTGTCGTCGATCATGATCGGCGTGATCACCTACATCTCGGTCCTGGAGCGGCGCAAGGAGATCGGCATCCTGCGCGCCGTCGGCGCCAGCAAGCGCGACATCCGTCGGGTCTTCAACGCCGAAACCCTCATCGTCGGCTTCGTCGCCGGCGTGTTGGGAGTGGCGATCACCGCGCTGCTCACCATCCCGGCCAACGCCATCGTCTATGCCCGCTTCGACGTCCCGAATGTGGCGGTCCTCCCGTGGCAGGCGGCGGTCGGCCTGGTCCTGATCAGCATGGCGCTCACCGCCGTCGCGGGTCTGCTGCCCGCCTCGTCCGCCTCGCGCAAGGACCCCGTCGAGGCGCTGCGGAGCGAGTGACGCCGCCGGCGTCGGCCACCGGGCCAGGGGAGTGGCGCTCAGGTCCGGTCGGCGGTGTGGGGTAGGGTGAACCGCTCAGTGGGGGCGATTTCGCGCGTTGGTGCCGCTGGGCTAGACTAATCAGGTTGCCTTGGGTCTGTGCCCCTTCGGGGGGACCTTTCCCAGGCTTCGCCACAACCTCCTCTCCCTCGAGCTGGGGGTTCCCTCCTGGCAAAATCCAGGGGGTTCGTTTCTAGTTTCACAAGGCCTTTAACGAGGAACCGGTGGAGCAAGGAGTAGTAATGATCCAGCAGGAGTCGCGACTTAAGGTCGCCGACAACACTGGTGCAAAGGAAATTCTCTGCATCCGTGTGCTCGGCGGTTCCGGACGTCGCTACGCATTCCTCGGCGACACCATCGTCGCCACCGTCAAGGACGCGATCCCTGGCGGCAACGTGAAGAAGGGCGACGTGGTCAAGGCCGTCGTCGTCCGCACCACCAAGGAACGCCGTCGTCCCGACGGTTCCTACATCAAGTTCGACGAGAACGCCGCCGTGATCCTCAACGCCAACGGTGAACCCCGCGGCACGCGCATCTTCGGGCCCGTGGCCCGCGAGCTGCGTGACAAGAAGTTCATGCGCATCATCTCGCTCGCCCCGGAGGTGATCTGACATGTCGCTCCACGTCAAGAAGGGTGACCGCGTCAAGGTCCTGTCCGGTAAGGACAAGGGCGTTGTCGCCGAGGTCATCGCTGTCGATCCCGCCAACGAGCGTGTGACGGTCCAGGGTGTCAACCTCGTCAAGAAGCACCGTCGTGAGTCCCAGACTGCGACCGGTCGCAAGGTCGAAGGCGGCATCATCAACGTCGAGGCCCCCATCCACGTCAGCAATGTGCAGCTCGTGGTGAAGGTCGACGGCAAGGAGGTCCCGACGCGCGTCGGTTACAAGCGTGTCGAGGTGTCCAAGCGTCGTCCCGACGGTTCCGAGTACAAGGCGGAGCGCTCCGTGCGCATCGCGCGCAAGACGGGGGAGGAGATCTGATGACCGCCACCGCTACCACCAACGCGATGCCGCGCCTGAAGACCAGGTACCGCGAAGAGATCGTGCCCGCACTCCAGCAGGAGTTCGACTACGCCAACGTCATGCAGATCCCCGGTCTTGTGAAGATCGTGGTGAACATGGGTGTCGGTGAGGCTGCACGTGACTCGAAGATCATCGAAGGGGCCCTCAAGGACCTCACGGCGATCACCGGTCAGAAGCCCACCGTCACGAAGGCCCGCAAGTCGATCGCCCAGTTCAAGCTGCGCGAAGGCATGCCGATCGGCGCCCACGTCACCCTCCGTGGTGACCGCATGTGGGAATTCGCCGACCGTCTCCTGACCCTGGCGCTGCCCCGTATCCGTGACTTCCGTGGCCTGAACGGCAACCAGTTCGACGGCAACGGCAACTTCACCTTCGGTCTGTCTGAGCAGGTCATGTTCCTCGAAATCGACCAGGACAAGATCGACCGCGTCCGTGGCATGGACATCACTTTTGTGACGTCGGCCGCCAACGATGAGGAAGGTCGCGCTCTGCTCAAGCACCTCGGCTTCCCCTTCAAGGCGCAGGACGACCCGAAGAAGCAGAAGACCAAGCGCGGTCCTGCGTTCTACGCCAAGAAGAAGAAGTGAGTAACTAATGGCTAAGACAGCACTCAAGGTCAAGGCAGCCCGCAAGCCCAAGTTCGCGGTCCGCGCCTACACCCGTTGCCAGAAGTGTGGCCGACCGAAGTCGGTCTACCGCAAGTTCGGCCTGTGCCGCGTCTGCGTGCGCGAGATGGCCCACGCGGGTCAGCTCCCGGGCGTGACCAAGTCGTCCTGGTGACGAGACCCACTACGTCAGAATCAACTAACACCAGGTCCGGGCAGCCGGAAACCGGTGTGAGAAAGAGGCAATAGTCATGACGATGACTGATCCGATCGCAGACATGTTGACACGTCTGCGTAACGCCAACCAGGCGTACCAGGACTCCACGTCCATGCCGTCGTCGAAGATCAAGGTGGGCATCGCCGAGATCCTCAAGAAGAACGGTTACATCACCGATTACGAGCTCACCGAGGTCGAAGGCCAGGTCGGCAAGGTCCTGAAGGTGACCCTGAAGTACGGCGACTCGCGCGAGCGCACCATCGTGGGCCTCAAGCGCGTGAGTAAGCCCGGCCTTCGCGTTTACGCGAAGTCCACCGATCTCCCCAAGGTCCTCGGTGGCCTGGGTATCGCCATCATCTCGACGTCGCAGGGTCTTCTGACCGACCGTGACGCCAAGGCCAAGTCCGTCGGTGGCGAAGTACTCGCCTACGTCTGGTGACCGGGCGAAGGAAGAGGAGAAACTGATATGTCGCGAATTGGCAGGATGCCCATCACCATCCCGTCCGGTGTCGACGTCAAGCTCGATGGCCGACAGGTCGACGTCAAGGGGCCCAAGGGCTCGCTGTCGCTGACCATTTCTGAGCCGCTGAGCGTTGACAAGACCGACGAGGGCCAGCTGGAAATCACCCGTCCCAACGACGAGCGTGAGTCCCGCTCCCTCCACGGCCTGACGCGCACCCTGGTCAACAACATGATCGTGGGCGTCACCGAGGGCTACGAGAAGAAACTCGAAATCGTCGGCGTTGGCTACCGTGTCATCTCCAAGGGTCCGAAGCAGCTCGAGTTCGCGCTCGGCTTCTCGCACCCGGTGATCATCGACGCCCCTGAGGGCATCGATTTCATCGTGGAGACCCCCACGAAGCTGACGATCCAGGGCATCGACAAGCAGGTTGTCGGAGAGACTGCGGCAAACATCCGCAAGCTCCGCAAGCCTGAGCCCTACAAGGGCAAGGGCGTCCGCTATGCGGGCGAGCACGTCCGCCGCAAGGCTGGAAAGGCTGGTAAGTAATCCATGGCGATTTCGATCAGGACCAACAAGACGTTGGCCGCCAAGAGCGCTGCGCGTTCGCGTCGCCAGCTCCGTGCCCGTAAGAAGATCAGCGGATCGCCTGAGCGCCCCCGCCTGGTCGTCACCCGCTCCGCTCGTCACCTGTTCGTTCAGGTGATCGACGACCGGGCCGGCAAGACGCTCGCTTCGGCCTCCACCATGGAAGCCGACCTGCGTACCGTTGAAGCCGACAAGTCCGAGAAGGCCCGCAAGGTGGGTGCTCTCATCGCTGAGCGTGCGAAGGCAGCTGGCGTTGAGAACGTCGTCTTCGACCGTGCCGGCAACAAGTACCACGGGCGGATCGCGGCACTCGCCGACGCCGCCCGCGAGGCCGGGCTCGGCTTCTAACGACGAAAGGAAAGGGATATCACGATGAGTGAAACCCAGCAGCGCCGTAGCGGTGCTCAGGGGGAGCGTCGTGGCCGTGACGATCGTCGTGGCCAGCAGGCTTCCAAGGAAGAGAACAAGTACCTCGAGAAGGTCGTGGCGATCAACCGTGTCGCCAAGGTCGTCCAGGGCGGTCGGCGCTTCAGCTTCACCGCACTGGTCGTCGTCGGTGACGGCGAGGGAATGGTCGGTGTCGGTTACGGCAAGGCGAAGGAGGTTCCGGCCGCCATCGCCAAGGGCGTTGAAGAGGCCAAGAAGAACTTCTTCCGCGTGCCGCTGATCCAGCGCACCATCCCGCACTCGGTTCAGGGCGAGAAGGCCGGTGGCGTCGTGCTGCTGCGCCCCGCGTCCCCCGGTACCGGTGTGATCGCCGGTGGCGCCACCCGTGCGGTGCTCGAGTGCGCCGGCGTGCACGATGTGCTCGCCAAGTCGCTCGGCTCGGCCAACGCCATCAACGTCGTCCACTCCACTGTGGTGGCGCTCAAGCAGCTCGAGATGCCGGAAGCCGTGGCCAAGCGCCGCGGTCTGCCGGTCGAGGATGTCGCCCCGGCGGCTCTCCTCCGCGCTGCCCGCGAGACCAAAGAAGGGGTGGCTTCCTGATGGCAGACCTCAAGATCACGCAGGCCAAGTCTTCGGCCGGCGGCAAGCAGTACCAGCGTGACACGCTGCGTACGCTCGGACTCAAGCGCATCGGTGCTTCGGTGGTGCGGGAGGATCGTCCCGAGGTTCTCGGCATGATTCGTACCGTGGCCCACCTGGTCACCGTGGAAGAGGTGAAGTGAGATGGCGCTGAAACTGCATCATCTGCAGCCCGCCCCGGGCGCCAAGACGGCTAAGACCCGTGTTGGCCGTGGTGAGGGCTCGAAGGGTAAGACCGCAGGTCGCGGCACCAAGGGCACCGGCGCGCGTAAGAACACCCCTGCGAACTTCGAGGGCGGGCAGATGCCTCTGCACATGCGCCTCCCGAAGCTCAAGGGCTTCAAGAACCCGTTCCGTGTCGAATACCAGGTCGTCAACGTCGGCCGCCTCGCTGAGCTCTTCCCTGAGGGCGGCGAAGTGGGCGTCGAGGATCTGGTCGCGGCCGGCGCGGTGCGCGCAGGCAACCTGGTCAAGGTGCTGGGCAACGGGGATGTCTCCATTGCCCTCAACGTGACCGCCAACGCGTTCTCGAACTCCGCCAAGGCGAAGCTCGAGGGTGCCGGTGGCACCGTGACCGAACTCTGATTCGGTCACCAGAGACAGAGACGGCGGGGTGGCTCCGGTTCCGGAGCCACCCCGCTTTCCTGTCCCGCTCACTCACACTGTGAGTTGAGTTTCAGCAGGGACTATCAGCTTGATAGGCTGCCCTGGTTGCCGTGCAGCGATTGCGCGGTCAAAAGTATCTGCTACCTGGAAAGTAGGGGTCGGATGATCTCCGCCTTGGCTAATGCGTTGAGGACGCCGGACCTTCGTAAGAAGCTCCTCTTCACGCTGGGCATCATCGCCGTGTTCCGCCTGGGGTCGACGATCCCTTCCCCGAACGTGAACATGGCACGCATCGATGAGTGTCTGGCCATCGCCACTCAGGGGCCATCCGCCGGCATCTACAACATCATCAACCTGTTCTCGGGTGGGGCGCTGTTGCAGTTGACGATCTTCGCGCTGGGCATCATGCCCTACATCACCGCGTCGATCATCCTCCAGCTCCTCACCGTCGTCATCCCGCGTCTGGAGGCCCTCAAGAAGGAGGGTGCCTCCGGCACGGCGAAGATCACCGAATACACCCGCTACCTGACGCTGGTCCTGGCCATCCTGAACGCCACCGCATTCGTGACGCTGGCCCGCACCGGTCAGTTGCTCCCCGGTTGTGAGGGCATCCTCTACTCCGACGAGCTGTTCCCGCTGGTCACCATGGTCATGGTCATGACCGCCGGCACCGGCATCATCATGTGGATGGGCGAGCTCATCACGGAGCGCGGCGTCGGCAACGGCATGTCGATCATGATCTTCACCCAGATCGTCGCCAGCTTCCCGACGGGCCTGTGGTCCATCAAGCAGTCGCACCAGGGTGCCACCGGCTGGATCCTCTTCTTCCTCGTGATCGGCATCGGCCTGCTGGTGATGCTCGGCATCATCTGGGTGGAGCAGGGTCAGCGCCGCATCCCGGTGCAGTACGCCAAGCGCATGGTCGGTCGTCGCCTCGTCGGCGGCTCCACCACCTACATCCCGCTGAAGGTCAACCAGTCCGGCGTCATCCCGGTCATCTTCGCCTCGTCGATCATGTACCTGCCGGTCCTCTACGCCACCTTCCGGCCGGAGAGCGGCGTCTCCCAGTGGATCCAGGCCAACTTCACCGGCACGGGCATGTACTCGTGGGTCTACAACCTGGTCCAGTTCGTGCTCATCGTCGCGTTCTGCTACTTCTACGTGTCCATCACCTTCAACCCTGAAGAAGTCTCGGACAACATGAAGAAGTACGGCGGCTTCATCCCGGGCATCCGCGCCGGCAAGCCGACCGAGCGTTACCTGGCCTACGTGCTGTCGCGTCTGACGGCGCCCGGCTCGCTCTACCTGGCCACCATCGCCCTCATCCCGACGATCGCCTTCATGGCAGTGGGCGCCCAGCAGAACTTCCCGTTCGGCGGCACTTCCATCCTGATCATCGTCGGTGTAGCCCTGGACACGGTTAAGAAGATCGAGAGCCAGCTCCAGCAGCGCAACTATGAGGGCTTCCTGCGGTGAAGCTACTGATCATGGGTGCCCCAGGCGCGGGAAAAGGCACGCAGGCGACAGCGCTGGCCGACCGCTACGGTGTCCCTGCGATCTCTACCGGCGACATCTTCCGGTTCAACATCAAGAACCAGACCCCGCTCGGCATCAAGGTCAAGGAGATCATCGACGCGGGAGAGTACGTACCCGACGACATGACGGAGCAGATCGTCGCGGACCGCCTGGCGCAGCCGGACTGCGAGCCCGGCTTCCTGCTGGACGGATTCCCCCGCACCATGCACCAGGTGTACTTCCTGGACCGCTACCTCTCGGAGCAGGACCAGCGGCTCGACGCCGTGGTGTCGCTGCATGTCGAGCCTGAGGCCCTCGTCGAACGGCTCCTGGCCCGCGCGGCCAAGGAGGGCCGGGCGGACGACAACGCGGACACCATCCGTCGCCGCATGGAGGTCTACGCGGGCCAGACGGCCCCGCTGCTGTTCCACTACGAGTCGAAGGGCCTCCTCGTCGACATCGAGGGCACCGGCACCGTCGAGGAAGTGCAGCAGCGCATGTTTGACGAACTCGACCTGCACATCAGCCGCCGATGAGCATGATCGAACTGAAATCGGCCGATGAACTGCGCCTCATGCGCAGGGCCGGACTCGTGGTCGCTGAAGGCCTCGACGCCATGGTGGCGGCAGCCACCGCGGGGGTCACGACGGCCGAGGTGGATGCGGTGGGCCGCGAGGTGCTCGCCCGCCACGGCGCCGGCTCTTCCTTCCTGGGCTACGGCGACTACGGCACCCCGTTCCCCGGCGTGGCGTGCATCTCCACAAACAACGAACTTGTCCACGGCATCCCTGGTGACAGGGTGCTGCAGGACGGCGACGTGGTCTCCATCGACTTCGGCGCCATCGTGGAGGGCTGGCACGGAGACGCTGCCCGCACCATCATCGTGGGGTCGGGCGCCGCGGAGGACCAGGCCCTGATCGACGCCACCCGCGAGGCCTTCTGGGCCGGCGCCAGGGCGGTGCGCGACGGCGGCCGGGTGGGCGACGTCTCCAAGGCCATCGAGGGCTATGTCAAGAGCCTGCCCACGCACTACGGAACGTTGCGGGAGTACACCGGGCACGGCATCGGCTCCGAGATGCATATGGACCCTGACGTGCCCAACTGGCACCGCCGTCGGCCCACCCCCAGGTTGTCCGTGGGCATGGCGCTGGCCATCGAACCCATGCTGACCACCGGCACACACCAGACCCTCGAGCTCGACGACGACTGGACCGTCGTCAGCCGCGACGGGTCGAACGGTTCCCACTGGGAGAACACGGTGGCCCTCACCGAGCACGGCATCTGGGTGCTCACAGAACATGATGGTGGAGCCTCCAGGCTCGGTGACCTGTTCGGTCCGCTGTCCGACTGAGCGGCTCCCACAGCGGCCTATGATGGTCCTCATGCCGCTGCCACCGAGCTCGAAGTACCTGCAACGCCCAGGCGACCCCATCGACGAGACGGAGCGCGCCTCCATCACCCAGCGGCTCAATGACGCGTTCGCCGACGGACGTCTCACCCACGACGAGTACGCCGCCGCCATGGACGTGGTCTACGACGCACGCACCCTCGGCGACCTGGTTCCCGTGATGGAGAAGCTACCCGCCGCCGCCGCCCATGTGCCGGCCATCGTCGAGCAGGGCGGGGTCCCGGCAGGACAGATCACGCAGTCGCGCACCCTGGTGCCTGTCGCGATGATGGTGGGCGTCGTCGGCCTTGCCCTGGTGGCGGTGTTGATCATCCTGCTCGTGCTGATCTTCTGAGATACTTCCTGCACGCGCAGTGCAGCCGACGGGGGGAGTGACGGATGCGCACTTCAGCCCATACCGTTCGCCCTCGGCGGGCCAGGCCGCGATTCCGGCTGGGGCTCACCACCCTCATCGCTGTGGTGACCACCTTGGTGGTGTCGCTCGCCCTCGTCATTTTCGGCATGAACCTCGAGCGCGCTCCTGATGCCGGACCGCCCCCTGCCGGGGGTGAGCAGGTCCCGGAGCCGGGAGCCGGGCCGGGGGAGTGGGAGCTGCCCGGGCAGACCTGGGAGCCGTTGCCGGGCCCAGACCCGGTGTCGCCGCTCTACGACGCGCAGGTCACCACCCTGAACGCCCTGGCCCCGGTCGCGCTGGAACACTGCGCCTCCCCGAAGACCGTCCGCGACGAGGCGGAGTGGGAGGCGGCGGTGCGCGACCAGTGGTTCTGCGTGCACCGTTCCTGGGTGCCCACGTTCCAGCAGTTGGGGTGGCTGACGGCGGCTCCGGGCGTCCAGTTCTTCACCGGTGAGGGCGACGACAGCGCCTGTGGCTACCTGGAGGCGCCCGCGTTCTACTGTTCGGCCGAGGGCGGCAGCGTCCACTTCGGTGCGCGGCACTTCGACATGGCGCGCACGTGGGACCTGTCGGTCAACGAGATGGTCAACCACGAGTACGGGCACCACCTGCAGAGCCTGGCCGGCATCACGCGGGCCAAGACAGCGATGGCCAACACCCCCGTGCTGGAGCGGCGCGCGGAGTTGCAGGCCACCTGCTGGTCAGCCGCCATGACCCGTCACAACAGCGCCTTCCGGTTCGGGCAGGAACAGTATGAGTCCTGGATGGAGCGACTCGCGACGATGCGCGCCGACGGGGTGCACGGTTCACGCGAGTCGCTCCTGTACTGGGGTACCCGCGGCCTCTACGCGGCCACCATGAACGACTGCAACACCTGGACGGTGCCGGACGACGAGGTCGCCTAGGAGCTTCTGGTGGGGGAGCTGGCCTGCGAGCATCGCGGCCAGTGCGAGGCTGAACCCGCCGAGTTGGGGGAGGGTGAGACTTTCGCCCGGGCCACGGCGGAGGCCGCCGCCGCCCGTGACTGCGCGCAGGGGCTTCTGTCTGAACCCCGCTGCTCGTAATGTCGGGAGAGAGCAGGAGGTTCGACATGCCCAAACCCTATGGAATCCAGATCTGCGTCGACACGCGCGACGCCCACAACCTCGCGGACTGGTGGGCGGAGTCCCTCGGCTGGACGGTGGAGCCCAGCGATCCTGTGTTCATCCAGCGGATGATCGACGGGGGATACGCCACCGAGGCGGACACCCAGACACACAGGGGGAACCTGGTGTGGAGGGGGGCGGCAGCCATCTGCCCGCCGGACGAGGTGGGCAGCCCGGGGCGGCGCCGCATCCTCTTCCAGGATGTGCCTGAGGAGAAGCAGACCAAGAACCGCCTGCACTACGACGTCCACTCCGGTGGCGACGACATCGACGCCCTGCGCGACGAGTTCCTCGCCCGCGGCGCCTCGTACGTCGACTCCCACAACCAGGGGACGCACCGGTGGCACGTCATGCTGGACCCCGAAGGCAACGAGTTCTGCGTCAGCTGACCACTCAGTTGTCGGCGAACACGCCGATGATGGGATTCCATTCCTCGACGAGGCGCTCGCTGATGAGGCCCGCAGCCCAGAAGGGGTCGGCGTCGAGGGCCGACGTCACCTCGTCCCCGGATCCGGCCCGCAGGAGGAGCAGTGCGCTGGGGCGCGCCGCACCGACGAACGGGCCACTGGCCACCAGCGGGCCGGCCGTCAGGGAAGCGAGGAATTCCCGGTGGCTGGGGCGCACCCTGTCCAGCTCGGCGGTGTCGTCGGAGTAGGTGTAGCAGACAGCGAAATAGGCCATGGGGACAGGGTAGTGGCGAGGCAGGGGCGGGCCCCCGTTTGGCCAGCGACGGCTGTGGGCGTAAACTTGCCGATTGCAGTATCATCCGGCGCGCGCTCAGAGCGCCCGGTGGCGAACAGAAGAGAGTTTATGGCGAAGAAAGAGGGAGCTCTCGAACTCGAGGGCACCGTGGTCGAGGCCCTGCCCAACGCGATGTTCCGCGTCGAACTGGCCAACGGCCACAAGGTGTTGACCACGATCAGTGGCAAGATGCGGCAGCACTACATCCGCATCCTGCCGTCGGACCGCGTCGTCGTGGAGCTGTCGCCCTACGACCTCACCCGCGGACGCATCGTCTACCGACACAAGTGAGACCTGCGGCTCCGGCCGCACCCTCTCGAGCGCTGCCCGGTCCCTTCGTGGGCCGGCGGCGCTTTCTATTTTGGATACCGGCCAGTACGCCGTCGGCCCGCACCGCAGCGGGCCCTGAGCGTGCTTTTGCCTTCCGCGCACGCCTAGCGTAAAGTTGCTCCTCGGTCGTCAATGCCCGTGCGCGCCCGCGTGCCCGTGGCCACTTCGACCAAGCTCATCCACCGCAAGATTGGGCGCGCCCTGCGCTCCCAGTCGCCGATTGAAAAGGTTGCTCGAATGAAGGTTCAGCCGAGCGTCAAGAAGATCTGCGACAAGTGCAAGGTCATCCGCCGGCACGGTCGTGTGATGGTGATCTGCGACAACCCGCGCCATAAGCAGCGCCAGGGCTGATCACAGGCCACCGCGGACGAGGGCCCCAGGCCTGGTTCCGCCTGACAACTGAAACAACGTGATAGCTAGATCCCCCAGCGGGATCGACCACCCTTGGACGAAGGCCAAGGCCCCGTCGGTGCTCGAGCCGAGCACCATAGGCGGCGGGGACGCGTCACGCCCACACCTTCGCATAGGAAAGGAAACCGCCTGATGGCACGCCTAGTTGGTGTTGACCTGCCGCGCGAAAAGCGCCTCGAGGTCGCACTCACCTACATCTTCGGCATCGGCCGTACCCGCGCCGCCGAAACCCTCGCCGCGACTGGAGTCTCCGGCGATCTCCGCGTCCACCAGCTGACCGACGACCAGCTCGTCGCGCTGCGCGACCACATCGAAGGCAGCTACGAGATCGAGGGTGACCTCCGTCGTAGCACTGCCGCCGACATCCGCCGCAAGGTCGAGATCGGTAACTACCAGGGCCGTCGCCACCGCAGCGGCCTCCCGGTTCGTGGTCAGCGCACCCGCACCAATGCCCGCACCCGCAAGGGCAAGAAGAAGGCCGTCGCTGGCAAGAAGAAGGCACGCTGACCTCCGGGTCGAGCGCCTCCTCTCAAGGACTCAAGGAGACTTAAGAACATATGGCTACTGCAAGCCGCAAGGCCGGCGCCAAGACCAAGGGCCGCCGCAAGGAAAAGAAGAACGTGCTCGCCGGTCAGGCGCACATCAAGAGCACCTTCAACAACACCATCATCTCGATCACCGACCCCACGGGCAATGTGATTTCGTGGGCCTCCGCCGGCACCGTCGGCTTCAAGGGCTCGCGTAAGTCGACCCCGTTCGCCGCTCAGATGGCCGCCGAGGCCGCTGGTCGTAAGGCCATGGAGCACGGCATGAAGCGCGTCGACGTGTTCGTCAAGGGCCCGGGCTCGGGCCGCGAGACCGCTATCCGTTCGCTCGGTGCCGTCGGCCTGGAGGTCGGCGCCATTTCCGACGTGACCCCCACACCGCACAACGGCTGCCGTCCGCCGAAGCGCCGTCGCGTCTGATCCGGCCCGAGAGAGAATAGGACTAATACATTATGGCTCGTTATACCGGCCCGATCACCAAGAAGTCCCGTCGACTCGGGACTGACCTTGTCGGCAACGACAAGGCCTTCGAGCGTCGTCCGTACCCTCCGGGTCAGCACGGCCGCGGTCGCACGAAGGACTCCGAATACTCGCTGCAGCTTCGTGAGAAGCAGAAGGCGCGCTTCGCTTACGGCGTGCTCGAGAAGCAGTTCCGTCGCTACTACGAAGAGGCCGACCGTCACCCCGGCAAGACCGGTGACCGTCTGCTGCAGATCCTGGAGTCGCGTCTCGACAACGTCGTGTACCGCTCCGGTTTCGCTTCGACGCGTCGTCAGGCCCGTCAGCTCGTCGTCCACGGCCACTTCCTGGTCAACGGTGGGCGCGTCAACATCCCGTCGTACCGTGTCCGCGCCAAGGACATCATCGACGTGGCTGAGAAGTCGCTGAACCTGACCCCGTTCGTCATCGCCCGTGAGACCCACGGCGAGCGTTCCGTTCCCGCATGGCTGGAGGCCCGTCCCAACCGGATGCGCATCCTCGTGCACCAGCTCCCCGTCCGCGAGCAGATCGTGGTCGATGTCCAGGAGCAGATGATCGTCGAGCTCTACTCGAAGTGATCCGTCGGGGCCTCGTGCCCCACCACCGCCCCGTCCGGCTCGCTCCGGGCGGGGCGCTGGGCCCGACGGTCGGGCTCAGCACTATTCGCGCCTTCATATAGCGGTCGGCGCGGGGAGGAAACACCATGCTCATCGCACAGCGCCCGGGCCTCACGGAAGAGGTCGTCTCGGACCACCGGTCCCGGTTCGTCATCGAGCCTCTCGAGCCCGGCTTCGGCTACACGCTCGGCAACTCGCTGCGTCGCACCCTGCTGTCGTCCATCCCGGGCGCCTCGGTCACCAGCATCAAGATCGAAGGCAACCAGCACGAGTTCTCCACGGTGGAGGGCGTCGTCGAGGACGTCACCGAGATCATCCTGAACCTCAAGGGCCTCGTGATCTCCTCGGAGGAGGACGAGCCCGTCGTCATGTACCTCCGCAAGGCAGGCGCCGGATCCGTCACCGCCGGTGACATCCAGCCCCCGGCCGGCGTCGAGATCCACAACCCCGAGCTGCACATCGCCACTCTCAACGAGACCGGCAAGCTCGAGATGGAACTCGTCGTCGAACGCGGCCGTGGTTACGTCAGCGCAGTGCTGAACAAGGATCCCGATTCCGAGATCGGCCGCATCCCGGTCGACTCGATCTACTCGCCGGTGCTCAAGGTCACCTACAAGGTCGAGGCCACCCGCGTCGCCCAGCGCACCGACTTCGACCGTCTCATCGTCGACGTCGAGACCAAGCCGTCGATGACGCCGCGTGACGCCGTCGCTTCGGCCGGCACCACCCTCGTAGAGCTGTTCGGCCTTGCCCGCGAGCTCAACGTGGACGCCGAAGGCATCGAGATCGGCCCGTCGCCCGTCGACGAGCAGATCGCCGAGTCGTTGAACCTCCCTGTCGAGGATCTGGAATTGTCGGTCCGCTCCTACAACTGCCTCAAGCGCGAGGGCATCCACACCGTGGGTGAACTCGTGGCCCGCAGCGAAGAGGATCTGCTCGACATCCGCAACTTCGGCAGCAAGTCGATCGACGAGGTTCGCGAGACCCTCGCCAACCTCGGCCTGTCGCTGCGTGACTCGCACCCGGGCTTCGACCCGCTGCAGGCCATCGAGCGCTACGACGAGGACAACGACGAAGACGCTGACTTCGCCGAGACCGAGCAGTACTGACCGCCCACACCGCTACTCACACTGGAGAATTGATCAATGCCTAAGCCGACCAAGGGTGCCCGTCTGGGCGGTAGCCCGACCCATCAGCGCCACATCCTGCGCAACCTGGCCACCCAGCTCTTCGAGCACGGCCGAATCACCACCACCGAGACCCGTGCCCGTCTGCTGCAGCCGGTTGCCGAGCGTCTGATCAGCAAGGCCAAGCGCGGTGACCTGCACAACCGTCGCCTGGTGCTGCAGTCGGTCACCGACGTCGACGTCGTGCGTCGTCTCTTCGACGAGATCGCCCCCACCTTCGAGGGCCGCAACGGTGGCTACACCCGCATCACCAAGATCGGCCCCCGCAAGGGCGACAACGCCCCCATGGCAGTGATCGAACTGATCACCGAGGCCGTGGCACCGAAGGCCAAGGCGCCCAAGGCCGCACCGGCCGAGGAGCCCAAGGCTGAGGAGACCGCAGAGGTTGAGGAGACCGAAGAGGTCACCGAAACCGACGAGGTCGCCGAGACCGAGGAGTCGCCGGCCGCGGCCGACGAGACGGCTGCTGACGAGGACGCTGCAGAGTCCAAGTGACACCATCCAGAAGGGGCCCCCGTCGTGGGGCCCCTTCTCTTCCACCGGTAGGGTTTCGTTAGTTTTGGCCGTTCAGAGGAGAGACCAGATGCTGCGACGAGTTCTTGCAGGTGCCGCTGTCGCCGCATTGCTGCTCACTGGCTGCGGCGCGCAACTGGGCACCCCTGACCAGGTGTCGATCGGTGGCGTGACCATCGTTTCCCACCCGTCGTTGGACCTGATCTGGGAGGGCGTGAAGGAAGGCCTCGCCGAGGCGGGCTACGTCCAGGGCGAGAACCTCACCCTGGAGTTCCAGAATCCCCAGGGCGACCAGGCCACTCTGACCAACATCGCCAACACCTACGCCGCCTCCAAGCACGACCTGTTCGTGGCGATCGCCACGCCGCCGGCCCAGGCCATGGCGCAGGTGATCCAGGACCGGCCCATCGTGTTCGCGTCCGTGACGGATCCGGTCGCCGCTGGCCTGGTGGATTCGATGGAGAAGCCGGGCGGCAACGTCACCGGCACCTCGGACCAGCTGCCCACCGACCAGCAACTGAAGCTGATCCTCGACATCGACCCCACCGTCGAATCCGTGGGGATCGTCTACTCGGCCTCCGAGGTCAACGCCCAGGTGCAGGCCGAGAAGGCCATTGAGGCGGGCAAGGAACTCGGGGTCGAGATCAAGACAGTCACCATCCAGAACTCCTCCGAGGTGCAGCAGGCTGCGGAGTCGCTCGACGTCGACGCCTATTTCACCCTCGTCGACAACACCGTCGTCTCGGCGATGGAGTCCATGGTGCAGGTGGCCGAACAGAAGCAGGCGCTGCTGGTCAGCTCGGATCCTGATTCGGTTGAGCGCGGCGCGGCCGCGGCACTCTCGACCGACTACAAGGCGCAGGGTCTGCAGACGGCGAAGATGATCGTCGAACTCCTCAAGGGAGGGGAGCCGGGCGACACCAGCGTCCAGCTGCAGGAATCACTGGAGACCGTGGTCAACCCCGCCGCCGCTGAGCGGATGGGCGTGACCATTCCCAAGGCAGTCATCGACGAGGCCGCCACCACGTACTGAGGGGTGGACGCCGGCGCCCACCCGCGCCGCGGAAGCCTAGTCTTTACAGGCACTCACCCTTTCGCGCAAGGAGAAACATGAAACTCAAGGTTGTCGCGCTCGGCACCATCGCCGCGCTCGCACTGACCGGCTGTGGCGCCGCAGAGGAGGGCTCCACGGAGTCCTACAAGATCGGCATCGCCACCATCGTCTCCCACCCGGCGCTCGACGCCGTCGCCGACGGCTTCAAGGAAGCCATGGCGGAGGCCGGTTACACGGAGGGTGAGAACCTCACCATCGACCTGCAGAACGCCCAGGGCGACCAGTCGACGCTCACGAGCATCGCCAACACGTTCGCCAGCTCGGACTTCAACGGCTACCTCGCCATCGCGACCCCCACCGCCCAGGCGCTGGCCAACGTGATCACGGACAAGCCGATCGCCTTCGCCGCCGTCACGGATCCGGTCGCCGCCGGCCTCATGCAGGAATGGGACGCCCCGGACGCCAACATCACCGGCGTCTCGGACCTCAACCCCATGGACGCGCAGCTCGACCTCATCAAGGAGATCCTGCCCGAGGCCGTCACCGTCGGCATCGTGTACTCCTCCGGTGAGGTCAACTCCGAGGTCCAGGTGGCTGAGGCCGAGAAGGCCGCCGAATCCCGTGGCATGGAGATCAAGACGGCCACCGTCACCAACTCCGCCGAGGTGCAGCAGGCCGCCGAGTCGCTCGACGTCGACGCCTACCTGATCCCCACCGACAACACCGTCGTCTCCGCCGCCGAGTCCCTCGTGCAGGTGGCCGAACAGAAGTCCGTGCCCGTCTTCGCCTCGGACGAGTCGACGATGGAGCGTGGCGCCACCGCCGGGCTCTCGGTGAACTACATCCAGCAGGGCAAGGACGCCGCCGCCGTGCTGATCAAGATGCTCGAGGGCACTCCCGCCTCCGACATCCCGGTCGAGACGCAGAAGCAGTTCGACCTGTTCGTCAACGAAGAGGCGGCCGCGGCCCAGGGCATCGAACTGCCCCAGGCGGTCGTCGACCGCGCAACCAAGAAGTTCTGAGTACCTAGATGATCATCGCGCTCGAGATCGGCCTGCTCTACGCCATCATGGCGTTGGGCGTCTACCTCACCTACCGGGTCCTGGATTTCCCTGACCTGACGGTGGACGGTTCGTTCACGACAGGAGCCGCCACGTGCGCCATCCTGCTCGTGAACGGGGTGCCGGTCTGGGCCGCGATGATCGCCGGGATGGTCGCCGGCATGCTCGCCGGCGCCATCACCGGGCTGCTCCACGTCTGGGGCAACATCAACCCCCTGCTCGCAGGAATCCTGACCCAGATCGCGCTGTACTCCATCAACCTGCGCATCATGGGCAACCGGGCCAACGTGCCGCTGCTGCGCACCGAAACGCTGTTCAGCTGGTTCCGGGGCGAACGGCTGCTCGGCACCTGGATGTCGGTGGCGGCGTTCAGCGTCGTGGTGCTCCTCGTCGGGCTGGTGGTCTACTGGTTCCTCGGCACCAGCTTCGGTGTGTCCATCCGCGCCACCGGCGACAACGAGATGATGGCCCGTTCGCAGGGCATCAACACCGGCGTCACCAAGATCGTCGGCCTGATGATCTCCAACGGCATGGTGGCCCTCTGCGGCGCGCTCGTGGCGCAGTACCAGGGCTTCTCGGACATCTCCATGGGCATCGGCCTCATCGTCGCCGGCCTGGCCTCGGTCATCGTCGGCCAGGCCATTTTCGGGATGACCGCCGTGTGGCAGGCCGTGCTCGCCGCCGCCCTGGGGTCGGTCATCTACCGTGGCGTCATCCAGATCGCCCTCAACAACGGCTTCAACCCCAACGACATGAAGCTCATCTCGGCGGTGCTCGTCGTGCTCGCCCTGGTGCTGCCGCAGTGGGGTCCCCTCAAGAAACTGCGCCGCCAACGCCGTCGTCGTCAGGCCGCAGAGGCAGGAGTTGCCTGATGCTCGAACTCGCCTCAGTCACGAAGCGCTTCTTCCCCGGCACCGTCAACGAGCGGGTCGCGCTGGACGCCATCAACCTCACCCTCCACGAGGGAGACTTCGTCACCGTCATCGGCTCCAACGGCGCCGGTAAGTCCACCATGCTCAACGTGGTCTCCGGGCGGTACCCGGTGGACGGCGGCAAGGTGATGATCGACGGCAAGAACGTCAGCCGCACCCCGGAACACCAGCGGGCCAAGTGGGTCGCGCGCGTCTTCCAGGACCCCATGGCCGGCACCTCGCCGCACCTCACCATCGAGGAGAACCTGGCCATCGCGTTCGAGCGTGGCCGGAAGCGAGGCCTGCGGATGGCCGTGACCAGCCCCAAGCGCGCGGTCTTCAAGGAGGCCCTCACCACGCTGGAACTCGGGCTGGAGAACCGCCTCGACATGCGTGTCGGCATGCTGTCGGGCGGCCAGCGCCAGGCACTCAGCCTGCTCATGGCCACCTATGCGCAACCCGCCATCCTTCTCCTCGACGAACACACGGCCGCGCTGGATCCGGCGCGCGCCGCCCTGATCACCCGCCTCACCGGCGAGGCCGTGGAGCGGCATCGGCTGACCACCCTCATGGTCACCCACAACATGCACCAGGCCATCGAACTGGGCAACAGGCTGATCATGATGCATGAGGGCCGCATCGTCCTCGAGGTGGACGACGAGGCCAAGAAGTCGATCACGGCCGAGCAACTCACGCAGGAGTTCGCCAAGATCAAGGGCGCCAGCCTGTCGGACCGCACCCTGCTCGACTGACCTCCCGACCGAGTCCATCGTCCCCTGGGAACCGACGCCCCCGGAATGGGTACGGTAGGGGAATGCGCATCGCCCAGCTGGCCAACTTCGTCGGCCCCACGTCCGGGGGCATGAAGGTGGTCATCGAAACCCTGGGTCAGGGCTATGTCGACGCCGGGCACACGCGCATCTTCGTCGCGCCGGGGGAGAAGGACCAGATCCTCGAGACCGAGGCCGGCATCCTCGTGCAGGTCCGCGCCCCCAAGGTCACCGAGCAGTACCGCATGATCTTCCAACCCTGGCGGGTGCTCGACGTGCTGGACAGGTTCCGGCCCACCTCCATCGAGGTGTCGGACAAGTGGACCCTCTCGCCGGCGGCGAACTGGGCCGCCAAGCGCAGCGTCGGTTCCGTGCTCTTCAGCCACGAGCGGCTGTCCGACATGTTGGCGATGTTCGTGCGCTCCAGCTTCGGCGTCGAGACCATCGTGGGCGGGCTCAACCGCCGGCTGTCCCGCAACTTCGACACCGTCGTGGTCACCAGCCGCTTCGCGGAGGAGGAGTTCGCCGACACCGGCGCCAACCTGGCGCTCGTCCCACTGGGCGTGGACCTGGAGACGTTCCACCCCGACAAGGGGGAACCGGCCGACGACGGCGTGCTCAAGTTCTGTTACGTGGGCAGGCTCTCCCACGAGAAGAGCCCCCAGCTGGCCGTGGCCACCGTCGTCGAACTGCACCGGAGGGGCCATCAGGTCCGGCTGGACCTGTACGGCACCGGCCCCGACCAGGCCGAACTGGAGGCGGTCGCCGGCAGCGCGCCCGTGTTCTTCCACGGCTTCGTGCCAGGCCGGGACGAGGTGGCCAGGCGCATCGCGCAGCACGACATCTCGTTGTCCGTCTGTCCTGCGGAGACGTTCGGCCTCGCCGTGCTCGAGGCGCTGGCGTGCGGCACCCCCGTCGTCAGTTCCACCAGCGGGGGAGCCAGCGAACTGGTCGACGCCGCGTCCGGCGAACGCGGCGACGCCAACCCACTGTCGCTGGCAGACGCCGTGGAACGGCTGATCCCGCGTCTCGGCCCAGAGCTGCGGCGTGCGGCACGGGCGCGCGCCGAGCAGTATCCCTGGCAGCGCACCACCGACGCGATGTTGGCGCTGCACAGACAACTGGCAGACGAGGTGCCGTACCGGAAGCTGCGGGGCTTCGCGCACAATCCGAAGGGGAAACGGCTGTGAGAAGGAAGAAGCGGCTCAAGATCGGTTGGTCGCCGCTGGTGGCGCTGATCGGTGCGCTGGTCCCGGTGGCGGCCCTGGCGCCGCGCAGACCGTTGGTGTCCGGACCGCACACCGTCGCCGCCCTGGCGCAGCAGTGCCGCGAGACGGGCGCGACCGGGAGGGCCCTGGCCGACGAGGCGGTGAAGGCTGTCGCGCGGGCCTTTCCCTACTATTCGCTGTGGCACCTCTGGGAGCCGCCGGAGCGCGCGCTCCGGTCGCACCGGGGTTGGTCGCACCAGTACAACACGGTGCTCCTCCTCGTGCTGCGCGAACTGGGCTTCAAGACCCGTCTGGTGCACTCGGCCATGGTCCGGGGCTTCCAAAATCCATGGTGGCTGCGCGGGCACACCTGGGCCAAGGTGGCCGTGGGCGGCTACGAGCTCGACGCCTGCGCCTCGGACGAGACGAACCGGGTGGGGGCCGTGAACTTCGTCCCGCTGACCAGGGAGCTGCCGCTGCGCCGCGTGACCCGGTGGGCACTGGGCGCCTGGATGGGCTCCTTCGTCGCGATCGCGGTCTGGCACGCCTGGCTGACGGGCCGGGAGGTGGCGCCCTGGGTGTACGGCCGCAAGGTGCGCCGGGGAAGGGCTTCCGCGACCTGACGCGTTAGACTCCCGGGGTGCAGCCGCCAGACAACATCACCTATGTGCCCAGCCTTGATGGTCTCCGCACCATCGCTGTGGGCCTGGTCATCGCGTTCCACCTCAGCGTTCCCAACCTGGAACTGGGGTTCGCCGGCGTCGACGTGTTCTTCGTGCTGTCCGGTTACCTGATCACCTCCGGCCTGCTGCGCGACACCCTGCGGCACGGGAAGCCGCAGTACGGGAAGTTCTGGCAGCGCCGGTTCCGCCGCCTGCTGCCCGCCGCCACGCTGGTCCTGCTGCTGGTACTCCTCCACGCCACGTTCCTGATGCCGTTGTTCCGCAAGGCCAGCGCGAGCTGGGACATCTTCTGGACGGTGCTGTACCTCGGAAACTGGCGGTTCATGGGCGCCAACAGCTACTTCGCCTCTGACGGCACGCCGTCGTTGCTGCTGCACATGTGGTCGTTGGCCGTCGAGGAGCAGTTCTACTTCTTCTGGCCGGTGCTGATCGGCATCGTCGCGTTCGTCGCCGGGAAGCTGGGCGGCAGGAAGCGGGTCACCACCATCATCGGGGTGGTGGCGGCAGTGCTCATCGTCGTCTCGGCAGCCCTGCTGATGGTGCTGTACGACCCGGCGTCCCCTGACCGCGCCTACATGGGCACCGACACCAAGGCGTTCGAGCCGCTGCTCGGTGCCCTGTTGGCCATCGTGATGAGCAACCACGGGGTGCGCACCGTCTTCCACCGCCACCACCGTCTCATCGCGGCGGTCGGCGTGGTGACGGCCGTGGCCGTGCTGCCGTTCTTGGCCGGACCCAGCGCTTTCTACTTCCAGGGCGGGGCGGTGATCCTCAGCGTGGGCGTCACGCTGCTGATCGGCGCGCTGGTGGTCGCTCCGCCGACGATGCTGTCGGGTTTCCTGTCCTGGCGGCCGATGACGTATCTCGGGCAGATCTCCTACGGGCTGTACCTCTGGCACTGGCCGTGGAGCGTGTGGCTGGACGTGGCCCACAAGGAGGAGTTCCGGATGCTGCGGGCTCCGCTGGCGCTGGTGGCGACGCTGATCTGTGCGGTGCTGAGCTACCACTTCGTGGAGGAGCCCATCCGTCGCGGCCGCTTCACCACGTGGTTGACCTTCAAGCGCACGATGCTCGCCGTCGCAGTGATCATGGTCATCATCATGACGTGGGCCACCGCGCTGCGCGGACTGCCCGTGCCCAGCACGCGTCCGCCCGCGATCCCGGTCAGCCCCGGCGGATCCCCGGTGCCGCAGACGAACCCGGACCTCGTCATCGTGGTGGGCGACTCCGTGCCGTTCCGCCTCATGGAATCGCTTGACGAGGTGGCCAGCGACAACGACTTCGTGGTCGACAACGCTTCGCGCGGCGGATGTCCGCCCCTCTCCATCGAGTTGCAGGAGTACCTCAAGCCCGATCATGAGGGCGCAGGCGACTGCACCATGGTCGCTGACATCCAGACCGAGAAGATCGACTCCGAGCGTCCGGCGACGGTGTTCTGGTGGTCGCGCTACGAGGTGCACCAGCGCTGGCTCGACGGACGGATCGTCGGACCGGACGAAGATATCTTCTGGGAGGCGCTCGAGGAGGACCTGGCGGCCAGTGTCGACCGGCTCACCTCCCAGGGCGCCACTCTGGTGATCGCCCAGACCGAGCGCCCCGGCACCGGCATGCTCAGCCGCTGCACCGAGGACGAGTGCCACCCGCTGCTGGACCTCATGGTCAACCACGACGAGTACCGCCGCCGGTGGAACGACATCGTCGTCGACCTGGCCCAGCGCGACGACAGAGTGGAGACCTTCCGGATGGATCCGTTGCTGTGCAGGGACCCCGAGCCCGAGACGGCCGACGGCCCGGCGCTGTGTGACGACTCCCAGCCCGGTGGGCAGCTGTTGCGGCCCGACGGCAGCCACATCCTGGTGGACCCCTTCGGCTACGAGACCGCCGAGAAGGTGCTCGAGAACGTGTTGACGGCCGCCAGCAGCTGATCTGCGGCTCAGCCGAAACGAGAAGACCCCGGGCCTGGCCCGGGGTCTTCGTGTTACGCGGTGGCTCAGTAGGTGAGCTGGACGTTCTTGGCGGCGGTGAGGCGCTGCGCCACGTCGTCCCAGTTGATGACGTTCCACCAGGCGTTGACGTAGTCGCCCTTGACGTTCTTGTACTGGAGGTAGAAGGCGTGCTCCCACATGTCCAGCTGCAGCACGGGCAGCTGGCCGACCGGCACGTTCGACTGCTGGTCGAACAGCTGGTTGATGTTGAGGCGCTGGCCGAGGGTGTCCCACACGAGCATGGCCCAGCCGGAGCCCTGCAGGCCGTTGGCGGCGGCGTTGAACTGCTTCTTGAAACCGTCGAACGAACCGAAGAACTCGCCGATCGCCTCAGCCACGTCGCCGGTGGGCTCGCCGCCGCCGTTGGGCGACATGTTCTTCCAGAAGACGGAGTGGTTGATGTGACCACCCAGGTGGAAGGCGAGGTCCTTCTCGAGCTTGTTCACTGCGCCGAAGTCGCCCTTGTCGCGCGCGGCGGCGAGCTGCTCGAGGGCGGTGTTGGCGCCGGCCACGTAGGCGGCGTGGTGCTTGCTGTGGTGCAGCTCCATGATCTCCGGGGCGATGTGCGGGGCGAGTGCCCCGTAGTCGTAGTCGAGGTCGGGAAGGGTGTAGGTCATGGTGTCTCCTGATCGTTGACTCGCGCCGATGCGCGCTGACGATCCCCATCCTATGCCGCCCATTTGGTCACCGCTTCAACTTCTCACCGGGTTCCGCTGGCGGGGAAATCAGGCCTCTGAAGCGGCGACCTTGAGCACGCGGAAGCCCTTGGCGGACGCCACGCGCTCCGTCGGATGGCCCTGATCCGTCAGCCAGCGCTGCAGCGAGTCACCGCCGAGATTCTTCCCGACGACCAACCAGGCGACACCGTCAGGCGTGAGCCGCGGCAACCACGTCAGGAGGAGTTCGTGCAGCGCCTGCTTGCCGATCCGGATCGGGGGGTTCGACCAGATCTCGTCATAGCGCACGTCAGCCGGCACCTCGTCGGGGGCGACGGCGTGCACCCGCTCGGCGACTCCGTGCCGCTGCGCGTTCATCCGGGTCAGCTCGACGGCGCGGCCGTTCACGTCGACCGCGTCGACGGTGACGCCGGGCGCCGCCACGGCCAGCCCGACGGCGATGGTGCCGACTCCGCACCCGAGGTCCAGCAGATGGCCCCGCTCGGGTGGGCTCACCTCGCGCAGCAGGACGGAGGTGCCCAGATCGAGGCGGCCGCCGGAGAACACGCCACCGGCTGTCGTGAACGTCAGGTCGTTGCCGAAGACGGTGGCGTTGAACTCGTGCGTGACCAGCGGCTGGTCAGGGGTGTCGAAGTAGTGGCTCATGATGTCTCCAGGGTGCGCATGGCGCGCGCCGCGGTGGCGCGGGCGGCCAGTTCATCGTCGGGGGGATAGCCCACCTCTTCCAGCGTGAGGCCACGGGCCGGCATGACCTGCACCTCGCCATGGCGGACGCTGCTGGCGGCCACCTCCTCCAACCAGGAGAGGCTGCGCCGCCCCGCCGCCACGGCGGTCAGCGCGCCCATTAGGGAGCGCACCATCGAGTGGCAGAACGCGTCCGCCAGCAGGTGCACCTCGATCACGCCGTCGGGGCGGCGGGTGGCGCTGAGCTTCCGGAGGTCGCGGATGGTGGTGGCACCCTGGCGCGGCCGGCAGAAGGCGGCGAAGTCCCGTAGCCCGATCAGCAGTTCCGTGGCGGCGTTGAGCGCGCCGACGTCGATCGGTTCGCGCGACGGTGTGATGTGCCCGCGCAGCAGCGGATCGGCGACCCCGTCGGTCAGGCGGTAGCAGTAGCGCCGCCAGATGGCCGAGAACCGCGCGTCGAAACCTTCGGGGGCGGGGGTGACGTCGCGGACGGCGATGTCGTCCGGGAGGACGCGGCGGAGACGGCGCAGCAGGGTGGCCGACGGGTCCTCGTCGAGGTCCAGGTCGGCGTGGCAGGTCTGGCGTCTGGCGTGCACGCCCGCGTCGGTGCGGCCCGCGACCACCAGGGTGGGCGGCCCGGCCAGGCGCAGCACCTTGCCGATCCATTCCTCGAGGGTGGCCTGCACCGTGCGGAGGCCCGGTTGAGTGGCCCAGCCGTGGAACTCGGTACCGTCGTAGGCCAGATCAATCCTGAGTCGCATCGGCCCTCCGGTAGGTGAGGTCGAAGACTGTGCGGCCCGCGGCCAACCCACGTGCCTCGTACTTCGTGACGGGGCGCTCCTCGAGTCTGGGGGCCCAACCGTCGTGCACGTTGACCAGGCCGGGATGGTCGTCGAGGTGCTCCCGCATCCAGAGCGCGTAGTCCTCCCAGTCGGTGGCCAGTCGCCACACCCCGGACGGTGCCAGTTTGGCGGCCACGACATCGGCGAACCCGGTGCTGACGAGGCGACGCTTGTGGTGGCGCTTCTTGTGCCAGGGGTCTGCGAAGAACGTCCACAGTTCGGTGACGGAGCCGTCGTCGAACAGGCGGGGGAGCGCCTGCGCCCCGTCGACCAGGGCCAGACGCACGTTGGTGGCGCCGATGCGGCCCAGCCGGCCGAGCGTGGACGCGACGGCCGGCTCGAACACCTCGAACGCCACTACGTTGGATTCGGGGCGGCCGGCGGCCATGGGGACGAGGGAGTCGCCAGCGCCGGAGCCGATCTCCACGATCAGCGGCGCCTCACGCCTGAACTCCGCGGCCCAGTCGACGTGGGCCTCAGGCGCCACGGAGGTGTCCAACTCGCCGCGCGGGATGTCCACGAGGTATTCGGCGGCATGCCGCTCCCAGGCCTTGGTCTGCGACTCGTTCATCCGCGTGCTGCGGCGCACGAAACTGACGATGTCGCGGCGGGGGCGTGGGGGTCGGGAAATCACCGGCCCAGCCTACCGGTGACCGCACGAACTAGACTGTGAGGTGCTGATCGGCAACCACGAGGAGTCATCGATGCGCACCATTCTCAACGTCATCTGGGTCATCCTGGGCGGCTTCTGGCTGGCCCTGGGCTACATGCTGGCGGGAGTGATCGCCTGCATTTTCATCGTGACGATCCCGGCCGGGCTCGCGTCGTTCCGCATGGCCAACTACGTGCTCTGGCCGTTCGGCCGCACCGTCGAACCGAAGCCGGGGGCGGGTTGGGGATCAGGGCTCATGAACGTCATCTGGTTCGTGGTGGCGGGCTGGTGGCTGGCGCTCCTGCACATCACCTCGGCGCTCGCGCAGTCGCTGACCATCATCGGTATCGCCAATGCGTGGGTGTCGCTGAAGATGATCCCCGTGACCTGCTTCCCCTTCGGCAAGCGGATCGTGCCGAGCGGCGGGATCCTCTGAGCCGACAGCTGCTCAGGTACGGGGGAGGAGGGGAGCCACCGGTTCCCAGATGCCCGGCTCCCCGAGCACACCCATCGCGCTGGTGACGTTGCCGGGGCCGATCGACGCCACGACGGCCAGCAGTGACAGCGTCGGGAAGCCGTGGGCGCGGTTGTCGCGGATGAGCGCGCGGTCGTCGGTGGGGTCCAGGTTCCGGCCGCCCTCGTCGAGCACCTTGGCCCACTCCGTCCACCAGCGCACACCCTCGGTGGGGGCGTCGGCGAAGCGGTGCAGCCAGTACGCGATGCGCTCCGCCCCGAAGTCGTCGACGTCCGAGTGCGCGATCATGTGCGTGCCCGGCTCGAGGTCGACGGTGCGCGTCGCGCCTCCCTCCCAGGAGGTGACGCGCACGCTGTCGAAGGTGGCCTCCACCAGGTTGAACCCCAGGGTGGTGGGCGTCGCCGGGACCTGGCGTCCCGTGAGGGAGCCGATGACGAGGTCGCCCCGGGTCGTCGGGATGATGCCCTCAGGAGGGCCGCCTGCGCGGTTCAGGAGGACACTGAGCTGCGACTGGTTGTGGGCGAGCCAGGCTCCGCCGGCGGACAGGTCCTGGATCCCGGTGATCTCGGGGTGCTGGGGCCACCACTGGCCCAGCGGCCGCCACGGCCGGCCCGGGTCCTCGTCCCGGATGGCCAGCAGCCTGACGCGGCCCGGCCCGGGCTCGGGAACGCGAATCACCACGGTGCACATGGTCAGTCAGCGTACCCGGATGAAAGAATCACGGTCATGAACATTGTGGTTGGGGTCAGCGGCGGCATCGCGGCGTACAAGGTGGTGCACCTGGTGCGGCTGCTGATCGGCGACGGGCATGAGGTGCATGTCGTGCCGACAGAGGACGCGCTGCGGTTCGTGGGGCGTCCCACTTGGGAGTCGCTGAGCCGCAACCCGGTCACCACCTCCGTGCACGACGACGTCCCCCGGGTGCGCCACGTGGCACTCGGACAGAACGCCGACCTGGTCATCGTCGCGCCCGCCACGGCCAACACCCTCGCCGCGATGGCCGCCGGTTTGGCGTCGGACCTGCTGGGCACCACGCTGCTGGCCACGAAGGCGCCGGTGCTGGTCGCCCCGGCCATGCACACGGAGATGTGGCTGCATGCCGCCACGCAGGCGAACATGGCGACGCTGCGGAGCCGCGGCGTGCACGTCGTGGGCCCCGACGACGGCCCGCTGACCGGTGGTGACTCCGGCCCGGGCAGGATGAGTGAACCCGAGGCCATCTACGAGGCCGCCATGGCGCTGGCCGGTCGTCGACGGGATCTGGAGGGCGTCACCCTGGCCGTGTCGGCCGGCGGTACCCGCGAGCCCATCGACCCGGTGCGTTTCATCGGCAACCGCTCCAGCGGCAAGCAGGGCGTGGCGATCGCCGTCGCCGCTGCCGAACGCGGTGCGCGAGTGCTGCTGGCCGCAACCAACGTCGAGGCGGACGTGCTGCGCCCGGCCCAGCGTCCGGGCGTCGAGATCACGACGGCGGGTTCTGCTGCGGAACTCGCCGGGGTGATGCGCTCACTTGCCGCCGAGGCGGACGTGGTGATCATGGCCGCGGCCGTGGCGGATTTCCGCGTGGCGGAGGTCTCAGAGGGCAAACTCACCAAGGAGGTCGGGGGAGTGCCGTCGCTCACCCTCGTCGAGAACGAGGACATCGTGGCGGGCCTTGCCGCTGAGCGCCGCGACGGACAGACCATCGTGGCCTTCGCGGCGGAAACCGGGGCCGACTACCTCGAGCGCGGACGTCGGAAACGGCAGAAGAAGGGAGTCGACCTCCTGGCGGTGAACCAGGTGGGGTGGGACAAGGGCTTCGAGACGTCGCACAACACGGTGTACGTGCTGGATGCGCAGGACGAGGTCGTGAAGGAGGCGTCGGGCTCCAAACGTGAAGTCGCCGACGCCCTCCTAGACGTGCTCACCAGCTAGGCGGTGGGCCAGGCCTCCTGCGGCATGAGTTCGTAGCCCACGAACTCGCGGGTGAAGGTGCCCGTGCCCTGGGCGACGCCGCGCAGGTCGATCGGGTAGCTCACCAACTCGATCGCAGGCACCAGCGCCTCGACCACGGCGTGGCCGTTGCCGTCCATCTCCGTGCCCTGCACCTGCGCGCGTCGTGCGCCGAGGTCGGTCAGCGCGGCGCCCAGATACTGGTCGCCTACTCGCACCCGGACCCGCTCGATGGGTTCCAGGAGCCCTACCTGACCCTTCTCCGACGCGTCGCGCAGCGCGTACTGCCCGGCGACCTGGAAGGCCATGTCGGAGGAGTCGACGGAGTGGGACTTGCCGTCGTAGAGCGTGACCCGCACGTCGACCATAGGCACGCCGAACTTGGTGCCCAGAGCCAACTGCTGCTCAATGCCCTTCTCGACCGATCCGATGTAGGCGCGGGGCACGGACCCCCCGACGACCTTGTCGACGAACTGGAAACCGGCGCCGCGCTCGAGCGGTTCGAGTTGGATGTTGCAGATGGCGTACTGACCGTGGCCGCCGGACTGCTTCACGTTGCGGCCGAGGCCCTTCGACGGCGTCAGTACGGTTTCGCGGAGCGCGACGCGCACCTCCTCCTCGACGACGTTGAGCCCGAAGCGGTCCTTCAACTTGCTCAGCGCGAGGTCCTTCTGCGCCTGGCCCATGACCCAGAGCAGTTGCTGTTCGGTCTCGGAGTTGCGTTCGAGCCGCACGGTGGTGTCCTCCATCGAGATGCGGTGGAGGGCGCCGGCGAGCTTGTCCTCGTCGCCGCGGGTGGTCGCCTTGATGGCCACCGGCAGGAGGGGCCTGGGGAGTTCCCACGGCTCGATCAACGCCGGCCGCTCCGGGGCTGACAGGGTGTCGCCCGTCTCCGCCCTCGACAACTTGGTGACGAGCACGATCTCGCCGGCGATCGCTTTGTTCAGCGGGGTGAACTCGGTGCCGTAGGGCGCCGACATGGGGCCCATCCGCTCCTCTTCGTCCTGGTCCGGGCGCATCGGGTCCGGGTCCCAGCCGAACAGCTCGCGGTTACGTGAGACGTGGACCACCTGGTCGCCGCGGAGCGTGCCGCTGAAGACGCGCACGAGTGAGGAACGGCCGAAGTTGTCGGACGTGGTGCGCACCACCTGGGCCACCAGCGGGCCGTCGGGGTCACAAGTGGCGTCCGGCAACCGCGCGCCGTTGGGCGTGGTGACCGGGGGCACGGGGAGCATCGACGGGGGCGGGAAGCCCTGTTCGATCCAGCGCAGCAGCTCCTCGGTGCCCTTGTCTGAGGTGGTGTGGGCGGGCAGGACGGGGAAGAAGCGGGCGCCGACGACCGCGCGCAGCAGCGCGCCGTTGGCTTCCCCCACCGCGATCTCCTCGCCCTCGAGGTAGCGCTCCATCAGGTCGTCGTCCTGGACCTCGGTGATGATCGCCTCGAGCAGGTCCGCCCGGGCGGCGTCGATCAGAGCGAGTTCCTCAGGAGTGGAGTCGCGGGAGACGCGCTGGCCGCTGGAGTAGTCGTGGGCGCGTTTGTTCAGCAGGGAGAGGTTGCCGACGTTGGTGCCGTCCTTCTCCAGCGGGATCAAGGCCGGGATCACACCCGCGCCGAAGGTCGCCTGGCAGGCCGCGACCATGTCGGCGAACGACGCGCGGCCCTGGTCCAGCTTGGTGATCGCGATGATGCGCGGGGTGTTGGACTCCGTGCACTCCTCCCACAACGCGACGGTCGTGGGATCGATGTCGTCGCCGGCGGGGACCACGAAGACCGCGGCGTCGGCCGCACGCAGACCGGCGCGCAGCTCACCCACGAAATCCGGGTGCCCGGGAGCGTCGAGGAGGTTGATCTGGACGTCGATCGCCGGGATGGATGCCAGCCACAGCGTGGCGGCACGCTCCTGGGTTTCCTTTTCGCCGCGATATCCATCCACCCGCGCACGCAGGAGGTGTTCGAACAGGGTTGTCTTGCCCGATCCGCTCGCGCCGACGAGGACGACGTTGCGTACATCGTCCGGGGACGTGATCGTGATCTGGGAACTCGTCTTTGAGGCCATGCACATACGTTAGTGTGCGCGGTGCCGCCGTGGGCCCCGACCCCCTCAAATGGCCTGCCAAAGGTCAATCGGTGCGGTCTGCGAGGGTGCCGACGGCCATCTTGCGGCGCGCCAACATGACGTCGATGTCGACGACGATGGCCACTCAGACCACCTCGTCGAGTTCGGAGCGGAGCGCCCGCACCTCGGACTCGCGCGCGGTGGCCTGGATGAGCTGGAGCGGCCATTTTGCAGATGGGGCGCGCGGCACTTAGGATGGGTAGCTGTTGTACGCCATCTTTTCGGGGCCTAATGGGGCGCTGTCCCGGTGTGCAACCCCCATCAGTTAAGTATGAATGGAAGTGGGACTGTGTCTACGTACACCCCAAAGCCGGGCGAGATCGTCCGCAACTGGCACGTCATCGATGCCGAAAACATCATCCTGGGTCGCCTCGCTGCCCAGATCGCCAACCTGTTGCGTGGCAAGCACAAGCCGCAGTTCGCGCCCCACGTCGACATGGGTGACTTCGTCGTCGTGATCAACGCATCGAAGATCGCGCTCTCCGGCAACAAGCGCTCGGACGATTACCGCTACTCGCACTCCGGTCGTCCCGGTGGTCTGAAGGCCGTCTCCATTGGTGAACTGCTTGACAGGGATCCGCGCCGCGCCGTCGAGAAGGCTGTCTGGGGCATGCTCCCCAAGAACAAGCTCTCCCGTCAGATGCTGAGCAAGCTCAAGGTCTACGCGGGCCCCGAGCACCCCCACGCTGCCCAGAAGCCGCAGCCGTTCGAGATCATTCAGATCGCCCAGTGAGCCGAGGACCGAAGAACATGACTGAGACCAACGAGATCGACGAGACCGTCGTCGAGGAGATCACTCCCTTCGTCGACGAAGAGAACCGCGAAATCGCGTACCGCTCCGACGCCGACCCGGTCGCTGCCTCGGGCATCGACACCCGTCCGGCCATCGTCGCCCCCGGCGGCGGCACCGGTCGTCGCAAGGAAGCCGTCGCCCGCGTGCGTATCGTGCCCGGCTCCGGCACCTGGAAGATCAACGGCCGCAGCCTCGAGGAGTACTTCCCGAACAAGCTGCACCAGCAGCACGTCAACGAGCCGTTCGTGATCGCGAACGTCGAAGGCTCCTACGACGTGATCGCCCGCATCGACGGTGGCGGCACCTCCGGCCAGGCCGGCGCCCTGCGCCTCGGTGTGGCCCGCGCCCTGAACCAGGTCGACGCTGAGGCGTCGCGCGCCGCTCTGAAGAAGGCCGGCATGCTGACCCGCGACTCGCGCATCATCGAGCGCAAGAAGGCCGGTCTGAAGAAGGCCCGTAAGGCCCCGCAGTACAGCAAGCGCTGATTTCTGCACGTCGAACGCCCATCCTGCTACTGCAGGGTGGGCGTTTGCCTTTCCTCGGTGCGGGGCCGGGCGCGGCGATTCGCTCAGTGTCGATGCGCGACTGTAGAGTCTCCAGACGTGGCACGACTCTTTGGAACCGACGGCGTCCGCGGCGTCGCAAACGTTGAACTGACCGCCGAGCTTGCGCTGGACCTTTCGGTCGCCGCAGCGCACATCCTCGGGGAGGCCGGAGCGTTCCGCGACAACCGGCCGTTGGCCCTCGTGGGCCGCGACCCCCGGGCGAGCGGTGAATTCCTGGAGGCGGCGGTGATCGCCGGGCTCGCGTCGGCGGGTGTCGACGTGGTGCGGCTCGGTGTGGTGCCCACACCCGCCGTCGCGTACCTCGTCAACGAGATGGACGCCGATCTGGGCGTCATGATCTCCGCCTCGCACAACCCCATGCCGGACAACGGCATCAAATTCTTCTCCCGCGGCGGCGTGAAGCTCGACGACTTCCTCGAGGACGCCATCGAGGCTCGGATGGGCGAGGACTGGAAGCGTCCCACCGGCTCGTCCGTCGGCCGCATCCGCAGCGACCTCGGAGCCGTGGAGGCCTATGTGGCCCACCTGGTGGCGTCGCTGGGGGACCCCTCCCTCGAAGGGCTGAAGGTCGTCATCGACTGCGCGAACGGCGCGGCCTCCCAGACCGCCCTCGAGGCGTTCGCGGCCCAGGGTGCCCACATCGTCCCGATCCACGCCGAGCCGGACGGCATCAACATCAACGATGACTGCGGCTCCACCCACATCGGCGACCTCGTGAAGCGCGTCGTGGACGAGGGCGCGGATCTGGGCATCGCGCTGGACGGCGACGCCGACCGCTGCCTCGCCGTGGACCACGAGGGCAACCTCGTGGACGGCGACCGCATCCTCGCGATCCTGGCCATCGCCATGAAGGAGGAGCACCGCCTGCACTCCGACACGGTGGTGGCGACGGTGATGAGCAACCTCGGCCTCGTCAATGCCATGCGCGAGCACGGGATCCGCGTCGACCAGACGAAGGTGGGGGACCGCTACGTCCTGGAATCCATGAACGCCAACGGCTTCGCGCTGGGCGGCGAGCAGTCCGGCCACGTGATCATCTCCGAGTTCGCCAACACCGGCGACGGCACGCTCACCGGCCTGCACCTCGCGTCCCGGATGCAGTCCACCGGCAGGTCACTCAAGGACCTCGGGTCCGTGATGACGGTGTTGCCGCAGGTGGTCATCAACGTGCGCAACGTCGACAAGCTGCGCGCGGGCATCGACCCGGATGTCCAGGCTGCCGTCACGGCCGCCGCGCGCGAGCTCGGCGACACCGGCCGCGTCCTGCTGCGCCCCTCCGGCACCGAACCGGTGGTGAGGGTCATGTGTGAGGCGCCCACCGTCGAGCAGGCCCAGCGGATCACGGAGCAGCTCGCGGCGAAGGTGACTGAGCGCCTGAGTCTCTGACGGGCGCCCCCGTCCTAGTAGAGTGAGCCCCACCCAACTGGACAAAGGATTCGCGATGCTCGCTGACCCCGCTGATCAACGCACTCTGCTTACCCTGGCGGAGCTCGACTCGGAGGTGGCGCGCGTCCAACACGCAGCGCGCTCGCTCCCGCAGCACAAGACCATCGCGGAGCTGATGAGTGCGCGCAAGAGTGTCGCTGATGAGCTGGTTGCCTCCAGCACCCGCGTCGACGATCTGCAGATCTGGGTCCGCAAGGCGGAGGCGGACCTGACCCCCGTGAAGGCGCGGCTGGAGCGCACGGACCAGCGGTTGGCCGACGGGTCGGTGGGGGACCCGAAGACGCTGCGCTCGCTCACCGAAGAGGTCGAGCACCTCAAGAAGCGCATCATCGAGCTCGAGGACGACCAGCTCGAGGTGATGAGCCGCCTGGAGGACGCGGTCGCCCATCGCGACCGGGTCGCTGCGCGCAAGGTGGAGATCGAGAACGAACTGCACGCCGAGGTGGCCGCCCGCGATGAAGCGGTGGCGAAGCTGAGCAGGGAGGCAAAGGACCTGGCCGCCGATCGTGGTCCCGTCGCGGCGAGGGTGGCACCGCCGCTGATGTCGCTCTACGAGAAGCTGCGGGCCTCCACAGGGCTGGGCGCCGCGACGCTGAAGGCGGGGCGTTGCACCGGCTGCCAGCTGCAGTTGACGCTCTCGGATCTGGACTCCTACAAGAAGGCCCCCGCGAACCAGGTGTTGCGCTGCGTCGAGTGCGATCGCATCCTGGTGCGTACGGCTGAGTCTGGTCTCTGATGCCCTCGCTGCATCTCCGGGTCCATGGGATCCCCGAGTCGCTCCGGGGGGCCATCCAGCTCCTGCAGGAACGGCTGGAGATGCCGCTCCGCTTCCCGGACGAGGTCGTGGCCGACGCGGAACTCGCCGCTCGGCAATCGGCCGACGACCACGCGGATTTCACCCACGTCGAGTTCGTCACGATCGACCCGCCCACGTCCAAGGACCTCGACCAGGCCATCCAGATCGAGCGTGAGGGCGACGGTTACCTGGTCCGCTACGCCATCTCCGATGTGCCGCATTTCGTGCGGCCCGGGACGGCGTTGGAGGCCGAGACCCATCGTCGTGGGATGACGAAGTACGCGCCCAGCGCGCGTATTCCGCTGCACCCGTCGGTGATCTCCGAGGACGCGGGGTCCCTGTTGGCCGACGGGAAGCCTCGGCCGGCCTTCGTGTGGGAACTCCATCTGGACGCGGGCGGCGAGGTGGTCGACGTCGGCCTGACGCGCGCCTTGGTGCAGAGCCGGGCCAAGCTGAACTACGAGGGCGTCCAGGCAGATTTCGACGGCGGCACGCCTCATGCGAGCATCGCCCTGCTGCCTGAGGTGGGGAGGCTCCGTCAGCAGTTGGAGATCGAGCGCGGCGGCGTGTCGTTGAACCTGCCCGATCAGGAGATCGTCGAGCGCGACGGCACCTGGGAACTGGAGTTCCGTGCGCTCGTGCCGGTGGAGAACTGGAACGCGCAGATTTCGCTGATGACTGGTTTCGTGGCGGCGCAGACCATGCTCAAGGGCAAGGTGGGCGTCCTGCGGACGTTGCCGCCGGCTGAGGAGTGGTCGCTGCAGAAGCTGCGGCGGGCCGTGCGCTCGTTGGGTGTGCCGTGGCCGAAGGAGATGCCGTATCCGGAGTTCGTGCGGTCGCTGTCCCCCAAGGACCCGAAGCAGCTGGCGGCGTTGACCAAGTGCACGATGTTGTTCCGTGGAGCCGGGTACCTGGCCTTCGACGGCGAGGTGCCGGAGGAGAACTTGCTGCACGCGGCGCTGGCCGCGCCCTACGCGCACACGACGGCGCCGTTGCGGAGGCTGGTGGACCGCTACGTCCTGGTCATTTGTCATGCGCTGATCAACGGCCTCGAGGTGCCGCAGTGGGCCCGTGACGGGCTGGCCGCACTGCCGGAGGAGATGGCCGAGACAGGCCGGTCGGCTCGGGCCTACGAGCGTGGCGTCATCGACCTCACGGAGGGCCTCGTGCTCAGTAACCGGGTGGGTGCGATCTTCACCGGCGTCGTCACCGACGTCGACCCCAAGACGCATGTGGGGACGGTGCAGATTGCTGAACCCGCCGTCGAACTCAGGGTGCCGGCCAAGGCGAGCGAAGTTGGCTCCGAGGTGCGGGTGCGTGTGGACAAGGTGGATGTCCGGAGGGGACAGGTCACCCTGTCCCGTCCGAACTGATCAGGCTTTAACCGCCGGACTTGCGGCGGAACTCGCGGCGCCCGACGGCGGGCCCGTGGGCCTGGCCGCCCTGCTTGCGGTCCCCGTGGGTTCCGGCGTTGGCGGAGAGGTGCTCAGCCTGCTTCTTGCGTTCAAGGGCCTGCCGCATGGCCTCTTTGGGGTCCAGCGGGGCGTCGGTCTGCTCAGCGTCACTCATGGCGCAACTGTACCCGGCTGCGGGGTAGCGCGGCGGCGACGTTGTCTCAGGAGCCACCCCAGGTAAACGGCGCGGCCGGCGAAGGCCGCGACGAGCAGCCACCAGACGGGGCTGTGGACAATTGCCAGCACCATCCCGACGACAACAACGCCGAGGGGAGTGAGCAGGTGTGCTGCCTGGGGGTACTCCCTGTTTTCGCCGTACATGTGTGGTGCTTCCTTCCTCTGGCCTGACGCCCACCCTACGAGAGCGCTCGGACGCGCCAGCTTCGGCTCCCTGACACGCGCGGGCGCGGAGTCAGCCGTGGTCGACATCTATCGGTATGCAGAACGCATCCCTGCCACGGCAGCGCGCTACCTGGAGGAGCGACGGCCTATTGGCCCCGCGGCGCCCGCGTTGAGAGTGGCGCGGCGCGGGCCCGTCCGCCCAGGAGTCGCAGAGCGAACCGGGCCGTCACACGCGCCTCGGGCCGTTGAAGCGCTCGGGTGGGAGTACCTCCGGTGTGCCGGTCATTGGATGGAACTGGATCTTCCATTGGTCTCGGCTGCCGTTGACGTCGGGCTCCACGATGTTGTGGTGGTGCCCGCAGAGCAGCACCAACTCCCTGAGGTTGGTTTTCCCGCCGAGGTTCCAGGGGTTGGCGTGATGGGCGTCGCATTCCTCCGGAGTCTTCGTACAGGTGGGAAAGACGCAGCCCCCGTCGCGCAGCTCGAGAGCTCGGCGTTGTGCGGGCGTGACGAGCCTGGAGGCGCGGCCCATGTCCAGGATCTCCGAGCTGCCACCGAGGACGAAGGGGATGATCTCCGCCTTTGCAGCCAGACGGCGCAGCTGGCCGGGCGTCAGTTCGGTGCCCGAATCCAGGACCCCACCGGCGCCGGCGCGGTCGAGGAGATCTGCCAAAGAGATCGTCACGCGGATCTGCGCCCTGGGGGAGCGGCTCCCCCTGTCACGTGGGCGCGCGACTCCCTCGGCCCTGACGGTGTCGCCGTGGGCGGATAGCTGAACGATGGGCGCGTCACCCACGGGAGTGCGGGTGGCGGATTCCCCCAAGAGGGTGATGAGTGCGTCCGCGTTGCGCTGCGCCGGGGTGCGCTGCCTGTCGGGGCGGGTCAGGGCACGGCGGGTGCGGGCATTGATCTGCCCGTGGCGTGCCGCCTGCTCACGGTCCCGCTCGGCACGTTTGTCCGCCGCGACCGTGGCCGACAAGGTCCGGATCCACGGCTCTGCTTCGAGTTCGGGGAGTTGGCCGGTGAACCAGATGGAGCCCTCGCCGTCGTTGCCCCACGTGAAGCGGCGGTTCTTGACTGCGTTGGCCCGCTGGCGCTCGACACGTTGGAGCGAGTCTTCGTCCCGGAGCGCGTGCTGCGGAGCGACTGCGGCCAACACATGCGGAGCGAGCCTCGCGAGTTTCCTCGCGGGGACCCCTGCGGCCCTGGCCACGAAGGTTTCGGCGACTTTGGCCATGATCTCTGCCGGCAGCTCCGGAAGGTCCGCGATTCCCTTCGAAATGGCGGCTGCCTGCTGCGCAGAGATGGTTCCGTCGAGTGCCGCCTGCTTGGGCGCCTCGTGTCGGACCATGTCCCCGGCCAAGGCAACCTGACCCGCGGCCTGCCGGTTGTCGAGGTTCTCGTCCAGCGCGATCAGCGAGGTGGTGGGGGTGCCCACCGCCTTCATCGAAGCCTGGCGCCGGTTGACATGGTCAGTCACCACGCAGGCCAGCGCGTCGATGCGGCTCCGGAGCCTCCGGGCGCTGCGCATCACATGGACCAGTTCAACCTCGGGACAGGACGCCAGAGCCTCCACGTCAATGCCGGAGAGCAACGCGTCGACGGCGCTGAGCGCCTCGACTGCCGGGTGCTGACCGATCTCCATGGCACCCACAATATTCGCTCGCAGTGACAATTCGCGGCGTGGTGTCCCGGCTGTGGATAAGTACGGCCCGCGGATCGCAGGCGCTGCGGCTCAGCGCTGATCGGCCCCGCGTTGCGCGACGAGCAGGTAGTCGCCCGCGAGGTCGTGCCAGGACCGGTCCCAGCAGACGAAGACGTCCTGGGCCAGGCGCCCGACATCGCCGAGCATCCTCCCCACATCCCACGCCAGGGGGGTGAAGTGCGTGCCCGTGTCGATGTTGGCGACGTTCACGACCAGGTGTCCCTCTGGCGTCAGCAGTTCGAGGCACTGCGCCAGGACTCCGCGGAGCTCGGCCAGGTAGCGGTCGTAGGTGCTCGCGCCGGTGTAGGCGGACAACGGATCCTCCGGGCCGTCATCCGCGGCCATGTAGGGCGGGGACGTCAGGATCAGGTCGAAGGGGCCCTCGACCAGCCGCGCGAGCCGGCGGGCGTCGCCTTGCACGATCAAGGCGTCCGGGGCCACCGCGGCGGCGACGGCGCAGCGTTCGGGCAGGAGTTCGACGCCCACAGCCTGTCTTCCCATGGCCGTCGCGACGTGGAGCGTGGTGCCGAAGCCGGCGAACGGGTCGAGCACCCGGTGGTTCGGCTGGGACAGGTCCTCCACCACTGCTGCCACCACTGAACGGGAGAAGTGCACGTTCTCGTCCGCCAGTGGGTGACGCTCGGCCACCACCTGATCGTGCTTGACAAGAAGATGGGGGCGCAGACGCATGTCTGCATCGTAGGCCGCCGGGGTGCAGGCGGATCGAGCCGGCGCTGCGCGCCGCAACACGGCCTGCGGAAGGGTGGGGGACGAGACGGCCGGTAAGCCGGGTTCTGTCGACGGATGATCATCTATCTGAGGCCCACCGTTGCCGGTGCGCTCATGCAACCTACCCGGACACCTCGCGCGAGCAGCGCTCGAACGGTGTCCGCAGCCGGCCCTGGGGCCGGCCTTCTTGGTCTTGCTCCGAGTGGGGTTTACCTAGCCGCTCCGGTCACCCGGAGCGCTGGTGGTCTCTTACACCACCGTTTCACCCTTACCCATTGCTGGGCGGTCTGTTTTCTGTGGCACTGTCCCGCGGGTCACCCCGGGTGGGCGTTACCCACCACCCTGCTCTGTGGAGCCCGGACTTTCCTCAGCTGTTTCCAGCCGCGATCATCTGGCCGTCTCGTCCAACCAACGATTCTACCGTGGATCGGGCCTTCGGCACACCGTCGCCAGTTCGTAGCGACGGGAGGCGGAGACTCGTCAGGGAAGCGTCAGGATCTCCGCGCCGGTCGCGGTCACGACGAGGGAGTGCTCGTACTGGGCCACGCGCGAACGGTCGGCGGTGACGACGGTCCAGTCGTCGTCCCACACCTCCGTGTCGTACCCGCCCAGCGTGAGCATGGGTTCGATGGTGAACGTCATGCCCGGCACCATCACGGTGTCGACGCGCGGCTCGTCGTAGTGCAGGACGACCAGGCCGGAGTGGAAGGCGGTGTGCACGCCGTGACCGGTGTAGTCGCGGATCACGCCGTAGTTGAAGCGCTTCGCGTAGCTCTCGATGACCCGACCGATGACAGAGATGGGGCGACCTGGCCGCACGGCCTTGATCGCCCGGTTGAGCGACTCCAACGTGCGCTCCGCCAGCAGCCTGGACTCCTCGTCGACATCGCCGCAGAAGAACGTGGCGCAGTTGTCGCCGTGCACGCCGTCCTTGAACGCGGTGCAGTCGATCTTGACCAGGTCGCCGTCCTCCAGCGGCCGCGTGTCCGGGATGCCGTGGCAGACGACCTCGTTCACGGAGGTGCAGATCGACTTGGGGAATCCGCGGTAGCCCAGCGACGACGGGTAGGCGCCGTGGTCCAGCATGTACTCGTGCGCGATGCGGTCCAGTTCATCTGTGGTCACGCCCGGCGCGATCGCCTTGGCCGCTTCATGCATGGCCCGGGAAGCGATCCGCCCCGCCACCCGCATCTTTTCGATCACTTCGTCGCTCTGGACATCGGAGCCGGTGTAGCGCTTCGGCGCCTTCTTCCCGACGTACTCCGGACGCAGGATGCTGCGGGGGACGTCGCGAACGGGGGTGATGGTGTGCGGAGTAACAGGATTCACAGTCAACGAGTCTATCCCGCCGCTCCCGCCGGCCCCTCTGTACGCGTCAACCCTCGTACGCCAGTGACTCCAACACCGGCTCGACCTCGCTGATGTTCTCCTCGTGGCCGATGGTCACGCAACTGACGTAGACGGCCAACCGGTCCTTGTCGTCCGTGGGCACGATGATGATGTCGACGGTGTCGCCCTCGATGCCTTCGTGGCTCCAGTCGTCGACGTAGACGTTCGACGTGAGCCGCCACGCCGGCCTGCCGGAGACGTCCCACTCCTCGTTCCACAGGACGGTGCGCCTGGTGAAGCCGAGGAACATGCCCGACGACGCCATGCAGTTGACGAACTGCTCGGCCGCGGCGCGGGGATTGGCCGAGAAGCCGTCCGAGACCTTGATGTAGCCCACGTTGACGTTGCTGATCCAGCCGAAGACGATCTCGCGCAGCATTGAGTTGCCGTCGTACATCCAGTCGATGTGGGCGGGGCTCATCCGCCACTTCTCGCCCTGGGGTGCGTCGACGCTCAGCCCGCCACCTTCGAGGCGCCCGTCCGTCAGTTCGCTGCGCGGCCAGTCCTCACTGGAGGGGCAGTCGATGGACTCGCCGAACTGCGATTCGATCTCGGTGGGGGTGGGCGTCTCTGACGGCACCCGCTCATCCCACTGCTTGCCGGTGGGGCGGGCGGTGCGGGTGTCCTCCGGCGTGGGGGCGAAGGGGTTGGCCCGGCTGGGGAAGATGAGCAGCGCTGCCACCAGGGCTGCGACCACGACCAGGGCGACCGACAGCCACACCCAGCCCGCGCGGCCCCTGCGCGGGGGCGTGGGGTCCACCCATCGCTGACCATCCCAGTAACGGCGCCCATCGGGCGCCGTGGGATCCGCATACCAACCGGGCTGAGCCATGTGCCCCAGTCTAGGGGCGGTCCGGAGCGCGCCCAGAACGCAGAATGTCACGCGGCTGTAACATCTTCGCGGCAAACTTGCGCGCATGGATAGGCAAACGGAGTTCGTTCTCCGCTCCATGGAGGAGCGCGGGATCCGGTTCGTCAGGCTGTGGTTCACCGATGTGCTCGGCTCACTGAAATCTGTGGCGATCGCTCCGGCTGAGGTCGAGGGCGCCATCGCGGAGGGCGTCGGTTTCGACGGCTCCGCGATCGAAGGCTTCGCCCGTGTCTACGAGTCGGACATGGTGGCGCACCCGGACGCGTCGACGTATCAGGTGCTGCCGTGGCGGCAGGCCGGCCGCTCGACGGCGCGGATGTTCTGCGACATCAAGCTGCCCGACGGCTCACCGAGTTTCGCGGACCCCCGTTTCGTGCTGAAGCGCGCTCTCGGCAAGGCGGCCGATCTCGGCTACACCTTCTACATCCACCCTGAGATCGAGTTCTTCCTGCTGCGCTCGCTCAACCCCCTCGTCCCGCTGGACCAGGGCGGCTACTTCGACCACACCACGCTGGGCGACGGCACCGACTTCCGCCGCGACGTCATCACCATCCTCGAACAAATGGGCATCTCCGTCGAGTTCAGCCACCACGAGGCGGCTCCGGGGCAGCACGAGATCGACCTGCGCTACGCCGACGCCCTCACCATGGCCGACAACATCATGACGTTCCGCGTCGTGGTGCGGGAGGTGGCCGTCAGCCAGGACATCCACGCAACCTTCATGCCCAAGCCGTTCTCCGAGCACCCGGGCTCCGGCATGCACACCCACATGTCGCTGTTCGAAGGCGACACCAACGTCTTCTACGACGCGGCGGACCAGTACAACCTCTCCAAGACGGCCAAGCAGTTCATCGCCGGCCTGCTGCACCACGCGCCGGAGATCACCGCCGTCACCAACCAGTGGGTCAACTCCTACAAGCGCCTCGTCGGCGGGGGAGAGGCCCCGTCGTACGCGTGCTGGGGACGAGCCAACCGCTCGGCCCTCGTGAGGGTTCCCCAGTTCACGCCGGGGAAGACGTCCTCGGCGCGCATCGAGTACCGCGCCATCGACTCGGCGGTCAACCCGTACCTCGCCTACGCCGTGATGCTCAACGCGGGCCTCAAGGGGATCGAGGGCGAATACCAGCTGCCCGAGGAGACCGAGGACGAGGTGTGGCGCCTCTCGGACCGCGAGCGCAAGGCGATCGGCATTCAGGAACTGCCCCGCAACCTTGACGAGGCCATCCGCATCATGGACGAGAGCGAACTCGTGGCGGAGACGCTCGGCGAGCACGTCTACGAGTACTTCATGCGCAACAAGCGCAAGGAATTCGCGGCCTACCGCCAGCAGGTCACGCCCTGGGAACTGGACCGCCACATCCGCGTGATGTGACCGTTCAGATCAACTCGAGCGGTGCATCATCGCGGGGCTTGGGGAACGCAGCGTCCAGCTCGGCGTGATCCTCAGCGGTGAGTTGGATGCTGACGGCCGCGGCGTTCTCACGCACGTGGGCCGTAGATCCAGCCTTCGGGATGGCGAACACGCCCGGCTGCGAGATGACCCACGCAAGCGCGACCTGTGCCTCGGTGGCTCCGTGGCGGCGGGCGACGGTGGTGAGCGCCGCCCTGCGCCTACCTCCTCCGGCCAAGGCGCCCTGTTCGATCGGTGAGTAGGCCATGAGCGGGATCTGCGCCGCGCGGAGATCCTCCAGCAGCCCGCCCTCCGGCCAGCGGCGCTGCAGGTTGAACAGCACCTGGTTGGTCGCCGGGCGATCCTGAGGCCGGCTCCCACCGGACCCGACGGCGGCGCGCGCCGCCACTGTCGCTTCGGCCATGAGCGCTCGGTCGAAGTTCGACACGCCCCAGGCGCCGATCTTGCCCTGCGCGCGCAGCTCCTCGAAGGCACCGAAGGTTTCCTCCAGCGGGTACGAACCTTCCCAGTGCAGGAGGTAGAGGTCGAGGTGATCGGTGCCCAGGCGGCGCAGGCTCTGCTCGCAGGCGCGGAATGTGCCGTCGTGGCTCGCATTGTCTGGCAGCACCTTGGACACCAGGAACACCTCCTCGCGGCGACCCTTGATGGCTTCGCCCACCAACAGTTCGGCCCGGCCTGAGCCGTACATCTCCGCCGTGTCGATCAGCGTCATGCCGAGGTCCAGGCCTGTGCGCAACGCTGCGATCTCTCCCTCTCTGCGCGACGATGCGTCCCCCATGTGCCAGGTGCCCTGGCCCAGCGCCGGGACGCTTCGCCCGGCGACCTCAAGGGTGCGCATCGGATGGTGTGACGCGGAGACTTCGGGGCTCATGCGTCCAGTCTGTCCGTTGCCGGGGCCATGGGTGGCGCTTCTCCCGGAGTAAGCGCCGGACGCCCTCGCTGAGTTCGAGGGTGTCACCACCGCCACGCCATCGGATCCGGTTGGGTCGTCCGGAGGGCGGATGAACGCCAGCTGAACCCTCAGCAGAGGGGGAAGGCCACGGAGGCCTCGTCGGCATGGACGCCCGAGGCGCGCAGGTCGGCCTCGGCCCATGCCCGGCGTCCGGTGGCCAAGGCCGCGAACGTCTCGCCGCTCATCTCCACCACGTTCGGCGGAGTGCCGCGGGTGTGCCTGGGACCGGTCTCGAAGCCGATCTGGACCGCTGCGAACGGCGGCACCCGCACCTCGATGGTCGCGCCCGGATGCCGCTCACCCAAGAGGGCGCATCCCGCGCGGCAGACGGCGGCCAGGAGCTCGCGGCCCAGCGGCGCCGGATCGGAGGCGGCGCGCAGCAGCAGCCGCGTGAGATCCGGGCGGCGCAACCTGAGCTCCACCTCGAGCGCGGCCAGGCCCTCGTCGTCGAGGCGCGCGCGCAGCGCGGCGACGACCTTCGGCGTGGGTTTGAACATCGATTCAGCTTAACGGCTGGCGCCCAGGGCCCGTCGCGCAGGTCGGAACGTCGCGACCCCCCGGGGAGCGCAGCGCACTAGTCTGAGCCAATGGGTAGATACCAGTCGCCGATGGGGGAGTTCGCCCGTCGCGGCTTTGATTCCGCGAGCGGCGCCGCCCGCGTCTGGGAGCGCTGGACGGACAGGCTCGGCGGGGAACCCCCGGTGGATCTCGCGCTGTTCGAACCCGTGGCAGACCGAGACCTGGCGCTCGATTCGCTGGAGCGGCTCGAGGCCGCGTCGCCGGAGGTCTTCCGTGAGATGGCGTCGGACGAGGCGTGGCTCCGACGGCTGCTGCTGGTCATGGGCGGCTCCAGCGTGCTGGCCCACACGCTCGTGCGGAACCCGGCCGAGGCGCGCATCCTCGCCGTCGAACCCGTGCACCGTGGGCTGTCCGGGTGGCGCGCCTTCTTCAATGCCCGGATCCACCTGGACGACGGGGTGGCCGCCGGGAGCGCGGACCAGCTCCGGCTGGCCAACCGGGCCGCGCTGATCGAGATCGCCGCGCGCGACCTCTCCGCTCCGCAGCCGGACGCCCTGGTCCACGAGATCGCCGCCGAACTGTCGCATGTCGCCGACGTGGTCCTCGACATGTCGCTGGCCTTCGCCCGCGCGGAGGTGCCCGGCTGGCGGCAGGCCCGCGTCGCCGTGCTGGCCATGGGCAAGACGGGCGCCCAGGAGCTCAACTACATCTCCGACGTCGACGTGATCTATGTCGCCGAACCGGCGGAGGGCGCAACGGCCGACGAAGCGGTCGCCGTCGCCGGCAAGCTCGCCGCCGCGCAGGCCCGGATCTGTTCGTCGCACACCAATGAGGGCAGCATCTGGCAGCTCGACGCGGCCCTGCGCCCGGAGGGGAAAGCCGGCCCGCTGGTCAGGACGCTGGCCAGCTACCGCGCCTACTACGCGAAATGGGCCAAGAACTGGGAGTTCCAGGCCATGCTCAAGGCCCGTCCCGCAGCAGGCGACCTCAGCCTGGGCCAGGAGTTCGTCGACGCCGTGTGGCCCCTGGTCTGGCAGGCGGGGGAGCGACCCGAGTTCCTGCCTGAGGTGCGCGCCATGCGGGAGCGCGTGATCTCCCTGATCCCCGCTAAGCAGGAGGATCGCGAGATCAAGCTCGGCTCCGGCGGTCTGCGCGACACCGAGTTCTCCGTCCAGCTGCTGCAGTTGGTGCATGGCCGCGCCGATGAGCGGATCCGCACCCGCGGCACGTTCGACGGACTCATGGCGCTGATCGGCAACGGCTACATCGGCAGGGCCGACGGCGCCGAGATGGCGCGCGCCTACCGGTTCCAGCGGGTCCTGGAGCACCGCATCCAACTGCGCCGCCTCCGCAGGACCCACCTCATGCCGGACGACGAGCTGGCCCTCAGCCATGTCGCCCGCTCGATGGGATCCTCGGCGGAGGACCTGCAGAAGCGGTGGCGCGATTCCGCCCGCCGGGTCCGGCAGCTGCAGCAGCGACTGTTCTTCTCGCCGCTGCTCGACGTCGTCAGCCAGGTCCGCACGGACGAGTTGCAGTTGAGCACCGAGGCCGCGAAGACCCGCATGCGGGCCCTGGGCTTCGCTGACCCGCAGGCGGGCCTGGGCCACATCCGCGCGTTGACCATCGGCCGCGACCGCGGCACCGAGATCCAGCGCCAACTGCTCCCCGCGATGCTGCAGTGGTTCGCCGACGGGCCGAACCCCGACTTCGGGCTCCTCGCGTTCCGCCAGCTGTCGGAGTCGCTCGGCAAGACCTCCTGGTACCTGCGGGCACTGCGCGACGAGGGCTACATGGCCCAACGCCTGGCCCGGGTGGCGTCGTCGAGTCGCTACGTGGTCGACCTCCTGAAGCGGGCGCCCGAGCACATCAAGATGCTGGCCAGCACCGACGACCTGCGGCCACGCTCCGTCGAGGAACTCACCGCCGCCCTCACCCGGGCCGCCAACCGTTACGACGACCTTGAGCAGTCGGTCGCCTCTGTCCGGGCGCTGCGCCGCGCCGAGTTGTGCCGGATCGCGCTGAGTGACGTGCTGGGGCACGCGGACCTCGCGGCGGTGGGCGGCGCGCTGAGCGACCTCGCGTCCGCCACCGTCGAGGCCGGCCTGCAGTTGGCGCGCCGCACCATCGACGCCCCGCCGGTGGGCGTCATTGCGCTCGGGCGGTGGGGCGGCTATGAGGTGAGCTACTCCTCCGACGCCGACTGCATGTTCGTCGTTCCCGACGGCACGGAGGGCGAGGAACTCGCCAGGGCGACCGACCTGGTCCGGCGCGCCGCCGAGATCATCGGCAAGCCGGGCCCGGATCCCGCGCTGGTGATCGACACCGACCTCCGCCCCGAGGGCAAAGGTGGCCCCCAGGTGCGCACGGTGTCGTCGTACCTCACCTATTACACCAAGTGGGCCTCCACCTGGGAGGCCCAGATGCTCCTGCGCGCCCGCCATGGCGCGGGGGAGCGGGCGCTCTCGGAGGAGGTGCTCGCGGGGATCGACTGGTTCCGCTACCCCGAGGCCGGCCTGAGCCGCGCGCAGATCTCTGAGATCCGCAAGCTGAAGTCACGGATGGAGAACGAGCGCATCCCCAGGGGCGTGCCGCGCGACCGGCACCTCAAGCTGGGGCCCGGCGGCCTCTCGGACGTCGAGTGGACGGTGCAGTTGCTGCAGCTGCAGCACGGCCATGAGCATGCGGTGCTGCGCACCACGTCCACGATGGACGCACTGGCGGCGCTGGCCGAGTTGGAGATCGTGCCGGAGAGCCAGGCGGCCCGGCTGCAGGAGGCCTGGCACCGGGCCAGCATGCTGCGCGACGCCATCATGCTGGTGCGCGGGCGGGCCAGCGACGCGTTGCCGTCCGACACACGCGAACTGGCGGCCATCGCCCTCTTGCTCGGCTACCGGGCAGGTGAGGCGTCCAGGCTGGTGGAGGACACCCGTCGGTTGCTGCGACGCGCGGCCGACGCCGTCGACGCGATCTTCTGGGCCGCCTGATCCGGCCTGACGGCTGGAGGGCAGGACTAGGTTTGCCCCAATGGGCAGCTACCAGAGGCCCCGGAGAAAGGACTGCACCATGGCACGCATCGTGATCATCGGCGGCACCGGCTACGCCGGCAGCAACATCGTCCGCGAGGCCTCGTCCCGCGGCCACGAGGTCACCGCGGCCTCCCGTCATCTCCCCGACGAAAAGGCCGGCGCAGTGACGTACCGCACCTGTGACGTCTCGGACCGCAGCGCGCTCCGCGAACTCGTCGCCGGCGCTGAGGTGGTGGTGACGGCCCTGTCGCCGCGCGGTGAACTTGAGGGCCACCTGCGGGAGGTCATGGCGACGATCGCCGAGGAGGCCCGCGCGGCAGGCGCCCGGCTGGCCGTCGTCGGAGGCGCCGCGTCGCTGGAGGTCGCCCCAGGCGGCCCCCGCCTCGTCGACACGGAAGGCTTCCCGGACTGGCTCAAGCCGGAGGCCACCGAGATGGCCGGGCTGCTGGAGGACCTGCGCGCCAGCGACGCGTCGCTCGACTGGTTCTTCCTCAGCCCCGCCGGTGGCTTCGGAGCCTTCGCGCCGGGCGAGCGGGTGGGCAGTTTCCGCCTTGGCGACGACGTGCTGCTGACCGATGACGAGGGCAATTCGTTCATTTCGGGCGAGGACTACGCCCAGGCCTTCGTCGACGAGATCGAGCGCCCGGCGCACCGTCGCCAGCGGTTCACGGTCGCCTACTGAGAGGGCGGAAACGCGCACTCCGGCGCCGCGGTGCTAATGTTGACGGCAAACGTGTTCCGGGGTCGGTGTAAGTCCGAACCGGCGGTGACAGTCCGCGACCTCTTCTGGTTCTCCAGAAGGGCTGACTCGGTGAAATTCCGAGACCGACAGTTAAAGTCTGGATGGGAGGAACTCGTCGCCGACGGCGTGCTTGATGCGCCCTGACGTCTCGCGATCCAGCGAGGTGTCGAGGGTCTGCTCGGGTCATACTGTCGACGCGTGCCCCGGGCCTGGACAAGGAGTGACGGGGCAGATGACCACCGATGAGCGACGTAGGGCGCGCAGGCTTGCGCACCTCGGGCTCTGGTCCGCCTACCCCGCACGCACCAGGCCCACCGCCGGCCGCTGGATCCCTGCCACCATTGCGCTCATCCTCGCGGTGGGCGTGTGGTGGGCGGTGACCGGCGCCGGCCTGATCGAACCGCTCTACCTGCCCGGCCCTGGCGACGTCGTCGCCCGCATGGTCTCGCAGGCGCAGCTGGGGATCGCGTGGCGCTATCTGTCGCCGACGCTGATCGCGGCCCTCCTGGGTGTCGCCTTCGCCGTCCTTGTCGCGATCCCGTTGGGAATCGTCATCACCCATTCCCGGCTGCTCGCAGCGGTGATGGAGCCCGTCGTCGCCATCACGCAGACAGTGCCGCTCGTAGCGACGGCGCCGCTGCTGGTGCTCTGGATCGGCTACGGAACCATCCCCATTGCGGTGCTCTGTGCGATCGTCGCCTTCTTCCCCATGGTGACCACCACCATCGTCGGATTCCGGTCCCTCGACATGCGTGTGGTGGAGAACGCCCTTCTCGACGGTGCCAGCGCCTGGCAACGCCTGATCCACATCGAGGGGCCCATGGCGGCCCCGTCGGTGCTGGCCGGCGTGCGCGGCGGTGTGGTGCTCGCCATGACCGGTGCGGTCGTCGGCGAACTCGTCATGGGCGGCGCCGGTCTGGGCACCCTGCTCACGTTGTCCCGAGAGGCTGCAGACACCGCCGGCGTCTTCGCCGTGGTCGCCTGGATCAGCCTCTCAGCCATGGCCCTGTACGCGTTCGTCCAGCTTCTGGAGCGAGCGGCAGTGGCGCGCCTACAAGGAGAAACAACATGATCAGTCGACGCAGCATGCTGCTGGGTGGCCTCGCCGTGGGAGCGGGGGCCACCCTCACCGCCTGTGGTAGCCGGCAACCGGAGGCGGCGGGGGACGGGAAGCTCACCGTCGGGCTCACCTACATCCCGAACGTGCAGTTCAGCGCGTTCTACCTCGGCGTGAGGGAGGGTTTGTTCAAGAAGCACGGCCTGGACGTGACGCTGCGTCACCACGGCCAGCAGGAAGACCTGTGGGGTGCCGTGCTGGGCGGCAAGGAGGACATCGTCTTCGCGTCCGCCGATGAGGCGATGGTGGCCAACGCCGGCGGCAACGACCTGCGGACCTTCGCCACCTCGTACCAGACCTACCCGCTGCGGGTGATGGGCGGCGCCCCCGCCACGCTCGGGGCCGACCCGGGCCTGGACGTACTCAACGGGGCCACGCTGGGCATCCCGGGTCACTTCGGCTCCAGCTACTACGCGGCGCTCTGCGCGATCCACCAGGCCGGCCTCACACAGAACGAGGTCACGCTCGTCGACATCGGCTTCACGACGCTCTCTGCGCTGGCCGCCAAGCAGGTGGACTTCGCCATGGGCTTCATCAACAACGAGGGCGTCCAACTGGAGAACCAGAACATCGCGTCGGTCTCCATCCCCGTCTTCGAACCCGGCGAGGCGCTGCTGGTCGGGCCCAGCCTGATCGCGCCCGGCACGAAGGTGTCCGAGGACATCCTGCGTGCCGTGGCGCTCGGCATGAAGGAGGCCGAAGAGGCCGTCGTGGCAGACCCGCAGGCCGCACTGGACGCCACGGCGGAGCACGTCCCGGCCATGGCTGAGCCGGAGCAGCAGGCCACCGCCGAGAAGGTGCTGGCCGCCACCGCCGAGCTGTGGAAGCGCGACGGTGAGGTCAGCGTGGCCCTCGACACCGCGGCCTTCGGCCGGATGGGTGAGTTTCTCACCCAGGCCGGTGTCATCGAGGCAGCACCTGCAGAGGCGCACCTCGACGTCCTCTGAGCGGTTCGTCCTATGGGTTGCGCAAAGGCGGAAGCAAGGTGGCACGGAAAGAGGGGCGGGCCGCCCGCCAGCAGCCCGCCCCCCGTCAGTGGCCTGGATCAGGCCACTGAATCCTCGTCCTCGATGGTCGAGAGACCGCGGACCTTGTTCTCGATGCGCTGGCCGATGTTCTCGTCGACCTGCTTCCAGTACCAGAAGCCGCGCTCCTGGACCTGCTGCTCGCACTGGGAGAGGCCACCGGCGACGGTCTCCACGAAGCGCTCACGCTGAGCGTCGTCGTAGACCTCGCGGACCAGCGTGCCCGCCTGGCCGAAGTCGTCGTCCTCCGCGTGCCGGGTGACGGCGGCGCGCACGAGCGAGCCGTCAGCCTCCCAGCCCGCCTCATCGACAACCTCGGCGTCCGAGTACGGACGCCCGTAGCTGTTGAAGGTGTGGACCGGGGCCGCGCCCGTGTGCAGGTACTGCATGTGGCCCTGCTCGGCGAAGTTGTTCGTCTGCGTGATGGGCTGGTTCACCGGGAGCTGGTGGAAGTTCGAGCCGATGCGGGCGCGCTGGGCGTCCGGGTAGGCGAACACGCGGGCGGTGAGCATCTTGTCCGGCGAGATGCCGGTGCCCGGGATGAAGTTCGACGGTGAGAACGCTGCCTGCTCGATCTGCGCGTAGAAGTTGACCGGGTTCTCGTTGAGCTCCATGACGCCGACCTCGATCAGCGGGTAGTCCTTGTGGGACCAGATCTTGGTGAGGTCGAACGGATTGAAGCGGTAGGTCTTGGCCTCCTCGTACGGCATGACCTGCATGTGCAACGTCCACGACGGGAACTCGCCGCGCCTGATGGCGTCGAAGAGGTCGGCACGGTGGAAGTCGGCGTTCTCGCCGGCCAGCCGCTGGGCCTCGTCGTTGGTGAGGTTCTTCTCACCCTGGTTGCTGCGCCAGTGGTACTTCACCCAGAACTTCTCGCCCTCGCCGTTGACCCACATGTAGGTGTGGGAGGAGAAGCCGTGCATGTGGCGCCAGGTGGCCGGCAGGCCCCGGTCGCCCATGAGGTAGGTGACCTGGTGGGCGGTCTCCGGCGAGTTGGTCCAGAAGTCCCACTGCATGTTCGTGTTGCGCAGGCCGGTGGCGGGGTGGCGCTTCTGCGAACGGATGAAGTTGGGGAACTTCAGCGGATCCTTGACGAAGAACACCGGGGTGTTGTTGCCCACGATGTCGAGGTTGCCGGCGGTGGAGTAGAAGCGCACGGAGAAGCCGCGCACGTCGCGCCAGGTGTCCGGGGAGCCCTGCTCTCCGGCGACCGTGGAGAAGCGCGTCAGCATGCGGGTCTCGGCGCCGGGCTGGAACGGGGCAGCCTTGGTGTATTTGGTGACGTCCTGGGTGACGGTGAAGGTGCCGAAGGCGCCCGAGCCCTTGGCGTGGGGGCTGCGCTCCGCCACCCGCTCGCGGTTGAAGTGGGCGAGCTGCTCGACCAGGTGGACGTCGTGCAGGACGATCGGGCCGTCGTTGCCGACGGTCAGTGAGTGGGCATCCGACTCGGCGGGGGCGCCGTTCAAGCGGGTCGAAGGGCCGGTGGGCTGGTACTCGCCGGAGAAGTGGGTCATTGTTTCCTTTCGTTGCAGTTCGCACAGGTTCCCCAGTAGATGACCTCGGCCTCGTCGATGACGAAACCGTGGTCGTCCGCTGCGGAAAGACACGGGGCGGCGCCGACGGCGCACGGGACATCACGCATGTCTCCGCAGCTGCGGCACATCAGGTGATGGTGGTTGTCGCCGTTCTCCAACTCGTAGCGCGGCGGTTGTCCTGCGGGCTCCACGCGCCTGATGAGGCCGTGGGAGTGGAGGACGGCGAGGTTGTCGTAGACCGCCTGGACGGACGCGCTGCCTGTGCGTTCCCGCACCGCCTCCGTCAGGTCGCCGACCCGCATGTGCGGGTGGTCTGCCAGGGCGGTCAGGACGGCGACGCGGCCCGCTGTGACGCGCATGCCGGCGTCCTTGAGCGAGGTGGGCCAATCGTGCATGACACGAACCCTAGCGCCTTTTCTGGAAACAATCCAAAGAAGGAAAAGGCCCGATGAACAGTCCGGTCAGATGGTGACGAGCGTGCGGCCGTGGCGCTGGCCGGCCATCATCTCTTCCGCGGCTGCGCGCACGCCGTCGAGGTCCACCCGCTCCGTGATCGCGTCGAGCATGTCCAGGTGGAGCCCGCGGGCGAGGATGCGCCACGCGTCGGCTCGGTCGTCAAGGCTGGCCCACACGGAGTCGATGCCCGCGAGGGTGACGCCCCGCAGGATGAACGGCATCACGGTGGTGGGCAGGTCATGCGAACCCGCCAGGCCGCAGGCCGCCACCACGCCGCCCTTCTTGGTTTGGGCGATGGCGTTGGCCAGCGTCTGCCCGCCCACGGAGTCCACCACGGCGGAGTAGGTGGCCTTCTGGAGCGGGCGGCCCGGCTCGCTGAGGGTGGCGCGGTCGATGACCTCGTCGGCGCCGATGCTGCGCAGGTAGTCGCCCAGCTGCTCCGCCCTGCCGGTGGTCGCGTAGACGACATAGCCGGCGTTGGAGAGCAGTTGGGTGGCGATGGAGCCGACGCCGCCGGTTGCGCCGGTGACCAGCACCGGGCCGTCGTCGGGCATGATGTTCTCGCCCAGGATCCGCAGCACGGCCAGGGCGGCGGTGTAGCCGGCGGTGCCGAGCGCCGCAGCCTGTTCGGGGGAGAGGTCCTCGGGGAGGCCGACGGCGTACTCGCCGCTGATCCTCGCCCGCGTGGCGTAGCCACCGTGCTCGGTCTCGGAGAGGCCGGCGCCGTTGAGCATGATCCAGTCGCCGGGGGAGAACCGCTCGTCGTCTGACTCGGCGACGCGGCCGACCAGATCGATGCCAGCGACCAAGGGGTGTTTGCGCACCACGCCGGGACGGCCGGTGACCGCGAGCGCATCCTTGTAGTTGAGATCCGAGAACTTCACGTCGACGACGATCCCGCCGCTCCCATCGAGGAACTCCTCGCCCACCTCTTCGATCGCAGAGCCTGACTCACGGACCACCATTGCACGAACCATGCGGGTCAGCCTACGCGGTGGCGCTCCGCCGAAGAGGCGGGGAGGGCGTCCACGATGGCGCCGGCGCAGGAAAACTTGCCGAGTTGCGTTATTTGGGGTATGGCAATACAATTCTCTGGCTGATCGCCGCAGGGTGTCGGACCCGCAGTCCCACGACCCGATGCGCCACGACGCGGTCCATTCATCCCAACTGCCCAGAAGGTCCTGCATGGCCAAAAACCTCACCGTCGGATCCCCCCTCCGCCTCATCGTGCTCTTCACGCTGCCGCTCCTGATCGGCAACCTGTTCCAGCAGGCCTATGCCGTCTCCGACGCCATCGTCGTCGGACGCCTGCTGGGTGTCGATGCCCTGGCTGCGGTCGGGGCGTCCGGCAGCCTCCAGTTCCTGCTGTTCGGTTTCGCGATCGGCTGTTCCGCGGGTCTGGCGATCCCGGTTGCCCGCGCCTTCGGGGCTCAGGACCTGCCGGGGATGCGCCGCGCGGTGGCCCGGGGTGTCCTGATCAGCGCCATGGTGGCGCTGGTGATCACATTGGTCGGCACGCTGGGGGCCCATACGCTGCTGACGTGGCTGGGCACGCCCGAGGAACTGATGCCGCAGTCGACCACGTTCCTCGTCGTGCTGTTCAGCGGCTCGTTCGCCACGGTGGCGTTCAACTACCTCAGCTCCGTCATCCGGGCCCTGGGCGACAGCCGGACCCCGCTGGTGTTCCTCATCATCTCCACCGTCCTCAACGTGGTGCTGGTGATCGTGTTCATCGCGGTGCTGGGCACGGGAGTGGGCGGCGCCGCGCTGGCCACGCTGATCGCCCAGACCGTGTCGGTGGTGCTGTGCCTCATCCTCATCTGGCGCCGGATGCCCGACCTGCACCTGCACCGGGCGGACTGGCGGCTGGAGATGCCCAAGCTGAGGGAGTCGACCAAGCTGGGCGTCACCCTCGGGTTCCAGATGTCGATCATCGCGATCGGCGCAGCGCTGCTGCAGTTCGGCATCAACGGGTTGGGCACCGACGCGGTGGCCGCCTTCACCGCGGCCATGCGCGTCGATCAGGTGGCCGTGATCCCGCTGGCCACCGTCGGAGTTGCGATGACCACTTATGTCGCGCAGAACGCCGGCGGTCGTCAGTGGCGCAGGATCCTCATCGGCGTGCGGCAGGCGCTCCTGCTTGCCATGGGCATGGCGCTGGTGCTCGGGGTGGCGATCTTCTTCGGGGGCACGCTGATGGTGCGGATGTTCCTGGGTGAGGGGGAGCCGCAGGTGGTGGACATGGCCCACCGGTACCTGGTCATCAACGCCGCCCTGTACGCGATCCTTGCTGTCCTGTTCGTGATCCGCCACGTGATCCAGGGCCTCGGCTCGACGATGGCCCCGACGATGGCCGGCGTGCTGGAGCTCGTGGCCCGTGGCGTCATCGGCCTCTTCGTGGTCCCTCATGTCGGGTTCATCGCCGTGATCCTGGCGGCACCGGCTGCCTGGGTGGCCGCACTGATCCCGCTGCTCATCGCCTGGCGCTACCAGCACCGGCGCCTCGTCGTGGCAGAGCGGGAAGCTGCCGCCCGCGCCCTCCTGGACGCAGAGCAGGCAGATCCGCACCTGCAGGTGTGCCCCGCCTGAATCAGCCCTTCTTGCGGAGCTTCGACGGCCACCAGATGGCCGGGCCGATGTCGTAGGTGAGCGCCGGCACCAGCAGGGTGCGCACCAGGAACGTGTCGAGCAGAACGCCGAACGCGACGATGAAGGCCAGTTGCACCAGGAACAGGATGGGCAGCACCGCCAGGGCTGCGAAGGTCGCCGCGAGCACGAGGCCGGCAGAGGTGATCACACCACCGGTGACAGCCAGACCGCGCAGGATGCCCCGCCGGGTGCCGTGCTTCGCGGTCTCCTCGCGGACGCGGGTCATCAGGAAGATGTTGTAGTCGATGCCCAGCGCGACGAGGAAGACGAACCCGTAGAGCGGCACCGAGGGGTCCGCGCCCGGGAAGTCGAGGATGTGGTTGAACACGATTGCGGCGGTACCCATGGCCGTGCCGAAGCTGAGCGCTGTGGTGGCGATGAGGAGCACGGGCGCCAGGATGCTGCGTAGCAGGAAGATGAGGATCACCAGGATCACCACCAGGACGATGGGGATGATCAGGGCCAGGTCCTTCGCGGAGGTGTCGCGGGTGTCCATGTCGACAGCGGTCCGACCGCCTACTCCGGCAGTACCCCCGAATTCGCTGCGGAGGGAACGTACGACGTCGATGGCTGCGTCGCTGTCGGGAGCATCCGCCAGCGTGGCGAGCAGCATGACCTCGCCGTCGTTCACCGTGGGCGAGGGTGCCGGGGTGCCGGGAGGCCCGAACGCCTGGATGCCATCCTCCGTCACGAGCGCGGTGCCGGCCGGCGAATCGGCCGCGACCACGGACACCGAGTCGACGCCGTCCGCAGTGAGCAGCACGTCGGCCACGGAGTCGAAATTCGCCTCCTCGGTCAGCACACGCACCGGGGTGCCCGAGCCACCGGGGAAGTGCTCGCCCAGCTTCTCCTGGCCGGTGCGGGCATCGGAGGAGCCCAGTACGAAGTCGCTCGGCGGGACGCCGTCGGCCTTCAGGGTGGGCACGAAGGCCGCGCCTGCGGCCAGCAGGAGCACGCAGACGATCCACACCGTGCGCGGCTTGCGGGAGACGAACCGCGCCGTCTTGGCGTAGACGCCCTGGTTCATCTCGTCCTCGTCAGTGCGATCGGGGAGGAACCGTGGCCGGCGCGGCCAGTACGAGGCGCGGCCCATCAGGTAGAGGAGCGCGGGCAGCAGGGTGAGCGCGGCCAGCATGGCGAACAGGATGCCGATGGACGCGACGGGCCCCAATGAGCGGTTTGAACCCAGGTCGCTCAGCAACAGGCACAACAGGCCAGCGATGACTGTGCCGCCCGAGGCCAGGACAGGTTCCACGACGCCCCTGATGGCTTGCCATGTGGCTGTGGCCCTGGATTGATGGCGCTTGAGTTCCTCGGCGTACCTGGCGGTGTAGAGCAGCGAGTAGTCTGTGGCCGCGCCGATGACGAGGATGAACAGGATGCCCTGCGTCTGACCCGTGAGCACCAGAACGTCCGCCTTGGCCAACCACCAGTTCACGAGCAACGCCACGCACAGCGCGAAGAGGCTGGTGGAGAGCACGGCGAAAGGCAGGATCAGGGATCGGTAGACGATCAGCAGGATGACCAGCACGACCCCCAGCGCCACGAGCAACAGCAGGCCGTCGATGCCCGAGAATGCGTCGGCGATGTCCGCGGTGAAGCCGGCAGGACCCGTGACATGCTGCTCGACGCCCGCGGGCGTCTCTGCACTCAGGGTCTCGCGAAGCTCGGACACCGCCTCGCCCTGCTCAAGGTCCGGATCCACGCCTAGGAAGAGCTGTGCCGCCTGACCATCCTCAGAGGGCAGCAAGGGAGAGGTGCTCAGCACGCTCCGCTCTTCGCCGAGCTTCTGGGCCAGCGCGCCCAGATCGGCCAACTGGGCCTCTGTGAGGGGATCCTCTGCGGTGAAGATCACGATGGCGGGGAGAGTGTCGCTGTCGACGAAGTCGAGGTAGCGTGCGTCGACCCGTGTCGACTCAGCCCCTGCAGGGAGGAACTGTGCGGAATCGTTCTGCGCCACTTCGGAGATCCTGCCGAAGTAGGGTCCACCGATGCCGGCGCCCACCAGCCAGACGAGGGTGATGACAACGGCGATGAAGGCGCGCAGGCCACGGGAGGTTTTCACGGTTGCAGCCTAGATGTAACCATCGCGCTGTCGCGACGACCGAGGCTCTATCGAAGGATGGATCAGACAGTTCGAGGGAGATTCCCGCCACATCGCGCCCTGTGGCGTCGATGTGGCAGCAATCTCCCTCGAAATACCGGCGACCGGCTCAGAGTGCGTAGTACAGCTCGAACTCGTGGGGGTGCGGGCGCATCGCGATGGCCTGGATCTCTGCGCGCTTCAGCTCGACCCACGTCTCGATGAGGTCCGGAGTGAACACGTCACCGGCGTAGAGGAACTCGTGGTCAGCTTCGAGCTCCTCGAGCACCGCACCCAGCGAACCGGGCACCGTGGGCACCTGGTCATGCTCGTCCGGCGGCAGTTCGTAGAGGTCCTTGTCGATGGGGGCCAGCGGTTCGATCCGGTTCTGGATTCCATCGACGCCAGCCAGCAGCATCGCCGCGAACGCCAGGTACGGGTTCGACGACGGGTCCGGGCAGCGGAACTCGATGCGCTTGGCCTTCGGGTTCGAACCGGTGATCGGGATGCGGATGCACGCCGAGCGGTTGCGCTGCGAGTAGACCAGGTTGACCGGGGCCTCGAAGCCGGGCACCAGGCGGTGGAACGAGTTCACCGACGGGTTGGTGAAGGCCAGCAGGGCGGGCGCGTGCTTCAGCAGGCCACCGATGTACCAGCGGGCCATGTCGGACAGGCCGGCGTAACCGTTCTCGTCGTAGAACAGCGGCTTGCCGTTCTCCCAGATGGACTGGTGGACGTGCATGCCGGAGCCGTTGTCGCCGAAGATGGGCTTCGGCATGAACGTGGCGGTCTTACCCGCCTCCCACGCCGTGTTCTTCACGAGGTACTTGAACTTCATGACGTCGTCGGCGGCCTTGAGCAGCGTGTCGAAGCGCCAGTTGATCTCGGCCTGGCCGGCGGTGCCGACCTCGTGGTGCGCACGCTCGACCTCGAGGCCGGCGTTGCCCATGTGACGCACGATGTCGTCGCGCAGGTCCCCGAAGTGGTCCACGGGCGCGACGGGGAAGTAGCCGCCCTTGTAGCTCACCTTGTAGCCGCGGTTGCCGCCGTCCTCGATCCGTCCCGTGTTCCAGGCGCCCGCCTCGGAGTCGATGTGGTAGTACGACGAGTTCGCCGACGTCTCGAACCTGATGTCGTCGAAGACGTAGAACTCCGCTTCAGGGGCGAAGAAGGCGGTGTCGCCGATGCCGGTGGACCCCAGGAACGCCTCCGCCTTGCGCGCGATGTTGCGCGGGTCACGGGAGTAGGGCTCCTTGGTCAGCGGGTCGTGCACGAAGAAGTTGACGTTCATCGTCTTCGACTTGCGGAACGGGTCCAGGTAGGCCGTGGTGGGATCCGGCAGCAGGGCCATGTCGGACTCATGGATCTTCTGGAAGCCGGTGATGGAGGAACCATCGAACCCCAGGCCATCTTCGAAGACCTCGGGCCCGAAGGCGGTCGCTGGGACGGTGAAGTGCTGCATGACCCCGGGCAGGTCGCAGAAGCGCACGTCGATCGTCTCGACATTCTCTTCCTTGATGTAAGCCAGTAGGTCGTCTGCGCCTTGGAACATGTGGATAGCCTTTACGTCTCGGTTGACGAGTCCAAACGATATGAGCCTATCTTTGCCCGGCAGTTGCCGGTGGGTAACGGCCCTGTTACAGCTTTCCCGGTGTCGAAGGCCCCTCAGCGCAACGCCAGAGGGGCCCGGGCGTGGCCCGGACCCCTCTCAGCTTGCGTGTGTCAGGCAGCGAACTGCGGACGCGCGTCGTAGATCTCCTGATCCAGCACGCCTTCGCGTTTGCCCACGACCGCCGCGACCAGCGCCTGGCCGGTGACGTTGAGGGCCGTGCGGCCCATGTCGACGATGGGCTCAACCGCGAGCAGCAGGCCGACGCCCTCCAGCGGGAGGCCCAGCGTGGACAGCGTGAGGGTCAGCATGACGGTGGCGCCGGTGGTGCCGGCGGTGGCCGAGGAGCCGAGGACGGCGACGAACGCGATCAGCAGGTAGTGCGTGATGTTCAGGTCGATGCCGTAGAACTGGGCGATGAAGATCGCGGCGATGGCCGGGAAGACCGCGGCGCAACCGTCCATCTTCGTGGTCGCGCCCAGCGGCACGGCGAAGCTGGCGTACTGGCGCTGCACGCCCAGGTTGCGCTCGACGACCTGCTCGGTGACGGGCATGGTGCCCATCGAGGAGCGGGTCACGAAGCCCAGCGAGATGGCGGGCCACACGTTGCGGTAGAACTGCGCCACGTCGAGGCCGTTGAACTTCAGCACGGCGGGGTACACGACCACCCAGATCACGGCCAGGCCCACGTAGAGGGCCAGGACGAAGGAGCCGAGCGACGCCAGCGAGGTCCAGCCGTAGGTGGCAACGGCGCGGCCGACGAGGGCAGCGGTGCCGATGGGGGCAAGGCGGATGATCCACCACAGGACCTTCTGGATGACGGACAGCGCCGACTCCATGAAGCCGACGAAGGGCGCGGCCTTGTCGCCCACCTTGACCGCGGCGATACCGAAGAGGATCGAGATGAGGAGGACCTGCAGCACCGAGAAGCTCGGGGAAGCGGTCACGACGCCCTCGGCGGTGGTGCTGGCGTTGACGCCGAGGCCGAAGATGTTGCTGGGTACCAGACCGAGCAGGAACGCGGCCCAGTCGCCCTGGCGGCTGGGGAGTTCGGCGGCGTCGCCGGAGACGCCGGCGGTCAGCCACGGCTTGGACAGCAGGCCGACGACGATGCCGACGATGACGCTGGCAAGGGCGGTGATGGCGAACCACACGAGCGTCTGGACGGCGAGCCGGGCGGCGTTCCTGACCTGCTGCAGGCGGGCGATCGAGGAGATCACGGCGGTGACGACGAGCGGCACGACGAGCAGCATGAGGAGCTTGACGTAGGCCGAGCCCACTTCGTAGAGAAGGCCGGTGAGCCAGTTGCGCTCGCCTTCGGCGGGCGCACCGATGCCGAGTGCGATGAATCCCAGGATCAGGCCGACGACGAGGCCGACAGCGATCTGGAAGCCGAGGCCGGTGTAGAAGGGTTTGCGGGGTTCGCGGGTGGGTGCGTCAGAGCGCGCCTCGATGATGGTGGACATGAGGATTCCTTGAAAGCTGGGGTGGGATGAACGTCGGGAGGGGTCCGCGTCAGCGCAGACAGGTGCCCGCGGGAACGCGGCAGAGATCGACCCACAGTCGACCGACGAGCATCAGCATGGACAGATCATGGCACGTCCCTGAAGGCTCCGGGAAACCTGTTCACCGACGGCGTACCGGGGAGCCGCTGGTAGGCTGCGCCGCGTGACTGACATCACCACCTACCCGGGCCAGACCATCGGTCTGCCCGAGCGTGGCCGTGGCTCGCTCGCGTCGTGGCGCGCGCGTATCGCCGCCATGATCGGCGACTGGGCCGCCAGCATGCTGGTGGCGATAGCGGTCTTCGGCATCGAGGTGATGACGGGCACCGGGTGGAGGTCGTTCATGATCCTGGCGGTGTACTTCGTGGAGGCGAGCATCCTCACGGCGCTCACCGGCGGCTCCTTCGGCCAGCTCATCGCCCGGATCGGGATCGTGCGGCTCGACGGCCGGCACATCGGCTGGTGGCGCGCCATCGTGCGCACCGCACTGAAGTGCCTCGTCATCCCGGCGGTGGTGATCGGCGCCGAGCGGCGTGCCTTGACAGATCTGCTGCTCGGAACTGTTGTCATCAATCGTAAATAGCGTCCTCGGCGTGGCAGGATTTCGACATGGCCACCAAGAAACGCACCGACGCTGATGCAGACACCTTCTCCGCCGAGGAGAAGGCCGCCATGAAGGAACGGGCCTCTGAGCTGAAGCGGGCGCGCTCCACCAAGGACCCCGAAGCCGATGTGCTGGCGAAGATCGCTGAGATGGAGGGCGACGACAAGGCGATCGCCGAGTCCCTCCACGCGCTGGTGAAGAAGGTCGCGCCTGATATGGGGTGCAAGACCTGGTACGGGTTCCCCGCCTACATGGTGGGTAAGGAGATCGTCTTCTTCTTCCAACCGGCGAAGAAGTTCGGCACTCGCTACGGCACCCTCGGCTTCAACGACAGCGCGAAACTCGACGACGGCGACATCTGGCCCTCCGCGTTCGCGATCCCGGCGTGGACGGCGCAGGTGGAGACGAAGGTTGCCGACCTGATCAAGCGTGCTGTGGGCGCGTAACCGAGGCGGGGTCCAGTTCCAGGCGGCGCAGCAGTTGGGCGTTCACCGCCACCACCACCGTCGAGAGGGACATCAGGATGGCGCCCACCGACATCGGCAGGGTGACGCCTGCTGAGGCGAGCGCGCCCGCCGCGAGCGGCACCGCCACCAGGTTGTACCCTGCCGCCCACCACAGGTTCTGCTTCATCTTGCGGTAGGCGGCGCGCGACAACTCGATGACGGAGACGACCGCCCGAGGGTCGTCCCCCGCGAGGATCACGCCTGCGGACCCGATCGCGACGTCGGTGCCCGCGCCGATCGCGATGCCGACGTCGGCCTGGGCGAGGGCCGGTGCGTCGTTGACGCCGTCGCCGACCATCGCCACGGTTCGTCCCTCGCGCTGCAGCTCCTGCACCTTCCCCGCCTTGTCCTCTGGGCGGACTCCCGCGAAGACCCGCTCGATGCCGAGGTCTGCCGCGACAGATTCCGCCACCGCCCGAGCGTCGCCGGTGATCATCACGACGGTGACCCCGCGCTCGCGGAGCGCCTCGACGGCCGCCCGGGATTCGGGGCGGACCTCATCGGCGACCTGCAGTGCGCCGACGGGCTCGCCGTCGACCAGCACGTGCAGGATGGTGGCTCCGGAGGACGCCCAGGTCTCGCTGACCGGAAGTGCCGTTGCTGTCTCCTGGGACAGCAGGTGGGGGCCGCCCACCTGGACGCGTCGTCCCTCAACCAGGGCGCTGACGCCGACGGCGGGGGAGGACGAGAAGTCATGTGCCTGCTGCACCTGAACGCCGCGCTCTGCCGCGCGCCGGACGATCGCCTTGGCAAGGGGGTGCTCGGAGTCGGCCTCCGCGGCTGCGGCCAGGGCGAGCACCTCGTCGTCGGAGCGTCCGACGGCGTGGACCGCCGCGACAACCGGGGCGCCGACGGTCAACGTGCCGGTCTTGTCGAACAGGACGGTATCGACGGTGCGCATCGCCTCGAGCGCGAGCCGGTCCTTGACCAGGACGCCGGCCTTGGCGGCGCGCTCGGTGGCGATCGACACCACCAGCGGGATGGCCAGCCCCAAGGCGTGCGGGCAGGCGATCACGAGCACCGTGATGGTGCGGACGATCGCCTGGTCCGGCACGCCGAGCACGGTCCACGCGACGGCGGTGATGACGGCCGCGCCGAGGGCGAACCAGAACAGCCAGGCCGCCGCCCGGTCCGCGATCCGCTGTGCCCTCGACGAGGAGTTCTGGGCGTCGAGGACCATCTTCTGGATGCCGGCGAGGGCGGTGTCGTCGCCGATGGCGGTGACCTCCAGGCGGATGCCCGAATCCGTGGCGATCGTGCCGGCCACGACCTGGTCGCCCTCGCTACGGGCCACCGGCTTGGACTCGCCGGTGATCATCGACTCGTCCATGCTCGCTGAGCCCTGGGTGATCCTGCCGTCGGCCGGCACCTGGCCGCCGGGCCGCACGATCACGATGTCGCCGGTTGCCAGGGCGGTGGGGGAGACCTTCTCCACGCCGCCGTCGACGACGCGTTCGGCCTCGTCCGGCAGCAGTGCGGCGAGCGAATCGAGCGCTGAGGTGGTCTGCGCCAGGGAGCGCATCTCCACCCAGTGGCCCAGCAGCATGATGACGATCAGCAGCGCCAGTTCCCACCAGAACTCCAGTTCGTGGTGGAGGATGCCCAGCGTCGCGCTCCAGGATGCCAAGAAGGCGACGGTGATGGCGAGCCCGATCAGCAGCATCATGCCGGGCTTGCGCTGCCTGATCTCGTTGACGGCTCCCGTCAGGAACGGCTGGCCGCCCCAGACGTACATGACCGTGCCGAGAAGCGCCGCCACCCAGATAGCCCAGCCCGGGAGGGCGTAGCCGATCAGGTGGGCGAACATCGGCGAGAGTGCGACGACCGGGACACCCAGGGCGAGCATGATCCAGAAGAGGAGGCCGAAGCGGACCGCGTGGCCGGCATGACCGCCGTGGCCTCCATGGGTGGCGGGGCCTTCGTGGCCGGCGCTCTCCGGAGGCGCCCCATGGGTCATTCGGGAATGGTCCGTGTGGTCTTCGTGGCCCCGCACTTCCGGCGCCGTGGGTGCCGGGTGCCCGTGATGCTGGTGAGCAGTCATGCCACCGACGTTACCATACCCCCAGGGGGTATGAAAGAGCCGCCCGAGCGGGGCTTACCGGCGCCCCCACTCCCAGCTCGGACGCGACAGCAGGCCCTGATCGGCGATCACCGTTTCCCCCGTGTCCTTGTCCAGGTCCACCAACTCCAGGTCCTCCTCGGTCACCGCGCTGGTGAGCGCCTCGACGAGGGCTTGTGAATGGGTCACCACGACGATCTGCGTCTCCGCCGCCGAGCGTGCGATCAGGCGCCCGAGCGGCGCGATGAGGGTGGGGTGGAGGCTGTTCTCGGGTTCGTTCAAGGCCATCAGGGGAGGGCGGGCCGGGGCCAGGAGGGCGGCCAGCCACATGAGGTAGCGCAGGGTGCCGTCCGACAGTTCTGCGGCACGCAGCGGGCGCAACAAGCCGGGTTGGTGGAGCGCGAGCTCGAAGATCCCGTCCGTGACCGGAACCTCGAGGCTGCTGCCGGGGAAAGCGTCCTCGATGAACTGGCCGATGGGTTCGCGCCCGTGTTCGCGGATCGTCTGCAGTGCCGCAGCCACATCCGCGCCGTCGCCGGCCAGCGCCCAGGTGCGGGTGCCCACCCGCGGCTGCCTGGCGGGGGCCCCGGCATCCGTGCGCAGGGTGTCGTAGAACCGCCAGGCCGCGAGGTCGTCCCGCAGCGCCCGGAGTTCGGGGAGGTCGAGCAGCATGGACTGGTGGGGCGCCAGCTGGAAGGGCAGTTCCTCCCAGGGGCCCTCATCGCGGACCTCCACCAGGCCGCGTTTCCGGCGGGCGGCGAGGGTGGAGGCGCGCATGAGCGGGCCACCCCAGACCACCTCGCGCTTGATCTCCGGGTCCCGGTCGAAGGCGCTCAGGCCCTGCTGGGGCAGGCCCAGATCGATGAGGTAGCTGAGCGCATCAGCGCCGATGCCCAACCTGAGCGACACCGGTCCGTTCCTCACGGTGCCCTGCACCATACCGGTGCGCCGGGCGCCCTGGAGCGACTCGGGGCCGGCCCACAGCACCGACGACAGCCCGCCCTCGCGTGCGAGGGAGGCCACGGCGTCGCCCAGCGCGCAACCTGCAAGGAGCCGCAGCGCCTTGTAGAGACTCGACTTTCCCGACCCATTGGCCCCCGTCACGACGGTGACGCGGCCGAGCCGGACGGAGACGTCACGCAGCGACCGGTATCCGGAGACGGCCAGTGTCCTGTACATGTTGGCGAGCGTAAACCGAGGGTGCGACAGCGCCGGAGGGGGCCGGTCCCGCTTGGCGGGATCGCCGCTACCTGGTGCGGGTCAGTTCAGAGGTCAGGTGACGCTGCAGGGGGTATTCCCCGGCGGCCATGTCGAAGCTGGTGGCCAGTTCGTCGTCGATGAGGGAGTAGCGGCGGGCGGACGCGTTGACGGTCTTCGCCGTCGAGGAGTTGAGGATCCTGCCCTCCAGGTAGAGCTGCACGACACCGTCCGCCACCGTGAGATGTCCTTCGGCGAGCTCCACCTGGCCGGTGGGCAGCGCCAACACGAACTCCACCCTGTCCGGGGAGGGGAGTCGCAGGTAGCCCGTCTCCACGTGCATCAGCGCGTTGTCCGAATTCCAGGTCCGCTGCCGGTACTCCAGGAACGGCTTGCCGATGTTGGTGAACGTGATCTCTTCGATGTAGCCGTAGGGCCGGATGCTCGGGTACTCCCCGTGCCCAGCGCCCTCCCAGGCGCCGACGAGCGTTGCCAGGGGCTGCAGTGCGGGATGGAGATCCATGCCCCGAGTCTAAGCCGGGTGCCGGCCGGCGGTGGCAGAATCGGGCGCATGACAGACGACCTGCAACTCCTCGACGGTTTCCGCATGCCTGCGCTCGGCTTCGGCCTCTACAAGGTTCCGCCGGAGCAGACGGAGGAGGTGGTGGTCGCCGGTGTCGACGCCGGCTACCGGCTGGTCGACGGCGCCGAGTTCTATGCCAACGAGGTCGAACTGGGCAACGCGCTTCGCCGCGTCGACATCGACCGCTCGCTCCTCACCGTCACCAGCAAGTTCTGGGGCGAGGAGAGCCAGGACGAGGACGCGGTGCTCGCCTCCTTCGAGGCGACCGAGAAGGCGCTGGGCACGGCCGTCGACGTCTACATGATCCACTGGCCCCGACCCAACCGGAACCAGTACGTCGACGTGTGGCGCACCCTCATCGAGTTGCGCGAGGAGGGCCGCGTCCGCTCCATCGGGGTGTCCAACTTCACGGAGGAGCACATCGGCAGGATCATCGAGGAGACACGGGTCGCCCCCGTCGTGAATCAGGTGGAGCTCCACCCCTACCTCCAACAGGAAGGCCTCCGGAACTACCACCGGGAGCACGGCATCGTCACGCAGGCGTGGAGCCCGCTGGGCCGTGGGCAGGTGCTGGAAGACCCGCTGATCCGCGCCATCGCGGCCAGGCACGGCGTCACCCCGGCGCAGGTCATCATCCGGTGGCACCTGCAGTTGGGCAACGCGGTCATCCCGAAGTCGACGAACCCCGAGCGGTTGCGCAGCAACCTGGAGGTGGAGCACTTCACGCTGACCGACGACGACATGGCCGCCATCGCCACGCTGGACAGGGGCCAACGGTTCGGCACTTCGCCCGACGAACGGCAGTGACGGGGCCGTAGACTCCGGGAATGGAAGAGCATCCGGACATCAAGCCCCGCTCCCGCCAGGTCACCGACGGTTTGGAAGCCACCGCCGCCCGCGGCATGTTGCGTGCAGTCGGCCTCAGCGACGACGATTTCGCCAAGCCCCAGATCGGCGTGGGTTCCAGTTGGAACGAGATCACCCCCTGCAACCTCTCCCTCGACAGACTCGCGAAGAAGGCCAAGGAGGGGGTGTTCGCGGCCGGCGGTTTCCCGCTCGAATTCGGCACCATCTCCGTCTCCGACGGCATTTCGATGGGCCACGACGGCATGCATTACTCGCTCGTCTCCCGCGACACGATTGCGGACTCCGTCGAGATCGTGATGCAGGCGGAACGCCTCGACGGATCCGTGCTGCTGGCCGGTTGCGACAAGTCCGAGCCGGGCATGATGATGGCCGCCGCCCGCCTGGGTCTGGCCTCCGTCTACGTCTACGCCGGATCCATCCTGCCGGGCCTGGCGCGCCTCTCGTCGGGAGAGGAACGCGAGGTCACGATCATCGACGCCTATGAGGCGGTGGGAGCCTGCGCCAGGGGGCTGATGTCGCGCGAGGACGTGACGGCGATCGAGAAGGCGATCTGTCCTGGCGAGGGCGCCTGCGGCGGAATGTACACGGCCAACACGATGGCCTGCGTGGCAGAGGCCATGGGCCTGTCGATCCCCGGCTCCGCCGCGCCGCCGGCCGTCGACCCCAGGCGCGACATCGCGGCGTTCAAGGCCGGCGAGGCCGTCGTCGAGATGCTGCGCCAGGGCATCACCACCAGGGACATCATGACCAAGGAGGCGTTCGAGAACGCCATCGCCGTCGTGATGGCGTTCGGAGGGTCCACCAACGCCGTGCTTCACCTGCTGGCCATCGCCCACGAGGCCGACGTGGACCTCACGCTGGCAGACTTCACCCGCATGCAGGCCAAGGTGCCGCACCTGGGCGACCTCAAGCCCTACGGGCGCTACGTCATGAACGACGTCGACCGGGTGGGCGGCGTGCCCGTCATCATGCGGGTGCTCGACGAGGCGGGGCTCATCAACCGCGACTGCATGACCGTCACGGGCAAGACCATCGCTGAGAACCTTGAGGAGTCGGCGCCCGGCCGCCCCGACGGCAAGGTGCTGCGGTCCTTGGACAACGCCATCGCCCCGCGCGGCGGCATCACCATCCTGCACGGATCGCTCGCCCCGGAGGGCGCCGTGGTCAAGACCGCCGGCTTCCAGACCGATGTGTTCGAAGGCACCGCCAGGGTGTTCGAACGTGAGCGTGCCGCTCTCGATGCGCTGGAGAACGGCACCATCACGGATGGCGACGTGGTGGTCATCCGCTACGAGGGGCCCAAGGGTGGCCCGGGCATGCGCGAGATGCTGGCCATCACCGGGGCGATCAAGGGCGCCAACCTCGGCAAGACCGTCCTCCTGCTCACCGACGGCCGGTTCTCCGGCGGCACCACCGGGTTGTGCGTGGGCCACGTCGCGCCGGAAGCGGCCGACGGCGGGCCCATCGCGTTCGTCCGCGACGGGGACAAGATCCGTCTCGACGTCGGCACCATGACGCTCGACCTCGAGGTTGATGAGGAGGAACTCGCGCGCCGCAGGGAGGGCTGGAGCCCGATCAAGCCCAAGTTCACCACCGGCGTCCTGGGTAAATACCAGAAGCTCGTGGGTTCGGCCAGCAAGGGTGCGGTGCTGGGCTGAGGGCCGAGCCTGGAGCAGTTGCGGGCCGTACCCGGGGGACACCCCAGGTCACGGCCCGCCTTGCGGTCACTCAGCGGCGGTAAGCCAGGCCTCTTCGAGGTCGTCCTTGCGGGCCTCGGCAGCCTGCAGGTCAGCCGTGAGCTTCGCCAGCCGCGGGTAGTCGCTGGCCGCCTCCGTCATCGCGGTGTGCAGCTTGACGATCTCCGACTCGACCTTGCCGAGCTGGCTCTCGAGCCGCGCCAGGTCCTTCTTCCGCTGACGCTCCGCAGCGGCGTCGGACTTGGTGGCGGGCCCGGTGGGGCCAGGCGCTGCAGCCGCGTCGGCGGCCTGGGCACGCCGTCGCCTGTCCAGGTACTCCTCGACGCCACCCGGCAGCAGCACGCAGGTGCCGTCGCCCAGCAGCGCGTAGGTCACGTCGGTGACGCGCTCCAGGAAGTACCGGTCGTGGCTGACCACGATCAGCGTGCCCGGCCAGGTGTCGAGGTAGTCCTCGATGACGGTCAGGGTGTCGATGTCCAGGTCGTTGGTGGGCTCGTCGAGCAGCAGCACGTTGGGTTCGGTCAGCAGCAGGCGCAGGAACTGCAGCCGCCTGCGCTCCCCTCCGGACAGGTCACCGATCCGGGCCACGAGCTTGTCGCCGGTGAACCCGAACTCCTCCAGCAGCGACGATGCGGAGGCGTCGCGACCGGTGGCGAGCTTCGTCTCCTCGCGCAACCGTTTCACCGACGACAATACGCGGTCGTCCTCATCGAGCTCGGCCACGGCCTGCGACAGGTAGGCCAACCGGAGGGTCTTGCCGCGCTTGATCTTGCCGCTGTCCGGGTCACGTTCATCGGCCAGGAGGTCGAGGAGGGTGGTCTTGCCCGCGCCGTTGATGCCCACCAGGCCGATCCGGTCTCCCGGACCGATCGACCAGGTCAACCTGTCGAGCAACGTGCGGTCCGGCACCGTGTAGTCGACGTTGATGAGGTCGAACACGTCCTTGCCCAGGCGGGTCACCGCGAACTGTTCGAGCGCCAGCTTGTCGCGTGGCGGCGGCTCGTCGGCGATCAGGACGTTAGCGGCCTCGATGCGGAACTTCGACTTCGACGTGCGGGCAGGGGCGCCGCGGCGCAGCCAGGCGAGTTCCTTGCGCGCGAGGTTCTTCCGACGCGCCTCGTTCGTCGCGGCCACCCGCTGGCGTTCCACACGGGCGAGCACGTACGCGGCGTAACCACCGTCGTAGGCGTCGATCACGCCGTCGTGCACCTCCCAGATGCGGGTGCACACGGCGTCGAGGAACCAGCGGTCGTGGCTGACCACCAGCATGGCCAGCCCGGCCTGCGTGCGGGCGTGGAGATACTCGGCCAGGAAGGCGATGGCCTCCACGTCGAGGTGGTTGGTGGGCTCGTCGAGCACGATGAGTTCGTGGTGGCCGAGCAGGACCGCGACGAGCTCGACCCGTCGTCGCTCACCACCCGACAACTTATCCAGGGGCCGCTCCAAGCCGATGTCGGTCAGGAGTGCCTCGACGACGCCGCGTTTGCCGGCGTCAGCCGCCCAGACGTGGTCCGGTTCACCGCCGACGATGCGGTCGCGCACCGTTTCACCGGGACGGGGGTCGCTCTGCTGCTGCAGCACGCCGATGGAGGAGTTGGTGGCGCGGATGGCGCGCCCCGCATCTGGCTCCAGTTCCCCGGTCATGATCCGCAGCAGGGTGGTCTTGCCGTCGCCGTTGCGGCCGACGACGCCGATCACCTCGCGCTCCGAGATGCCGCAGGAGACGTTGTCGAGCAGGGTGCGGGTACCGAAGCCATGCGTGATGGCTTCGAGATTGACGATGTTGGCCACAGGTCAGCGGCCGCGCATGGCGGCTCGGGAGCCCTTCATCGAGATGGGGCCCTTCGGGATGGGTGCCTTGGGGCGCATGGCGTCCAGGGCGCGGAGGCGCTGGCGCACCTCGCCGATCTTCGCGGGGGTGAGCACCTTGGGCATCTTCTTGATGTGACTGGCCAGTTGGTCCAGCGGGATCTGGCCCGCGGCCTTGCCCATCTGGATGGTCTTGACCTCGACGCCGTAGGCGACCTGCTCATGCTTGCGCTTCTCACCCTGCAGCAGCGGCTTCAGACGGCCGGCTTCACCCTCACCGATCAGGATGAGGCCGCCGGGGCCGAGTGTGCGGTGCACGACGTCCATGTTCTTGGTCACGGCGATGACGGGATCAGACACCCACTGCTTCGGCAGCATCTGCAGCGCCACCTCACCTGAGCCGGCCTGGCCCTCGTAGCGGCTGTACACGGCGCGGCGGGCCCGCCAGGCGAAGATCGCCATGGCACCGAGGAAGCCGGCCGACACACCGACGAGGCCCCAGATGAGGGGCTGGTTCAGGATGAAGCCCACGACCAGGAGCAGCGCGAACGGCACGACGAACCCGGCGAGCATCAGCCAGGGCAGCGCCTTGTCGTACTTGGCGCTCATCTTGTAGGTCTCTACAAGCTGGCGCCAACGACCCCAGTCTGCGGGGTCTGTGGAACTGCGCTTGCGCTCCTTCTCGGCGCGGGCCTCAGCCTTCTGCTTCGCCTCGAAGGCTTTCGCGCGTTCGCTCTTCGCCATGACAGCCTCTCGTGTCAGTTCTTGTTACGTGCGTCCATCGCTGTGCGGTACAGCCTGCCTGCTCGGTACGAAGAACGAACGAGCGGCCCGGACAACACGCCAGAATATCCGATCTCGCGGGCCTCCTGATCCAGCTCCTCGAACTCCTCCGGCGTGACCCACCTGTCGATGGGGTGCAGCGTCGCGTTGGGGCGCAGGTACTGGGTGATGGTGATCAGCTCGGCGCCGGCGTCGTGCAGGTCCTGCAGCGCCTCCGAGATCTCCTCGCGGGTCTCGCCCATGCCCAGGATGAGGTTGGACTTGGTGACCAGCCCGCGATCGCGCGACATCCTCAGCACCTCGAGCGAGCGCTCGTAGCGGAAGCCCGGACGGATCCGCTTGAAGATGCGCGGCACGGTCTCGACGTTGTGGGCGAACACCTCCGGCTGTGCGTCGAAGAGTTGCGCGAGGAGTTCCTCCTTGCCGGAGAAGTCCGGCGCGAGCATCTCGACGCCGACGCCGGGGTTGACCCCGTGGACCTGCCGGATGGTCTCCGCGTACAACCAGGCGCCCTCGTCGGGCAGGTCATCGCGGCATACGCCGGTGATGGTGGCGTAGCGCAAGCCCATCTTCTTGACGGAAGCGGCGACGCGCAGCGGCTCGGCCGGGTCGTAACCCTCCGGCTTGGCGGATTCGATCTGGCAGAAGTCACAGCGACGGGTGCACTTGTCCCCACCGATGAGGAACGTGGATTCCCGGTCTTCCCAGCACTCGTAGATGTTGGGGCAACCCGCCTCCTGGCACACGGTGTGGAGATCACCCGAACGCACGATCTGCTGGAGATCCTGGTAGTTCGGGCCCATCTTGGCGGTGGTCTTGATCCACGCGGGCTTCCGCTCGATCGGTGTCTCGGCGTTCTTCGCTTCGACTCTGAGGAGTCTGCGTCCGTCTGGCTGCACTGCTGTCACCCCCCCAGAGTAATACCCCCCGGGAGAGGGCGTGAGTAGAGTGTCACCGTGCTACGCCTCGTTGCCTCCCGATCCGGGATTGTGCTCCTGGTCCTTGCCGGGGTGGCATGGGGCACCTCCGGGACGCTCGGCACCCTGCTCCACGCGACGGCGGGGGTGGGCTTCCTGGCGATCGCCGGTTACCGCATCTTCATCGGCGGGCTGCTCCTGATGGGCGTGGCGCTGCGCACCGGCACCCTGCGGTGGCCGCGTAGCCGGTCCGGGTGGGGGCGGGTGGCGGCCATGGCGCTGTGTTCGGCGGTCTACCAACTCTGCTTCTTCAGCGCGGTCGGCGTGCTGGGCGTCTCCGTCGCCACGCTGATCGCTGTGGGCTCGGCACCCGTGCTGGTGCTCTCCGTCGACCTGCTCGCCGGCCGCCAGCGCCTCAGCCCACCGCTGGCGATTGCGCTCGCCTGCACCGCGGGCGGCCTGACGCTGTTCATGGGCGTCCCACCGTCCGACGTCTCGGTCGGCGATGCGCTGCTCGGTGCGGGCCTGGCCCTCATGGCGGGCGTGGCCTTCGCCGTGATCAGCGTCCTGGGCGCGCGTCCAGTGGCCGACTACCACGATGTGACGGGCACCGGTCTCGCCTTCCTCCTCGGCGGCGCCGCCGTCCTCGCAATGGCGTTCGTCGGGGGACAGCCCGTGGCCTTCGAGCCCACGGCGTCGGCCGTCGCGCTGGTGCTGCTGCTCGGCCTGATCCCCTCGGCCTTCGCGTACCTGGCCTATCTCAGAGGTCTGCGTTCCCAGACGTCGACGACTGGCGTGATGGTCGCGCTGCTCGAACCGGTCACCGGCTCCGCGCTGGCGTTCCTGGTTCTGGGGGAGCGACTGAGTCCGGCGGGGCTCCTCGGCGCGCTGCTGCTGCTCGCCGCGGTGCTGTTGTCGACTCGACGACCGGCGGTGGAAGGTTCGGAACTGGTGCTCCGCTGAAGACACCGGAGCGTTCCCAGCGCTGCCAGTCGAGCCCCTGTCGTTGCGAGATGCGCAGGAGACTGCGGGTGAGCGCCTGGAACTCGATCGCGTCGATGAAATAGATCAGCAGCCAGGCGATCGGCGCGACCAGGAGCAGGTTGAGGCTCTGCCGACGGCGCACGTCGGTCAGCACCTGGAAGACGATGACCACCGCGAGCAGGGCGGCGTAGACGATGATCGGCAGGAAGTCGTGGCTCACCCACGTGTACGCCACGATGAGCGCCAGCAGCAACGGCTCGAGGAGCAGCAGCAGATCGGCGATCACGGTCACCGGCATCACCAGCCAGGACAGCCACAGGTTGTGCCGAGGCGCGATGCTGAGGAACATCCAGCGGTAGCGCCAGAACGTGATGAGGCGGCCGTACTTCCAGCGCAGGCGCTGCCCGGCCAGGCCCGCCACGTCTGAGGCGCCCTCCGTCCAGATCACGGCCCTCGGGGTGTACTGCACCTTGCCGCCAGCGTCCTGGATCCTGGTGGACATCTCGATGTCCTCGGTGATGATCGTCTCGTCGAAGCCACCCAGCGTGTCGATGATGCTTCGCCGGTAGGAGGCCGCGGCCCCGCCGACGATGTATACGGCGTTGAGCAGGGAGTCGGCCTTCTTGAAGAAGAACGCGTAGAGGTACTCGAACTGCTGGAGGAGGCCGATGGCAGACTTGTGATTGCCGATCTTGACGTTGCCAGCCACCGACATCACCTGGGGGTCGTCGTAGAGCCGCACGATCTCCCTGACGGCATCAGGTTCCACGACGCTGTCGGCGTCGACGGTGATGATCAGGTCGCCGCTGGACAGAGTCAGCGCGGTGTTCATGGCGCGGGATTTGCCGGCGTTGGGGAGCGAACGGAACACGAGCCGACCAGGGCGGCGCGATTCCTCGTGCTCGCGCACCAGGCGCAGCATCACCTCAGCGGTGCGGTCGGTCGAACCGTCGTCGACGACGACGAGTTCGAGATCCGGATAGTCGCTGGCGAGGACGGAGCGCACGGTGGCCTCAATCCCCACCTCTTCGTTCCAGGCGGGCACCAGCACGCTGACCGACGGCCGCCGCACCATGCACCGGGCACCCTGGCGGCGGCGTCGGCGTGCCATGATCACCTCGTAGAGCGGCGCGAGCACGAGTTGCACCGAATATCGGAACAGGGACGGCCCCATCGCCAGCAGCACCACCCAACGCAGCCAGGCGCCGGGAGGTTGTGGGTGTGTCTGCAGGGTGAGGAACGCCCACACGAGCGCTGCCGTGGCGGCGTATCCGAAGATAACTAGCGCGATTCGAGTCATATATGGCGGCCCCTCTCGTTGGGGATGGTCAGGACGTTACTCCGGCTCACCGGTGCGCGGCTAGGTGTGGCGGAGGCGACCACGGAGGAAAGGCTCAAGATCGTGCGCCACGGCGCTGACGGACCAGGCCCCCGGTGCTTCCTCGACGATCGAGGTGACGCCGGCGTCCGCTATGCCGCAGGGGACGATGTTACCGAACCGCTCAGCGGAACTCAGCACGTTCAACGCGAAGCCGTGGAGCGAGGTGCGCTGGGACACCCGCACGCCGATGGCGCAGATCTTGCGCTCCGGCCTGTCCCCTGAGGATGCCAACCACACCCCGGTGCGGCCCTCGACGCGCCCAGACGAAATGCCGTAGGTGTCGAGCAGGTCGATGACGGCGCCCTCGATGGCGCGCACGTGGTCCACGACCCCGACTCCGTCCGGCAGGTGCACGATGGGGTAGCCGACGAGCTGGCCGGGCCCATGGTAGGTGATCTCACCCCCGCGGTCCACGGGGACGACCGGCGTGCCGTCCTTGGGGTAGTCAGTGAGCTTGGTGCGGCGGCCGGCGGTGTAGACCGGCGGATGCTCGACGTAGATGACGTGGCCCGGCCGCGCGGCTGCGGCGACTTCGGCGTGCACGGCACGTTGGTAGTCCCAGGTCTCCTGGTAGTCGCTGAGCCTGGGTTCGTCCCCGAGGCCGCGGTACTCGAACGTCAACACGCAGCGATACTACGCCTCAGAGAAGGCCCGCAGCCCAGGTGAACACGGGCGCGAGCAGCAACGCGGGGAGGAGGTCACCGACGGGGACCTGCTTCAGGCCGAGCAGCCGCAGGCCCAGACCCAGCAGGATCACGCCGCCCGCGGCGGTCAGGGCGTCGACCTGCGCGACGGTGAGGATGTCGCCGGCGAAGTAGCCCAGCGCCGTGAGCGAGCCTTGGAGGACGCCCACCGCGGCCGCGGAGGCGAGGACGCCCCATCCCAGCGTTGAGGCGAACGCCATGGCGGCGAAACCGTCCAGCGTGGCCTTGACCAGCAGTTGATCGGCCCCGCGGCCCAGACCGTCGGAGATCGAGCCCAGAATCGTGAGTGGCCCCACGCAGAAGACGAGGGTGGACACCACCAGCCCGTCGACGAAGCGGTTCTCGTCGCCCGCGCCCCTGAACCTGGAGCGGATCCAGTGCGCGCCCTGCTCCAGCCGGTCCTCCACCCGCAACCAGGAGCCGAGCAGGGTGCCGAGCAGCAGCGCGGCCAGCACCACGATCATCGCTGACCTACCGACGGCGGAGGTGAGCGCGTCGCTGTTCATCGCCACGACGGAGAACCCGCCGAGAACCATGGTGAACAGGCCCAGCACGGAGGTGACGGTGTCCTTCGTGCGCTCAGGGATGCGGTTTCCGAGGGCCAGCCCGATCAGAGAGCCGACCACCACAGTGGCGACGTTGACGACCGTACCGATCCCGATGAACACGAGCGTCATCCAACCAGACGCAGAGACCCCCGGCCAAGGCCGGGGGTCTCTGTCTCAGGGGAACTGTCAGATGCCGAATTCGCCGCCGAAGTCGCCGTCTTCCAGACGCTCCTTCACAGCGGAGAGGAAGCGCGCGGCCACGGCACCGTCGATGAGGCGGTGGTCGTAGCTGAGCGACAGGTACATCATGTGGCGGATGGCGATGGACTCGGCGCCGAAGCGGTCCTCGACCACGACCGGACGCTTCACCAGCGCGCCGGTGCCGAGGATGGCGACCTGGGGCTGGTTCACGATCGGGGTGTCGAAGAGCGTGCCTGCGGAACCGTAGTTCGTGATGGTGAAGGAACCACCGGACAGCTCGTCAGGGCCGACCTGGCCGTTGCGGGTGCGGGCAGCGAGGTCACCGATCTTCTTGGCCAGGCCGGTGAGGTTCAGGTTGCCGGCCTCCTTGATGACGGGAACCAGCAGACCGCGATCGGTGTCGACCGCGATGCCGACGTGTTCGCCGTCAGCGTAGGTCATGGTTCCTGCCTCGACATCGATGGTGGCGTTGACGATCGGGAACTGCTTGAGCGCCTCCACCGCGGCCATCGTGATGAACGGTAGGTAGGACAGCGAAGCGCCTTCACGACGCTTGAAGTCTGCCTTGACCTGGTTGCGCAGGTGACTGATCGCGGTGAGGTCCACCTCGACGGTGGCCGTGAGCTGCGCGGAGGTCTGCAGCGATTCCACCATGCGGGCGGCGATCACCTTGCGCAGGCGCGACAGCTTCTCCGTGGTGCCGCGGACCTGCTCGGTGGAAGCGGGGGCTGCCTTGGCGGCGGGAGCAGCAGCGGCCTTCGGGGCCTCTGCAGCGGGTGCCGGCGCGGCCTTTGCCGCCTGGGCCGCGTCGAGGACGTCCTGCTTGCGGATGCGACCGCCGACGCCGGTGCCCTTCACGGAGTTGAGCTCCACGCCGTGCTCCTTCGCCAGCTTGCGCACGAGCGGGGTCACGTAGGTGCCGTCGCCCGATGCCTCGGCGGCGCGACGCGCGACCGCGGCCTCAACAGCAGCGGAGTGCTCCTGCTTCGGCTCTTCCTTGGCCGGCTTGGCCTGGGGAGCGGGCTGGGCCTGCGGTTCGGGCTCGGGCTTCGGCTCGGGCTCGGGCTCGGGCTCGGGCTGGGCCTGCGGCGCGGGAGCAGCCTCCGGTGCCGGAGCGGCCGCCTGGGCCGACGCGTCGCCAACGATGGCGAGCACGTCGCCCACGTTGGCCGTCTCATCCTCCTGGAAGCGGATCTCGAGCAGGGTGCCCGCCACAGGGCTGGGGATCTCGGTGTCGACCTTGTCCGTGGAGACCTCGAGGAGCGCTTCATCCGCCTCCACCGCGTCGCCCACGGCCTTGAGCCAGCGGGAGATGGTGCCCTCGGTGACGGACTCGCCCAGGGCGGGGAGGGTCACCTCGGTGCCGGAGGTGGGACCGGCGGCGGCAGGTGCTGCGGACGCGGCGGGGGACTGCTGGTCTTCAGCCGGAACAGCGGCTTCGACGGGCTCCTCTTCGGCGGCCTGGGGTTCGGGTTCGGGTTCGGGCTGCGGCTCGGGGGCGGCCTCGGCAGCGGGAGCCTCGTCGCTCGCTGCGGGCGATTCGCCTGCGTCGCCGATGACGGCCAGCACGGCACCGACCTCAGCCACGTCATCTTCCTCGAAGCGGATCTCGAGCAGGGTGCCCGCAACCGGGCTGGGAATCTCGGTGTCGACCTTGTCGGTGGAGACTTCGAGCAACGGCTCGTCGGCCTCGACGGTGTCTCCGACCGCCTTCAACCAGCGAGAAATGGTGCCTTCCGTGACGGATTCGCCCAGTGCGGGGAGGGTGACTTCGGTTGACATGTGGTTGTGGCTCCTTTGCGTACCGTGAGTGTTTCCACCCTATATGGCAATTCAGGCATGCATGTGCAGTGGCCGACCAGCGAGTGCCCAGTTGGCCTCCGCGATGGACTCGCCCAAGGTGGGGTGCGCATGAACGATTCCGGCGACATCCTCGGGCGTGGCCTGCCAGCCCACGAGCAGTGCGCCCTCGCCGATCAGTTCGCCGACGTCGTCGCCGACGAGGTGCACGCCGACGATGGCGCCGTCGGGCTCGCGCACCAGCCGGACCCTGCCGCTGTCGCGGACACCGGGCGCGTGGAGGATGCGGCTGCGGCCGTTGCCGGACAGGGGGTAGTCCACGACCTGTGCGTCGGGCCCCGCCTGCTCGGCGGTCAGGCCGACCGAGGCGACCTGCGGGGTGGAGTAGGTGATGCGGGGGATGTCACGGTCCCGCGGGGGAGTGGGCCGGCTGGCGTGCCTGCCCTGCAACTGCGCGATCCGCTCCGCGAGGAACAGGCCGTGCGCGTAACCGCGGTGGGCCAACTGGGGGCCCGCCACCAGGTCGCCGGCCGCGAAGATCCCGCGGGCCGAGGTCTGGAAGAACTCATCGACGGCGACGTGCCCGGTGTCCTCGATCCGGACGCCGGCCTCGGAGAGGCCCAGCCCGGCGGTGGCCGGCCTGCGTCCCGCGGCGACCAGCAGGACGTCGGCCCGGACCTGGTCGTCGCCGACCCGGCCACTGACTGTCTCGCCCACCTCGACGTCGGTGAGGGGCGCGCCGAGCCGAACGTCGATCCCGCGGCTCATCAGCTCAGCCTTGAGGATGCTCGAGTGCGCCGGCTCCTCGCCGGGCAGCAGCCGGTCCAGCGCCTCGACGAGCGTGACCTTCACGCCCAGATCCGTCCACAACGACGCGAATTCGACGCCGATGACGCCGCCGCCCAGCACGATGGCTGAGCCGGGCAGCGAACTGAGGCGGAGGGCATGGTCGCTGGTGAGGATGCGCTCGCCGTCGACGGGCAGCCCGAGGGTGATGGGGGCCGCGCCGGTGGCCACGACCACCGCCCGTGCCCGGTAGTGCGCGTCGCCGACGTCGATGCCGGGGCCGTCGTCGTCCATCGTGACGACGCCGCGTTCCTGGATGAGGGTGATGCCGCGCGCCGCGATGAGGCCGGCCAGGCCCTTGTGCAGCGGTTTGATGACGCCGTCGACGTAGCGGCGGAGCGCGGGGACGTCGGTGTCGCCGAGGGTGGCCCCGATGCCGAAGGCGTCAGCCTTGGCCACGGTGCTGCGCACCTTGGCCGCCTGCAGCCAGGCCTTCGCCGGGATGCAGCCGCGGTGGAGGCAGGTGCCGCCGACCGGGGTGTCGTCGAACAGTGCCACTCGCAGGCCCAGTTGGGCGGCCCGCAGGGCGCAGGCGTAGCCGGCGGAGCCGGCACCGAGGATGGCGAGATCGAACGGATGCGTCATGGGTGCCAGTCTTCCACGTCCCTGCCGGGTGTTGCCCTCCCGTTACCGCCCACTGGGCATAATGGCAGGCGTGGGATGGTTCGGACGCAAGAAGAAGCAGGCTGAGGTTGCGCGCGACTCGAAGAAGGTCGCCGACGCGCTCTTCGAGCACCTGAGCGCCTTCGTCATCAGCCGCCGCGGCGTCGAGGCGTGGGTGGAGCAACCCACCTCGTTAAACAAGCCGTCGATCCTGCTGGTGGCCGCCGACGGTGAGTCCACCCGTCGCGGCGTGCCCAGCGCCGAGTACGGCTACGCGTTCGCAGAGCAGCACCACATCCCGTGCTACGACGCCGGGGTGGTGCCGTACCCCAAGCGGATGCGCGAGTACGGCCTGCGGGCCAAGCAGGCCCGGCGGGCCGCCGACGGTCTCCGGTAGACCAGCCGGCGCCCTCACCGGGTGGGGCTGATCAGCCCGCCATCTGCCTGGCGAGTGCCACCAGCGTGCGCACGCCGACGCCCGTGCCGCCCTTCGGCGTGCAGCCGTAGGCCTCTTCCGGGTTCTCGGCCGGCCCGGCGATGTCGAGGTGGGCCCATCCCATGCCTTCCGGCACGAAGCGCTCCAGGAAGGCGCCGGCCACGAGCGCCCCGCCCCACCGGTTGGAGGCGCCGGAACGCAGGTCCGCGACGTTGCTCTTCAGCAGTCCGCGCACGTACTCGTTCAGAGGCAGCTCCCAGAAGTCCTCTCCGGCGGACTCGGCAGCGTCCAGCACCACGTCGGAGGTCGGCTCACCGTTGGTGATGAGGCCGCCGGTGCGCAGTCCCAGGGCCACCATGCAGGCCCCGGTCAGCGTCGCGACGTCGACGATGAGGTCCGGAGCATCCTGGGCCGCGCGCCCGATCGCGTCGGCCATCACGAGGCGGCCTTCGGCGTCCGTGTTGTAGTTCTCGACCGTCTGGCCGTCGAACATGGTGAGCACGTCGCTGGAGCGGTAGGAGCTGCCCGACGGGAGGTTCTCCGCCAGCGCGGCGTAGGCCGTGACCTTGATCTTCAGCTCCGAGGCGGCGATGGCGTGGAAGGCGGCGATGACGGCAGCGGCGCCGGACATGTCGTACTTCATGCCGGCCATCTGACCGGCCGGCTTGATGTCGAGGCCACCGGAGTCGAACGTGATGCCCTTGCCGACGAGCGCCAGGTGGGCGGTCGCGCCGCGGGGCGCGTAGGACATGCGCACGAGCCGCGGCTTGCGCACCGAACCGCCGCCGACGGCCAGGATGCCGCCGTAGCCGCCCCTTTCCAGGGCCTTCTCGTCGAGGACCTCGACGGCGACCTTCTGGTCCTTCAGATAGCCGCGCGCCGCCTCCGCGAACGTCTCCGGGTACAGCAGGTTCGGGGGAGTGTTGGTCCAGGTGCGCGCCTGGCACACCGCCTCCGACACGATGGCGGCGGTGCCGACGGCGGCCTTGGCCGCGGCGCTCGTCACCGCCGACACCAGCGTCACCGACGCCACCGTCGATGCTGCGGGCTCCGCGGTGATGGCCTTGAAGCGGTAGGCGCCGAGCAGCGCCCCCTCGCCGGCGGCCTGGATGAGTTCCGGATCCGAGAGTTCGAGGGACACGGCGACGGAAAGGTCTGCCACGTCCGGGAGCGCGGCGATGGCGCGCAGCCCGTTGCCGGCGGCGTTGCGCACCCCGTCGGGCGTCACGTCGGCGCTGCCGAGGCCCACCACGAAGACCCGGGTGCCGTTGACGGCGGGCAGTGCGACGACGCAGCCCTCCTTGGCCGAGGCGCCGAGCGCGCCGGCCATGGCCGTGACCGTGCCGCCGTAGGCCTTCTGATAGGCCTTGTTCAGGGCGGGGAGCAGGCCGACGAGGGCCGGTTCGTCCTGGTTGATGGTCGCCATGCCCAGGAGCACCGCGTCGGTGTGCTTGGGCAGGGAGGTGGACAGGGAGAGGTCAGGGCACAGTTCAGTCACGCCCGCCAGCCTAGCCAACGAGCTTGTCGGGTTTGCAGGCTGCTACCTTGTCCCGCATGAAACGTGTCGGGCTGTGGGCCTTCATCGCTGCGGGGGTCATCATCGTGGCGTGGGGCGTCTCGTCCTGGGTGTCGCCGACGATGCTGTGCCGCGGAGTCGAGATGGGTCCGGGGGACGTGTGCCACTACTCCAGCCGGACCGACGAGCGCACGAGCCGGGTGCAGACCTACGAGGACAGGGTGGCCGAGGCGCGCAGCCAGGTGCCGTTCGCGATCGCCACGGGGTTGGGGATGGCCGTCTTCGGTGGCTGGCTGCTGCGCCAGGATCTGAAGGCCGCCGAGCAGGATGCCGTCAGGGATTGAGCGACATGGGGCCGTACACGAGGCGGTCCTCCTCGTAGAGGCTCACCTCTGACACACCCTGGTCCAGCAGGTCGTCGAAGAACAGGGTGAGCCACGCCTCGGCCGCTGCCTGGTCCTCGAAGGTCTTGAGCAGGTCTGCGGCTGCCAGTTCTGATTCGGCGTAGGTGCCGGACGCGGGTTGCCAGCGGTAGCTCATCGGGGCACCGGCTCAGATGGTGTCGCCGCGCTTGACGCGCGGGCCAGGCTGGCGGAAGCGGCGGATCATCAGCGAGCGGTTGAACATGTAGACCAGCAGGCCGCGCTTCGGCTCGCCCGGGTGGCGCTCCGCCAACAGCTTCTTGAAGCCGCGCCACATGATGGCAACGTTGATGATGGTGATGGCGAGGAGCACCCAGAGGCCCATCGCGATGTAGCTGGACAGCACCGGGTTCTGCATCGTGATCATCACGCCGGCCATCACCAGGATCATGGCGGGCAGCATGAACTCCGCCACGGTCCAGCGGGTGTCGACATAGTCGCGGACGAGCTGGCGCGCAGGCGAGTTCTCCGTCCGTTCCCAGGCGTCCATCCGGCTCTCCTGGCGGGCGCGGGCGTCCGCCTTGCGCTGCTGCTTGGCTGAGAGGGTGGGGTGGAGCCGCTCCATGCGGGCCGCCTCGGCCTGTCGACGGCTGAGGGTGGCACCCTCCTTCTTGCGCGTGACCCTGATCTTCTCGGCCGGGGTGTCGACGACGGGCGTGGCCTGCGTCGTCTCTGGCGCCTTCACGGACTTCTCGGCCTTCGCCGCAGCCTTGGCGCCCTTCGGGGTCAGCGTCGCCATGCGGTCGGTCGACGTCGATTGCTTGCGCTCGTAGGGGCGGAAGAGGGCCACGGTGGGGAGTCCTTCTGATCGGAGGGGTTCGGCAGCCATCATACCGGGCCGCACGCGGGGTTCAGGGTCAGCTCAGGGGGACGTAGGGCTGTCCTGCGACCGGATGCGCGCTAACCTCAAGGTTGAACACCGCACGTTCCCGGAAGGACACCTCGTGGCCAGCATTTTTGAACGCATCGCTCTGGTCTTCAAATCGAAGGCCAATAAGGCGCTCGACAAGTACGAAGACCCTCGCGAGACGCTCGACTACTCGTACCAGAAGCAACTCGAACTCCTGCAGAACGTGCGCCGTGGCGTCGCTGATGTGGCCACCAGCCGCAAGCGGGTCGAGCTGCAGGCCGCCAAGATGAACTCCGAAGTGGAGCGGCTACAGTCGGCCGCCCAGCGTGCGCTCGAGTCGAACCGTGAGGACCTGGCCCGCGAGGCGCTGACCCGCAAGGCCGGTCTCCAGTCGCAGCTCGAAGACCTCCAGGCGCAGCACGCCCAGTTGCAGGGCGAAGAGGAGAAGCTGGTGCGCGCCAGCTCCCGCCTGCAGGCCAAGGTGGACGCATTCCGCACCCGCAAGGAGACCATCAAGGCCACCTACTCGGCCGCCGAGGCGCAGACCCGCATCAACGAGGCCTTCACCGGCATCTCGGAGGAGATGAGCGACATCGGCCTGGCCATCCAGCGGGCCGAGGACAAGACCCTCCAGCTGCAGGCCCGTGCGTCCGCCGTCGACGAGCTGCTGGCCACCGGTGCGCTCGACGACCCCACCGGCACCGTGCGCGACGACATCACCCGCGAGCTCGATGCCCTGGCCGCGGATTCGTCGGTCGAGGGTGAGCTGGCCCGGATGAAGGCCGAACTCACCGGCGGTCCCGCCGCGCGGCCGGAGCTGAACTCCGCCCCCCAGGGCGCTACCCCGCAGGCCACGCCGGACGTGTACGAGGCCGGCCAGGGAGGGGACCGGGCATGATCGTGCGCATCATGGGCCAGGGCCAGTGGGTGTTGGAACCTGAGCACCTCATCGAACTCAACGAACTCGACCGTCAGCTCGAGGATGCCGTCGCCGCTGAAGACCAAGCTGCGCTCGAGACGGCGCTCAAGGCCCTCAGCGAGGGCGTGCGCAGGCTCGGCGTCGAGGTGCCCGATGACGTGATCGTCGAATCAGATCTCGTGCTGCCGGACACAGATTCCAGCCTCGAAGAGGTGCGGGCGTTGCTCGATTCCACCAGCGAGTACTACGGCATCCTCCCAGACGCCGAAGGCGAGCTGGTGGAGGGCGACGAGGAGTCCTCCGTCCTGTGAGGGTGGTCGTCGCCGCGGACTCGATCGCCGGGCTCACGCCACGCGTCGCGTCGGAAACCATCGCGGGCGGTTTCGCGGCCAAGGGGGCCCAGGTCGCAGTCGTTCCCCTCGGGGTCGACGGCGAGGCCCTCGCCGAGGCGGCCGCTATCGCGGCTCCCGAGGCGCTGTTCATCAGCGCCCCCACCACGGCCGACGTCTCGGAGGCGCTGTCGCGCCCGGGCGCTGGGGCCGACGTGGTCCTGGACCTCACCGGCTGCCAGGTCGACGACCTCGGCGCCGCCATCCTGGCGCGCTTCGCCGACGACCCGGTGGAGGGCCTCGTCGCGGGCCGGGCCGCCTGGGCAGGCAGGCAACTGGTCGCGCTGGTCCCCGCAGACCAGGTGAGTCGGCCGCTGACCGGCCTCGAAGGCCACGCATCCACTGCCCTGCGTTCTGCCGGCGCCACGCTCCAGGAGGTCCTCACCTTCGACGCGCGCGCCGAGAGGTGGCTGGCCGAGCTGGGCCTGGAACAGGGCCCGGGTGCCGGCGCGGCCGGGGGCGTGGGACTCATCGTCACCGCCCTCGGGGGCCGCGTGCTGGACCCGCTCACCTGGTTGGCCGAGCGCTACGGGCTCGCGGGCACGCTGGCGCAGGCAGACCTGGTGGTCACGGGGGCCGAACTGATGGAGTTCCACGCCGTCGGTGGTCCCGTCGTGAAGAAGGTCGTCAGCTGGGCGGAGGAGCAGTTGCGTCCGGCCATCGCCATTGCGGGCCGCAACTACGTGTCGTCGCGTGAACTGCGGATCGCCGGGCTCGAAACCGCCCACGCGCTGCGCGAAGGTGCGGCCGAGGACGAGTCGACGCCGGAGGAACTCGCGGCCGCCGCGAGCAGGCTCGCCGCCTCTTGGGCCTGGTAGTTCGCCGGAGGCGAATCCCGGGGGCGGACGGTGCTCTGGGGTTTCCGGCAAGTCCGGCGTAGAATCGGCGAGGACTCACTTCACCCAACCACTTGGAGAAACAGCCGTGACCGATACTCAGACCACTCAGGGCGTTGTCCTCACCGATGTCGCCGTGCAGAAGGTTCGCGCCCTGCTCGACGCTGAGGGCCGCGATGACCTCTCGCTGCGGATCGCCGTGCAGCCCGGTGGCTGCTCCGGCCTCCGTTACCAGCTCTACTTCGACGACCGCTCGCTCGACGGCGACGTGGCCACTGATTACGACGGCGTCACCGTCGTCACCGACAAGATGAGCGCCCCCTACCTGGGCGGTGCGAGCATCGACTTCATGGACTCGATCGAGAAGCAGGGCTTCACGATCGACAACCCGAACGCCGGCGGCTCGTGCGCCTGCGGCGACTCGTTCCACTGAGCCTCGCATATACCAGTCGCGCGCGAGTCGCGCGATTCTACGCCACCCCGCTGGAGACGCATCACCCGGGGTGGCTTTTATGCGTTAAGGTGGCTGCAGCAGTGCAGGTCCCGGCTCTCCCGACGGGGGACAGGGGCCCGAAAAGGTAGAACGGAAGGGCAACTTGTGAGTGGCAAATCTGCGCCGTCGAGACGATGGGTCCGAGGGGCCCTGGCAGCTGGGCTCCCCGTGGCGCTGGTCGCCCTGACAGCATGCTCTGAAGGCGCCGCGCGCCTGGGCCTGCCGGAGGCCGCAACGGAGCAGGCCCCCAACGTCGGCAACCTGTGGCTCGGAGCGTGGATCGCGTCGTTCGCCGTCGGTGGCATCGTCTGGGGTCTGATCATCTGGGCGATCATCCGGTACCGCCGCCGTGAGGGCGACGCCCCGGCGCCCCGCCAGACCACTTACCACCTGCCGCTGGAACTGCTGTACACGCTGGTGCCGTTCCTGATCGTCGGCGTGCTGTTCTTCTACACGATCAAGGCGCAGGACGCGATGGTCGAGCAGGAGACCGAGCCGGATGTCGTGATCAACGTCATCGGGCAGAAGTGGTCCTGGACCTTCAATTACATGGAGGAGGGCAACCCCGAGGTCGGCGTTGCCCACGAGATCGGCACCCTGGAGAGGATCCCGGACCTGTACCTGCCCGTGAACAAGCGGGTGCGGTTCAACCTCAACTCGGCAGACGTCATCCACTCGTTCTGGGTCCCCTCGTTCTATTTCAAGTTGGACGTCATCCCCGGCCATCTCAACTCCTTCGACGCCACGCCGAACAAGCTCGGCACCTACGACGGGAAGTGCGCCGAACTGTGCGGCGAGTTCCACTCGCTGATGCTGTTCAAGGTGCACGTGGTCTCCGAAGAGGAGTACGAAGCCAAGATTCGCGAGCTGGCAGAGAGCGGTAACGCCGGTGAGCGCAAGCTCGAACCAGCCAAGCAGGCGGTCCTCCAGACCACCGCACCTGAGGAGCAGAAGTGAGTAGCTTCACAGTCACCCAACGCACCACCGTCACCGACGCGGCGCAGGCGCCCGTCGGGGTGGAGTCGCACCGCCTCGGTGCCCGCGTCATGAAGTACCTGACGACGACCGACCACAAGGTCATCGGCAACATGTACTTCGTCACCGCCTTCATCTTCTTCATGATCGGTGGCGTGCTCGCCCTCGGCATCCGTGCCGAGTTGGCCAGCCCCGGCATGGACTACATGAACTACGAGACGTTCAACCAGTTCTTCACCATGCACGGCACGATCATGCTGCTGATGTTCGCCACCCCGATGTTCTCCGGGTTCGCCAACGCCATCCTGCCGCTGCAGCTCGGGGCCCCCGACGTGGCCTTCCCGCGCATGAACGGTTACGCCTTCTGGCTGTACGTGTTCGGCGCGGTGATGGCCTGCACCGGCTTCGTGATGCCCGGTGGTGCTGCCAGCTTCGGTTGGTTCGCCTACGCGCCGTTGTCGAACTCGATCCACTCGCCGGGCATGGGCCACGACCTCTGGATCATGGGCCTCTACCTGCTGGGTCTCTCGTCGATCCTGGGCGCGGTGAACTTCATCACCACCGTCATCACCATGCGGGCGCCCGGTCTCACCATGTTCCGCATGCCGATCTTCTCCTGGAACATCCTGGTCACCTCCATCATGGTGCTCATCGCGTTCCCCGTGCTCGCCGTCGGCCTCCTCGTGCTCGAGTCAGACCGTGTGCTGGGTTCGCACGTGCTGGACCCGTCGTCCGGTGGCCCCATCCTGTGGCAGCACCTGTTCTGGTTCTTCGGCCACCCCGAGGTCTATATCATCGCCCTGCCGTTCTTCGGCGTGATCACGGAGGTGCTCAGCGCCTTCAGCCGCAAGCCGGTCTTCGGCTACTACGGCCTCGTGTTCGCCACGCTGGCGATCGGCGCGCTCTCGGTGTCCGTCTGGGCCCACCACATGTTCGCCACCGGCGCGGTGAACCTCCCGTTCTTCGCCTTCATGACGTTCCTCATCGCGGTGCCCACCGGCGTGAAGTTCTTCAACTGGGTGGGCACGATCTGGCGAGGATCCTTGACGCTGAACACGTCCATGTCCTTCGCCATCGGGTTCCTCGTCACGTTCCTCTTCGGCGGCCTGACGGGCATCATCCTGGCTTCTCCCGCACTGGACTTCCAGGTCACGGACACCTACTTCGTCGTGGCCCACTTCCACTACGTGCTGTTCGGCACCGTCGTCTTCGCGATGTTCGCCGGCTTCTACTACTGGTGGCCGAAGTTCACCGGCCGGATGCTCAACGAGACCTGGGGCAAGATCCACTTCTGGACCCTCTTCATCGGCTTCCACACCACCTTCCTCGTCCAGCACTGGCTGGGCGTCGGGGGCATGCAGAGGCGCATCGCAGACTATGGCGCCTGGGAGGGTTTCACCTTCCTGAACCAGTTGTCGACGTTCGGCGCGTTCCTGCTCGGTGTCTCGATGCTGCCGTTCCTCTGGAACGTGTGGATCACCCGCAAGGCACCGCTGGTCAACGTCAACGACCCGTGGGGCTGGGGCCGCTCGCTCGAGTGGGCCACCTCCTGCCCGCCGCCGCGTCACAACTTCGACTCGCTGCCCCGCGTGCGGTCCAACAGCCCCGCGCTGGATGCGGCCCGTCCGGAGCTGGCAGCCCGCCACCACGATGACCCGGGCGAACTGCTCGACGATGACACGCACGATCCCGAGCTGGAAGGTTCCGCCAAGTGAAGCCCGAGAAGTACTCTTTCTGGTTCATCTTCGTCTTCTTCGCGCTCGTCACGCCCATCTACTGGTTCGTGTCGAACGAGATCGCCGGCACGTTCGTGCTGGGCGCCACCGGCCTCCTCGGCGGCTTCATCGCGGCCTTCCTCACGCTCCAGGCGCGCAACTTCGACGCACGCCCTGAGGATCGTGCGGAGGCCGACGTCATCGAGGGCGCCGGCGACATGGGCTTCTTCGCCCCGAAGTCGATCTGGCCCTTCTGGGCCGCGGTCGTCACCGCCGGCATCTGCCTCGGCCCCGCGCTGCACCAGGCCTGGATCACCATTCTGTTCCTCGGGCTGGGCATCTGGGCCACCTCCGGTTGGGTCCTCGAGTTCTACCGCGGTGACTACAAGCACTGAGCCCACCCGCTCCTGAAACGACGAGAAGCCCGCCCCCTGCCGGGGGCGGGCTTCTTGCTTGTTGTCCGGGGAAGAGCCTCAGGCGGCCTGGCGCCGCAGGGCATCCTTCCAGGACAGGACGGAGCCGGTCTGCATGAGGGCCCGGCGGTAGATCTTCGAGCCGAGCCAGATGCACAGGGCCATGAACGCCACCGCGACGACCATCGCCAGACCGGCGTCGAGCCAGGTGGACTCCCCGCTGAGGAGGCGGCCGGGCATCGACACGGTGGAGGCGATCGGCACGTAGCTGAGGACGTGCGCCACGTCGCCACGTGCGAGGAAACCGGCCATGTAGACCAGCATCACGATCGTCATCAGGGGCGTCGTGGTCTGGTTGAGGTCCTGGTGGCGGGTCGCCATGGCGCCCGCAGCGGCCCACAGGCACGCCAACGACGCGAAGCCGACCAGGAAGAACAACACGAACCAGCCGACGACGGGCGTGACGAGACCCACCATGCCGCTCCATTCGGACAGCGAGAGGCCGACGAGTGCCGTGGTGGCGATCAGGACCACCTGGGCCAGCGCCATGATGGTGCTCCCCACCACCTTGCCGAGGAGCAACTGCCGGGTGGGGATGGCTGCGGCGAGGATCTCGACGATGCGCGACTCCTTCTCCGTGACCACGGAGTTGGCGATCTGCATGCCGAACGTCATCGCCGACATCATGAACAGCAGGGCGAAGGCGATGGTCGAGATGATGACCGCCATGCCCTGGCCCTCCTCGTCCTCCATCGTCACCAGTTCGAGCTCGGTGCCCGCTCGGATCGCGGCCAGATCCAGGTTGTGCTCGGCGGCGTTGACGCCCAGCTGGTAGTCAGCGACGGCGGCGCTGAGGTCCGGTGCCTCGAACAGGTCCTTGACGGTGAGCTTCCAGCCGTCGGCCGCCGAGTGGGTCAGCGCGGCCGAGGCATCGCCCTCGTCGACGGCGGTCATGACGTCGGCCTCCGGCACGCGCAGGGCGGTGTAGTTGCCGCTGCCCTGCTCCTGCGCCATCGCCACGACGGTGGCGGCGGCGTCGGAGGACACGGCCACCTTGGTCTCTGAGGAATCGCCCCCGAGCAGGCCGCCGAAGATGAAGCCGAGCGCGATGAGGACGATGGTGGTGAGCGTGCCGATCCAGAAGGCGCGGTCCGTCAGCTGCACCATGATCTCGCGCTTGGCGACGATGACCCAGGGTGCCGTACGGGTGCGGGGGGTGTCGGTCATCGGGAAACCTCTCGGTAGTACTCGCTGAGGGGCCGCACGATCGGCCCGAAGGAATGGACGCTGCCGCGGCAGATGGCCTCGGCCAGCACGCGCTGGGCCACGCTGTCGTCGGCGAAGGCGACCTCCGCCTGGGGGCCGTCGAGGTCGATGACGGTGACGCCGCCCTCGTGGCGGAGCCAGCCCAGGTCCGCGCCGGCCAGGATCCGGTGGTGCTTGGGGCCGGCCGAGCGCAGCGCTTCGACGCTGCCGGAGGCGATCACCTCTCCCTTGCGCAGGATCACGATCTGGTGGCACAACCGCTCCACCAACTCGAGCTGGTGCGACGAGAACAGCACCGGCACGCCGCGCTTGGTGAACTCCGTCAGCAGCGCGAACATCTCGTCGACCGCCTCAGGGTCGAGACCGCTGAACGGCTCGTCCAGCACGAGGGCCTTGGGTGAGGCGATCACCGCGCCGGCGATCTGGACCCGCTGCTGGTTGCCCAGCGAGAGCTTCTCCAGCTTGTCGCCGGTCCGTTCGCCCAGGTTGAACCGCTCCAGCAGCTGCCGGGCCGCGGCCTTGGCGTCCGCGGCGGTCATGCCGTGGAGCTCCCCGAGGTAGGCGAGCTGCCCGAGGATGGGCTGCTTCGGGTAGAGCCCACGCTCTTCCGGCATGTAGCCGAACTGTGCGCGGTCCTCGGCGGTGATGGGGTGGCCGTTCCACAGCACCTCGCCGGAGGTGGGGGACAGCACCCCCATGATGATGCGCATGGTGGTGGTCTTGCCGGCGCCGTTACCGCCGACGAAGCCGGTGAACCGGCCGTCGGGGACGCTGAACGACACGTCGTTCAGGGCCGTGAGATCACCGAATGTTCGGGTGACAGAGTGGATTTCGAGCATGGCACCAGCCTGCCGGATGTCCGGTTGTCAGGACATCGCCCGCGCGGCCACATCTTCGTCGGCAGCCCTCATCCCTTCGGATGAGATCGGGTCAGGCCATGCTCGAACGCGAAGATGACGGCCTGCACCCGGTCCCGCACGCCGAGCTTTGCGAGGCAGCTGGAGACGTGGCTCTTCACGGTGGCCTCGCTCACATACAGGTCGCGCGCGATCTCCGCGTTGCTCAGCCCCTGCGCCAGGGCGGCCAGCACATCCAGCTCCCGTTGGGTCAACCGCCCGACGGCAGGATGGGGTTCGGTGATGTGGTGCACGACCTGCACGGCCTGCTCGATGACGCGGCGGGTGACCTCCGGCGCGAGCAGCGCCCCGCCGTCGGCGACGGTGCGGATGGCCTCCAGCAGGCGCTCAGGTTCGCAGTTCTTGAGCAGGAACCCGGCGGCCCCCGCGTCGAGGGCCTCGAACAGGTAGTCGTCGCGGTCGAAGGTGGTCAGGATGATCACCTGGGTGTCGCCCGCGGCGCGCACGGCGCGGGTGGCCTCGAGCCCGTTCATCCGCGGCATCTCGATGTCCATCAGCATGACGTGGGGGGAGGTGGCGGTGGCGAGCTCGACGGCCGCCTGCCCATCGGCCGCCTGCCCGACGAGTTCGAGGTCGTCCTCCACGCTCAGCATCAGGGAGAAGGCGCGGCGCACGAGCGCCTGGTCGTCGACGAGTGCGACTCGGATCATGGTGGTGATCAAACCCTTCGTGGGAGGACGGCGTGGACGCGGTAGCCACGGGTGGCCCGGGGGCCGATGTCGATGGTGCCGCCCAGGGCGGCGATCCGCTCGCGCATGCCGACGTGGCCGAGGCCCGAGCCTGCGGTGCAGTGCACGGGCATCCCGTCGTCGGTGATCTCGACTTCCGTGGTGTCGCCGAGCCGGACCACCACGCGGGCGTGGTCCGCCGTCGAGTGGCGACGGACGTTGGTGAGGGCCTCCTGTGCGATGCGCAGGAGGGCGCCGCTCTGGGTGGTGGTGAGCTCGGCGGCCCGCGCGGGGTCGCCGACGAGTTCGTAGCTCACGTCGAGACCCTCGCCCGAGGCCTCCTCGCACAGTGCCTCGAGGGCCTCCAGGGAGCTGCCGGCCCCCGCGGTGGGAGAGACGTCGCGGAGCGAGCCCAGCAGGGTGCGTAGCTCCGAGACGGCGCTGCGGGACATCTCCTCGACCTCGACGAGCGCCTCGGCGGCCAACTCCGGCTTGGCGTCCATCGCCCGGCGGGCAGCGGCGGTCTGGATACCGATCAGCGAGATGTGGTGCGCGACCGAATCGTGCAGGTCACGGGCGATCCGCAGCCGTTCCGCCAGCACCGCCTGGTCGGCAAGTTGATGTGCCTGCTGCGTGACCAGCGCCTTGGACTCATCCAGGTCGTGGGCGTCGCGGGCCTGCCGCCAGGCATTGCGGCCCAACCACATGGCGCCGCCGAAGTACGCAGCGTTGATCAGCAGGGTGGCCGCGTAGTACCACGCCGTCGGATGGAACTCGGCCGGACTGATGGAGCGGTTGTAGCTGTCGTCCACGATCAGCCACACCGTCATGGCCAGGACCACGGCGCCGGCGGCGAGCGCGAGGGTGTCGCGGCGCTTCGCATAGGCCAGCGCGGTGTAGATGCCGAGGAAGTAGACGATCTGCATGCTCGGGGTGCTGGACACGACCGGCCACAGGCTGCCCACGACGATGAAATGCACGCCGGTGAGCAGCAGCATGACCGTGATCGGGAAGACCCGCCGGCACGCGAGAAACACCCCCGCCAGCGCGATGGCGCCCAGCGACGGCCACACGTCGACGTGGTCCTTGATGTCGTCGATCTCTGAGTACACCATCACCGTGGCCATCGAGATGATGCAGAGCAGCGAGGCCACGGCTATGTCGCCGAACGCGGGCCGCGTGGGGGAGGGCCTGACGTAGTCCTCATCCATGCCGAAGAATGCCCGGATCGCGTCAACCATGTCCCGCAGTCTAGGGCTGGCGCCCGTGGGCGACGAGTAACGTTGCTTCATGAGCAACACCGAGACCTCTCCCCAACTGCTGGACTGCGGGCACAAGGACCACGGACCCACCGAGATCCAGCAGCTCCAACCCCGGATGGTGAGCCTGGGCGAGGGCCCCAGCGCCATGACGGTGCGTCGCACCATCCCTCAACTCGAGCGCTCGTTCGTCGGCGCGTGGTGTTTCGCGGACCACTACGGCCCCAACCTGGTGGAGGCCACCTGCGGCATGGACGTGGCCCCCCATCCGCACACGTCGCTGCAGACGGTGAGCTGGCTGTTCGACGGCGAGATCGAGCATCGCGACTCCGGCGGGGTCCATGACCTGGTGCGGCCCGGCGAGGTGAACCTGATGACGTCCGGGTACGGCATCTCGCACTCCGAGGTGTCGACCCCCCAAACGGAGTTCCTGCACGGTGTGCAGTTGTGGGTGGTGCTTCCGGAGCACGCCAAGGACACGCACCGTGGTTTCCAGCACCACCGCCCGGAACTCCTCGACATCCCCGGCGGCACCGCCAAGGTGATGGTGGGTTCGCTGGCGGGCGACGCGTCGCCCATCTCCACGGAGACGCCGCTGCTCGGTGCGGAAATCATCCTGCGTCCGGGCGCCGACTGGGAGTTCGAGGTGGACCGCTCGTTCGAGCACGGTGTTCTGGTGGATTCGGGCGTGGTGGAGATGGACGGCGTGGCGATCAGCAAGGACGTCATGGGCGTCCGCGACGCCGGCCTGAACCACCTCCGGCTGTCGAACCCGAGCGACAAGCCGGCGCGCGTGATGCTGCTGGGTGGCACCCCCTTCGAGGAGGGGATCGTCATGTGGTGGAACTTCATCGGGCGCAGCCACGAGGAGATCGTCGAGCTGCGCGACGCCTGGCAGCGCGACGACGACCGCTTCGGCGGGGTCCGCGGTTACCGCGGCGCCCTAAGGAAGCTGGAGGCGCCGCCCCTGCCGGACATCCGCCTCAAGCCGCGCTTCCGCCGCCGTCAGCGCTGACGCCCCGTCAGGGTCACCAGCTCCGGTCGAGCGGGCGGCCTTCCTCGTAGCCGCTCCCGCTCTGCACGCCGACGACGGCGCGCTCGGCGAACTCGGGCAGGCTACGGGCACCCGCGTACGTGCACGAGGAGCGCACGCCGCTGGTGATCCAGTCGATGAGGTCCTCGACGCCCGGACGGCGGGGGTCGAGGTACATGCGCGAGGCCGAGATGCCCTCTTCGAACATCGCTGCGCGGGCCCGCTGGTAGGCGGACTGCTCACGGGTACGGTTGCGCACCGCGCGGGCCGAGGCCATACCGAAGGACTCCTTGAACATCTTGCCCTCGGAGTCGATGAGGTGGTCGCCGGTGGACTCGTGCGTGCCGGCGAACCAGGAGCCGATCATCACCGAACCGGCGTCGGCGGCCAGCGCCAGGGCGACGTCGCGCGGGTGGCGGACCCCGCCGTCGGCCCAGATGGACTTCCCGTGCTCGCGCGCGGCGGCCGCGCACTCCAGGACGGCGGAGAACTGCGGGCGGCCCACGCCCGTCTGCATGCGGGTGGTGCACATGGCGCCAGGTCCGACGCCCACCTTGAGGATGTCGGCGCCGGCCTCGATGAGGTCGTGGCAGCCGTCCGTGGTGACCACGTTGCCGGCCACGATCAGGATGCGTCGGCCCGTCTCCGCCTCGAAGCGGTCGCGCTCTCCGCGGGCGGTGCTCAGGGCGCTGATCATCTTCTCCTGATGACCGTGCGCGGTGTCCATGACGAGCACGTCCGCGCGTGCGTCCAGCGCGGCACGGACCTTGGCGGCGATGTCGCCGTTGATGCCGACGGCGACGCCGGCGCGGAGCCTGCCCTCGTGGTCCACGGCGGGGGAGTAGATGCCGGAACGCAGCGCACCCTCGGGGGTCATCACGCCGACGAGGCGCTCCTCCGAGTCGACGGCGATCGCGACCTTCTGATGGTGCTCGGAGAGGGTGGCGAACACGTCCGACGGAGCGGTGTCCGCCGACAGGACAGTCACGTCGGTGGTCATCACGTCGCGGGCCTGCGCGAACCGGTCTGAGCCCTCAGCCGCGCGGGGATGCACCACGCCGAGCACCTTGCGGTTCTCGTCGACGACGACGGCGACACCGTGGGACCGCTTGGGGATGAGTTGGAGGACCATGCCGACGGTGGTGGAGAGCGACACTGTGACCGCGGTGTCAAACACCAGGTGGGCGTTCTTCACCTTGGTGATGGACTCTGCCACCACGTCGGTGGGGATGTCCTGGGGGAAGATCGCGAGGCCGCCGCGGCGGGCCATCGTCTCAGCCATGCGGCGACCGGAGACCGCCGTCATGTTGGCGGCCACCAGCGGGGTGGGGGTGGCGAGGCCGTCTGAAGAGGTGAGGTCCACGTCGAGGCGGGAACTCACGCCGGAGCGGCTGGGGACCATGAAGACGTCGCTGTAGGTCAGGTCATACGAGGGGTCGCCATGGAGAAATCGCACGCCTGGATTCTACCTTCGCGGCAGGGGTGAACAGAATCGGCGCCGCCCTGTGGGGCGGCGCCGATTCTGTGGGTGGTGCGGTCAGTGGCGCGTCGAGCCTTCGAGCACCGGGGTGTCGCGGTCGTCGTCATCGTCGTGCGCCGGGAGCTCCCCGTGGCGCCCGACCTCGAGTTCGCCGTGGTGGCCGTCCGTGAGTTCAACGGCCGTGGGCTTGGCAATCTCATGGCCGAGGTACCAGCGGGACAACCGAGCGCGGAGCCTGCTGATACCGCCCTTGCGGGCGACCCCCGACGCATCGGTGTCGCCGCCGGGCGCGAGCACCGGGTGCTGCAGGTGCTGCGTCAGCGCGAACTGCTCATGCGTGCCGACGGGGACGTGCGACTCCGAGTAGCCGCCGTCCGGGCTCCGGACGATGACGCCGTCCTCAGAGCCGTGGAGGGCCCGTTCGCGGTCTGCGCGCTGGAGGCCCAGGCAGATGCGCTTGGTGATGATGAACGCGATGATCGGCCCGAGGAACACGGCGACGCGCAGGAAGATCGTGATCGCGTTGAGGCTCAGGGAGAACCGGGTGGCGATGATGTCGTTGGCGCCGCCGATCCAGAACAGCCCGTAGGCCGCCATGCCTGCGACACCGAGCGCGGTCCGCGTCGGCGCGTTGCGCGGGCGGTCCAGCAGGTGGTGTTCGCGGTCGTCTCCTGTGAGCCAGCGTTCGACGAACGGCCAGACACCCAGCAGTGTGAACAGGATGCCCATCATGCCCACACCGGGGAGGAACACGCCCCAGGTCCAGGTGGTGCCGCCCCAGTGTGATTCCCAGAAGGGCGGGATGAGGCGCAGCGCGCCCTCGACGAAGCCCATGTACCAGTCAGGCTGCGAACCCGCGGTGACCTTGGCCGGGTCGTACGGGCCGTAGGCCCACACCGGGTTGATCTGGAACAGGCCACCCATGAGCACGAGGAACCCGAACACGATGAAGAAGAAGCCGCCGGCCTTGGCCATGTAGACCGGGAACAGCGGGTAACCGACGACGTTGTTCTCCGTGCGGCCGGGGCCGGGGTACTGGGTGTGCTTGTGGTAGACCACGAGCGCCAGGTGCGCGGAGATGAGGCCGAGCAGCAGGCCGGGGATCAGCAGGATGTGCGCCATGTACAGGCGGGGGATGATGAGGCTGCCGGGGAATTCGCCGCCGAAGACGAAGAACTCCGCCCAGGTGCCGATGACCGGGATCGAGCGGATCAGGCCGTCGACGAAGCGCAGGCCGGTGCCCGAGAGGAGGTCATCGGGCAGCGAGTAACCGGTGAAGCCCGCCATCAGGCCCATGGACAGCAGGCCGACGCCGATGAGCCAGTTGATCTCACGCGGCTTGCGGAACGCGCCCGTGAAGAACACGCGCAGCATGTGCACCGTCGAGGCCGCCACGAACAGCAGGGCGGCCCAGTGGTGGATCTGGCGTACCAGGAGGCCGCCACGCACGTCGAACGAGATGTTCAGCGTTGAGGCGAAGGCCTCCGAGATGGGCATGCCCTTCATCAGCTGGTAGGAGCCGTCGTAGTGGATCTCGGCCATCGAGGGCTTGAACCAGATGGTCAGGAAGACACCGGTCAGCAGTAGCACGATGAACGAGTAGAGGGCGATCTCGCCCAGCAGGAACGACCAGTGGTCCGGGAAGACCTTGCGCAGGCCGGTGCGGCCGAGCTTGCCCAGCCCCAGCCGGTCATCGGCCCAGCCGAGGACGCCAGGGGTGCTGTTGGTCTTCTGAGTGGGGGCCTCGTGGGCCTCGACCGAGGACGACGTATCGACGACGCTCGTTGGCTTGGCCATTACTGGTCTCCGTCCTGGAAGTCATTGCGCGAGTCGCGCTCGAAGTAGCTCGGCCCGACAGGCACCGTGAAGTCGCTCGTCGCGATCAGGTAGCCCTCGTCGTCCACAGAGATGGGCAGCTGGGGCAGCGAGCGGGCCGCAGGGCCGAACACGACGGTGCCGCTGTTGCCCAGGTCGAAGGTCGACTGGTGGCAGGGGCACAGCAGGTGGTGGGTCTGGCGCTCCCACAGCGAGATGGGGCAGCCGACGTGGGTGCAGATCTTCGAGTACGCCAGGATGCCCGACACCTGCCAGTCCTGCCGCGACGGCGGGATGGTGATCGACTGGGGATCCATGCGCACCACGATGATCGCGGCCTTGGCCTTCGCCTGATGTGCCTCCACGCCTTCCAGCTCGCGCAGCGTGGCGGGCTGGGCGTTGACCAGTTGGCCGACCTCGAGGTGCTCAGGGCGCAGCTCCACCCAGTTCTCGTCGTTGACGAGGCGCACCTGGTTGGCCCAGATGGTCTTCTCGATGGTCTGCTCGCGCACCCGGCGGGTGGGGTGCGGACCCATGTCGGCCAGCAACACCACGGCCGGCACCACGGCGATGCCGAGGGCGCCGCCGAGGGCGCCGAGGATCAGCGGGCGGCGCTTGATGGCCGACTGTTCCACGCCGTCGCGCCAGTTCTGGGCGACGATCGCCCGGTCCTCGGGGGAGGTGGCGGCGCTGTGACGGGGATCCACCGACTCGTGGTCGCCCATCAGCACGCGGGACCACTGGATGATGGCCAGGCCGATGAGCAGCACGGCGAGGCCTGCGGTGACGCCCAGGCCGACGTTCATCGCGCTGGCCTTCAGCCACCCGAAGTCGATGTAGGCCCGGCGCGGGACGGCGAAGTAGATCACGACGAAGGCGATCGCCAGCACGGGGACGAGGCCCAGCATGGCGAGGATGGCCAGGTAGGCACGGTTGCCTGCGCCCTTGTCGGCGTCGGTGAAGCGCTCGATGTGCTCCTCCATGCCGGGATCAGTGACGCTGTGACCCCTGTCAGGATCCTGGACGGGCAGATTCTTCCAGCTCATCGGGCGCGAGCCCCCTTCCGTGCAATCCACAGGGCAACAATCGAGAGTCCGCCGATGCCGATGATGAAGATCCACCAGCCCTCGGAGACAGGGCCGGCGTCGCCCATGGTCAGACCGCCGTAGTTGGGCTGCTCGTCGGCAGCCTCGAGGTAAGCGATGATCTCGCTCACGCTCTCGTCCGTGAGGACGTCCTTGGAGAACGACGGCATCTGCTGCGGGCCGGTGCGGACCGCTTCGTAGATGTGCACGGGTGCGGTCTCCGTCAGGTTGGGCGCGAACTTGCCCTCAGGCATGGCGCCGCCACCGCCGACGACGCCGTGGCAGGCGGAGCAGTTCGCGCGGAACAGCGCGCCGCCGCGCGCCACAGCCAGCGCCTTCTCGTCGTCGCCCTGGTTCAGAGCGTCGAGGGAGTACTGCGACTCCTCGGGGATGGCCGGGCCCGCGCCGAGCGAGGCGACGTAGGCTGCCACCGCTTCGATCTGCTCCTGCGTGTAGTTCACCTTGCGGGCGCGGATCTGAGCCTCCAGGCGCGACGCCGGCATGCGACCGGTGCCCATCTGGAAGTCCACCGAGGCCGCGCCCACGCCGATGAGGCTGGGGCCCTGCGTGGTGCCCTCGCCGCCGAGACCGTGGCAGGAGGAACAGGTGGTCATGTAGATGTCCTTGCCCTGCTCGATCTGCAGGGTGGTCTCCGTCTCTGCCGAGGAGCGTGGCGGGCTCACGACGGAGTAGCTGAGGCCGACGACGAGGAGGGCCAAGATCAGCAGCAGTGGCCGCGCTGCAGCATGCCGCCTGAGATTGGTTGATTTCTTCACTGAAATGAAACTCCCGGTCTCGGTCTTAGCGGAGGAAGTAGAGGACGCCGAACAGGGCGATCCAGATGACGTCGACGAAGTGCCAGTAGTAGGACACGACGTGGGCGTGGACCGTCTGCTCGTGGGTGTGGATGCGGGTCATGTAGGAGCGGGCCAGGACGTACCACATGGCCACGACGCCACCGAACACGTGGATGCCGTGGATACCGGTGGCGATGAAGAACAGCGACCAGTACTGGTTGGTGGAGATGCTGATGCCCTCGTTGAAGAGCGTGAAGTACTCCCAGACCTGGCCGGCGACGAAGATCGAGCCGAGGATGGCCGAGATGATGAAGCCCTGACGCACGCCCCACTTCAGTGGGTTCACCCAGGAGCCGTTGACCCGGCCCGCCTCAGCGGCGTTGGCGCCCAACTGGATGGTCACCGAGCTCAGCACCAGGATGGTGGTGTTGATGCTGGCGAAGAGCAGGTCGAGGTGCGCACTCTCTGTGGCCCACATGGACTGGACGCCAGCTTCCGCGGCGGCGTCCGCCGCCATGGAGCGGGTCCAGAAGTAGGCTGCGAAGATGGCGCCGAAGAACATCAGTTCGCTCGCCAGCCACACGATCACGCCGATGGCGGTCACGTCGGGACGTCCGTAGGGCTTGTTCAGCCGGGCAGGCGGCACCTGATGGATGGCACCGGTCGGCAGCTCCGATGGTGCTTGGATGAGTTCATGATTCGTGGCCACGTGGTCATTATTGCCTCAAAAGCCCCATAGGTCACGCCAGGCACGAACATTGGGACCACCCCCACCAAATCGTTGAAAGCGGCTATGCGATAATGCGCCACATGTTTACCGGTTCCTTGGCACTCATCCCGATGCACGCCAAGCCCGACGACGACATCATCCCCCTCGTCGGAGCCCGGTTCTTCACCGCCTGGGAGTTCCCCCTCGGTGCCGTCATCGGACTGCTCGTCGCGGGCGGCCTGTACCTGTGGGGGGTGCAGCGGCTGAGGCGGCGCGGCGACAGATGGCCCTTGATGCGCACCATCAGCTTCGTCGTGTTGGGCCTGGGGTCCATCGCCGTGGGCACCTTCTCGTTTCTGGGCGTGTACGACACCGTCCTGTTCTGGTCACACATGGTCCAGCACATGCTGTTCAGCATGATCGCGCCGGTGTTCATCGTGTTCGGTGCGCCTGTGACGTTGGCGCTGCGCGCCCTGCCCAAGAGGCCGCGGGCCATCCTGTTGAAGGTGCTCCACTCGTGGTTCGGGAAGTTCGTGATGTTCCCGCCGCTCACCACGGGTCTGATGGTCATCTATCCCTTCGGCCTCTACATGAGTGGCCTCTACGAGATCACCCTCACCAACGACCTCGCGCACGACCTGCTCCACCTCTTCCTGGTGACCATGGGCGTGTTGTTCTTCTTCCCGCTCCTCGGGGTGGACCCCGTGCCGATCAAGATGCCGTACCCCATCCGGATCCTGCTGTTCTTCATCACCATGCCGTTCCACGCCTTCCTCGGCGTGACGATCATGGGTTCGAGCCGGCTCATCGCGGAGGAGTGGTACCTCTCCTTCGACCGGACCTGGGGCATGTCGCCCATGCAGGACCAGGAGTGGGCCGGCGCGCTGATGTGGGCCACGGGGGATCTCACGATGTTCGCGGCGATGATCACGATCTTCATCCAGTGGATCAAGGACTCCAACCGGGAGGCCCGGCGGGTGGACCGGGCGCTGGACCGGGAGGAGGCCCGACGCGCCCAGGCGCAAGGACTTGGCTACCATGACCCCCAGAAACAATCTCAACCCACCGTCGACAGCCACAACGCGAAGGAAGACCGATAATGAGCGATGCGACCGTGAAGGTGCTGGTGTTCTCCGATGACCGGCTGGTGCGTGAGCAGATCCGCCTGACGCTGGGACGGCGCGTGGCCATGGACCTGCCGCAGATCGAGGTCTTCGAGGTCGCGACGCAGGGCGCACTGCTGCGCACCCTGGACGCCGGCACCGACTACGCCCTGATGATCTTCGACGGCGACGCGCAGCCGTCGGGCGGCTTCGGCCTGGCCCACCAGGTCAAGGAGGAGTACGCCGACAGCGCCCCCATCATGCTGCTGGTCAAGCGTGAGGCTGACGCCTGGCTGGCCTCCTGGTCCCGCGCCGAGGCGGTGACCCCCTTCCCGATCGATCCGGTCACCATGCCTGAGCAGGCCGCCCACCTCATCCGTGCGCGCCTGGCGCAGGTCGCTTGATGTCGACGAGCTACACCTGGCCCGACATCCTGACCGGTCTCGTCCGGAGGGAGGGCCTGGAGGCGACCGCCGCCACGTGGGCCCTCAACGAGATCCTCGCCGGGCGCGCCTCCGACGTGCAGATCGCCGCCATGCTGACCGCGCTCCGGGCCAAGGGTGAGAGCGAGGACGAGATCTCCGGACTAGCCGACGCCATGCTGGCCAACTCCACGCCGATCTCGCTCGACCCCGACGCGGTGGACGTCGTCGGTACCGGAGGCGACCGCGCCAACACCGTCAACATCTCGACGATGGCCGCGATCGTCGCTGCGGGCGCCGGCGCCAAGGTGATCAAGCACGGGTCCCGCGCCGCCTCGTCCCAGGCAGGCACCGCGGACACGCTGGAGGCGCTGGGCGTCAAGCTGGACGTCGAGCCCGCCAAGCAGGCCGGCATCCTGGCCGAGACCGGCATCGCCTTCCTGTTCGCGCAGCTCTACCACCCCGCCATGAGATACGTGGCGGGTGTGCGCAAGGCGCTGGGTATTCAGACCACCTTCAACTTCCTCGGCCCCCTGGCCAACCCGGCCCGGCCCCGCGCCATGGCGCTGGGCGTGGCGAACGACGACATCGCGCCGGTGATCGCCCGCGTGCTGGCGGAGCGCGGCACCCGAGGGATGGTCTTCCGCGGCTACGACGGCCTCGACGAGCTCACCACGACGTCGGAATCCGATGTGTGGCTCATCTCCGAGGGCCGGGTCTTCCGCACCGTGCTCGACCCGCGGGATCTCGGCCTCGAGCCGGCCTCCTCCTTCGAGCTGCAGGGCGGGCCGCCGGAGCACAACGCCCAGGTGGTGCGCGACCTGGTGGCCGGCAAGCCCGGCCCCGTGCGCGACATCGTCGCCTTGAACGCCGCCGCTGCGCTGCTCGCCTACCGGGGCATCTCGACGGTCACCGAGCTCGTCGACCAGTTGCGACCCACGCTGGCCGCGGCCCACGAGGCGATCGATTCCGGGAACGCCGCCCAGACGCTGGAGAAGTGGGTCGCCGCTACCCAGCGGTGACCTGCAGCGTGGCCGCCGCCAACGGGCCGAGCCACAGGGCCGGGCCGAAGGGGAAGTGCCTCGGGCGGCCGGCGTCGCGCAGGGCCCACAGCGCATGGGCGATGCCGTGCACGGCGCCCAGTGCGGTGCCCGTCAGCAGCGCCGTCGTCCACGTACCCACACCGGCCAGTCCGCTGACGGCGCCGATCAGCAGCGCGAGCCGCACGTCGCCGAAGCCCAGGCTCGCCGAGAGCCGCCAGGCCAGGTAGAGGAACGCGAACGCGGCCGCCGCGCCCAGGGCGGCGGCCGCTGCGCCGCGCCAGTCGGTGATCGCCGTGGCGGCCAGCCCCGCCGCCATCAGCGCGGTGGCGAGGGCGTTGAGCCGCTTCGGCAGGAACGTACTCAGCAGGTCGATGGCGACCAGCGGCACACCCACGGCCAGGTAGGGCACCCACAGCCAGTGGTGGTGCGTGGGCACCAGCCACAGCACGCCCGACGCCGCACCGGCCGTGCCGAGCACGCCCAGCAGGGTGCGCCACGACACGAGGGCGGCGAAATCCGGCGCGTCGGGATCGTCGACGCGCAGCCGCGGAACGATCAGCCACCAGACGGCGCCTGCTGAGGCCGTTGTGGCCAGGGCCATGAACCAGGTCATGGCCTGAGACTAGGGAGCGCACGGGGTCAGGCCGGCGGCTCCTGTGGACAACTCAGAAGTGGGGCTTCAGCGCAGCGACCCAGGTGCCGGGGCCGGTGAAGGACACTGAGCCCAGACCCTGCCATTCGGCGGCCTCTGCCAGCAGCGGCGCCACCCGGGTGGCCAGTTCCTCTCGCCGGTGGGCGCTGGCCGGCTCCACATGCGCATGCTGGACCCGCAGGACGCCGGCCTGCCTGTCGGCCTTGAGATCGACGCGGCCGACGAGTTCGTCGTCGACCAGCACGGGCAGCACGTAGTAGCCGTGCTCGCGCTGCTCTGCCGGCGTGTAGATGGAGATGCGGTAGCGGAAGCCGAACACCCGCTCGGCGCGCGGGCGGAACCACACCAGGGGGTCGAACGGCGACAGCAACGCGGCCGCTGTCACGGAGCGTGGCACCCGTTGACCCGTGGCCAACCACGCCGTGCGGGCCCAGCCGTCGACCTCGACCGGCTCAAGCTCTCCGCGCGCCACCAGCACATCGACCGCCCTCTGTGCAGGAGCCCGCTTGATCCGCGGATAATCAGCCAGGTCCTCGAGGGTGGCCACACCGTGGGCGACGGAGGCCCTGCGGACGAGTTCGACGACGGCCTCGTCCTCCGGCACCGCGACCCGCGCTTCTGGCGGGAGCACGTCGCCGGCGACCCCGTAGACCCGTTCGAACCGGTCACGCCCCACGACGACGATGTCGCCCTTGCGGAAGAGCCTGGACGCTGCCCAGTAGACGTCGTTCTTGTTCCACCAGCCCCCGCTGGTGGGGGCGTTCAGCGGGTGTTGGAGGTCTCGGACCCTCATGGGGCCGGACAGGTGAAACTCGGCCAGCACCTCGTCGATGAGGCGCTCGTTCTCCTGCGCCCAGCGCTCCCAGCCGGGCCGTTCGGGCCGCGCCCGGTGCCACGCCCACAGCGGCCAGTCTGCCACGGGCATGATGGCCGCCTCGTGGGAGAGGTATTCGGTGAAGCTGCCCAGCCGGGTGGCGCGCTGGTCGTGGTGGACGATCCGGTCCAGCGTCGCGCGATCATACGGGCCGAGGCGGGAAAGGATCGGCAGGTAGTGGCTGCGCTCGAACACGTTGACCGTGTCCAGTTGAAGCACCCCGAGCCGCGCGATGACCGCCCGCAGCGCGGCCGACCCCACCGTCGCCTTCCGCGGCCTGCCCAGGCCCTGGGCGTCGACGGCGATGCGCCGTGCGGCGGCGGGACTCAGGCGGCGGTGCATGGGCTACACAATAGAACCGGGCGCCGACAGTGCGTCGGCGCCCGGCGGGGTGAGAGCAGTGCGGTCAGCGCTGGGCCCTCGTGAAGCCGGCTGCCTCAGCCGCCTCCTCCGAGTTGAACCAGACTTCGGCGATGGTGCGGTCATAGCCGCCGCTGCCTTCGACGTGGTACTTCTTCGAGCGCTCGTTGCCCTTGATGGTGAACCCTGCGGGGGGCTCAGTGCCCACGTAGGAGCCGTCGCCGTAGCCGGCGGCGGCCGTGCCGGGCGCCGCAGCGTCGTCAACCACCGACGCCGGAGGCGTGGTCTCGGTGGTCACGTCCTGTGCCTGCACCTCGTCCTCGGCCGGCTCGGCCACCTCATCGGTGGGTTCGACGGTGTCCGAGGCGAACTTGGCCGCGTTGGAGAACGTGTCGTTGTTGTTCACGTACGCCTTGGAAGGCTCGTGGGCCGTCCAGCCATCGTCCTTCGGGGACAGGAAATGCCGCACCGCCGCGGCTGCACCGGCGACGATGGCGCCAATGGCGAGGACCTTGCCGAACGTGCGCCAGCCGCTCTTCTTCGGGGCGGGCTCGAGTTCGCCCTTCAGGGCCTTGAGCGCTGCCTTGCCCCGCTTGCCGCCCTCGATGACGACGGGGAGCTCAGCGGCCTGGTGCAGGAAATCCTGGACCTTCGGCAGCAGGTCGTCCTCGACCCGCTCGCGCGCAATTTCGATGGCCGGGGCGACCTTGCTCATGGCGTCCTTCAGATGCGGCTCGAAATCGTCGAGGCGCTTGGCCGCGTAATCCGCGGTGCGGATCTTGGCATCGTGCAGGACGGGTGCGGCCTGCTTCTGAAGATCCGCCAGCATCAGCTGCGCGCGGTCCAGGCCTTCCTTCAGAGCGGCGGTTGAATACACGGCGGCGGCAGAAGCGGTCTCTGCGGCGGCCTTCTTCAGTTCTTGTGACCTTCTCACAAGTTCCTCCCATGGTTGTGGCTCGTGATCGAGCAGATTCCACGCTACCTGCTTGTAGGGTCCACTCAAGGCGATTGGCCCAACTTCGCCCGGCGCTTCGCCGTCGTTTCGGCTCGTCTGACAGACTGGGCCTCCAGTGAATCCTCAGAAAGGACAGCGCGTGACCACCGCTACCCTCAAGACCAACCACGGTGACATCGTCATCGAACTCTTCGACAATCACGCCCCCAAGACCGTCGAGAACTTCGTCGGCCTCGCCAACGGCACCAAGGAATACGCCGACGCCAAGACCGATGAGACCACCACGGGCAAGTACTATGACGGGCTGACCTTCCACCGCGTGATCGACGGCTTCATGATCCAGGGAGGCTGCCCCCGCGGTGACGGCCGTGGCGGCCCCGGCTACACGTTCGCCGACGAGTTCCACCCCGAGCTGCAGTTCAACCGCCCCTACCTCCTGGCCATGGCCAACGCGGGTCCGGGCACCAACGGCTCGCAGTTCTTCATCACGGCCGGCCCCACGCCGCACCTGAACAACCGCCACACCATCTTCGGTGAGGTCAAGGACCCGGCCAGCCAGAAGGTGGTCGACTCGATCTCCACCACGCGCACCGGTTCCGGCGACCGTCCGGTCGAGCCGGTCGTGATCGAGACCGTCGAGATCTCCTGACCCCTCGCCGGTTCAACCAGGGATCACGAGGCGAGCAGTTCCGAGAGGGGCTGCTCGCCGAGTAGTTCCCGGGGGAGGGCGCCCTCGGGGAGGCCCGCGTTCAGCGGCCATTCCCAGCTCCCGTCCGTCTCGATGAGGCGGACCCCGGGCAGCTCCAGCCAGGAGGCGACCCGCTCAGCCTCCTCGATGCTGGCGGCGGGCCAGCCCCCCGTAACGGGCAGTACGGTCTCTGCCAGCGCGACGGCATCCTCCGCCGCGGCCCGCGCCCGGGCTGAGGGCGCCGTGGTGGCCGCGGCCAACCGTCCGTAGCGGATGACGTGGATGTCCCAGCCCGCCGCCGAGGGGACGGCGGCCACCAACTGGCGGCACCTGGCCAGCGACCGCACACGGTGGAACCGCAGGGAGGTGCGGTAGTACGCGGTGAGCCGTTCCGCCACCTCGCCGGCCTCCTCGTAGCGTTCCTGCCCGACGAGCTTGCTCAGACGGCCACGCACGCTGCGGAGCACGGGGCGCACGTCGGTCTCCCAACTGCTGCGCACCTCCTCCACCACGGCGCCGTAGCCCTCAGCGCCTGCCCCGAGTTCGCAGGGGGCAAGGCAGCGGCCCATCTCCGCGAGGGCGCACGATGCCGACGCCGTCTTCCTGGAGAGGCGCGGCGTGCAGCGCCGCAACTTGAAGGCGTCGTACAGCGTGAGCGCTGCCTCGTTGGCGGCGTCGCGGCTGCGGAACGGCCCGAAGTGCGACGCCCCGTCGCGCACCGAGGTGACCACGGACAGCCGGGGGAACGCCTCGTCGGTGAGCTTCAGCCAGGTGAGTTTGCGCTGGTTCTTCGACCGACGGTTGTACCGCGGCGCCAGCGACTCGATCATCCGCAGTTCCCGCACCTCCGCCTCCAGGTCCGTGGCGCAGGGGATGAACTCGACGCCGGTGGCCACCCGGACCATCTCGTGGATGCGGCCGCGCTTCTCAGCCGCCGAGAAGTAGGACCGCAACCGTCGCTTGAGGTTGTTGGACTTGCCCACGTAGAGCACTTCGCGCTTCGGGCTGCCGTCCGCCGCCGTCGAATCCGTCACGAAGAAGTAGACGCCGGCCGACTCCGGGGCGTCCTGGGCCCAGACCCGCTTGGCGCGCCTGTCCGGCGAGACCTGGAGGGCGAACTCCGTGAGGTCCTCCAGCGTGTGCACGCCGAGGTTGCCGACGCGGGCCAGCAGCCCGTGCAGCACGTCGACGGTGGCCCGGGCGTCGCTGAGCGCCCGGTGGTTGGGCTCGGTGGTGGCGCGGAAGTAGCGCGCCAACGTGGCGAGCTTGCAGTTGGGCACCTCGTCGCGCATGAGCGCCGTGCGGGCCACCGCGACCGTGTCGATCACGGTGGGGCGTGGCCAGGTCATGCCCAGTTGCTCGTAGCCGCGGCGCAGGAAGGTGGTGTCGAAACGCGCGTTGTGGGCCACCAGCGCCGCGCCGGCGGCGAACTCCGCGAAGGCCGGCAGCACCTGGGACAGGGGAGGGGCGCCCGCCACCATCTGGTTGGTGATGCCGGTGAGCACCTGGATCATGGGCGGGATGGGCGCCGAGGGGCGCACGAGGGTCTGGAACTCCCCGAGCACCTCGCCGCCCCGGACCTTGACCGCGCCGAACTCGGTGATCTCTGAGTCTGCGGCCCCGCCGGTGGTCTCCAGGTCCACCACGACGAACGTGACGTCCGGGAGCGGTACGCCGAGGTCCTCGAAGGACGGCTGGGAGAAGGCGGTGGCAGACATGAAGGAGACGATAATCGCCGGTGCCGACAAATCCTGCACCGGGTTGAGCGAGTCTGTGGACAGGACTTTGAGAAAGCCTGAAAAGAGCTTAGGATTCTCTCAGATTTGCTGTCCGCCACCACTGGAGCTTCCGTGAACCGAGTTCGTGCCGCCGTCGCCGCTGTACTCACCTCAGCTGTCATCCTCACCGGAACCGTCGTGGCCAGCGCGGACCCCCAGGCGGTCGAGCAGGCCCGGGCTGATCTGGAGCGCATCCAGCAGGAGTCCTCGGCCATCGACCAGCAGATCATCGAGTCCCATGACCGTGCAGCGCAGGCGGAGAAGAAGCTGGCGCGGCTGAAGACCGACGTACAGACGCAGGAGGAGAAGGTCGGGAAGCTGTCCTCGGAACTCGGGGACGTCGCCGCCTTCCAACTGCAGCACGATTCGGTGTCCCTCACGGCGCAGCTGCTGCTCAGCAGCTCCTCGGACAACTTCCTCAGCGGCCTGGCCACCCTGCACAGCGAAGTGGACCGCAGCAACGCCGGGATCCAGCAGCTGCAGCTCGTCCAGGCCAAGCTCACCACCCTGCGCGAGGACGCCGCAGCCACGGAGGCCGCCCTGAAGAAGGAGCACGCCGCCAAGGTTGAGCTGGCCGATGACTACGACGCCAAGGAAGCTGAGGCGGAGGCCGTCTACAAGCGCCTCTCGGCCGAGGAGCGCGAGCGCCTCGCCAGGCTGGAGGCCGAACGGGTCCGCCAGGCGGAAGAAGCCCAGCGCCGCGCCGAACTGCGCGCGGCCCGTGCACAGACGGCCGCGGCGGCTCCCGCAGCGCCAGGTGCAGCGCCGGCCGCCCCCGCAGCAGCGGCGCCCGCTGAGCCGGCCGCCCCCGCACCTGTAGCTTCCGGCCGTGCACAGGACGTCGTCAACGCGGCGCTCAGCAAGGTCGGCAAGCGCTATGTGTGGGGCACCTCGGGGGAGAACACGTTCGACTGCTCCGGCCTCACCAGCTGGGCCTACCGCCAGGTCGGCGTCAACCTGTCGCGCTCGTCGCGCACGCAGTGGAGCTCGGCCGGCTACAAGGTGTCGAAGTCGGAACTCCAGCCCGGAGACCTCGTCTTCTACTACAGCCCCGTCAGCCACGTGGGCATCTACATCGGCAACGGCAAGATCGTCGACGCCGCCAACCCGCGCTCCGGCGTCCGGGTGGCCGGCCTCAACTCCATGCCCTTCACCGGCGCCCGCCGGGTCATCGGCTGAGGCGATCAGCCCCTTTGTCCGCGTCCCGATCAGTGGACGGATCTCGAGTAAGTTGACCTAGGCGTGCATTTCATGCATTCCGAAGCGGAACTGTTCCACCCTCGCTAGAGTCCAAAGGAACCGCACCCTCAACGTCGAGGGGCGGCCTCAATGGTGAGGGGAACAATGGACATCAACGAAATCATTGTGTGGATCCTGATGATCTGCATGGTGCTCGGCGGTCTCGACCGAGCAATCGGCAACAAGTTCGGCCTCGGCGAGCACTTTGAGGAAGGTTTCAACGCCCTCGGCCCCCTGGCCCTGGCAATGGTCGGCGTGACCTCGCTCGCCCCTGTTCTGGAAAAGCTGCTCAGCCCCATTATCAGCCCGTTGTACGGCGTGGTCGGGGCTGATCCCGCCATGTTCGCGGGCACGTTGCTCGCCAACGACATGGGCGGCTGGCCGCTGGCTGAACAGATGACCGACAACCTCATGGCCGCACAGTTGTCCGGCCTGATCCTGGGCTCCATGATGGGCCCGACCATCGTCTTCACGATCCCGGTCGCGCTGAGCATCATCAGCAAGGAGGACCGCGGTTACCTCGCCAAAGGCATCCTCGCCGGCATCGTGACCATCCCCATCGGCGTCTTCGTCGGTGGCGTGGCCGCAGGTTTTCCCGTCGGGTTCGTGCTGGTGAACCTCATCCCCGTGCTGGTTGCGGCCATCCTCATCGCTGTCGGCCTGTGGCTGATCCCCGACGGCATGACCCGGGGTTTCGAGGCCTTCGGCAAGGGCCTGGTGTTCGTCATCACCATCGGCCTCATCATCGGTGTCTTCGAGTACATGACCGGCGTGCAGATCATGCCGGCGGGATGGGAACTCGCACCGCCCACCGACGGCCTGGCGACAGTCGCCCAGATCGGCATGATGCTCCTCGGCGCGTTCCCGGCCGTCGCGCTCATCGTCAAGTACGCGGCGAAGCCGCTGTCCAAGGTCGGTGGCCTCCTCGGCATGAACGAGGCTGCTGCCGGCGGCATGGTGGCCACCCTCGCCAACAACATCCCGATGTTCCAGCTCATGAAGGACATGGACCCCCGCGGCAAGGTGCTCAACAGCGCGTTCGCCGTCTCGGCAGCCTTCGTCCTGGGCGATCACCTCGGCTTCACGGCCGGCGTCGAGCGCAGCATGATCGCGCCGATGATGGCCGGCAAGCTCACGGCAGGCATCCTCGCCGTCGCGCTCGCGTACTTCCTGTTCCGCAGGTCGCTTCCCGCAGCGGCTCCCCACGAGCCCACCGGCAAGCACGTGCACGAACCGGTCATCGACCTCGAGCCGGAGCACGAGCCGGATGCCCGCCCACCGCTGCGCGACGACCCGAGGGACCCGGCGGAGGCCTGACATGCGGATCGCCAGGGTCATCGGATCGGCCGTGTCCACCATCAAGGCGGAGACGTTGCGCGGCACCAAACTGCTCGTGGTGCAGTCGGCCTCCACCGCTGATGAGCTGATCGGCGACGAGGTGTTCGTCGCGGTCGACGTGGTCGGTGCCGGCCAGGGCGAACTCGTCCTGATCAGCGAGGGGAGCGCGGCGCGCCATACCCCGCTGACCGCTGAGGCCCCGGTGGACGCCGTGATCCTCGCCATCCTCGACTCGCTCGAGGTCGGCGGCGACACCACGTTCCGCAAGAGCTGACAGAGATCACGACTACGCACGAGGAAGGAGGTGTGATGGACAGCCGGGACATGCTCTCCGTCGGGATCGACGTCGGGACCACGACGAGCCAACTGGTCCTCTCCGAGCTGACGGTGAGTAACCGGGCCCGCGCGGGACTGGTGCCCCGGCTGGACATCGACGCCCGCCGGGTGCTCTACCAGAGCGAACCGCACCTGACCCCGTTACACACCGCCGACGAGGTCGACGTCGAGCGGCTCGTCGAACTCATCCGTGCCGAGTACCGGCGCGCCGGGGTCGAACCGAGCCAGGTCGAGACCGGCGCCGTCATCATCACCGGCGAGACGGCCCGCGCCCGCAACGCGGAGGAGATCCTGCGTGGGCTGGGCGACCTGGCCGGCGAGTTCGTGGTCACCGTGGCCGGCCCTAACCTCGAGTCGCAGATCGCGGGCCGGGGCTCCGGCGCCGCGCAGTGGTCGGCGGCCAACTATGCCACCGTGATCAACGTCGACATCGGTGGCGGCTCCTCGAACGCCGCCCTGTTCCGCTCAGGTGGGCACGTGGCTTCGGCCGCGTCCATGGTGGGCGGGCGCCAGGCGGTGCTCGACGCGTCCTCGGGTGTGCTCACCCACCTGGCCCCGATCGGCCGGATGCTGACTCGGGAACTCGGGCTCGACCTCCGCGAAGGGTCGGTGCCGCGGCTCGAAGAACTGCGCAGGCTCACCGATGCCATGGCGGAGATCATCGTCGAACTCTGCCTGGGGGAGACCTCGCCGTTGGCCGCCCAGGCGGCCCTGAGCCCGCCCCTCGCCGTCGACGGCACCGTCGGCGCCTACTTCGTCTCCGGCGGGGTCGGCGCCCTCTACTACGACAAGGCACCCGCGCGCACGCTGTCCGAAGTCATCCGTTGGGGGGACGTCGGGCCGCTGCTCGCGGACTCGTTGCGGAGGAACGCACGCTGGTCCGCGTTGCGGGTCGAGCAGCCCGAACAGACGCTGCGGGCCACCGTCCTGGGGGCGGCCAGCCAGCAGGTCACGCTGTCCGGGTCCACCATCTGGGCGGAGGACTCGCACCTGCCGTTGCGCAACGCGCCGGTCATCGAGCCGAGGTTGCAGGACTCGGTGCCCGGACTCGACGACGGCCCCGCCATCGCCGAGGCGCTCGGGGTAGCCGTGGAGCGCTGGGACCGGGGCGATGGCGCAGAGGGAGACTTCGCCGTCTCCCTCGACCTGCCGCAGCGACTCACGTATCCGCAGGTCACAGCGCTGGCCATGGGCATCTGCAGTTTCGCCGTGCGACACCTTCCCCCGGGCCGTCCGCTGGTGCTGGTCACCGAGGCCGACTATGCCCAGGTGCTGGGCCAGACAATCAAGCAGGACCTGCCCGAAGTGCCGCTCATCGTCGTCGACCAGATTCACCTCGGGGAAGGCGATTTCATCGATATCGGGGAGCCGCTCTTCGACGGAAGAGTCGTCCCGGTGTCAGTGAAGACACTCATCTTTTATCAAGCGGCAGAAACAGAAAAACACAACCATCAGACATCAGCCGGAAAGACAGGGAGCTGACCGTGGAAAAGAAAGCCAGGAGGTGACTTCGATGCTGTTGCGGACAAAGTTGTTCGGCCACACCTACGAGTTCGCCGACATCAAGGATCTGTTGGCCAAGGCCAACGAGGAGAAGTCGGGCGATCAGCAGGCCGGTATTGCTGCCGAATCTGCTGCCGAGCGTGTCGCGGCACGACACGTGCTGGCAGAGGTGCCACTGAGCGCGCTACGTGAGAACCCCGTCGTGCCGTACGACGAGGACGAAGTCACCCGAGCCATCGACGACGGCATCAACGAGACGATCTACAACGAGATCAAGGGGTGGAGCGTCGGCGACTTCCGCGAGTGGATCCTGTCCAACAAGACCACCGGCGACGACATCGCGCGCATCAGCCACTCGCTCACCGGCGAGATGGTGGCGGCCGTCACCAAGCTGATGGGCAACCTCGACCTCATCGTCGCGGCCAAGAAGATCCGGGTGGTGACGCACTGCGCCAACACCATGGGGCTGCCAGGCACGTTCGCCTCACGGCTCCAGCCCAACCACCCGACGGATTCGGTCGACGGCATCCGCGCCTCCATCTACGAGGGCCTGTCGTTCGGCTCGGGCGACTCGGTCATCGGCATCAACCCGGCCGACGACTCCGTCGGCTCGGTGAGCCGACTGTTGGAGATGACCCACGAAGTCATCACCCGCTGGGAAGTGCCCACGCAGAACTGCGTGCTCGCGCACGTCTCGACGCAGATGGATGCCATGAAGCGCGGCGCGCCGGTCGGTCTGGTCTTCCAGTCGATCGCAGGCTCGCAGAAGGCGATGGAGAGCTTCGGTATCTCCGTGGACCTCCTCGACGAGGCCTATGCACTGGCGCAGAAGTACTGCGTCACTGCCGGCCCGAACTACATGTATTTCGAGACCGGGCAGGGTTCAGCGCTCTCTGCCGACGCTCACCACGGTGCGGACCAGCTCGTGCTGGAGGCCCGCAACTACGCCATCGCGCGTCGGTGGAGGCCCTACCAGGTCAACACCGTCGTCGGATTCATCGGCCCCGAGTACCTCTACGACTCAGTGCAGATCATCCGCGCCGGCCTGGAAGACCACTTCATGGGCAAGCTGAGCGGCATCTCGATGGGCTGTGACGTGTGTTACACCAACCACGCCAAGTCTGATCAGAACAGCAACGACAACCTGGCTGTACTCCTGGCCTCGGCCGGCGCCAACTTCATCATGGGTGTTCCCATGGGCGACGACGCGATGCTCAGCTACCAGACGACGAGCTTCCACGAGGCCGCGGCTCTCCGCCAGGCACTCGGAGTGCGCCCGTTGCCCGAGTTCGAGGCCTGGATGGAAGAGGTGGGCCTGTGGAAGGACGGCCAGCTCACCGAAATCGCCGGCGACGCGTCCTTCTTCCTGAAGAGGTGAACTGATGAACCAGAAAATTGAGGAGATCGTCGCCAGGGTACTGGCGGAACTGAAGGCCGAGGGCTTCGAGCCCAAGGACAACGTGAAACAGCGGGCGGAGTCCGTCATCAAGCGTGACGGTGGTGACCTGGTCATCGACCTGGCAGACCCCACGCTGGATGAAGCGCGCCACGCGATGCTGGTGGACAATCCCGCCGACGCGGACGGGTTGCGCAACCTGATGGCCACCACCAGTGCAAGGTTGGGTGTCGGTAGGGCCGGGCCGCGCCCGAAGACAGCCACCGCGTTGCTGTTCCAGGCCGATCACGGAGTGACCCAGGACGCCATCTACGGCGTCGTGTCCCAGGAGATCAGGGACCAGTTCAACCTGTTCACCGTGACCACCAGGGTGGAGGACCGGGCCGAGTACCTGCTCCGGCCGGACCTCGGACGCCTGCTCAACGACGACGCCAAGAAGCTCATCGAAGAGAAGTGCGTCAAGGGGCCCGACGTGCAGCTGTGTGTTGTCGACGGCCTCTCGGCCGCCGCCATCGACAACAACCTGCGCGACATCTACCCGGTGATCGAGCAGGGGCTCAAATCCGGTGGGGTCTCCGTCGGCACCCCGTTCTTCATCGAGAACGGCCGGGTGGGTCTCATGAACGACATCAACACGATCGTCAAGGCCAAGGTCGTCGTCCTCCTCATCGGCGAACGCCCGGGCCTCGGCATCGCCGACGCCATGAGCGCCTACATGGGCTTCGACCCGCAGCCCGGCAAATCTGACGCCGACCGTGACCTGATCTGCATGATCACCACCCACGGTGGCACCAACCCGCTCGAGGCCGGCGCCTACATCGTCGAATTCATCAAGCGGATGCTCAAGTACAGCGCCAGCGGAGTCAAGCTCCGCGAGGTCGCGAAAGACTGACGGAAGGTAACTGACATGGCAATCCTGGAACCGGTCAAGCCGACCATCCTGGCCGTGCGCATCATCGCGAACGTCGATCGTGGCTTCGCGGAGAAGTTGGGGCTGGCGGACAACCAACGCTCGCTCGGCCTCATCACGTGCGATATCGACGACTCGCTCTACGTGGCGCTCGACGACGCCACGAAGTACGCGGAGGTCGACGTCGTCTACGCCAAGAGCTTCTATGCAGGCTCGGGCTACCCCTCGGGCCCGCTGTCCGGTGAGATCATCGGCATGCTGGCCGGACCTACCCCGGCCGAAGTGCGCGCCGGTGTGGACGCCGCCATCTCCTACGCCGAGGAGGAGGCGTGGTTCTACACCGCGGACGAGGCTGGTGAGCTCAACTTCTTCGCGCACCTGATCTCCAGCACCGGCAGCTACCTCTCGGAGGGCGCGGGCATCCGCCAGGGCGAGCCCCTGGCGTACCTGATCGCACCGCCGCTGGAAGCCACCTACGCGCTGGATCTCGCGGTCAAAGCAGCGGACGTCTCGGTGCAGGAGTACTTCGCACCGCCGAGCGAGACCAACTTCGCCGGAGGTCTGCTCACCGGCTCACAGAGTGCCTGCCGGGCGGCCTGTGCCGCCTTCCAGGACGGCGTGCTCGAAGTCGCGGCCAACCCGAAGCGCCTCTAGGAGCACTGAGTCATGAGCCCTCACAACATGGACTCGGATCTGAGGTCCATCCAGCAGGCCAGGGACCTGGCCGTGGCGGCGAGGGAGGCGATGCGGTCCTTCCAGTTCGCCTCCCAGGCGCAAGTGGACAAGATCTGTGCGGCCATGGTCGCGGCAGCGATGCGGGAAGCCGGCCGGCTGGGCCAGATGGCCCACGACGAGACCGGCTTCGGATTCCCGGCGCACAAACAGGTCAAGAACGAGTTCGCCGCGCAGGGGGTGTGGGATTCCATCAAGGACATCCCCACCTGTGGCGTGCTCCGTCGCGACGAGAGCCGGGGCATCGTGGAGATCGGCTGGCCGGTGGGCGTGCTGTGCGCACTGACCCCCTCGACCAACCCCACCTCCACCGCCATCTTCAAGGTGCTGATCGGCGTCAAGGCCCGCAACGCGGTGGTCGTGGCGCCGCACCCGTCGGCCAGGAACTGCACCGCCGAGGCGGTGCGCGTCATGGCCGAGGCGGGCGAGGCTGCGGGGATGCCCAAGGGCCTGGTCAGTTGCATGACCGAACTCAGCCTCGACGGCACCAACGAGCTGATGAACCACTACGCCACCTCCATGATCCTGGCCACCGGAGGCCCGGGCATGGTCAAGGCGGCGCACAGTTGCGGAAAGCCCGCGCTGGGAGTCGGGCCCGGCAACGTGCCGGCCTACGTCGACCGCACGGCGCACATCGTGAAGGCCGCCCAGATGATCGTGGAGTCGAAGTCGTTCGACTGCTCCACGATCTGCGCCACCGAACAGGTGGTCATCGCCGACCGGCCGATCGCAGAGCGACTCAAGACCGAGATGCAGCAGCGGGGCGCCCAGTGGCTCTCGGCGGAGGAGTCGGACAAGCTCGCAGGAGCGATGTTCCGTCCCAACGGGATGATGTTCGCGGAGTACGTGGGGCGCACGCCCCAGGAGCTCGGCCGGATGGCCGGGATCCAGGTCCCCGCGAGCACCCGCATCCTCGTGGCGCCTCTCGACGGGGTGGGGCCGAAGTACCCGCTGTCGCGCGAGAAGCTCACCACCGTGCTCGGCTGGATGGTGGAGGACGGCTGGAAAGCCGGCTGCGACCGGGCCATCCAGGTGCTCAGGTTCGGCGGCGACGGCCACTCGATGGTCATCCACTCGCGCGACGAGGAGTCCATCCTCCAGTTCGGTATCGAGAAGCCAGCCTTCCGCGTCCTCGTCAACACCTGGGGCAGCCTGGGTGGCGTCGGTGCGACCACGGGGGTGCGGCCGTCCATGACGCTCGCGCCCGGTGGCATCGGCGGGGCGGTCGTCAGCGACAACATCACCGTCGAGCACGTGCTCAACGTCAAGCGGCTCGCCTACCACCTGCGCCCGGCGCCCGATGTGGCCCGCGCGCACGGAGGACGGCTCGACGGCATGACGCCGGCCGTCGGCGACAGCGACGACACTGCGCAGGCCGCAGAGGCGTCCGGTCAGGACGCGGACGCGGCGCTGATCGAGAAGCTGGTGCGCCAGATACTCACAGAAATGCAGAAATGAGGTCCGCGAGGAGGTAGCCAATGACCGATCAACCAACCAATGTGCCGCCGAGGCGCAGACCCGGCAACGGGAAGAAGCCCGAAGCCACGGCAGAGACCGAGGTGCAGGCCACTGAAGAGGCCCCACCACCGTCGACGCCGTCACCACAACCGGAACAACAATCCGAAACCACACCCCACACCCCGGAAACACCCACTCAAAGGAGAACTCCCATGGCAGATGTCCAGATGATCGCTCTCGGCATGGTCGAGACCAAGGGCCTCGTCGGCGCCATCGAGGCCGCTGACGCGATGGTCAAGGCCGCCAACGTCCGGCTCATCGGCAAGGAACAGATCGGTGCCGGCCTGGTCACAGTGTTCGTGCGCGGCGACGTCGGCGCGGTCAAGGCCGCCACCGACGCCGGTGCAGCGGCTGCGGGTCGCGTCGGCGAACTCGTCTCGGTCCACGTGATCCCGCGCCCGCACGGCGACGTGGAACTCATCCTCCCGCACCGCGACTGACCACCGAAGACGATCGTGAACCGGAAGGAGTGAGCCGTCATGGGTAGGAGCGTCATCACGGCAGCCGAGGTCCAAGCGGCCTCGGGTGACCGCCTCGTGGTGCCCGCCGATGCCATCGTCACCCCGCTCGCGCGGGACGTGGCGAAGGACCGGGGCGTCAGCATTGTGCGGGGAGGTGCCGCGGAGGAAGCGCCGCGGGCCGATGACGCTCTCATGACGCAGATCCGCACGATTGTCACCTCCATGCTGGGGTCGGGTGGGGGCGCGCTCGCCGCCTCCACCGCCCGGCCACGCGTCAAACTGGCCCGCCAGGCCGACGCGCGGCTCGAACCGTTCCCGTACCCGGGTCCGCCCCCGTCCATGGCCGTCACCGCAGGCGACGTGGTCACGGCCGACGACGGCGCGCCCATGGCGGCTGGCTATCTCACCCTCACCAAGGGGTCGTTCCCCTGGACCCTCACCTACGACGAGATTCAGATCGTCCTCGAAGGTGAGCTCCACCTGGGTGGCGACGGAGGCGGCCAGATCGGCCGCCCCGGCGACATCCTCTACGTGCCCAAGGGGTCGTCGATCACGTTCGGCACGCCGTCGTGGGCCAAGTTCATCTACGTCACCTTCCCGGCCAACTGGGAGGAAGGGCTCTGAACATGCACGTGTCCGCGGCTGCGTCGGACCCCACGCCGGGTTCCCCGACGCCGGTCAGACGCACCATGAAGGCGGCCAAGGCGGCGCTGCGGCACCCCCCGCGGATCGCGCCCCACACCCCGATCAGGGTGGGGGTCGATCTCGGCACCGCGTTCAGCGTCGTCATGGTCACCGACCGCGACGGCGCCCCGCTCGCCGCCGCCACGAGGTTCGCCGACGTGGTGCGCGACGGTGTGGTGTGGGACTTCGCCGGCGCCCAGGCCGTGATCCGTGAACTCCGCAACGAGGTCGAGGCCGCCACCGGGCGCACGCTCACCCAGGGTGCCGTGACCATCCCGCCGGCGGTCGGCGCAGCTGACCACCGCGCGCACCGCTACGTCCTGGAGGGCGCAGGGATCGAGTGCACCGCCGTCGTCGACGAGACCACCGCCGCCAACGCGGTCCTCGGGATCACCGACGGCGCGGTCGTCGACATCGGGGGCGGCACCACGGGGGTCGCCATCCTGCGCGGCGGCGAGGTCATCGCCAACATCGATGAGCCGACCGGTGGCACCCACCTGTCGCTGGTCATCGCCGGCGCGTTGAAGATCCCCTTGGCCGAAGCGGAGAAACGCAAGGTCAGGAAGCGCGAGCAGGAGGCGTTGTTGCCCCTGGTCCATCCCACCCTCGAGAAGATCTCCACCATCGTCCGCGCAGCAGTGGCGGGCCACGACGTCGACGTCATCCACCTGGTGGGAGGCACCGCAGCCTTCCTCGGCATCGCCGACATCATGGCCGACATCACCGGTATCCGCACCGTCGTGGCCCCCGAACCCATGCTCGTCACCCCGCTCGGGGTCGCGAGCTTCGCCGAGCCCATCGCCCAGAAGGGAGGCCATTGACATGGCCGATCATTCCGATTTCCAACTGCGGGCCTACTGCCATCTCGACCGCATCCAGCCCCAGTTCGCCGCGTTCACGGGGAAGATCGCGGCCGGTTCCCCGCCGGTGGAGGGCATGAGCAGTCTCTACGTCGAGATGGCGCCGGGCAACTGGGTCTTCAGGGTGGTCGACACCGTGCTGAAGGCCGTTGACGTGAAGCCGGGCGCCCAGGTGGTCGAGCGCCAGTTCGGGATGTTCGAGGTGCACTCCGACAACCAGTCCGAGGTGCTCCGCGCCGGCGAGGTGGTCCTGGAGTCGTTGGGCCGGCCCTTGGAGGCACGCATCGCCCCCAAGATCGCCTCCGAACAGATCATCACCAACGTGCATCCCCTCCAGGCCCAGGTCCTGAACCGGATGAACATGGGCACGATGATCGAGGGCGGCCACACCATGCTGGTGCTGGAGGTCGAACCCGCCGCCTACATCACGCTGGCCGCCAACGAGGCCGAGAAGGCCTCACCGATCTTCCTCAACCACATGAGCTCCGTGGGCATCTACGGCCGGATGTGGATCTCCGGCACGGAGGCCGACATCGAAGCGGCCCGCGCGGCCGCCATCACCGCCATCGAAGCCGTCACGGGACAGTAAGGAACACGCCATGGCTCGCCGCGTACTCACCAAGGAATCCATCGACCAACTGCTCGCCTCCGGCACCACGGAGGTCCGGCTCGCGCCCGGCGACATCGTGACCGCGCTCGCCAAGGAGTACGCCCTCGACCACGGGCTGCGGCTCGTGCCCGCCCCTGCGGCGGCGGCGCCGTCCGCCCCTTCGCCGGCGGCGCAGCCCCCGCCACAGTCCTCAGGCTCCACCGGGGTGGGTGCGGAGGTGCGCAAGGCCGTCGTGGCCGCCCTCGGCTATGAGCCCGACGGGTTGGACAGCGCCATCAACAAGGCCCTCAAGAAGTAACGCCGTGAGCCCCGGCACCGACGTGCGCGGCGCATCGATCTACCTTTGTCCGACCGAGCACTGCCCCCACCTCCTGCAGTTCGCTGTGGGCCTGCTCGACGACCTGGGCTCGCGGCATGCATCCGTCGGCGTGTTCCGGCCGATCGTGGCGGAACCCACCGACCGGGTGCTCGGCGCGCTGCTGGAACTCGCGGCTGACGACGGGCCGGAGCCCCGGTGGGGCGCCACTGCCGACGAGGTGCTGCACAACTCGACGGCGGCGATGGCGCAGATCATCGCGCGCTACGCCGATTGCGCACAACGGCACGACGCCGTGCTGGTGCTGGGCAGCGAATACGACTGTTCGCTGGCCCCCATCGAATTCGCCTGGAACACCCGCGTCTCGGCCAACATCGACGTGCCCATGGTGCTCGTCGTGCCGTCCGGCGGGGGAGCGGAACTCACCCGCGAACGCATCGACGTCGCCCTGGACGAGGCGACCCGCAATTTCGCGCAGGTGGTCGGTGTGCTCGCGCCGAGGGGCGAGGGCCAGCAACTGAGTGCCGCGGACCTCGGCGAACTGCCGGTGCCCGCGTTCGTCGTGCCCGAGGTGACTGGGGCCGTGAGCGGCCTCGAGGGTGCGCTGGTGGCGATCGGTGCAGAGCCGGTCGCGGGGGAGGGGGACCTCGCCGCGGTGGCCACCCGGCGCGCGCTGCTGATCGCCGACATGAGCCTGTCCAACCTCCTGCCCCAGGTGCGTCCCGAGTCGCTGGTGATCTTCTCCGCCGACCGGACGGAGATCGGCGTCGGACTGCCGTTGGCGGCCGCGACCGGGCGGTTCCCCGCCGCTGCGGCGGCCATCGCCGCCGGACCGTGGCCGCTCGACCCCGCAGTCGGCGCCTTCTGGCAGCGGCTGACGCCGGGCGCGCCCTTGTTGCGCACCAGCAGCACCATCGAGCAGGTCTATCTCGCGTTGGGTGACTACGAGCGGGTACCCGCCCAGCTCAACGCCCGCCAACTGCGGGAGGCCCGCGACGTCTTCGCCCGCGACGCCGACGCTGGACAACTTCTGCGCGGCGCCCGGGTGGTGGGACGCGAGGACGTGGTGACGCCGCTGATGTTCGAGCACCGGCTGTTGGAGGCGGCCCGCGCCGCCGACCGCCACATCGTGCTGCCCGAGGGAGAGGAGGAGCGCATCCTCCGTGCCGCGCACCGCCTCCTCGATCAGGGGATCTGCCGGCTCACCCTGCTCGGCGACCCCGGGGTCGTCAGGGCGAAGGCGCAGGAACTCGACCTCGCCATCGGTGCCGCCCAGCTCATCGACCCCGCCACGAGCCCGTTGCGCGAGGAGTTTGCGCAGAGCTATGCCCGGCTTCGCGCCCAGAAGGGCGTCACCCTGGAGCAGGCACGCGAGACCATGAAGGACGTCAGCTACTTCGGCACCATGATGGTTCACGAGTCCCTCGCCGACGGGATGGTCTCAGGGGCGGTGCACACCACGGCGCACACCATCCGCCCAGCGCTGCAGATCATCAGGACCAGGCCGGGGATCACCGTGGTGTCGTCGGTGTTCCTCATGTGCCTGGCGGACCGGGTGCTCGTGTTCGGCGACTGCGCGGTCAACCCGAACCCCACGCCGGACCAGGTGGCCGAGATCGCGCTCAGCTCCGCCGAGACCGCCCGGCAGTTCGGGATCGAGCCCCGCGTCGCGATGCTGTCCTATTCGACCGGCGCCTCCGGAACGGGGCCGGACGTGGAACAGACCGTCGAGGCGACCCGGCTCGTGCGCGAGCGCGCGCCCGGGCTCCCCGTCGACGGGCCGCTGCAGTACGACGCGGCCGTCGAACCGGCCGTGGCCCGCACCAAGGCACCGGAGTCCCCGGTCGCCGGACGGGCGACCGTGCTGGTCTTCCCGGACCTGCAGACGGGCAACAACACCTACAAGGCAGTCCAGCGCAGCGCCGGTGCGCTGGCGATCGGGCCCGTCCTTCAGGGCCTCAACAAGCCGGTCAACGACCTCTCGCGGGGCGCGCTGGTCTCCGACATCGTCAACACCGTCGCCATCACCGCCATCCAGGCAGGGAAGCAGCCATGACCGACACCATGCGGGCCGCCGTCGTCACGAGGTTCCGCACCCCCCTCGAACTGCGCGAGGTGCCCGTCCCCGAACCGCGGTGGGGAGAGGTCCTCGTCCGCGTCAGGGCCTGTGGCGTGTGCCACACCGACCTGCACGCCATCCACGGCGACTGGCCCGACAAGCCCGCGTTGCCCCGCATCCCCGGCCACGAGGCCGTGGGCGAGGTGGCGGCGGTCGGCCCCGGCGTCGAACTGCACCAGGTGGGCGACCGCGTCGGAGTGCCGTGGCTGCACGAGGCGTGCGGCCGGTGCGAGCAGTGCATGTCGGGGTGGGAGACGCTGTGCGCCAAGCAGCGACGCACCGGCTACGACGTGGACGGTGGGTTCGCGGATTTCGTGGTGGCCAAGGCTGATTTCGCGGTGAAGTTGCCGGCCGGCCTGCCGTATGAGCAGGCGGCGCCGCTCATGTGCGCGGGGCTCACCGTGTACAAGGGCCTCATGATGACCGAATCGGACCCCGGGGACTGGGTCGTGGTCTCGGGCGTGGGCGGGCTGGGCCACCTGGCCGTGCAATACGCCCGTGCCATGGGCCTGCAGGTGGTGGCCACCGACATCGACGACGCGAAGCTGACGCTGGCGGCCCGCCTGGGCGCGAACCTCACCATCAACGTGCGGGAGGCGGACCCGGTGAGCTACGTCCGCCGGATCATCGGAGGCGCGCACGCGGCGCTGGTCACGGCCGTCTCGCCGGCGGCATTCGGCCAGTCCGTGGCGATGATGCGGCCGGGCGGCACCGTGGTGCTCAACGGACTGCCTCCGGGCGATTTCCCGATCAACATCTACGACATGGTGATGCGCGCCATCACGCTGCGCGGCTCCATCGTGGGCACCCGGTACGACCTGGACCGGGCCCTCGCGCTCGCGGCGCAGGCGAAGATCGAGGCGACGGTGCACCCGGCGCGCCTCGACGACGTCAACGACGTGCTGGCCAAGCTCGAGGGCACGGCCCTGCCCGGCCGTACCGTCCTGGAGTTCTAGGCGGCTGCGCGCCCCGTGATGAAGCGGCGGGATTCGGCGACGATCCGGCCGGCGTCGTGGTCGAGGGTGGCGACGTGGTAGCTGCGCGTCAGTTCGACATCCACGACCTCCGCCATGTCCCGGCGGATCACCTCGCGGCTGAGGCCGTCCACGACGTGGTCCACCGTCGAGGCCATCAGGAGCACCGGGCCGGGGATCCGGTGCAGCTTCGCCCGGGTGTCTGCCCACAGCTCGGCCATCGTGGCGAGGCTGGTCACGGAGAAGCGCGAGTAGGCCGGCTCCTCCACCCGGGCCAGCGCGATGTCGGAGGCGATGCCGCGCTGAGGCGGCAGCAGCCGGTGGATCTTCACCGCTGGGGCGACGCGGCGGTCCCTGGTGCCGAGGGAGGGGTTCACCAGCAGGGTGCCACCCACAGGGTGGGCTGCGGCCAGCTGCAGCGCCAGCGCGCCGCCCATCGAGAGGCCGGCGACGAACACCGTGCTGCAGGTGGCGGCCAGGTCGACGTACGCGTCCTCGACGGCGTTGTACCAGTCCCACCACCTGGTGCGTGCCAGGTCGCGCCAATGTGTCCCGTGGCCAGGGAGCCGCGGGGCCAGGACCCGGACCCCGGGCCAGTCGCCGTCGGGCTCAGCCAGCCCTTCGGCCCAGGGTCGCAGGCTTCCGACGGTCCCGGTGAATCCGTGGCACATGACGACACCGATGTCGCCCTGTCCACCCCGGAACGGGCGCGCCTCATTCCGGACGCTGTAGGAGGTAGTCATCTTCCTACGATGACAGAGATTAGACTGCCGCCCATGTGGTACCAGTTCTTCAAGTACGTCATCTTCACGCCCATGGTGAAGTACGGCTATGGCACGAAGGTGATCGGGAAGGAGAACTTCCCCAGGCAGGGCGGCGCGATCCTGGCCAGCAACCACATCGCCGCCTTCGACTCCCTGGTGCTGCCTGCCAGCATGCCGCGCCGGATCATCTTCCCCGCCAAGGCCGAACTGTTCTCCGGCGAGGGCGGGGTGGGCAGCAAGATCGTGGCCTGGTTCCTGAAGAACGTGGGTATGGTGCCCATGGACCGCAGCGGCGGCCGCGCCAGCGCGCAGGCGCTCGGCAGCATCACCTCCGTGCTCGCGGAGGGCAGCGTGGTGGGCATCTACCCCGAGGGCACCCGCTCGCCCGACGGCCGGCTGTACAAGGGCAAGACGGGCATGGCCCGCATGGCGCTCAGCAACAATGTGCCCGTGATCCCGGTGGGCGTCACCGGCACCAAGTCCTTCAAGGGCCCGTTCGGTCTGCCGTGGGTGCGCCGCCCCGTCGTGATCATCGGCAAGCCCCTCGACTTCTCCGCCCACGCCACCGCGAAGCCCAGCACGGCGCTGCTGCGCTGGGTGACGGACGAGACCCTGGCCGCGATCCAGCAACTCACCGGTCAGGAGTACGCCGACGTCTATGCCACGCGCGTCAAGCACGGCGACCTCAGGGACATCGGCTCCGACGAGTTCGTGCGGCCCCGCCCCGGCGGGGAGGGGCCCCCTGCGGAGCAGAGCGCGGCTCCTGATGCCTGACAGCCAGTGGAACGAGGCGCAGGCCGTCCGGGGCCTGCGCCCGTTCACCCTCTGGTACCGCGACCGGCACGACGTGCTCAGCCGGGTCTACACCGTCGTGGAGGTGGCCCGCGGGCTGTTGGGCGTCCACGTGGTGCTGGTGAACTTCCTGCTCGTCCTGCCCCGCGCCGACAACCGGCTGGGAGTGATCGCAGCCACCCTGGCGTTGGTGTTCTGGCACATCTTCATCTCGCTGCGGATGCGCAAGCCCTCGAAGCGCACCCCCGCCGCCCACCTGGCGGACCTGGGCGTCACGGTCACGATCGTGCTGGTCACGGCACTGGTCCTGCCGCCGGGCGGTGCGCCGCTGACGCTGGCCGGCTACTGGGCGGGCGGCGCCGCGGCCTACGCAGCGCTGTTCAACAGCGTCCGGTACGGCGTGGTGTTCTCCGTCATCATCGCCGGTTCGACGCTGATGGTGCCGTCGCACTTCAGCCTGGAGCGCCTCGGCAGCAGCTTCGTCATGATCCTGCTCACCGCCTGCCTGGGCGTGTTGATCTCCCAGTTCCGGGCCACGATCGTCGAGCAGGAGCAGGAGCGCGTCCGCTCCGCCGCGCTCGGCGAACGGGAGCGACTCTCCAGGCTCGTGCACGACGGCGCCCTGCAGGTGCTGGCCCTCGTCGAGCGGGAGGGTCCCTCGCTGGGCCCCCGCGGCATCCGGCTCGCGGCATTGGCGCGTGAGTCCGAGATGCAGCTGCGCTCGCACCTGCAAGACCGCGACGTGCTCAACGTCGAGCCCACCACCACCGTCGACCTCGCGGCCGTCCTCGACAAGTACGAATCGTCCAAGGTCACCGTCGCCACCATGGCCAGCCTGGTGGAGATCCCCAGGCCTCTGGCCGACGAGATTGAGGCCGCCCTGGCGGAGATCCTCAAGAACGTGGAGGAACACGCAGGCCCGGACGCCCGGGTCTGGATCCTGCTGGACCAGGAGATGTGCGATGAGGTGATCCTCTGGGTCCGCGACAATGGCGTCGGCATGAGCGCCCAGCAGGTGGAGGCCGCCGCAGCCAACGGCCGGATGGGCATCCGCGACTCGATCGTGGGCCGCATGGCGGCGCTGGGCGGCTCGGCGATCCTCAAATCCTCGCCCGGTGCTGGGGCAGAATGGGAACTCAGGTTCCCGATCGACGTCGACGCGATGGAGAGTTGAGTGGTTGCGAAGTTGGAGCGGAAGCGGGTCATGCTGGTCGACGACCACCCCATGTGGATCGACGCGCTGAGCGAGGACCTCACCGAGGTGGGTTTCGAGATCGTGGCCGTGGCCAAGAACGGCCGGGAGTGCCTGGACAGGGCGCGCGCGGCCCGTCCGGAGGTCATGGTGATGGACCTGCAGATCCCCGAGCCGGACGGCGCCACCTGCATCGAGATCCTGCTGCAGGAGTTCCCGGACATGCACGTCCTCGTGATGTCGGCCTCCGGTGAACGCGACGACGTGCTCCGCGCCATGAAGGCCGGTGCGAAGGGCTACCTGGTGAAGTCGGCGTCCAAGGAGGAACTCATCGACGGCGTGCGCCGCACGGCTGTCGGCGATGCCGTGTTCACGCCGGGTCTGGCCGGGCTGGTGCTGGGCGAGTTCCGCCGGATGGTGAACGTGGCCCGCTCCCACAACGAAGAGGGCCCGGTGCTGACCAGCCGGGAGATCGAAGTGCTCCGCCGCGTCGCGAAGGGCATGGCCTACAAGGAGATCGCCGACGAACTGTTCGTGTCCCACCGCACCGTGCAGAACCATGTGCAGAACGTGCTGCGCAAGCTGCAACTCCACAACCGGGTGGAACTGACGCTCTACGCGATCGACAAGGGCCTGCACGATCCCAACGAGTGAGGCCGTCCACCGGCTCGTCGACCGGTGAGGGCGCTGTGCGGGGTGGGGTAACCTAACGCGCATGTCGAGCATCATTTCCCGGGAAGAACTACGCGCGCTGCCCTACGTCCAGCAGCCGTCGTACCCGGATCCCGCGGCCCTCGATCGGACCATCGACGCGCTGGAGAAGCTGCCCCCGCTGGTTTTCGCTGGGGAGTGTGACGACCTGCGTCTCAAGATGGCCGATGTCGCCGACGGCCGGGCGTTCCTCCTGCAGGGCGGCGACTGCGCGGAGACGTTCTCCGGGGTCACCGCCCAGGCCATCAAGAGCAAGCTGCTCGTGCAGCTCTCGATGGCAGTGGTCATGACCTACGCCGCGCAGGTCCCGGTGGTCAAGGTCGGCCGCATCGCGGGTCAGTACGCCAAGCCGCGCTCGAACGGTGTGGAGACCCGGGGCGACCTGTCGTTGCCCTCCTACCGCGGCGACGCCATCAACGGCTTCGACTTCACGCAGGAGTCGCGGGAGCACGATCCCCAGCGCCTCCTCCGCGTCTACAACGCTTCCGCGGCCACGCTGAACCTCGTGCGCGCCTTCGTCAAGGGCGGCTTCGCCGACCTGCGTGGAGTGCACAGCTGGAACGCCGAATTCGTCCGCGACTCGCAGGTCGAGGCGGAGTACGAGGAGCTCGCCTCCGAGATCGACCGCGCGCTGGCCTTCATGGTCGCCTGCGGCGTGAAGGACGACTCGCTCAGCACCGTCGACTTCTACGCCAGCCACGAGGCGCTGCTGCTCGAGTACGAGCGCGCCCTCACCCGCGTCGACTCCCGCTCGCAGGAGCTGTACGGTTGCTCCGGCCACATGCTCTGGATCGGGGAGCGCACCCGCCAGCTCGATGGCGCCCACGTGGAGCTGTTCAGCCGCGTGCAGAACCCGCTCGGGGTCAAGCTCGGCCCCTCCACCAGCGTCGCCGATGCGCTCGCGCTGGCAGACAAGCTTGATCCCCACCACGTCCCGGGGCGCCTGACGTTCATCACCCGGATGGGCGCCAAGAAGGTCCGCGACGTGCTGCCCGCCGTCATCGAGGCTGTCGAGGCCAGCGGCCGCAAGGTCGCCTGGGTCTGTGACCCCATGCACGGCAACACCTTCGAGGCGAAGAACGGCTACAAGACCCGCTCGTTCGCGGATGTCGCCGATGAGGTCAACGGCTTCTTCGACGTCCACGAGCAACTCGGCACCTGGCCCGGCGGCCTGCACGTGGAGATGACGGGCGACGACGTCACAGAATGCGTGGGCGGCGTCTACAACCTCGACGAGAACGATCTCGCCAACCGCTATGAGACGGTCTGCGACCCCCGCCTGAACCGCAACCAGTCGCTCGAACTGGCCTTCCTCGTGGCCCGCCGCCTCCGCTCGGGCCGCCTTAACCGCGAAAACCCGGTCCAGTGGTTCCAGGCCAAGGACCTGTGATCGATCTCCGCAGCGACACGGTGACCCGGCCCTCGGCCGGGATGCTGGCCGCCATGGTGGAGGCCCCCGTCGGGGACGACGTCTACGGCGAGGACCCCACCGTCGCGGAGCTGGAGCGCCGAGTGGCCGGGATATTCGGCAAGGAGGACGCGCTCTTCTGCGCGACCGGGTCCCTGGCCAACCAGCTCGGCATCTGGCTGCACACCCCGCCCGGCACCGAAGTGCTCTGCGACGCGCAGGCGCACATCGCCCGGGCGGAGATGGGCGCCCACGGCGCCGTCGGCGGAGTGACCATGCGCACCTGGGGCTCGGATCGCGGGCGGCTCGTGGCCGACGACGCCCTGGCGATGGTGGCGGTCGACTGCGGCCCGTACCTGGTGGAGACGGCCTGCATCGAGGTGGAGGACAGCCACAACTTCGGTGGCGGGACCGTGCAGGACTTCGACGAACTGGGCAAGGTCTCCGAGGGCGCCCGTGCGCTCGGCATCGCCACGCATCTCGACGGCGCCCGGCTCGCCAACGCCGCTGCTGTGACCGGTCGCTCGTTCGCCGAGTACGGCTCGCTGTTCGACACCGTCAGCAGCTGCCTGTCCAAGGGGCTCGGCGCTCCGGTGGGCAGCGTGCTCGTCGGCAGCGCGGAGCAGATGGCCCGCGCCCGCGTGCAGCGCAAGCGGTTGGGTGCCGGCTGGCGCCAGGCCGGCGTGCTCGCCGCCGCCGGGCTCTACGCGCTGGACCACAACCTCGCCCGCGTCGTGGAGGACCACACCGCGGCGCGCGTCCTGGCCGAGACCATCGACGCGGCCCGGCCGGGCGTCGTCACCGTCGAGTCGGTGGTGACCAACATCGTGCTGATCTCCACCCCGGATGCGCCGGGAGTCGCCGCACGGCTGAAGGACAAGGGTGTGTTGGTCAGCGTCCTGGGCCCGCGGGCGCTGCGCGCCGTGACGCACCTCGATGTCACTGGGGAGCAGTGTGCCGAAGCGGGCCAACGTGTCGCCTGGGCACTGCGCTGACGCGGCTCGATTTCTGCCGTCGAGCGCGGCCATGAACCAAGGGCTCTCGTTCGCGGCGGGATGGCGAACAGTCACGCGGTGCTCGATTCGGCGAGGATCTCGTGACGATGGCGGTGGGTGCCTTGCCTTCGAGTCGCGCCCGGTGTGCTCGCCCGCCGGGCAAGGCGGCTCCTCACCACAAGGGGTTTCACTCCGCTAAAAGGGACAATTACCCCCGGCCCGTGGGGAGAGTCCCTCCCGTATAGACAGCACCAAAAGGGTGCAGACCTGGCACATCAGGAATCATGATGTCTTCCAGCTGGTGAACGACTTCTCCATCAGTGACCGAGCGATGTTCCAACGACCAGCCCAGACCAGCAGGTCGAACTCCTACCACTCCCGATGGCCCCAGGAACCAGCTGCTTTCCCTTGACAAGCTCACAACTTCGCGAGAAACCCCGGTCTGGGGATCCGCTGTCCACAGACTTCCAGTAGCTAACCAGTAGAGGGACCCGCCGAGCGCTGTGAGCGTGGTCGGTCCGCCCTCGGACTGCCACTGGGCTACGCTGGCGCCGGGGCCAGTGAGAGGGAGGGGGGTGACTGAGCGTGCCTCCGGATCTATCCGCCAAATGTCTATTGTTGACTGGGCATCAGGTGACCTCGCCACGAAGGCGTAACTGAACCGATCCAAAGTAGCCATCCGCTCGCCCCACACCGAAGACACCTCTGCAGCGGGTCCAAAGCTCGAGACTGCGTCGGATGTCAGGTCGGTGAGGTGGACTTCGGGAGACAATCCTGATGCGGAGAAGGCGAACGTGCGTCCCCCGTTCCAACCGCTCCCCGCTCCGAGGAATCCATGATGGTCCCAATAATGATGATCGGTCCCATTGAACAACAGGAGCGCGGAGTCGTATCTACTCAGGTCTTGAGTGCCGTAGTTGATGACCGCGAGCACATGGTCTCCCGCCGGCGAAAGAGTGTCGATTGCTCCGCCGCGTACAGGGAGTTCCCATGTGCGGTGTTGTTGATCCCAATAGTGGGCCCGGTCGTTCGAGAGCCATGCGACGGCACCGTTGCAGCCGATCAAGCGGGCATTATCGATCGGGGTGAACTCCGTCACATCACGACTGCGGCCGTCGTCGCTGAGACGAAGCACCACTCCTTTACGGGTCGAAGGTTCATCACCAGCGCCGTAGTTGGAGAACCCCAGCGCGTAACCGCTGGCAGTGGGATCGAACTCGCCCTCCGACTCTGCAGGGCTTTCAATCCACGGATCTGCGCTGCAACCGCTGGCAGACGCGGCGCAGAGCGCCAAGCCTCCCGCTAGGAATGACCTCCGTCGCACTTAGGCTCGCTCAAGGTAGCGACTCAGGACGGTCAGCGGCGACTTCCAGAGGTCCTCCGGATATACACCAGGCCCGCCATTGCGATCCAGGTCGACGTTGTAGGTCGATGCATACATCCAAGCTGCCCAAACCAGACTCGAGCAGTTGTATGTCGACTTCCACACCTGGTCGTCGAGGGAAGCGAAAGGCCAAAGAGGATGTTTGTTGAATGAGAAATCGGACTCGTACTGGACGTTAGCGCTCAACCGATTGATGCCGAACTGCCCTGCGCGGTCGTTCATGTTGATGGACGCACCGTCGACTCGACGAAGATGAGCAGGATAACTTGCATGCGTTCGAAGCCCGGTGTAGGTACTAGTGATGCGCCGGATGCTCGGGATGTCTCTGCCCGGCATGTGCACTGCCTCACACTGGCCTGTGAAGAGAGTGTTGTGCCCATGGGCCACGGTGAGGGTCTTAGAGTAAGAGTACGTGAAGTATCCAGCGGCTGCGCAACCTAGCTTGACAGCGGTGCCTTCACCTGTGCTGTTCGTGGACAGTTCTGTTGCTTTCGGAATGTGCGCTGCTCTAGCCTCGCTCGAATCTTCATACAGCATCGCGACTACATCTTCCTCGCTGATTCCTCGGTTGATCGCGTGATCTGCAATGGACTCGGCGAGTTCCTTCGAACTAACGCCGGGATTCACAGACAGTATCTCGTCGATCCGAGGATCGGAAACACCGGGGCCAACCGATGCGCCGTGCGTAGGATCGTCCGCCACAGCCACTCCCGAAGAGAGGCTTATCCCGATCGCGAGGAGAATGCTTAAGCTCCATTTGTGCGAAATCATAGGTGTCTCCATCGACTGAAGCGCGCGGTGCTAGACGAGCGCTAATGGGGGTGGCGCGATGCCGAGAGTACTACGAACCGTAGTGAACAGAGAGGGGCTCTATACTGGCCGAGCGTGAACTGGGCACGTCAGGTGAGCGACGCCGATCCGCAGCGCGGAGATGCAGTTCGAGCCGTCATATGTCGATCAGATCTTCCCGCTGGACTCAGCATGGCGGCTCTCCGTTTTGCAGCCTGTGGCTAACGGGGTTCCAGCTCCGCGATCGGGCGCGGCCATGCGCCCAGTTCCTGCCAGACGAAGTTGGGCACCCGCGCGAAGAACCCGTGGAGGAACCGCGACGTGCGGTCCAAGTCTGCCGGCAGCCAGTCGTCGCCGTCGCCCACCCGGATGACCCCTGCCGAGATCTCGAACTTCGGCGCATCGGCCAGCATCAGGTACTCCATCTGGCGCTGGTGCATGACGTCAGAGCCGAACCTGGCGTTGCCGGTGCGCACGGTGAAGCGCCGGTTGAAGTCCTCCCACTCGAACTTCTGCGACCGCCCGAACAGGCCCCAGTTCACGGACAGGTCCTCGAACGGGAATGTGGTGCGGAACTCACAGAGGATCTCGTCGTGGTTGCGGATCTCTGTGTGGGTCCTGCCCTCGGAGTCCCTGCGGGTGTGCCTGGTCTTCCAGGTGTGCTTCAGGCGGACGAAGGGCAGCCCGTCGTTGGACGAGGTGATGATGTCGTGGGCCTGGTGGTCGAAGCCGCCGCCGGTGCTGCTCACGGCGCCCAGGTAGGCGTCGTCGCGGGGGAGGTAGGACCAGCCCGGGCGGCCGTGGAAACTCAGGCCCGCAGGGGCGGGGGGCCCGCTGTACTGGGTGATCGCGGTGGTGAGCAGCGCGGCGCGCACGGCTGCCAACTGCTCGATGGCGTCCTCGAGGGGGTCCGCCTCGCGGGGCGCGTCGACCAGGACCAGGTTGTCGTGGTCGATGCTGATCCGGTACGGCCCGCGGAGGTGGGCGCCCACCGCCGTGAGCAACTCCTCGGCATAGCGGCGCGACGGCGCGGCCGCGCGCAGTTCGCCTAGTTCGACGGGCTCGCCCAGCCTGGGCAGCCGGTCGTCGGTGACATGGAGGACCTCAGCCGCCGGGAGCGACTTCGGCAGGGGCATGGTCACCACGTACCCGGCGCTGCGCCAGGCGTCGCACGAGTAGCGGAAGGCGGTGAACGGCGTTGAGTCCTTCGCGACGCCGAGCAGTTGGTCGTCGACGCGGCGATCGAACCCCAGCCCGAACGGCGGCACGTTCAGGCCGTGGGTGATGGACAGCGGGGGAGACGTGATGAACTCCCAGCCCTTGGCCCGCAGCGACTGCACATAGCGGTGCCGCAGCACGCCCCAGATGCCGAAGCCGACGGCGGCCACCGCCAGCACAATGAGCACGACCACCATGAAATCGGGCACGATCCCCCACCTCCGGCCACCAGTGTGCCAGCGATCGCGATCAGGCGACGTAGAGCGTGACCTTCGTCCCCACGGCGACCTCGGTACCCGCCGCCGGGTCTGTGCTGTTGGCGATGTCCAGCGGGATCGGGAAGTTCGAACTGCGCTCCACCTTGACCACCAGGTCGAGGTCCTCGAGCAGCTTGGTGGCCTCGTCGGTGCTCTTCATCCAGACCTCGGGAACCGTCACCATCACGGGGCCGAGGGACTTGACCAGGGTGACGGTGTCGCCGCGGTGCCCACTCCCGTCGCGCGGGTCCTGCCTGATGACGCGGCCGGCCCCGACGTCCGCGGAGTTCTCCTCCTCGATCGCCACGGTGAAGCCGAGCTTCTCCAGTTCCTTCACGGCCTTGTCCGCGCTCCCGCCCACATGGTCCGGGATGCGGATGGGTTCGCGGCCCTTGGAGACGCTCAGGTCGACGGGGGTGTCCGGCTTCAGCTGGGCACCCGCCTCCTGCGAGGCGGTCAGCACGATGCCCTCGGCGACCGTCTCCGAGAACTGCTCTGTGACGGTGCCGACGGCGAGCCGCCCGGCGGTCAGCGCCTGGGATGCGGCCTCCAGTGGGATCCCGACCACCGCGGGCATGGGGTAGCGCTCCGGCCCCTTCGACAACACCAACGTGACGTCGGAGCCCCGGAAGAGGCGCTCGCCCGCTGTGGGGTCCGTGGCGATCACGACCCCCGCCGGTACGGTCTCGGAGTACTGCTCGGTGCGGTTGACCTTGAGGGCGTTGGCCGACGCGGCCTCCCGGGCCTTGGTCTCGTTGAGCGTGCTCATCGCGGGCACGGTGGTGAAGCGCCCGTCGAGCCACCACCACGAGCCGACGCCCGCGGCGCCCGCCAGGAGGAGCACCACCAGGACGAGCGCGACGACGCGACGGCGCCGGTGGACCGGGTCGTCGGAGATGTGCAGGTGCGGGAACACGGGCGTGCGCTGACTACGCGGCTGGGTGGTGGCGGCCACGGGCCGCGGCGACACGGGTTCGGCGACGGGGACCGGGTCCGGGCGTGGCTTCTTCTGCGCCGGGCGCCACTCGTCGCGGCGGAGCACGACGGTGGGGGGCGAGCCCGAAGACAGGGGGCGCGGCCGTTCGGAGGAACGTGTGCGCAGGTGTTCGGTCTCGTCCTCCGCAGGACTCTCGGGAAGCAGGGCAGCGGCGAGGGTGGGGTTGTCATGGCCGCCCGTGCGCGCGAGTTCGCGCCGCGCGCGGCGCACCGCGCTGAGCAGCTCCCGGCCGTCGGAGATGCGGGCACGAGGGTCGCGGCGGGTGGCGGCCAGGACGAGGGTGTCGAGGTAGTCCGGGATCTCCCAGTCGGCGCTGTGCCCGATCTCTGCGAGCCGCTCTGAGGGTCGCTCGATGTCGACGTTCACGTGGCGGTAGGCGATCTGGTAGTTGTTCTCGCCGGTGTGCGGCTTCTTCCCGGTGAGCAGCTCGAAGAGCACCACGCCGGCGGAGTACACGTCGCTGCGGCCATCAGGGCGCGAGTGCGTCACGAGCTCCGGCGGAAGGTAGCTGGCGGTGCCGACGAGGATGCCCGTGGCGGTCATCTGGGGGGAGCCCACCTGACGCGCGAGCCCGAAATCTGCGACCTTGACGTGGCCGCGGCGGGTGATCATGACGTTCTCGGGTTTGATGTCGCGGTGCACCACGCCCGCCTCGTGGGCGGCGGCCAGCGCGGCCGCGACCTGCTCGAACAGCTCGAGCGCCCTGTCCGGCGGCATGGGGGAGTCGCGGCTGATTATCCGGCGCATCGTCTCGCCCTCGATGAACTCCATGACGATGTACGGCTTGCCCTGGGAGGAGCCCTGGTCGAAGATCGACACCACGCTCGGGTGGGAGAGGACGGCCGCGGACCTGGCCTCGCGGTCGAACTTGGCGGCGAACTCGTCGTCCTCGCCGAGGTCGCTGCGCATGACCTTGACCGCGACGACGCGCGACAGACGTCGGTCTCGCGCGCGATACACCGTGGCCATGCCACCGCGGGCGACTTTCGCCACGATTTCGTAGCGACCGTCGAGCACTTGGCCGACCAACGGGTCGAAAGTGCTGTTCATGCCACTCCAAGCACGGTCGGGGAAGGAGGCCGTGGGCCCGTTTGCTCTCCTGATTGTAGGCTGCCCCGCCGAAGCCTCCGCCACCGGCGCGCGGGCACGTCGCCGAACTCCTTCCGGTGGCCTCCCCGACGAAGTAGATTGCCCCTGTGACCGCACCCTTGTCTCTTCACACCAGACTGCGCCTGGCCCGTCTCGCCCTGGTGGTCCCACCTGAGCGTTCCGGCCCGGAGGCCGCAGACTTCGCCGCCCACGGGGCCGACCTGCTGGTGCTGACCAGGGGCGAGCGCTCGGTCGAGGAAACAGCGGAGGGGATCCGCGTGGCCCGCAACCGGCTGTTCGGTTTGCAGACGCTCATCGCGGCGGACAATCTCGACGTCGCTGAGGCCAGCGGCGCTGACGTGGTCTTCCTCAAGCGCCCCGGATGGCGTCCCTTCGGGATCAAGCGGCCCCATGAGTTCGCACTGCTCGGCCGCTCCATCGACGGTGCGGAGGACGCGGACAAGGTCGACGGGGATCCGTGGAACTTCGCCTTCGTCGGCCCGGCCGTCGACGGCGAGGGGGCCGGCGCCGCCGTCGCGGAGATGGCGGCGCAGTATCCGCCACTGGCGCTGCCCGCCGGCCCGGTGTGGTTCGCGGCCGGCGGCATCTCGTCGGGCAACGTCGACGCAGTGCTCGCCGCAGGCGCGCGCCGAGCCGTCGTCTCGACGGCCGTGTTCACCGCTGCAGACCCCTTCGTGGAGGCGCAGGCCATCGCGGACGCGTTGAAGGCCACCTGGACGGCGGATCCCGGCGCCGCCGATTACGGGAGCGCCGCCTTCGGCTGAGCCCAGACGTCGGCACGTTCCCGGCGGATGATCTTGGTGACCCACCAGGTGAGCTCCACCAGCGCCATCCCGATCAGCCCGGCCACGACGCCGAAGGTGATCTCGGCCGTGTTCGTGATGTCCAGCCCCAGCGCGCGGCGGGGGGCGGGCAGCGCGAACACCAGGAAGTAGAAGGCGTACGCGAACGCCACAAGGCCCACCCGCCACCAGTAGTAGGGACGCGCCACCACGGCCAGCACCCAGGTGGCCGTCAGGATGAGGGCGATGAGGGTCGCAGTGGAGGCCTGCTCCTGGTGCGGATCCGGAACCACGCCGAAGCCGCGGGCGGTGACGTAGGTGGCGATGGTCACGCCGGCCACGATGAGGCCACAGGGGATGGCCACGGAGAGGGTCCGCCAGACGAACCCGGGCCGCGCCCGCTCTCGGTTCGGCGCGAGGCTCAACAGGAAGGCCGGGATGCCGATCGTGAACCACCCCACCACCGTCATCTGGAGCGGCAGGAACGGGTTGGGAAGGCCCATCAGCCCGAGGACCAGGGCGAGGGCGATGGCGTAGACCGTCTTGGTGAGGAACAGCTTGGCCACGCGTTCCACGTTGCCGATCACCCGGCGCCCCTCGGCGACGACGTGGGGGAGGGTGGCGAACTTGTCGTCGAGCAGCACGATCTGGGCGACGGCGCGGGTGGCCGGCGCGCCGGAGCCCATCGCCACGCCGAGATCTGCATCCTTGAGCGCCAGCACGTCGTTGACGCCGTCGCCCGTCATGGCGACGGTGTGGCCGCGGCCCTGCAGCGCACCCACCATCTGGCGCTTCTGCTCGGGCGTCACACGGCCGAACACATCGACGGCGTCGACGGCGTCGTCGAACTGCTCGCCCGCCCCGGGCAGCGTCCGGGCGTCGATGACGTCGCCGATGGCCACGCCCAGCGAGCGCGTCACGGCGGCCACCGACGCGGCGTTGTCGCCCGAGATGACCTTGAGCGCCACGCCCTGCTCCTGGAAGTAGGTGAGAGTCTCCGCCGCGTCCGGCCGGATGAGCTGGTCGAGCACCAGGAGCGCGACGGGGCTCGCCTCCCCGGGCGCCTGGGGCGAATCGACGCGCTGCTTCGCCCGGGCGAGCAGCAGGACCCGGCGGCCGGTGGCACCGATCTGCTCCGCGCGTCGGGCGAGTTCGTCATGGCCTGCCAGTACCTCCGGCGCGCCCAGCACCCAGTGCCCACGCTCGCCGGCGAAGCTGACGCCGGACCACTTCCTGGCGGAGGTGAACGGAGCCCGGGCCTCGACGGGCCAGGGTTCGTCGGCGGCCGCGATCGCCGCGGCGATGGCCTGCACGGAGGCGTTCGGGGCGTCGTCGGCCGCCACCAGTTGCGACAGGACCACACGGGTGTGGCCCGGGTCGTCTGTGAGGTCCAGGAGTTCGCCCAGCGTCATGGCGTGCTGGGTGAGCGTGCCGGTCTTGTCGGCGCACACGACGTCGACCCGGGCCAGGCCCTCGATCGCGGGGAGTTCGTTGACCAGGCACTGGCGCCGGCCGAGCCTGATCACGCCCAGCGCGAAGGCCATCGAGGTGAGCAGCACGAGGCCCTCGGGCACCATCGGCACCAGCACGGCCACCATCCGCAGCACCGACTCCTGCCAGGTGGTGTCCGGCTGGTTGAACTGGACGAAGATGGACAGCGCGGCGACGGGGACCAACAGGTAGGTGACCCAGCGGAGGATCCGGTTGATGCCCTGGCGCAGCTCCGAGGAGACAAGGGTGAACTTGGCCGCCTGGGCGGTCAGTTGCGCCGCGTAGGCGTCGGCCCCCACCCTCTCCGCGCGGTACAGCCCGGTGCCGGAGATGACGTAGGCCCCAGAGAGCACCCCGTCGCCCGGCTGCTTGGCCACCGGGTCGGCCTCGCCGGTGAGCAGCGATTCGTCGACCTCCAGGTAGTCGGCCGCCACCACCGACCCGTCGACGACGATCTGTTCGCCGGGGCCCACCGCGATGAGGTCGTCGAGGACCACCTCGTCCCGGGTGACCCGCGTGCGTTCGCCGTCGCGCACGACGATGGGGTGGGCCTCGCCCACCACGGCCAGGTTGTCGAGCGTGCGCTTGGCGCGTAGCTCCTGCACGATGCCCACGACGGAGTTGGCGATGATGAGCAGGCCGAACGCCCCCTGGAGAAGGTTGCCCGTGACGAGGACCAGACAGAACAGCACGAAAAGGATGGCGTTGACCCGGGTGAGCACGTTGGCGCGCACGATGCCTGCCGTGCTGCGCCCGGAGCGCGATGGCAGGTGGTTGACCTGGCCGGAGGAGACGCGTTCAGCGACCTGTGTGGAGGTGAGCCCGGAGAGCTCAGTGGGCACGTCTGACGCTCCGCTCGGCGAGCCCCGCCAGAGCGGTGCGGCCGTCCGCGGTCATCTGGGTGTCGTCGAGGACGGCCAGGGCGTGGCGCATGTTCTCCTCGATCACGGCCTCCACGTGGGCCAGGGCACCCGAGGCTTCGATCAGCTCTGCGGCCCGGTCGACGTCCGTGTCCGTGAGGCCCTCGGCGCCCAGCAGCCCGCCCAGTTCGCGGGCCTCGTCGGGTGAGGCGTGGGACAGCGCCGTGAGCACCAGGACCGTGCGCTTGCCCTCGTGGATGTCGCCTCCGTAGGGCTTGCCCGTGACCTCCGGTCGGCCGTAGACGCCGAGCACGTCGTCGCGCAGTTGGAAGGCGCGGCCGATCACGGAACCGAACTCCGCCAAGGCACCCTGGAGCTGGGCGTCGGCGCCACCGAGCGCCGCGCCGATCTGGGAGGGGCGCCGGATGGAGTAGCTGGCCGTCTTGTATTCGAGCACGCGGCGGGCGACGTCGAGTTCATCGGCCACCGACGTGGCGCCGGTGACGCGGTACTGCGCGCTCACGTCGAGGAACTGCCCGGCGGTGACCTCTGCCCGCATGGCGCTGAGGAGCGGCCGGGCGCGATCGATGCCCGGGGCGCCGGAGCCGTCCGCGAGCTCGATGCTCCACATGAGGAGGAGGTCGCCCAGCAGGATGGCTGACGACACCCCGAAGTCGGTGGCCGACCCCCGGCCGCCGCGCGCCGCGTGCAGCGACTCGAACTGCTTGTGGGCCGACGGGAGGCCGCGACGGGTGTCGGCGGCGTCGATGAGGTCGTCGTGCACCAGCGCCGACACGTGGAGCAGGTCCAGCGAGCTCGCGACGTCGAGGAGTGACCGGGCCTCCGTCGGCTGCCCGGCGGCGGCCACGTAGCTCCAGTAGCAGTAGGCGGGACGCAGCCGCTTGCCGCCGGCGGTGGCGGCACGGGCGACGGGGAGCAGATCCGAGGAGCCGATGGTGTCCAGCAACTCCTCCTGCCCGTCGAGGAACCTGTCGATGGTTTCGCCGATGGCGGACAGCAACGGCGCGCTCAGCGGGGAGCTCGGATCAAACGGGGTGCTCACGTGGGCAGCTTAGTCGAGGCGTTGTGGCGTTCCCTATGGTGGGTACATGCCGTCGACGATCTCACGGCCCACGACGGTGGGGGAGTTGCTCTCCGCCGCACAGGGTCCCCTTTTCTCCTTCGAGTTCTATCCTCCCCGCTCCGAGGAGGAGGAGCCCATCCTGTGGCGCGCCGTCGAGGCCCTGACGCCACTGGAGCCTGATTTCGTGTCCGTCACGTACGGGGCCACGGGCTCGCGCCGGGACCGCACCATCCACGCCACCCGCCGCATCGCCACGGAGAACGGCCCGCTGACCGTGGGGCACCTGACGTGCGTGGACCAGTCGAAGGCCGACATCGCCGAGGCGTTGGCCGCCTACCGCGACGTGGGCGTCACCAACATCCTGGCCATCCGCGGCGACATGCCGGGCGGCGGCGAATGGGTGCGGCACGCAGACGGCCTGGCCAACGCCACCGAGCTGGTGCGCTTCATCAAGGAACAGGGCGATTTCTGCGTGGGCGTCGCCGCCTTCGCCAACCCCCACGAGACCACCGAGGACCCCGAACTCGATGACCGCATCCTGCTGGCCAAGGTGGAGGCGGGTGCGGAGTTCGCCATCACCCAGCTGTTCTTCGACGCACAGAGCTACATCGACCTGGTGCGCCGCGTGCGGGCGCTGGGCTGCAGCATCCCCATCATCCCGGGCATCATGCCGCTGACGGTGATCTCGCAGATCGAGCGTTTCGCCGGTCTGTCGGGCCGCGCGCTGCCGGACAAGTTCGTCGCCGAACTCCGCTCGGCCGCCTCCAAGGAGGAGGTGCGCGAGATCGGGATGGCCACGTGCCTCGAGCTGTGCCGCACCCTGCTGGACGCCGGCGCGCCCGGGCTGCAGTTCTTCACGCAGAACCGCAGCAAGGCCACGCGCGAGATCCTGGCCGAGCTCAAGCACCTCTCCTGAGCTGGACACCTAGTCCAGCAGCGCCCGCCACTGGGAAGTGTCGACGTCGAGGGTGATCATCTTCTGCGTCGCCCTGGTCAGCGCCACGTAGAGGACGCGGGCGCCGCCCGGCGACTCCGCGATGATCTCGTCCGGCGAGACCACCAGCACACCGTCGTATTCGAGGCCCTTGGCCTGGAGCGCCGTCACCACGATGAGGCGGTCCTCGAACGCCGCGAGGCGGGGATCCTGGAACACGCCCAGCTGCACGGCGCGCAACCGCGACGGGGGGACGATCACGCCGATGGTTCCGTTGACCTTCGCCGCGACCGACAGGAGGTGCTCGCGCAGCGCCCGTGGCAGGGCCTCCGTGGTGGTCGCCTCGACGCTGGGCTCCACGCCGGTGGAGCGCACCGCCTTGGGCAGGTCCGCGTCCGGGAAGACCTTCGTGATGACCTTGGCGGCGAACTCGAACACCTCGCTGGGGGAGCGGTAGTTAGTCGAGAGCGTGAAGGTGCGGCTGGCCGCCCGCCCCACGACCTCGTTGAGGGCCCGGGTGGTCTCCTCCTGGTTGGGGTAGGAGCTCTGGGCGGGGTCGCCGACGATGGTCCACGACGACTGCGGCCCCCGTCTGCGCAGCATCCGCCACTGCATGGGCGTCACGTCCTGGCCTTCGTCGACGAGGATGTGGGCGTAGGTGTTGTGCGGGTCCTCATCCGGATCCACGTGCCTCTCGTGCCGCAGCAGGTCCGCCGTCGTGAGCACCTCGGCGACAGCGCCGCCCTCGAGGAAGACGTCGAGTTCCTTGTCGACATCCTCGGGCGGCACGCCCAGGATGTGGATCAGCTCGTCCAGTAGTGCGATGTCGGCCACGGACCAGCCGCGCACGATTTCGTCGCCCTCGTCAGCCGCCTCGAGCCAGCGGTAGGAGGAGACGAGGCGGGCACGCTGGTCCTCGTCGAGCTCGCCGGCGGCGACCTCTGCCACAACGGCGGGGTCGGCCAGTCGGGCCAACACCCGGGTCGCGCTGAGCAGGGGCCACCACCGGGGCATGAAGGCGTGGAGGCTGGGGTGTTCGCGCACCTGTGCCTCCAGTTCCTGTGGCTCGATCTCCACATCGCCCGGGAACTTGCGGATGAGTGCGGCCGCGACCAGGTCGGTCGCCATGCGGCGGCCCTTGTTGAGCTTGACGCTGGAGAGCACCTGTTCGCGGATCCGGTGCAGTTCCCTCGCGCCCAGCCCGAGTACTTCACCCTTGACCGTGACCCGGACGGAGTCCACGTCGTGTTCCGGTAGCGGGGCGCGCACGAGGTGCTTGAGGACCTTCTGCATCGCGAGCGACCCCTTGATGGTGGCGGCTGCCGCCTCGTCGACGCGTTCCGTGCTGAAGCCCAACACGTCGGAGGCCACCGAGCCGATGGCCTTCAGCGTCACGGAGTCCTCGCCGAGGCTGGGCAGCACCCGCTCGATGTAGTTCATGAAGACGCTGGAGGGGCCGACGACGAGCACGCCGCCCTTCTCGAGCCGCGCCCTGTTGGTGTAGAGGAGGTAGGCGGCGCGGTGCAGTGCGACCACGGTCTTGCCGGTGCCGGGGCCGCCGGCGATGATCGTGACTCCCTGGTACGGCGCGCGGATCGCCTCGTCCTGTTCGGCCTGGATGGTGGCCACGATGTCGCGCATGGTGCGGCCCCGGGCCCGGCTGAGGGCCGCCATCAAGGCTCCTTCACCGAGGATGGGCAGGTCGGTCTCGGCAGACGAATCCAGCAGGTCGTCCTCGAGGCCGACCACCTTGTCGTCGCGGCAGCGCAGCACGCGCCGGCGGATGACCTTCATGGGTTCGGCCGGCGTGGCGCGGTAGAACGGTTCGGCCGCGGGCGCGCGCCAGTCGATCACCAGCGGTTCGTAGTCCTCGTCGCGCACGCCGATGCGGCCGATGTAGCGGACCTCGTCGGTGGTGAGGTCGATGCGTCCGAAGACGAGGCCTTCGTGTTCCGCGTCGAGGATCGCCAGCCGCTTGGCGGCCTGGTAGGCGAACGCGTCGCGCTCGAACAACGCCGTGCCGTCCTCCTCGCGGAGGAAATCGGTGCGGTCGGAGATGAAGATCTCCCTGCCCTGCTGGGCCAGGTTCTTGGCGCTCGCCGTCGCGGTGGTGAGATTGGCGTAGACCCTGTCGACGTGAGCCTGTTCCAGGGCGATTTCGCGTTCCAGGTCAGCGCGCGATGTGGTGGTCAAATCAGACCTTCCTCCGTGAAAGACAGACAGTCAACCCTACTACCCCCGCATGAACGCCGCCTGAACCGTCCGGACAGCGGCAGGCCCCCCGGGGAGCCGACCCTGGATTGGATGCCTTCGGGGGGATGGGGCAGAGTGGGGAGAACACAGTGCCCAGAGTGATTTGAGTGAGCCAATGAACAGCACCCCGCAAGCCGGACGCACCACCATGACGAAGGACAAATGGATCGTGCTGGGCCTGTTCCTGGTGCTGGTGGTCGCGCTGATCGCGTTCTCGCAGAGCCGGCCGCTCGAGCAGAGTGCGGCTCCCGCGGCGGTCCCCGGGGCTGAGGCGCCGGCGGACGGCACTCCCACGACGGAGGCTCCGGTGGCGCAACTGCCGGCCACGGAGTCTCCCGCCCAGGAGGATCCCGCAGCCGCCCCGCCGCCGGAGGAGGGCACCGACGCCGGTGCCGACCAGGCGGGCTACGAGCAGTGGGTGCGCGATGAGTTCCCCCGCCGCCTGGAGGGCGACCCCATGGCGATGGGTGCGCTCGACGCCCCCGTCGTGCTGACCGAGTGGGCCGATTACCGCTGCCCGTTCTGCTCCGTCTTCGCCGAGGAGACGCTGCCCCTCCTCCAGAAGTACGTGGACGACGGCACGCTCCGCATCGAGTTCCGCGACCTGGCGCTGTTCGGCGACGAGTCGGTCAAGGCCGCCACCGCAGCGCGCGCCGCCGGCCTGCAGGGGAAGTACTTCGAGTTCCAGCACGCCATCTTCGCCGCCACCCCGAACGAGGGGCACCCCGACATCCCCGACGAGCTGGTGCTGGGCATCGTCGCCGATCTGGGCCTCGACGCGGCCCAGTTCGAGGCCGACTGGGCGCAGCCCGCACTGCGCCAGGCCGTGCTCACGGATTCGCAGGAGGCGCAGGGCATGGGTGTGTCGGCCACGCCGGCCTTCGTCGTCGGCACCCAGTTCTTCACCGGCGCGCAGCCGATCGCCGAGTTCGAGCGCGTCATCGAGGCCGAGGCCGCCAAGCTCGGATGACGATCGGCTATGCGGGGGCGTTCCTCGGCGGCGTCGCCGCGATCCTCAGCCCCTGCGCGGCGTTGGTGCTGCCCGCCTTCTTCGCCTATGCCTTCGGGCAACAGCGCGCCCGGCTCATCGGGCGCACCGCGCTGTTCTACCTTGGCCTGTTGCTGACGCTCGTCCCGCTGGGGCTGGCTGCGGGGGGGCTGGGCGGCCTGCTCACCAGGCACCGCGACACCCTCGCACTCGTCGGTGGCATCGTGCTCATCCTCTTCGGCCTCATCATGGCGCTGGGCATCCGGCTGCCGATCCCCGGGCTCGCGCAGCGTGGCGACCCCAAGGGCCCCATCGGGGCGGTGCTGCTCGGTATGACCTATGGCTTGGCCGGCGCCTGCACCGGGCCGCTGCTGGGCGCGGTGCTCACCGTCGCGGCGGTGGGCGGCAACGCAGTGCGGGGCGGCCTGCTGCTCGCGCTGTTCGGCGCGGGGATGGTGGTGCCGCTGGTGATCCTGGCGCTGCTGTGGGACCGGCTGCGGCTGGGGGAGCGGCTCAGGCCCCGCCCGGTCAGGATCGGCCCGTTCACCACCTCTTCGCTGGGTCTCGTCTCCGGTCTGCTGTTCATCGGCGTCGGGGTGCTGTTCATCACCACGGACGCGACCGCGGGCATCGGCGGCATCCTCGACGCGACGCAGCAGTTCCACCTCGAGTCCTGGCTGCGCGAGGTGGGTCTCCGGATCCCCGACCTCGCCGTCGTCGGGGCCGTGGTGGTGGTGGCGGGTCTGCTGCTATGGGGCTGGCTGCGCCGTCCGACGCGGCCCTAGCCCCGGCGCCCCAGCCGGGGCGGCGTGAACGCCTTGTTGGTCGGGCGCGGGTCCTCGCCGGTGAGGCGCTCATGCAGCGCGTAGACGGCCAGGGCTGCGCTCGCCAACTGCCCCCAGGGGGCCGCGCCTGCGGGTGAGGTGCCGGAGGCGCGAAGTTGCCGGCCGTCGTCGATCGGGGTGCCGAGAGTTGCTCGGCGCTGCCACCAATGAGGCCTCAGCACGTGGGGCCGACAGTCGATGTCGGCCGGCCCGTCGTGCGAGTCGACGGTGCGCACTCCCCGTTCGGCCACCCGCTGGCGCAGCAGGTCGACGAGGCGCTCGGCGGGCTGCGGGGCCCCGGCGTCGTCGGTGACCTGCCAGCGGCCGAACATCCGTTCCAGCAGCAGCGGGAGCGCGGCCGTGCCCGGCTTCTCCGGGCCCACGGAGAGCACCACCTCTGACAGCGGCGTCCGGAGTTGCTCGGCGACGTCGGCGACGCTGCGGTCGAGCCAGAGCGAGGCCCGTTGTTGCTTCGTGCGCACCGGTTCCGTGCCCTCCAGGGCGTGCCGGCGGAAGGCCTCCCACACCGGCAGCAGGTCGTCGAGCAGGTCGCGCCAGCGCGCCGCCTCCTCCGGGCCGAAAGTGGCGGACAAGGCGTGGTACTGCGCACCCCGCTCCGCGGGGAGGCCGAGCGTGGTGCCGTCGCTGAGGTGGTGGCGGCGCGGTGGCGCCTCGGTGAGGGCCAGCCCCGCGCCGTTGAGCGCGGTGACCAGGTGGGCGCCGGATTTCTTGAACAGGTCACGCCAGGTGGCGGGCAACACGATGGTCTGCGGCAGCGGGTCGACGGTGTGCCCGGCCGCCTCCAGGGTCACCTCATGCCCGAGCCTGGCCAGCCGCGCGGAGGCAGCCAGGCCGGCCAGCGTGGCGCCTCTGACGATGAGCATAGGACCGATCGTAGGGCCTCGCGCCAGGGCTGGCGGCGCCCCTCCGGCCGGGCACCGGGGGAGTTGCGCACGAATCACCGGCGCCCTTTTCTTTTGTCGGACGGTCGATCTATAGTGAAGATCACCGCACGCTTGTTCGATTAGTTCGGGGAAGCTCTGGTCCGTATCAAGCGTGAGGTGAGGGGCCACCCCGGCCCGGCGCGGCTTCGACCCCTGCGCCGGGCCGGGGTTCCCGGGTCGAAAAACATCATGTGTTCTATTCGAACTTTCCCCGGGAGGTGGCCCCCATGCGCAGGTACGACGACCCCATTTTCGTGTTGTTCAGAGAAGAGCCCAGACAGTTCATCTGGCGCGACAGGCTGCTGCTGGTCAAAGAGGTGCAGGCCCGGTGGAGCCGCGCCACGCCGTGGTGGGCGGGGCAGCAGGCCCGCGCCGCCCGCGGCGAGAGCGTCGACCAGGCGGCGGGGTCGGATCTCCTCGGAGAGCTGGAGGTCTGGCGCGTCGAGGCGGGCAACGGCCGCCACCGGGGCGTCTACGAACTGGCCCGCACCGTCGGCGCGGAGAACTGGGTGCTCCAGGCGGTGCTCGACTGATGTTCCCCCACCTCAGGGTGGCCTCCGGCTACTCCTTCCAGTACGGCGCCTCCCACCCCAGCGCGCTGGTGGCGGAGGCCGTCGCCCACGGCATGGACGCGCTCGCCATCACAGACCGCGGTGGCCTCTACGGTGCCGTCCGCTTCGCCAAGGCGTGCCTGTCCGCGGGCATCGCGCCCATCGTCGGCGTTGATCTCGCGGTGCGGCCCGACGGCTGGCTGGCCCGCCGCAGGCCCACTGCGGCGCGGGGTGGCCAGTTGCGCGACGCGCGGCTCCCGCGCGCCGTCGTGCTGGCCACCTCCCGCTCGGGGTGGGGCACGCTGTGCCAGCTCATCACCGCGGCCCAGCAGGCCGGGGAACGGGCAGACCCGGTGGTGACCCGCGAGATCATCGCGCAGCACTGCGCCGGCCACGACGTGGTGGTGCTCCTGGGCGCGGATTCGCAGCCGGGTGAGCTGCTCGTCGCCGGCCGGCCCACCGAGGCCGCCGACGAGGTGCGGAAGTGGCGCACGGAGCTGGGGGAGGGGCTGTTCCTCGCCGCCACCAACCACCAGACCGGTGGGCGCGGAGTCGCCTCGGCGCACCAGGCCGCCGGCCTCATCAGGCTGGGGGACGGCCTGGGCATCCCCGTGGTGCTGACCAACATGGTGCGGATGGCCCGGCGTGAGCAGGCCGCCACCGTCGATGTGCTCGACGCGGCACGCCGCCTCGTCCCCCTGGACGTGCGCAACATCGACCGCCGCAACGCGGAGGGTCACCTCAAGGGCACCGACGCCATGACGCTGGCCGCGGGGGAGGCCGCGCTGCTGGCCGGGCGCCCTGATGCGTCGGCGTTGTTGGCCGCCACCCGCGGCCTGGCGGAGCGGTGCATGCTGGACCCCATCGGCGACATCGGTCTGGGTGAGATCCGGCTGCCGGAGTTCGAGACCCTCGGCACCACCGCGGAGGAGGCGGCCGGCGTATTGCGCGCCCGCTGCGAGGCCGGCCTCACCGAGCGCTACGGCACGCTGGACAGGCAGGCCCTGGACCGCCTCGACGACGAACTCACCGTCATCGGCAAGCTGGGGTTCGAGTCGTACTTCCTCACCGTGGCAGACGTGGTGGGCCTCATCCGGGACCTGGGTATCCGCTGCGCCGCGCGCGGGTCCGGAGCGGGGAGCCTCGTCAACTACGCGTTGGGCGTCTCCGGGGTGGACCCCATCAAGTACGGGCTCATCATGGAGCGGTTCCTGTCGCCGCTGCGCGTGGCGCTGCCCGACATCGACCTCGACGTCGAATCGGCGCGCCGCACGGAGGTCTACGACAAGATCCTGGCCACCTTCGGCGAGCAGCGAGTGGCGTGCGTGGCGATGATCGAGACCTACCGCGTGCGCCACGCCGTGCGCGATGTCGGCGCGGCGCTCAGCCTCCCGCCGGTGGAGATCGACGCCATGGCGAAGGCCTTCCCGCACATCCGTGCCCGCGACGCCCGCGCGGCGCTGCGTGACCTCCCGGAACTCCGGGCCGCGGGGCTGGGGGAGGAGTGTCTCGACATGCTGTTCTCCCTGGTCGAATCGCTCGACGGGCTGCCCCGACACATCGCGCTGCACCCCTGCGGCGTGATCCTCAGCGACTCCTCGCTCGGCCAGCGCACCCCGCTGGAGCGCAGCTTCGGTGGCTACCCCATGAGCCAGTTCGACAAGGACGATGTCGAAGACCTCGGCCTGCTCAAGCTCGACGTGCTCGGCATCCGCATGCAGTCGGCCATGGCCCACGCGCTCACGGAGATCAGCCGCACCGCAGGCCCGGCGCCGGATATCGACGCGCTCGCCCCGTTCGATGACGGCGAGGTGTACGACATGATCGCCCACCGCGCCACGCTGGGTTGCTTCCAGATCGAGTCGCCCGGCCAGCGGGAACTGGTGGGCAAGTTCGGGCCGGAGACGTTCCACGACATCATCGTCGACATCTCCCTGTTCCGGCCCGGCCCCGTGAAGTCGGACATGGTCACCCCGTTCCTCGAGGCCCGGCAGGGCTGGACGGAACCGGAGTACCTCCACCCCAGCCTCATTCCCGCCCTCGAGCAGACCTTCGGGGTGGTGGTCTTCCACGAACAGATCATCCAGATCATCTCCATCGTCACCGGCTGCTCGCTGGCCCAGGGCGACGAGGTGCGCCGCGCGCTGGGAGATCGTGAGGGCCAGGCGAAGGTCAAGGAGTGGTTCGTGCCGAAGGCGCTGGCCAACGGCTACCCGGAGCCGATGTGTGAGGAGATCTGGGCCATCCTCGAGGCGTTCGCCTCGTTCGGGTTCTGCAAGGCGCACGCGGCTGCCTTCGCGCTGCCTACGTACCAGTCGGCGTGGTTGAAGCGGCATTATCCCGCGCACTTCCTGGCCGGCATCCTCACGCATGATCCGGGGATGTACCCCAAGCGGTTGCTGTTGGAGGAGGCACGCCGGATGAACATCGCCGTGCTGGGCCTCGACGTCAACCGCAGCGTGCAGGACTACCGGGCGGAACCGCTCGACGACGTGGCCGGAACCGATGAGACGGTGCGGCTGCCGGAGAACCTGGCGATGGAGCATCCCTCAGCACCGGCGCTCAGTGGCTACGAACGCCCAGGCCCAGATACGGACGGCCTGCCCCGGGTGGAGGGCTGGGGGATCAGGCTGTCGCTGTCTGATGTGAAGGGCATCGCGGAGGAGGAGATGCGCCAGATCGTGGCCGCCCGGCCCTACACGTCGCTGACGGATTTCTGGTCCCGCGCGAACGTCTCGGAGCCCGTCGTGGAGCGGCTCATCCTTGCCGGCGCATTCGACCGCCTCTACGGCATCGGACGGCGCGCCCCCGTCCAGCGGCGCACCCAGGTGACCCGGCGTGACCTCCTGTTGGCGCTGGCAGACCTGCACCGCGAACGCCGCGCCGACAGCCGGGTGGGGGCGCTGCAGGGCGCGTTCAGCTTCGGCGACGAGGAGGCCGAACCCACCACTGACGTGGTGCCCACCGGCCTGGCGGAGATGGACGACGAGCAGCGGCTCAAGGCCGAACTCGAGATCCTCGGGCTGGACGCCAGCCACCACATCATGGAGCGCTACCTTCCGTTGCTGCGCGCCATCGGCGCGGCCAGTTCCCGCACGCTGCTGCAGCGCCGCAACCGCGACGAGGTGCTCGTCGCCGGGGTGAAGGTGGCCACCCAGACCCCTCCGGTGCGCTCCGGCCGGCGGGTGATCTTCCTCACCCTCGACGACTCCACCGGCCCGGTGGACACCACCTTCTTCGAGGACGTCCAGGGCCCGTACGCGGCCACGGTGTTCGCGTCGTGGATCCTCTTGGTGCGGGGGCTCATCCGGCGCACCGGCACCCGCGGCCTCTCCATCCGCGCCACCGGCGCCTGGGATCTGGGCACCCTGGACGCGGCCTGGCGCGCTGCGCTGGACCAGGGGGCGACGGAAGCTGAGGCCATCGCCGCGGTGACGGCCATCCTCGACGAGGTGCCCCAGGGCTACTCGCTGGTGGGGGAGTGGAAGCCGGCTGAGAAACCCCAGGTCGCGCCGGAGCCCCCGCTCCCGGCCGACGGCGAGGAACCGCCGCCGGATCCCCAGAACCACACCCGGGCCGGAGGAATGGGCCGTAGGCGGGTGCTGGTGCATGCCAGCGGTTTCAAGCAGTCCCCCTACTCAGACATCAAACCGGCGGGCACCGGGGCCGCGGATGCCCCGCGCAAACTGTGGCACTCCAGCCCCGGAAGCTCAGGAAGGTGATCCCCATGCCTACCACCCGCAGCCGCGTCTCCACGGGCGGCCTCCCGCAGGTCGTCGTGCACGTGGACATGGACGCGTTCTACGCCTCGGTCGAGATGGCGCGCCACCCCGAGCTGCGCGACGTGCCCATGTTCGTCGGCGGCTCCACCCGGGGCGTGGTGTTGTCGGCCAACTACCCGGCACGCCGCTACGGCATCACCGCCGGCATGCCGTCGAGCAGGGCCCGGCGGCTCTACCCCCAGGTGGCCGTCGTGCACCCTGACCACGACCACTACGGTGCGGTCTCCACCGGCATCGGGGAGATCTTCGACACGTTCACGGACAAGGTGGAAATGGCCTCCATCGATGAGGCGTTCATGGACCTCACCACCGCCATGCGCCGCCTCGGCGAGGACCCGGTCGCCGTCGGGGAGCAGTTGCGCGCGCAGGTGATGGACGAGCAGGGCGTGGCGTGCTCCGTCGGCATCGGCCCCAACAAGTTCATTGCCAAACTCGCCTCGAAGCAGGCAAAGCCGGACGGTTTGCGCCTGGTTCAGGCCCAGGACGTGATCGCGTTCCTGCACCCGCTGCCCGTCGATGCCATCTGGGGAGTGGGGGAGGTCACTGCCGGCAAACTGCGCAAGCTGGGGCTGGAGACCGTACGGGACCTGGCGAACACGCCCCGGGCCACACTGCAGCGCGCCATGGGCGACAACCTCGGTGCCATGCTGTTCGACCTCTCCTGGGGCCGCGACGAGCGCTCGGTGCTGGCCCGTCAACCGGCGGAGCACAGCGTCGGCTCGCAGGAGACGTTCGCCCGAGACACCGACGACGCCGCCATCGTCGCCACGGAGATCCTGCGGATGGCGGAGCGTACCGCCGCCCGCATGCGGGCGCAGGAGATGGTGAGCCGCACGGTGACGTTGTCGGTCCGGTTCGCAGACTTCACCACCATCACCCGTACCGGCACGCTCAAGGCGTTCACAGACCGCACCAACGACGTCTACGCGGAGGCCATGCGGCTCTACGGCAAACTCAACCTGCAGCGCGCCCGTATCCGGCGGGTGGGCGTGCGGATGGAGAAACTCGTGCCGAAGGCCACCACCTACGAGCAGCCCGCCCTCGACGAGCCGGCGCACGGCTGGAGCGAGGCGGAACAGGCGGTGGACAGGGCGGTGCTGCGCTTCGGCCCGAAGGCGGTGCAGCGGGCCAGACTCACCCGACGGCCCGCGCTCCACGCCTCGTGATCCCAAGCCACCCGCGGCAATCCCCACCCCCCGGGCAATCCCGGTACCCCACCCCGGTATCGTGGGCACCACCAACCAGATGTGAGGACCCTCAGTGAAGAAGACCCTGATCGCCGTGGCCGCAGCCGCGTTGCTGCCCGTCGTCGCGGCCTGCTCCGGCGCCCCGGCGCCTGTCGGAACCCCAACCACGTCGGCGTCCGCCGAGTCGGACTTCCTTGCGGAGCACAACCTCGACGGCAGGTCGGTACGCGAGATCGTCACCAGCCTCGATGCCACCAACGACGACAGGGAGACCGGCCCCTACGGCTCCGTCCGCCCGGGAGAGCTCGTTCTGAGTGATGACACCGGCGCCGAGGTCACGCTGCCCGTCGACGAGGGCTTCTATCTCTCCGTGGCGCCCTACTTGACGCAGACCCACGAGTGCTACAACCACAACCTCGCCTCATGCCAGGGTGAACTGGCCGGTCAGGAGATCGAGGTGTCCATCGTCACGCCAGAGGGTGAGCAACTCGTCGATGAGACGGTCACCACCTATGACAACGGGTTCGCCGGTTTCTGGCTGCCCGCAGGCATCCGGGCCACCATCACGGTGGCCCATGACGGGAAGTCCGCCACGCAGGAGATCTCCACCGGCGTCGAAGACCCCACCTGCATCACCACGATGCAGCTGGTCTGAGCCTCAAAGGTCGCCCTGCTGACGTCGACGCCAGCGCTCCTCGAGCTTGTCCATGAAGTCCTGGCTGGATCCCGCACCGGGGGAGGTGCGGGGGCCGCCTGAACCGGGCCGGCTGGGCTGCGCGTCGTCAGACACGCGCCGCCAGGAACTGATTCCCACGAGGGCGCCGCCTAGCATCAACAGGAAGCCGCCGATGCTGACGGCGGGATGCACCTGCACGCCCACGATCAGCACCACGACGCCCACGATGAACACCAGCCCTGCGATGGCCGCACGACGACGGTGCAGCTTGATCTGCGTGGTACCGCTGAGTGCGTCGGCCAGCTTCGGGTCCTCGGCCTTCAACGACGCCTCAAGCTGCTCCAGCAGCCTCTGTTCCTGTTCAGACAGCGCCATGGCCTTCTCCCTTACTGCCGGTGGCGACCATTCTATGCCGGGGAATCGTCAACCCCAAGAGCAATCTGGCTACCGGCCCAGCCGCCACAGCGACGCGGGCAGCAGCACGGCACGCAGGCGCGCTCCCCGGGTGGCCTGGCCGGCGAGCGCCTCGCGTAGCGTGCCCACCTCCGCGGGGAGTTCGGCGACGGGCGCGCCGTCGCGGGAATACCGGCTGCGCTCCACCGTCGCGGCGATGGCGGCGAGTGCCTCCGCACCCCGGGGTGACAACTGTTCCGCTGCCTCCCGGCCGGCCGGTCCGGGTGACCCCTCGGGCCAGCGCAGGCCGTAGTCGGCGAACATGGCCTGCACCTCCCGCCAAGCCCGGTCGGTCGCCTGGCCGGGGTCGCCGTCGGACCGCAGACGCGAGGCGCGCAGCCCCAGGCGGACCAGGGCGGGCAGGACGAGCGCCAGCAGCACCAGCAGGGCGATCAGCAGCCCCCGGACCACCGGCCCCGGGCCATCGTCCACCGTGGTCGGCGCCGTCGGTACCGGCTGCAGGGTGGGCGGCACCGTGGTGGGCTGCGGGGTGGGCGCCGCGCTGGGCGTGGGGGACGGCGAAGGGCTCGTGGCAGGCTGCATCGCCGAGGGATCCACGTACTCCGGGTCGCCCTGGTACGCGGGGGTGGGCTCGAACGGCACCCAGCCCAGGCCCTCGAAGTACAGCTCTGGCCACGAGTGGGCGTCGTGCGAGGTCACCAGGTAGCTGCCGTCCGCCTGCTGTTCACCGGGGACGAACCCGACGGCCATCCGGGCGTCGATGCCTTCGATCCTCGCCATGGTGATCATCGCGGCGGCGAAGTGGATGCAGTAGCCCGAGCGGGCCTCCAACAGGAAACTCGAGATCGTGTCCGTCCCGGCGGTGTTCGGAGCCTCCAGCGTGTAGCGGAACGCGTCGGAGCGCAGGAACCGCTGAATGGCCAGGGCCTTCTCGCCCGCGGTGGTGGCGCCGGCGACCACGTCGCTGGTCAGGGCGGTGACGCCGGGGCTCAGCCCGGCGGGGACCTCGCGCGTGACGGCGCTCGGCAGGCTGCCGGGGTTCGCCTGCGACACCTCCTCGCGCGTGGGGGAGGGCAGCGTGGACTCGACGCGGTAGCCCAGGTTGACCGTCTGCTGCGTGCGGTTCGGGCCCGAGGCGACGATCGCGAGCGTGTCCGGGTCGTGACTCCACGCGCCGTCGGCGTCATAGGAGGCCGCCGCGAACGGGGCGGGGAGGTACTCGGACGGCACCGCGTCCATCTGGACGTCGACCGTCACCTGCTCGCCGGGGAAGTCATGGTCTCCGTCCAGCCCCGAGCGGCTGAGCGACATCGGCACCAGTCCGGCGCCGGAGGAACTGAGGTTGGGAAGCGCCACGGTGCGCATGTACACCGGCCCACCGGTGCTCGTGCGGTACGTCAGCACAGGGCTGTCCGTGGGGCGGCGCAGGTCCTGGTCGAGCCGCACGGTGGGGTCGCTGAGCTGGATGGGGCCGTCCTGGCCGCCCTCCGTCCAGGGACGCTTGTCTCCCAGGGGCACCATGGCCGACACCAGGATCGCCACCACCAGCGCGGCAGCGCCGAACGCCAACCCGACGGAGACGCGCGACAGGTGGTGGGAGCTCGCACGGGAGGCCTTGCCCGCCGCTTCGCCCGCGCCCGTGGAGCTCAACAGGATGGCGATGAAGCCGGCGACGACGGGCACGAGCAGCAGCCAGTCGAGGTCGTCGATGCGCACGAGCGCCGCGACGCCGTAGGTCAACGCCAGGGGCGCGAGAGTCCAGGCGGGCTGCTCGAGGCCGTTGACCAGCAGTTCGACGATGATCACCAGCAGGGCCGCGAGGATGAGGCAGAGCCACACCAACCCGGGTTCCGGCTCCAGTGGCGGCACGCCGGTGCGGATCGCCTCGACACCGTCTGCGGTGAGCGCCCGGAGCGAGGCGAGGGGATCCCCCCGGGGCGCCAGCGCCAACCCGCGCCAGGCGAGCACGCCGAGGATCACGAGCAGCTGGACGAAGAGGACCAGCGCCCGCGGCGCCCGCAGCAGCCCCATGACGAGCCCGACGGTGCCGGCCGCGCCCAGGATGAACCAGGCGTGCGCCCACACCTGCTGGGTGTCGGAGACCAGCGTGGACAGCGGCAGCATCGACAACCACACGGCAGCGGCCACGATCACGTGTGAGAACGGGTGGTGGGTGAACCTCATGTCGTCACCTGCTGCCACACCTGCGGAACGGGCTCGCCCGGGCGGAACGTCTCGACGCGCCAACCCCGGCCGAGTAGGAACCTGATCGCCTCGCGGTGCTCGTCGTGCTCGGCGTCCCAGGCTGAGGCGTCCGGCGCCAGGGCGATCAGGCTGCGCGCCCGTCCGCCAGCGGCGGCGAGGGCGGCCGCGTCCGCGTTCGACAGGAGGCCGGTCACGGCCACGAGCGAGGCCACCGAGGTCAGCAGCTCAGGGTCGTCGACGGCGGAGCCGAGCCACGTCTCCTCCGAGGTGGGAAGGTCCGTCATCGCCTCGATCATCAACTGGCGCGAGGCCTCGCCCACGCTGTGCCCCGTCTCGAAGACGCGGCCGGAGGGGGCGATGATGGCGAGCTTGTGGCGGCCCTCACTCATGAGGGCGGCCACGGAGGTGACCGCGGAGACGGCCCACTCGAGGGAGCTGTCCGCGCCGTCGCCCAGGTGCGCGCTGCGGCGGGTGTCCACGATGAGGGTGCTCGACGGATCCCACGGGTGCTCCTCGAGCCGCACCATGAGGTCGTCCTTCTTGGCCGTCATCTTCCAGTGCACGCGGCGCATGTCGTCGCCGTGCCGGTGTTCGCGCACGAGGACGTCGTCGGCGCCTGCGGAGCCGATCCGCTGGGGGGTGGCGTCGCCGGCGCTGCCGAGCCCGGCGCCCCCGGCCAGGTCGTCGAGCCGCCAGATGCGCGGCGTGACGCGGAGCACGGAATCGCGTCCCTTGGCGATGAAGCCGCGCAGCGCCAGCCCGAGCGGGTCGCCGGCCTGAGCCCAGAGGGGGCCGACGCTGAACCGGCCGCGGCGCAGCGCCTCGACGGTGTAGCCCACCGCCTGGCTCCATTCGCCGAAGCCGCGCGCGATGACGAAGGACGCGCCGCCGCCCAGCGACGCGTCGGCGGCATCGTGGAAGCGCAGCGCCGACGCCTGGGCCGGCGACTGGTTCAGCACGTGGAGCACCACCCTGGTGGACGTGCCGACGGGGATGGTGGGCGGGGTCAGGGAGCGTTCATGCGTCACGAGGGGACGCGCGAGGACGAGGTAGCCCAGCGCCAGCAGCGGCAGGGCAGCCATCACCAGGCCGACCCAGAGCACGTCGACCTCGCCGATGTAGGCGGCGCCGCCGATGACCAACGCGCCGCTCAGCAGGAGCGTGATGCCGCGTCCGGTCAGCCGGGTGCCTCGACGCACGGGTCAGCTCCTGGCGGGGGTGGGCACCGAGGCCAGCACGGAGGTGATGATGTCTGCCGGGTCGCGGCGCGCCACCTGGGCCTCGACGGTGGGCAGCACCCGGTGGGAGAGCACCTCGGCGGCGAGCGAGCGCACGTCCTCGGGGATGACGTAGTCGCGCCCACCGAGAGCCGCCTCCACGCGCGCCGCTCGCATGAGGTGCAGGGAGGCGCGGGGGCTGGCGCCGAGCCGCAGGTCGGGGTGCTGGCGCGTGGCCTCGACGATGCTGACGATGTAGTCGTTGATCACCGGGGCCACGAACACGCCCCGGATGGCGTCGATGGCGGCGGCGACGGAGGCGGCGTCCGTGACGGCGCTGACCGTGGCGAGTTGGTCACCGCTGGCGTGGTGGGTGAGCATCGCCACCTCGGCGGTGCGGGCCGGGTACCCCATGGTGATGCGGGCCATGAAGCGGTCCCGCTGGGCCTCGGGGAGGGGATAGGTGCCCTCCATCTCGATGGGGTTCTGGGTGGCGATGACCATGAACGGCTGACGCAGCTGGTAGGTCTTGCCGTCTGCCGAGACCTGGCTCTCCGCCATCGCCTCGAGCAGGGCGGACTGCGTCTTGGGGGAGGCGCGGTTGATCTCGTCCCCCAGCACGATGTGGGCGAAGATCCCTCCGGGCTTGAACTCGAACTCGCGCGTCGACTGGTTGAACACCGACACGCCGGTGACGTCGCTGGGCAGCAGGTCCGGCGTGAACTGGATGCGCTTGACGTCGCCGGAGATGGCGCGTCCGAGCGACTTAGCCAAGACCGTCTTCCCCACGCCCGGGACGTCCTCTATCAGAAGGTGTCCCCCCGCCAGCAGCACGATCACGGCCATGCGGATCTGGTGGGGCTTGCCCTCGATCACGCGCGCCATCTCCGAGGCGATGCGGCTGGCGAGTTGGGACACCTCATGCAGTGATGGTGTGGCGGGCTGGTTCACCGGAGGCTCCTCGATGTTCGTGCGGCAAGCAAACCAAGACTAACCGTGCCCGGAAGCCTTCACGAGTGTCGCTCGACAACCCACCCACTTCCCGCCAGATGGAGGACAGGCGTGCTGCTCGACGACTCCCGAGCAGAAAAAGGGCGAACAAGCACAACCCACCGACAAAAAGTGGTGGGCTGGTGGGGGAAAGTGGGGTACCGTGGTGCGCAGTGGAGCGAAGTGGATGACAAGTGGGGGAAGGAGGCCTGGCATCGCATGTTTTTCATGGGGACGTACACACCGAAACTCGACGAGAAGGGCCGGCTGATCCTTCCCGCCAAGTTCCGCGACGCGCTCGAGCACGGCCTGGTCGTCACAAGAGCGCAGGACAGGTCGCTCGCGGTGTATCCCAGGGCCACCTTCGAGGCCAAGATGTCCGCCCTCATGAGCGCCCCCAGCACCGTGAAGCAGGTCCGCGACTACCAGCGCATGCTGATGGCCGGGGCCAGCGACGAAGTTCCGGACAAGCAGGGGCGCATCACCATCCCGCCCCCGCTGCGCGAGTACGCGAATCTGGATCGCGAGGTCGTGGTGATCGGCGCCGGAGAGCGCGCCGAGATCTGGGACGCCCAGGCATGGCACGAGTACTCCCAGGCCAGCGAGGAGGGTTTCTCCGAGATGGATGACGAATTCGTCGCACTCACCGGCTTGTGACCCACCCGGTGGCTCCCGGCCGGTCAGGCCCTGATCTCACTTCCCCGATGTCAGGTCCGGCCCGGAAGGGAACCACTGGAGGGGGCACCCACCAGAACAACACAGCTTTCAAGAAGGGTCGAAACAGCATCATGCAGGGCTTCACAGACGTGCACGATCCGGTCATGCGTGACCGCATCGTCGATCTGCTGCGCCCGGCACTGTCACGGCCGGGCGCCATCTACGTCGACGGCACCCTCGGCCTCGCCGGGCACGCCATCGCGATCCTCGAGGCCTGCCCCGAGGCCCGGTTGATCGGCATCGACCGCGACCTCGACGCGCACGCCGTCGCCGTCGAACGACTCGGTGACCTTGCGGAGCGAGCCACCCTGGTACACGCTGTCTACGACGAACTGCCCGAGGTGCTCGACGACCTCGGGATCCAGAGCGTCGACGCCATCCTCCTGGACCTCGGCCTCAGTTCCCTCCAGATCGACCGCACCGAGCGCGGCTTCGCCTACCGGGTCGACGCACCCCTCGACATGCGGATGAACCCGACGGAGGGCCCAACCGCCGCCGACGTGCTCAACACCTACTCCGCCCGAGACCTCTCACGCATCCTCTCGCGCTACGGCGAGGAACGCTTCGCGGACCGCATCGCCCGTGCCATCGTCGAGCATCGCCCGTTCGAGACCTCCGCCAGGCTGGTGGAGACCATCTCGGGTGCCATCCCCGCTGCGGCCCGCCACACCGGCGGCCACCCGGCCAAGCGCACCTTCCAGGCGTTGCGCATCGAGGTCAACCGCGAACTCGACGCCCTCAACGGCGTGCTGCCGGCGGCGATCGACGCGCTCGCCCTGGGCGGCCGGATGGCAGTGCTGAGCTACCACTCGCTCGAGGACCGCGCCGTCAAGCGGGCCTTCGCCGCCAAGGCCACCGACCGCGGCCCCCGCGACATGCCGCTGGTCCCTGACCACCTCAAGGCAGAACTGGCACTGCTCACCCGAGGTGCCGAGAAACCCACCCCCGAAGAGACCGCCGCCAACCCCAGGGCGGCCTCCGCGCGACTCCGCGTGGCCGAACGAATCAAGGAGGCAGCATGAGCGCCGAGCCCATCACCACCGACGATCCGGTCGCGGCTGCGCCCGCCCGGCCCAGGCTGGGGGTGGTTCCGCAGTCTGTGGGGGCCACCGTCTCGACGGTAGGGTTCGTCAGCATCCTCCTCGGCCTGATCGCCGTCGGTCTGGCCGGCGTGACGATCGTGACCACCAACGTGGGCGCGCAGTCGCGTGAGCTCTCGAGCCTCCGCCGCGATGCGACGGAGCTCAGCTACACGTCGGCCGCTCTCGAGTCGCACATCCAGCGGATGTCCAGCGCCAACGCGCTCGCGCTGCGCGCCAGCGAACTCGGAATGGTCCCCAACCCGTACCCCGCCTTCATCAACCTTGCCGACGGGACCGTGACCGGTGTGCCCACCCCGGCCACCGAGGACGAGATGCCCTTCCTGCGCGGCATCGCCACCAAGCCCGTCCCGGCTCCTGTGCTGCCCACCCCGAGCCGGCCGGCGCAACCCGCGGACCCCGGCTCGGACAGCGAGCTGGTGGCAGTCGGAGCGTCTGGAGCCCAGGAGTGAGCGGGGAGAAGCGGCCCCGTGCGAAGCGGCCGGCCGAGCAGCCCCCCGCCCAGAAGCGGCCATCCCAGAAGCGCCCGTCACAGCAGGGGGGCACGCAGAAGCAGTCAGCCAGGAAGCAGCCGGCCAAGAAGCAGGCGTCCAGCCGCACGAGCGCGGCGAAGCCCGCCGCCAAGCCGAAGCTGCGCACCTCCAGGCCCGCCGGAGCACCCCGGACCTACCGCAAGACGGTGCGCCTGCCCGTGGGGCGTTCCTCCGTGCGGATCCGCGTGTTCATGCTGGTGTTCGCCCTTCTGCTCGGCGTGGCGGGAGTGCGGGCCGTCCAGCTCCAGGGCCTCGACTCCCAGGCGTTCGCGGCCGAGGCCGCCGCCAAGATGCAGTCGAAGCGGGAGCTGCCCGCCACGCGGGGAGAGATCCTCGACCGCAACGGTGTGGTGCTGGCCAGCACCGAGCCGGCCATGCTCGTCTCCATCGATCCCGACATGGTGCGCACCAACGGGGCGGACAAGCGCTACGCCATGAGCAAGCGGAAGCTGGAGGAGACCGAGCTGGCGCCCAACGCAGTGGCCGAGATCCTCGCCAAGCACCTGGGCGGCCGCAAGGAAAAGTACCTCACGCTGATCGACACGCCGGACTCCCGCTACGAGATCGTCGCCCGACGGGTCCCCGCGGCCACCTTCAGCGCCATCGAGGCGGACATGAAGGCCGGGCTGGACGGTGAAGGGAAGCGTCGTTGGTACGGCGTCTTCGGCACCCCTGATCCCATCCGCGTCTACCCCAACCGCTCGGTCGCCTCCAACGTGGTGGGCTTCGTCAACGCCGAGGGCGACGGCGCGGCCGGCCTGGAGTACGCGCTCGACGAACACCTCGAGGGCACCCCCGGTGAGCAGGTCTACGACGCCTCCACCTACGGCCGCATCCCGCTGGGCACCAACATCATGACCCCGCCGGTGGACGGCGCCTCGTACGAGTTGACGCTGGATTCGGACCTGCAGTGGATGACGGAACAGGCCCTGGCCGACGGCATGCGGCAGGCGCAGGCCAAGACCGGCACCGCCGTCGTGATGAACATCCACACCGGTGAGATCCTCGCGCTGGCCAACGGCCCCAGCTTCGACTCCGCCAACCCCAGCGCCGCAGACGGCGACAACCTCGGCAACCGCGCGGTGACCGAGGTCTACGAGCCCGGCTCGGTGCAGAAGGTCCTGACGATGGCGGCCCTGGCCGACCAGGGTCTGGTGACCCCCGACACCAAGCGGGTCGTGCCCGGCAGCATCGCCTCCGGCGGCGGCGTGGTCCGCGACTCCTTCTCGCACGGCGACCTCAACCTGACGGCCCGCGGGATCGTCGCGCAGTCGTCGAACGTCGGCATGATCATGCTCACGCGTGACCTCGAGAAGCAGACCATCACCGACTACCTGTCCTCGTTCGGGCTGGGCGCCAAGCCCGGCACCGGCCTGCCCGGCGAGTCCACCGGCCAGATCCCCACCAAGGACATGCCGGACTACACACGCGACCAGATCTCGTTCGGCCAGGGCCTCAGCGTCAACGCCGTGCAGATGGCCGCAGCGGTCGCCGCTGTGACCAACGGCGGCACCTACCACCAGCCGGTGATCATCAAGTCCGCGAAGGCGGCCGACGGCACAGAGATCGAACTGCCGCAGCCCGAGAGCCGCCGCGTCATCTCGGACGAGGCCTCCGCGTCCGTGGTCGAGATGATGGAGTCGGTGATCACGCTCAACGACAACCGCCGGATTCCGGGGTACCGGACCGCCGGCAAGTCCGGCACCGCCCAGCGCTTCGACCCGCAGTGCAAGTGCTACAACGGCTACACCGCCTCGTTCGTGAACGTGGCGCCCGCCGAGGACCCGCAGCTGCTCGTCTATGTCGTCCTCGACCGGCCGCGCAACGGCAACCTCGGTAGCCGGCTGGCCCTGCCCGTGACGAACAACATCCTCTCGCTGGCGCTGCCACGCTATAACGTGGCACCCTCAACCACGGAGGCACCCGATCTGCCCACCACTTTTGACTGACATGACATCGATCCGGCCCACCCAGACCACGGCGGCCCCGCTCACCGAACTGGTGGCGGGGCTCGACCTCGTCGGCGACATCGGCAGCTCGGCGCCCATCACCGGCATCAGCCTCAGTTCGCAGGAGATCCTGCCCGGCTGGTTGTACGTGGCCTTGCCCGGCAGGCAGCGGCACGGCGCGGATTTCGCCCGGGCCGCCGTCGACGCCGGCGCCGCCGCAGTGCTCACCGACGACGAGGGGGCCGCCCGGCTGACCGGGCTCGAGGTGCCTGTACTGGTGGCCGACGACGTGCGTGCGGCCATGGCGGTCGTCTCCGCGCGGGTCTTCGGCGAGCCCGCGCGGCGCCTCACGACGCTGGGCGTGACCGGCACGAACGGCAAGACCACCACCGTCGCGCTGGTCAAGGCCGGCCTGATGGCCGCCGGGCGGGTGGCCGGCACGATCGGCACCATCGGCTTCCGCCTGGGTGGCGAGGAGTTGAACTCGAGCAGGTCGACGGTGACCACCCCGGAGTCGCCTGACCTGCAGGCGCTGCTGGCCGTGATGGAGGAGCGCGGGGCCGATTCGGTCGCCGTGGAGGTGAGCTCACACGCGATGACCCTCAGCCGGGTCGATGCCATCGAGTTCGACGTGGCGGCGTTCCTCAACCTGGGCCGCGACCACCTCGACTTCCACCACACGCTGGAGGAGTACTTCGCGGCCAAGTCCAGGCTCTTCGAGCCGGGCCGCGCCCGCACCAGCGTGGTCTGGACCGACGACAGCGCCGGCGTCGAGATCGCCGGCCGGGTCGCCGGGCACGGGCAGAGCCGGCTCGTCACGACCGGTACCGGGCCAGAGGTTGACTATCGGATGAGTGACTACCGCCCCGTCCATCCCCTCGGCGGCGTCGCGACGGTGACCCGTCGGGGCGAGGACCTGACCCTGGAACTGAGCCTGCCGGGCGTCTACAACATGATCGACGCCGTGGTGGCGCTCGCCATGCTGGAAGCGGTCGGCGTGCCCGCGGAAGCCGCGCTCCGTGGCCTGGCCACCGCCCAGATCCCGGGCCGGATGCAGCGCGTGCACCTCGGCCCCGACGCGCCGTTGACGGTGGTGGACTTCGCCCACACCCCGCAGGCGGTCGAGGCCGCCCTCCGGTCCCTCCAGGGGATCGGCACCCTCGTGTGTGTGCTGGGCTGCGGCGGCGACCGGGATGCCGAGAAGCGTCCGGAGATGGGCGCGGTGGCGGCCGGCCTGAGCGATGTGACGATCATCACCGACGACAACCCCCGCTCCGAGGACCCGGCCGCGATCCGCGCCGAGGTCATGGCGGGGGCGCGCCGGGCCCAGCGGCCCGGCACCGAGCTCCTCGAGGTGCCTGGGCGGCGCGCCGCCATAGAGACCGCCTTGGGGCGGGCCGGTGGCGATACTGTGGTGGCGATCCTCGGCAAGGGGCACGAACGCGGCCAGATCCTGGCAGACCGCACCGTCGACTTCGACGATGTTGAGGAGGCGGCCCGTGCCTGGGGCCGCGGCGGTGAGGAAGGAGACCCGCATGCGTGTGCGCACGATGTTTGAGTTGGTGGAGCTGATCCAACCGGCCCCCGTCGAGCTGTTCGGCGACGACACCGCCGTGGAGGTGGGCCCTGACGTCGTCATCGACAACCGTGAAGCCACCGAGGGTTCGCTCTTCGTCGCCATCCCCGGCGAGCGCGCAGACGGGCACGACTATGCTGCGGCCGCCGTCGAGGCGGGCGCGCGCGGCATCATCGGGATGTACGGCACGGCCGCAGAGGTGCCGCACATCCTCGCCGAAGATTCCATCACGGCCATGAGCTGGCTCGCCCGCGGCATCGTCCGCGAGGAACGCGCCCGCGGGATGGTCTCCATCGGCATCACCGGCAGCTCCGGCAAGACCAGCACCAAGGACCTGATGGCGCAGGTCTTCGAGGCCGCCGGCCCCACGGTGGCCCCCGTCGGCTCCCAGAACAACGAGGTCGGCGTGCCGCTGACCGCGTGCCGCGTCGACGCCGACACCCGGTACCTCATCTCGGAGATGGGCGCCCGCGGCAAGGGGCACATCGCGTGGCTCACCTCGATCGTCGGGCTCGACGTCGGCGTGTGCCTCAACGTGGGCCGCGCCCACGTCGGCGAGTTCGGGGGAGTGGAGGCCACCGCCATCGCCAAGTCCGAGATCGTGGCGGATCTGGCGGAGGACGGCTGGGCCGTGCTCAACGCCGACGACCCCGCCGTCGCGGGCATGGCCGCCGTCACCAAGGCTCGCATCGCCTGGTTCGGCGAGGGCCAGCTGGACGGCGGCGACCTCAGGGTCAGCGCCCGCAACGTCACCATGAACGCCCTGAGCCAGCCCAGCTTCGAACTCGTCGCGAGGGACTCCGACGGTGAACGCACCGCGCAGGTCGCTCTGGGCGTGATCGGCCGGCACCAGGTGCCCAACGCGCTCGCCGCGGCCGCCGCCGCCCTCGCGGTGGGCCTCGACATCGAGCTGGTGGCACGGGCCCTCTCCGGGGCCGTGCAGCGCTCGAGTTGGCGGATGGAACTCATCCCGCGCCCCGACGGCGTGCTCGTGCTCAACGACTCCTACAACGCGAACCCCGATTCCATGGCCGCCGCGCTCGCGACCGCCGTCGAACTGGTGCACGGCACGCGGGGCGAACACCCCGGCGCGCGGGTGGTGGCGGTGCTCGGCGACATGCTCGAGCTCGGCCCGTTGGCGGACGACCTCCACGAGGAGGCGGGCAGGCTCGCCGCAGACCTCGGTGTCGCCGAGGTGGTCGCTGTCGGGGACCTGGCCGACAGGATCGTGGCCGGCGCCGCCGGTGAGGGCATCACTGCGCGGACGGCGAATCGTGAGGAGGTCGTGGCCTCCCTTACGCTGAACCCCGGCGACGTCGTGCTCATCAAGGGATCCCGCGGCGTGGGTCTCGAAACGGTGGCGGCCGCCCTGGCCGGCAAGGACGGAGCGGCGAAGTGATCAACATCCTCACGGCAGGTTCGCTGTCGTTGCTGTTCTCCCTGATCGGCACTCCGCTGCTGATCAAGTTCCTGACCAGGCGACAGTACGGTCAGTTCATCCGCGAGGACGGCCCCACCACGCACCACGTCAAGCGTGGCACCCCCACCATGGGCGGCCTGGTGATCATCGTCGCGGTCGTCCTCGCCTACACCGTCACGCACTTGGTGCGCTGGCAGGCGCCGACGGTGTCGGGCCTGCTGCTCATCGGGCTGGCGGTCGGCATGGGCTTCCTGGGCTTCCTCGACGACTGGTCGAAGATCTCCAAGGAGCGCAGCCTGGGGCTCACCCCGCGCGGCAAGCTCATCGGCCAGGCGCTCATCGGCGGCGGGTTCGCCGTCGCCGCCCTGACGCTGCCGAATCACCGCGGCATCACACCGGCGTCGCCGGCCATCTCCTTCCTGCGCGACATCCCGTGGCTCACGATGCCCCTGGTGCTGGCGGTGCTGTTCATCGTCTTCCTGATCGCTGCCTGGTCCAATGCCGTCAACATCACCGACGGCCTCGACGGGCTCGCCGCCGGCTCCGCCACCCTGGTCTTCGCCGCGTACACCATCGTCAACATCTGGCAGTTCAACCAGTGGTGCTCGCGGCCCTCGGTGGCCCGATCGATGGCGGCACGCTGCTACGAGGTGCGCGACCCCAACGACCTCGCGGTACTGGCTATCGCCTTCGCCGGAGCCACCTTCGGCTTCCTGTGGTGGAACGCCAAGCCGGCCAAGATCTTCATGGGCGACACCGGTTCCATGGCCATCGGCGCCACCCTCGCCGGCCTGTCGGTCATGACGCGCACCGAACTGCTGCTGCTGATCCTCGGCCTGCTATTCGTGATCGAGGTGGGCTCGGTCGCGCTCCAGGTCAGCTACTTCAAGGCCACCAAGGGCAAGCGCATCTTCAAGATGTCGCCCATCCACCACCACTTCGAGTTGAAGGGGTGGGACGAGGTCACCGTCGTCATCCGCTTCTGGATCATCTGCGGCCTGTGCGTGGCGGCCGGCATGGGCGTGTTCTACGCGGAGTGGGTGACGGGCTCGTGACACTGGATTGGATCCCCACCGCAACCCGTCTTTCGGACTGGCCCTCCGCCCAGGTCGTCGTCGCCGGCCTCGGCGTGTCCGGTTTCGCAGCGGCCGACGGCCTGATGTCGCTCGGCGCGAAGGTCGTCGTCCTGGACGAGTCCACCGTGCACGCTGAGAAGGCCGAACTCCTCGAGAAGCTCGACGTGACCGTGCGGCTCGGCCCGGGGTCGACGGCGGAATTGCCGCCCGGCACGGACCTCGTCGTCACCTCCCCCGGATGGCGCCCCTCCGCGCCGCTGCTGCGCCAGGCGGCCGCAGCCGGGGTGCCCGTCTGGGGCGAGACGGAACTGGCCTGGCGCATGATGCAGCCGGACAGGGTGATCCCGTGGCTGGGCGTCACCGGCACCAACGGCAAGACCACCACCACCCAGATGGTGGAATCGATGCTGATCGCCGACGGCCGGAAGGCCGCCGCGGTGGGCAACATCGGCCGGCCCATCATCGAGGCCATCCTCGACGACGTCGAGTACGACGTGTTCGCCGTCGAGCTGAGCAGCTTCCAACTCCACTGGATGAACAACATCAACCTGCACGCCGCTGTGGTGCTCAATGTGCACCCCGACCACCTCGAGTGGTACGAGGGCGTGCCCGACGCCATGGAGCGCTACTCCGCAGAGAAGGCCAAGATCTACGAGGGCGTGACACACGCCTGCGTGTACAACGTCGATGAGCCCGTGACGGAGCGGATGGTCGAAGAGGCGGAGGTCGTCGAAGGCGCCCGCGCCATCGGTTTCACGCTCGGCACCCCGGCCATCTCGATGCTCGGCGTCGTCGACGACCTCCTCGTCGACCGGGCCTTCGTCGAGCAGCGTCGCGATTCTGCCCTCGAGCTGGCGAAGATCTCCGACGTGCAGCCGGCCGCCCCGCACAACGTCGCCAATGCCCTGGCGGCCGCGGCGCTGGCGCGCAGCTACGGCGTGCACCACACCTCCGTCGCCAAGGGCCTCCAGCGGCTCCAGTTGGGCGGCCACCGCATCCAGCAGATCGCGGAGACCGACGGCATCCGGTGGATCGACGACTCCAAGGCCACCAACCCCCACGCCGCCAACTCCGCCATGCAGGCCTTCGATTCCTTCGTGTGGATCGCGGGCGGCCAGGCCAAGGGCACCACGTTCGACGAGCTGATCGAACGGCACCGCAGCAAGCTGCGCGCCGCCGTCGTCATCGGCGTGGACCGGCACCTCATCGCCGACACGCTTGCCCGACACGCGCCCGACGTCCCCGTTCGGGTGCTGGACAGCAGCGACACTGGGGTGATGGACGAGGTCGTCGCTCTGGCGGGGCAGTTCGCCCGCCCCGGCGACGCGGTGCTGCTCTCCCCGGGCTGTGCCAGCCTGGACATGTTCGACAGCTACTCGGCACGCGGGGACGCGTTCGCCGAGGCGGCACAGCGGTATCTCGGGTAGGCACAGGACAGGAGGGATCACGACCATGGCGTCCGACGCAGCCACTTCCCCCACGGCGCGGTTCACCATCTGGTCCCAGGTGCGGGCCCTGGCGGCCTCGCCCATGGCCCCGTACTATTTCGTCGCCGCGAGCGTTGCCGTGCTGATCGGGATCGGGCCATTGATGGTGCTCAGTTCCTCGGCCGCGCTGGCCCAGTCCACGCAGGACGGCCCGTACCACTACGCCCTCAGGCAGCTCGCCTTCCTCGCCATCGGTCTGGTGTTCCTGGTGATCCTCAGCCGGCTGCCGTCTTCCCTGCTTCGACGGTTCGGCTGGCTGTTCTGGGTGATCGCCGTCGCCCTCCTGATCGCCGTCCAGATCCCCGGCCTCGGCGTGCTTGTCAACGGCAACCGCAACTGGCTCCTCATCGGCGGCAGCCAGTTCCAGCCCTCGGAGTTCGCCAAACTGGCCCTGGTCGTGTGGTGCGGCACGATCTTCCACGTGAAGCGCGGCAGGCTGCACGAGCCGTGGCAGTTGGCCGTCCCGTTCGTGCCGTTGGGCGGGCTCATCCTGGCCCTCGTGCTGGCCGGCCGTGACCTGGGCACCGGCCTCATCATCGGCCTCATCCTGGTGGCGGTGATGTGGTTCATCGGCACCTCGCTGCGGGTTCTGCTGCCCCTGGGGGCGGCCGTGACCGGGCTGGCGCTGCTGCTGGTCTACGGCTCGGGCAACCGCATGAGCCGCATCAGCGTGTTCCTCGACCCGCAATCCAACACGGACCTCTCGTCGCAGCCCATGGCCGCGCTGTACGCGCTGGCCTCGGGCGGCTGGTGGGGGCTCGGCCTCGGCGCCTCCAAGCAGAAGTGGGGCGGGCTGAAGGACGGCGCACACACTGACTTCATCTTCGCCGTCATCGGCGAGGAACTGGGGCTGTTCGGCGTGCTGCTGATCATCGCGATGTTCGCCCTGCTCGGTTGGGCGGGGCTGGAGATCGCCATCCGGTCCGACAAGATGTTCAATCGCGTAGTCGCGGCCGGCATCACCGCCTGGTTCCTCGGCCAGGCCACCATCAACATCTTCGTCGTGATGCACCTCCTGCCGGTCCTCGGCGTGCCGCTGCCGTTCGTGTCCTCCGGCGGCTCGGCGCTCATCGCCAGTCTCATGGGCGTCGGCGTCCTGCTCTGCCTGGGCCGCGACACTCCGGGGGCGCGGGCGTACCTGGCATCGCGCAAGGTCCCTGCGAGACCGCGCATGACGAGCGTCATGGCGGCAGGCAGGGAGGACTCGTGACCAGTGTGGTGCTCGCCGGCGGAGGTACCGCCGGCCACACGTCGCCGCTCATCGCCACCGCCAAGGCGCTCCTTGCGACCCGGCCAGACGCCACCATCGTGTGCGTCGGCACGGCCAGGGGGCTGGAGACCCGCGTGATTCCCGAGGCGGGGCTCGATCTCGAACTGATCACCCCGGTGCCGCTTCCCCGCACGCTGAACCTGGATCTGGTGAAGCTGCCCTACACGCTGACCCGGTCGGTGCTGGAGGCCCGCAGGGTCATCCGTCGGGCGCGGGCCGATGTGGTCGTCGGTTTTGGCGGCTACGTCTCGATCCCGGTGTACCTGGCGGCCCGTCTCGCGCGGGTGCCTGTGGTGGTGCACGAGGCCAACAAGCTCCCCGGCATCGCCAACAAGATCGGTGCCCGCTCCGCGAAGTTCGTCGGCACGACGTTCCGTGAGACCCAGCTGCCCGGAGGTGTGCTCGTCGGCATGCCGATGAGCCGCTCGATCACCCACCCGTCGGTGGGCGCCCAAGAGGCGCGGTCCCGGTTCGGGCTCGACCCGGAGCGCCCCACGCTCCTGGTCAGCGGCGGCTCGCAGGGAGCGGTGCGCATCAACGACGCGGTCGCGGAGGCGCGCGACGAGTTGCTCGCCGCCGGGATCCAGATCCTGCATGTGCTGGGGCCGAAGAACTTCGACGACACCGTGCACACCGTCGTCACGGGGGATTCGGGCGCGCAGTACCGCCCGGTGGCGTTCGTCTCGGACATGGCCGTGGCCTACGCCGCCGCAGACCTGATGGTCGGCCGTGCGGGTGCCGGCACCGTGATGGAGACCGCCGTGAGCGGCCTCCCCGTCGTGTTCGTGCCGCTGCCCTGGGGCAACGGGGAGCAGGGGAGGAACGCGGCGGAACTTGTCGCCTCAGGTGGCGGCGTTCTCGTGCCCGACGGTGAGATCAGCGGGGCTAGACTGGTCGACGTCGTGACCGAGATCCTCGGAGATCGGCAGCGCCTCGCGCAGATGTCGGCCACGTGCCGCGACCTGTATCCGGCCGATGCGGCCGAGGTCCTCGCAGCCGCCATCATCGACGCCGTCTGAGAAAGGTCGATCACACCCCATGCTCCTCAATCCCATCGAGGTGGTGCCCGCCGACCAGGTGGGACCGGTCCATTTCATCGCAGCAGGCGGCTCCGGCATGAGCGGCATCGCCCGCCTCTACGCCGAACTCGGCATCAAGACCTCCGGTTCGGACCAGTCGGATTCGACGGCGCTCCGCGGCCTTCAACGGGCCGGAGTGACCACCTACGTGGGGCACGACGCGTCCCAGGTCGGCGACGCGAAGACCGTCGTGATCTCCTCGGCCATCCGGGCAGACAACGTCGAACTGGTGGAGGCCCGCAGGCGCGGCCTGCGCATCTGGCACCGCTCGGCGGCCCTCGCCGCGCTGATGAAGGGCAAGCGCGGCGTCTCCGTCGCGGGCACACACGGCAAGACGACCACGACGGCCATGACCGCCGTCATGCTCAGCGAGGCCGGCAGGGATCCCAGCTACGTCATCGGCGGCCCGCTGTCGACGACGGGGGCGAGCTCCGCCGTCGGCGCCGGCGAGTCGTTCGTCGTCGAGGCCGACGAATCGGATGCCTCGTTCCTGCAGTACCCCACGGAGATCGCCGTCATCACCAACGTGGAGGCGGACCACCTGGTCAACTGGGGCACCGCTGAGGCCTACGCCGACGGCTTCCGCGCCTTCGCCACCAGGCCGCACGTCCAGCACGTGGTCATCAATGTCGACGACGCCGGCTCCCGGATGTTGGCGGACGAGCTGGTGGGGGAGACGCCGCACATCATCCGCTACGGCGAGTCCGAGGACGCCGACGTGCGCATCACCGAGGTGGAGGCCCACGGCAACGGGGTCGCCGCCACCATCACGTACGGGAGTGATTCCGGCCGGATCGTGCTCCAGGTGCCGGGCAACCACAATCTCGCCAACGCCTCCGCCGCCTATGCGGTGGGCCGGGTGCTGGGGCTGAGCCACGATGAGGCTGTGGACGCGCTCGGCCGGTTCGAAGGCACGCTGCGGCGCTTCCAGCTCATCACGGACACCGCCGGCATCCGCGTCTTCGACGACTACGCGCACCACCCCACGGAGATCCGCGCGGCGCTGACGGCGGCCCGGCGCGCCACGTCGGCCGGCAACGAGGCCACGGGCCTCACCGGCCGCTTGATCGCCTGCTTCCAGCCGCACCTCTACAGCCGGACGCTGGACTTCGCCGACGAGTTCGGTGAAGTGATGACGCTGGCGGACATTGCGGTCATCAACGACATCTGCGGCGCCCGGGAAGACCCGGTGCCCGGTGTCACCGGTGAACTCGTCGTCGACGCGGCCCGGAAGCACGGCCAGGAGAACCTGGTCTACGTCAAGGAGAAGTACGACCTTCCCGCTGCCCTCAACGACATCGCGGAGCCGGGTGACCTCATCATCACCCTCGGCTGCGGCGACGTCACGATCGTCGGCCCGCTGCTCGCGGATCTCCTGAAGCAGCGGCCCACGGCGAAGTGAGCGAAGCGCTGACCCCGGGCGAGTTCGCCCGGGCCCTCCAGGACAAACGCAACGCAGAGCGCCGCCGCAGGTGGTGGTTCCGCGGCGGTCTCGCAGCCGCCCTGGTGCTGGTGAGCCTGGGTGTCTGGCTGGCCTTCTTCTCGACGGTCTTCGCGGCCCAGCAGGTGTCCGTCACCGGCGTGTCGCTGTTGACGACGGACCAGGTGGTCACCGCCGCCGAGGTCTCGATGGGGGAGCCGCTGCTCACGCAGGACCTGGGCGCCGTGACCCAACGGGTCAACGACCTGCCCGCGGTGCGCTCGGCCGAGGTGTCGCGGCAACTGCCGGACACCGTCGTGATCGAGGTCACTGAACGCACCGCCGCCTTCCTGCGGGAGCGCGACGGCCAGTACGACTGGATCGACGAGGAGGGCGTGGCCTTCCACCGCACCGCCTCGCCCGGCCCGCAGGACCTCCCGGCCACGGTGGCCGTCGTGGAGGACCAGCAACGGTTGCTGGCAGATGTCGCCACCGTCGCCAACCACATCCCGGCAGACGTCAGGCCGGCCGTCGTCTCGATCTCGGCAGAGGCGGTGGACCGGATCTCGCTCGCCCTCGAGGGTGGGCGCACCGTCGTGTGGGGGAGCGCGGACGAATCCGAGTTGAAGGCCGACGTGGTGAGTGCTCTACTGAGCGTTGAGGCCACCGTTTACGACGTGTCGGCACCGGGACACCCCACGACCAAGTAGGTGCCCGGGCCAGGCCTCAACCAAACCCTGAAGTAGCACTTGAGGTGATTATTGAGGGTTTGGGCCGTGCCGTTGGACTGGCCTTGAACGCCCCCATAGTCTCTAGCCCATGGCAAGCGCATCTCAGAACTACCTCGCGGTGATCAAAGTCGTCGGTGTCGGCGGCGGCGGCGTCAACGCCGTCAACCGAATGATCGAAGCGGGGCTCCGCGGCGTGGAGTTCATCGCCGTCAACACAGATGCGCAGGCATTGCTGATGAGCGACGCGGACGTCAAGCTCGACATCGGCCGTGAACTGACCCGCGGTCTCGGCGCCGGGGCCGACCCCGCGAAGGGCCGGCAGGCCGCAGACGACCACTCCGACGAGATCGAGGAGGCCCTCAAGGGTGCCGACATGGTCTTCGTCACCGCGGGTGAGGGAGGCGGCACCGGTACCGGCGCAGCCCCCATCGTCGCGAAGATCGCCCGCTCGCTGGGCGCCCTGACCATCGGGGTGGTGACTCGGCCGTTCTCCTTCGAGGGCAAGCGCCGCGCCTCCCAGGCGGATGTGGGCATCGAGCAGCTGCGCGAGGAGGTTGACACCCTCATCGTCATCCCCAACGACAAGCTGCTCCAGATGACGGACCACCAGGTGGCCATCCTTGATGCGTTCAAGCAGGCGGACCAGGTGCTGATGCAGGGCGTGTCCGGCATCACGGACCTCATCACCACGCCGGGTCTCATCAACCTCGACTTCGCCGACGTCAAGTCCATCATGAGCCAGGCCGGCTCCGCCCTCATGGGTATCGGTTCGGCCCGCGGCGAGGACCGTGCACGCGCCGCAGCGGAGATGGCCATCTCGTCGCCGCTGCTGGAAGCCAGCATCGACGGCGCCCACGGCGTCCTCCTCTCCATCGCCGGTGGTTCAGACCTGGGTCTGTTCGAGGTCTCCGCAGCTGCCCAGCTCATCGAGCAGGCCGCGCACGACGAGGCCAACATCATCTTCGGTACCGTCATCGACGACGCCCTGGGCGACGAGGTGCGCATCACCGTCATCGCCGCCGGGTTCGACGGTGGCATGCCGCAGCGCCGCCCGCAGGCCCGCGTCGCCCCCAAGCCGCAGACGCAGCAGCAGCCCGCCCCCCAGCCACGGCCGCAGCAGCAGCCGCAGTTCGAGGCGGAGCCCACCAACCCGGGCCACCAGCAGTACCGCGCGCAGCAGGCCAGCCCCATGCCGACGCAGCGTCCCGCCGCGCCCCAGCCCGGGCCGGACTACGACGACGACCTGGATGTCCCCGACTTCATGAAGTGATCACGGCGCGTCGGTGCGTCGGATCCGGTAACCCTGGCGCGGCGCGCTAGCCTTCGTGTATTAACCAGAAGGAGACTCTCGTGGGCGTTCGGAAGCTTGCCGCGTGGATGGGACTCGTCGAAGACGGTCGCTATCGGGATGACGACATCGACGACGCAGACGAACTCACGGACGACGTCTACGTTGAGGAAGACGAGCCCAGCGCGGAAGTCAGCCGCGTGCAGGCCCTGCCGCAGCGCCGCCCCAAGCCGGTGACGCCCGTGGCGCAGCCGCAGAAGGAGGTGGCCGACTTGAGCAGAATCGTCAGCGTCCGTCCCCGCTCGTACAACGAGGCGCGGGTCATCGGTGAGAACTTCCGGGACCAGATCCCCGTGATCATGAACCTGTCCGACATGGAGGACGGCGACGAGAAGCGCCTCGTCGACTTCGCCGCAGGCCTCGTCTTCGGGCTCCAGGGCAACATCGAGCGCGTCTCCAGCAAGGTGTTCCTGCTCTGCCCGCAGAACCTGGTTGTGGGCCCCGAAGACAAGGAGCGCATCGTTTCTGGTGGCTTCTTCAACCAGAGTTGAGCACAGTGGTCGCATACATCCTCTGGTGGCTGATCAACCTCTACATCTGGATCCTCCTCGCCCGCGTCATCCTGTCGTGGGTGCCCATGTTCGCTCCCGGCTGGCACCCGAAGGGTTTCGTGCTGGTCATCGTGGAGACGATCTACAGCCTGACTGATCCGCCGGTGCGCTTCCTCCGACGGTGGATCAAGCCTGTGCGGCTGGGCAACGCCTCGCTTGACCTGAGCGTCCTGGTGCTGTTCATCCTGCTGCAGATCATCGGGCAACTGGTGCTGGTCTACCTGCCCTTCTGAACCCTTCACCCCCGCTTGAGGTGTTGGCAGGTGCCCATGGGGCTACGCTAGCCTCAGACAATCCGGTTCCGGCCGGTTGATTGATCATCTTTCGATATGGAGCCAACAATGAGTCTGACACTCGACGAGGTGCGCCAGATCCGATTCCGCATGTCCCGGCGTGGCGAGACGGGTTACCAGGTCGGCGACGTCGACACCTTCATCGACAAGGTCGAGCTGACGTTCGACGAGTTCGACAAGGAGCGCGAACGCCTCCGCCGCGAGCTTGACTCAGTGCAGTCCACCAGCGTGCAGCCCGCCGTGGTCGATGACTCGGAGCTGCGTTCCGCGCTCCAGGACAAGGACCACGAGATCGCCGCCCTCCGCGGCGAGGTCGACCGGCTCAAGTCGGCCCTGAACAGCAGTGGCGACTCCAGCGCCGCTCACCAGGCTGCCGCCGAGGAACGCGTGCGCGAGTTGTCCGCCGAGAACGACCAGCTGCGCAGCCAGTTGGAGAAGGTGCGCGCCGAGTACGACCGCGCCCGCTCCGAGCGTGTGACCCAGGTCGGCGGCACCGAGAACATCGTCGTGACCAGCTCCGAAGAGGCTGCTCCCGCCGTCACGCGGCTCCTGCAGATGGCCACAGACCAGGCCACCACCCTCGTCAACGAGGCGCAGGCGGAAGCTCAGCGCAAGATCGCCGAGGCCGAGCAGCGCGCCACCGAGATCAAGACAGACGCCCGCACCAAGGCCGAGCGTGTCGAGTCTGAGGCCCGGGTCAACGCGGAGCAGGTGACCAAGGAAGCCGAGTCGCGCGCCAGCGACGTCGACCGCCAGGCCACCGAGCGCCGCCACGAACTGTTCTCCTCACTCGAGCGTGAGCAGGCAGACCTCACGGTCAAGGTGGACGCCCTGCGCTCCTTCGAGACCAGCTACCGTGAGAACCTAACGGGCTCCCTGCAGCGCCTCCTGTCGTCCGTCAAGGAGGACCGGCCGGAGCCGCACGACGTTCCTGAACTCGCCCGGCAGCGCCACTCCGAGACCCCCCGTCTCGATGCGTTGGCCGGCGGGGATCAGCAGTAGTCACCAACCTCTTTGCGCACAGGCCGATCCATAAGTGGGTCGGCCTGTTGCGTTGCGCCCATCCTGGTGTAGCCTTCCCCAACCAGAACACCACTGCGAGAAAGAGCAGCCATGCCGACGACGAAAAAGACCCCTGAGACCCAGGTGGTCCTCCCCGTGCTTGAGGGCGAGGAGCAGTGGACTCCCGAAGAGGTGGCGGAGCAACGCGCCGAGCTCGTCGATGAGATCCAGCGCATGGAACGCCGCATCGAGCAGACCGAAGCCGAACTGGACTCGCTGATGCGTGGAGGCATCGACGGCGCCGGACGTGATCCCGTCGACGTGGGGTCCAGCAACTTCGAACGAGACCAGGAGCTGTCGCTCGTGCAGAACGTGCGCGAGATGGCAGAGCAGGCCCGCCTCGCGCTCCACCTGTTCGACAATGGTGAATACGGCTACTGCGAGGTCTGCGGCCAGCCCATCGGCAAGGGCCGCCTCCAGGTGTTCCCCCGCGCCACGATGTGCGTGACCTGCAAGCAGCGCGAGGAACGACGCTGAACAAGCAGCGCTGGGGTGTCGGTCTGCTCGCCGCGGGTCTCGGCCTGACGATGCTCGCGGTGGATCAACTGATCAAGATCGCCTCCGTCACGTACCTGATCCCTGGTGAACGCGTGCCCCTCGTGGGGGAGCTGCTGAGCCTCAACCTCATCCGTAACCCCGGAGCGGCCTTCGGCATGGGTTCCGGGGTCACGATCGTCTTCAGCGTGTTCGCCATCCTCGCCACCCTCGGCTGCCTCGTGGCGCTCACACGCATCACCGCGCTCTGGCACGCCGTCGCGCTCGGCCTGCTCTTCGGCGGCATCACCGGCAACCTGGTGGACCGGATCACCCAGCCGCCCGCGGCGCTGCACGGCCACGTGATCGACATGTTCCAGGTGCCGAACTTCGCCATCTTCAACTGGGCCGACGTCTGCATCACGGTGGCCGCGGGTCTCATCATCGTGGCCGGCGTTCTGGCCGAGGTGCGGGAGAGGAACCTCCAGAAGGTGGCCGCATGAGCGTCTTCCTGATCCCGGATGCCCTCGCCGGCGAACGCCTGGACACCGCGGCCGCCCGCATCTCCGGCTACTCCAGGTCCCGCATCGAGACGCTGATCGCCGACGGCCACCTCCGGTTGGGCGGCGCGGTCGTGGCGAAGGGCTCCCTGAAGGTCCGTGGCGGCGAACTGCTCGACCTCGATGACTCCGCCCCCGTGGGCGTCCAGGTCCGGGCGCAGTTGGCTGACGGCGTGCGCATCGTGTTCGAGGACGCAGACCTCGTCGTCGTCGACAAGCCCGTCGGTGTGGCGGCGCATCCCAGCCTCGGCTGGGTGGGACCCTCCGTCGTGGAGCACCTCGCCGCCGCCGGCGTGCAGGTGGCCACCTCCGGTGCCGCCGAGCGCCAGGGCATCGTGCAGCGCCTCGACGTCGGCACCAGCGGCCTGATGGTGGTGGCCAAGTCGGAGGCCGCCTACAGCGTGCTGAAGCAGGCCTTCCGTGACCGCACCGTCGACAAGATCTACCACGCGCTCGTGCAGGGCCATCCGGACCCGTTCACGGGCACCATCGAGGCGCCCATCGCGCGGCACCCGGGTGCCGACTGGAAGATGGCCATCATCGAAGGTGGCCGTCATTCGGTCACGCACTACGAGACGCTCGAAGCGCACCGTGCCGCAACCCTCCTCGAGGTGCACCTGGAGACCGGCCGCACCCACCAGATCCGGGTCCACATGGCGGCCATCGGCCATCCCTGCGTGGGCGACCCCCTCTACGGCGCAGACCCCACCATGGCGGAGCGCCTCGGCCTCATCAGGCAGTGGCTGCACGCCGTCGAGCTGGGCTTCACGCACCCCACCAAGGGTGACGAGGTGCGCTTCACCTCTCCGTACCCAGCTGATCTGGCACGGGCGCTGGAGCTCGTGCGCGACGGGATCTCCCAGCCGCGATGACTCATCGGGGCACCCCGATGCGCCTGAGGCGGCCCTTGCAGTAGTCTTGGGCCCGTGCGTAGAGCAAAGATCGTATGTACCCTCGGCCCTTCCGCTGAAACCGTTGAGCGCCTGGTGGAGCTCCTTAATGCCGGCATGAACGTCGCCCGTCTCAATATGAGCCACGGCGACTACAACGAGCACGGCAACCGAATCACGAACGTCCGCGAAGCAGCTGAGCTGACCGGCAAGACCGTCGGCGTGTTCGCCGACCTGCAGGGCCCCAAGATTCGTCTTGGGCGCTTTGAGAACGACGAGAAGCATTATCTCGAGGTGGGCGACCGGTTCACCATCACCATCGACGACATCTCCGGCACCAAGGAGCGTTGTTCCACGACCTACAAGGGTCTGACCGGCGACGTCAATGTGGGTGACCCCATCCTCATCGACGACGGCAAGGTCGGCCTGCGGGCCGTCGAGGTCACGGAGAACGACGTCGTGTGCGAGGTCACCGTCCCCGGGCCCGTCTCGAACAACAAGGGCATCAACCTGCCCGGTGTCGCCGTATCCGTCCCGGCCCTGTCCCAGAAGGACGAGGACGACCTGCGGTGGGCGCTGCACCAGGACGTCGACATGATCGCGCTGTCCTTCGTGCGCTCGGCCGATGACATCAAGCGTGTCCACGAGATCATGGACGAAGAGGGGCGCCACCTGCCCGTCATCGCCAAGCTCGAGAAGCCCCAGGCGATCGCGAACCTCCAGGACATCATCGACGCGTTCGACGCGTTCATGGTGGCCCGCGGTGATCTCGGCGTCGAACTGCCCCTCGAAGAGGTGCCGCTGGTCCAGAAGAAGATCATCCGCGCGGCCCGCAAGTGGGCCAAGCCGGTGATCGTCGCCACCCAGATGCTGGAATCGATGATCTCGAACCCGCGCCCCACGCGGGCCGAGACCTCCGACGTCGCCAACGCCATCCTCGATGGCGCCGACGCGGTCATGCTCTCGGGCGAGACCTCCGTCGGTGACTTCCCGGTCGAGACCGTGTCCACCATGGCCCGCATCGTCGAGAAGACCGAGCGCGAAGGCCACGCCGAGATCCACATCATCGACTGGGACCCGCACACCACGGGCGGCATCCTGGCGAAGGCCGCCGCCGAGGTCGCCGAGCGTATCGGCGCCCGCTACCTGGTGGCCTTCACCAAGTCCGGTGACACGGGCCGGCGCATCTCGCGTCTGCGTTCCCCCATCCCGATGCTGGTGTTCTCCCCGGAGAAGGCCACCCGCCAGACCATGACCCTGTCGTGGGGCGTTGACACCCAGGTCACCCCTGAGTTCAACACCCAGGAAGAGGTCGTCGAGGCCGTTGACCGTCACCTCCGTGACCGCGGCATGATCGAGGTCGGCGAGCGCATCGTCATCGTCTCGGGTTCGCCCATGGGCATCCCCGGCAAGACGAACAACCTGCGCGTCCACAAGATCAAGGAGCTCGGCGAGTCCCACTGACCCGTCGGCGGCCCTGCCCGCAACTGAAACACCCCGCCAGGAGCGATCCTGGCGGGGTGTTTGTTGTGCGTGCCCGGGAGGGGACTCGAACCCCTACGGCCTTTCGACCAGACGGGTTTGAGCCGTCCGCGTATACCATTCCGCCACCCGGGCGGGCCCCACTTATTGTGCCATAGACCGCCCACCTGATGCGTTGCGGGCCTGAGTGGGCACTTTGCCCGCGACGGGAGTAGTATCTGGGCAGGTTGACCGACGAAGCTCGCCTCCCGGGGCGAGGGAAAAGTGCCACTAGATATGACGAAGAAGAAGCCCACTGTGATTGTCGCCGAGGACGAGGCGCTGATCCGCCTCGACCTGGTCGAGCTCCTCACCGAGGAGGGATACGACGTGGTCGGCGAAGCCGGCGACGGTGAAGAAGCCGTCAAGCTCGCCCGCGAGCTCGTACCCGACCTCGTGATCATGGACGTGAAGATGCCCAAGATGGACGGCATCACGGCCGCAGAGATCATCGCGGAGGAGCGGATCGCGCCCATCGTCATGCTCACCGCGTTCAGCCAGCGCGACCTCGTGGAGCGCGCGCGTGACGCCGGCGCCATGGCCTATGTCGTGAAGCCGTTCGGCGCCTCCGACGTGGTTCCGGCCATAGAGATCGCCATGGGTCGTTTCCAGGAGATCGCCGCCATCGAGGATGAGCTCGCCAGCCTCGAGGACCGCCTCGAGTCGCGCAAGATCATCGACCAGGCCAAGGGCATCCTGCAGCAGGACCTGGGCCTCACGGAGCCGGAGGCGTTCCGCTGGATCCAGAAGACCGCCATGGACATGCGTAAGTCCATGCGCGACGTCGCCGAGGGCGTCATCTCCCACAAGAAGAAGTAGCGCCCGCCCTGAGCCTGCCGGCGATCCCTGCCGGGCAGGCTCAGCGGCGGTTGATCATGTGGCAGGTCAACCGCCCGGTAGCGGTGAGCCTGCCCTGTTCGTCGACGATGTCGACGGAGTAGGTCACCATGTTGCGGCCGAGGTGCAGGGCGGTCGCGGTGCCGGTCACCCTGCCCTTGGTCGCCGCCCTCAGGTGGGTGACGTTGAGATCGACGCCCACGCCCACCCGGTCCGGCCAGCCGTGTGCCATGGCCCCCATCGACGCGAGGGTCTCGACCACGACGCCGCTGGCGCCGCCATGGAGGAGACCGAACGGCTGCTCGTTGCCCTCCACCGGAATCCAGCCCACGACGCGTTCCGGCGTCAGTTCGGTGATGGTCAGGCCCAATTTGTCGTCGAGCGGGGAGAACTGGTCAGCGAGCCAGGCAGGGATGGAGTTCATGGGGCCCCACTCTGCCACGGTAGGCTCTTGAGCTGTGACTGACGTGAAGAAACTGCTGCTGATCGACGGACATTCCGTGGCCTACCGGGCGTTCTTCGCCCTGCCGGTGGAGAGTTTCGCCACCCGTACCGGCCAGCACACCAACGCGGTCTTCGGCTTCACCTCCATGCTGATCAATGTGCTGCGCGACGAGCAGCCCACGCACATCGCCGTCGCCTTCGACGTGGCGCGCGAGTCCTTCCGTACCGAGCAGTACCCGGAGTACAAGGCGAACCGCTCGAAGTCCCCGGACGAGTTCAAGGGCCAGGTGGCCCTCGTCAAGGACGTGCTCGACGCGCTGCGGATCCCGTTCGTCGAGATGGCCGGCTACGAGGCCGACGACCTGATCGCGACGCTCTCCACCCGTGCCGCCAGTGAGGGCTTCGACACCTACATCGTCTCCGGCGACCGCGACGCCATGCAGCTCGTGAACGAGCACGTCACCCTGCTCTACCCCCGCCGAGGTGTCTCGGACCTGGCCCGGATGACGCCGGCCGCGGTGGAGGAGAAGTACCTGGTGCCGCCCGCCCGCTACCCCGAGATCGCCGCGCTGGTGGGGGAGACGAGCGACAATCTCCCGGGCGTGCCCGGGGTGGGCCCCAAGACCGCCGCGAAGTGGATCGCGCAGTTCGACGGGCTGGACAACATCGTCGCCCGCGCCGAGCAGATCCCCGGCAAGGCCGGCGAGTCGCTGCGCGCGCACCTGGACGACGTGGTGCGCAACCGCCGCCTCAACGCGCTGGTCTGCGACCTCGACATCGACCTGGCGCTGCCGGACACGGTCCGCGTGGACTGGGACCGGGAGCGCGTACACGAACTGTTCGACGCCCTGGAGTTCCGCGTGCTGCGCGAGCGGCTGCTGGAGTTGGCCGCCTCCGCTGAGCCCGTGGCGACCGAGAGCTTCGCCGTCGAGGGGGCTCGGCTGGAGCAGGGCGAGCTGGCCGCATGGCTCGCTGCGCACGCCCAGCAGGCAACTGCCGTCCACTTCGTCGGCACCTGGGGTGCGGGTGAGGGGGACCTGACCGCCCTGGCGCTGGCAGCATCGGACAACTCGGGGGCGTACGTCGACACGGCGGATCTCACCCCGGAGGACGACAAGGCCCTCGCGGAGTGGCTGGCCGACCGCTCTCGGCCCAAGCTGATCCACGAGGCCAAGGGCCCCACCCTGGCGTGCTGGAGCAGGGGCTGGGACCTGGACGGCGTGCAGCTCGACACGCTGCTGGCCGCGTACCTGCTGCGTCCTGACCAGCGCACCTACGACCTCTCAGACCTGGTGGTGCGCTACCTGCACCGCGACCTCGCCGCGCAGCAGCAGGCCGACGAGGACGCGCAACTGGCGCTGGACTTCGGAGACGAGGACGACTCCGCCGTCGAATCCGCCCTGCTGCACGCGCGGGCCGTGCACGACCTGGCAGAGGTGCTGTCCGAGCAGCTCGCCGAACGCAACGCGGCCGCCCTCATGACGGGGGTCGAACTGCCCCTGCAGCGGACGCTGGCCACCATGGAGAAGCTCGGCATCGCGGTCGACGTGGACCGGCTGCACACCCTGCGCGACGAGTTCGACCGCGCCGTGCGGGACGCCCAGCAGGCCGCGTTCGACGTGCTCGGGCACGAGGTCAACCTCGGTTCGCCCACGCAGCTGCAGGGGGTCCTGTTCGACGAACTGGGGATGCCGAAGACCAAGCGCACCAAATCCGGCTACACGACCAACGCCGAGGCCCTCGAACAGCTCTTCGAGAAGACGGAGCACCCGTTCCTCGGGCACCTGCTGGCCCACCGCGACCGGATCAGGTTGCGCCAGACCGTCGACGGGCTGCTGGCCACGGTGCGGCCGGACGGCCGCATCCACACCAGCTACATGCAGGCGATCGCGGCGACGGGGCGCCTGTCGTCGACAGACCCGAACCTGCAGAACATCCCCATCCGCACGTCGGTGGGCCGCCAGATCCGGGCCGCGTTCGTGCCGGGTGACGGGTACGAATCGCTGATGTCGGCGGACTACTCGCAGATCGAGATGCGCATCATGGCGCACGGCAGCAAGGACCCGGGGCTGATCGAGGCCTTCGAGTCGGGCCGCGACTTCCACGGCGAGATGGCGTCCCTGGTGTTCGGCGTCGAACCCGGAGGTGTCACGCAGGAGATGCGGGCGAAGATCAAGGCGATGAACTACGGCCTGGCCTACGGGCTGAGCGCCTTCGGCCTGTCCAACCAGCTGAAGATCTCTGTCGGTGAGGCGCGCGACCTCATGGACGACTACTTCTCCCGCGTCGGCGGCGTGCGCCAGTACCTTGCCGCCATCGTCGAGGAGGCCCGCCGCGTCGGGTACACCGAGACCATGCTGGGCCGTCGCCGGTACCTGCCAGACCTCACCACCACCAACCGGCAGCGCCGGGAGATGGCGGAGCGGGCCGCGCTCAATTCGCCCATCCAGGGGTCTGCCGCAGACGTGATCAAGGTCGCCATGATCAACGTCGGTCGCGCGCTGGACGACGCAGGGCTCGCCAGCCGGATGCTGCTTCAGGTGCACGACGAACTGGTTCTCGAGATCGCCCCGGGCGAGCGAGAGACCGTCACCGAACTGGTGGCGCGCGAAATGGGCGGTGCCGCGAAGCTGCTGGTGCCGCTCGAGGTGTCGATCGGCGTGGGCGACAGCTGGCAGTCTGCCGCCCATTAGGACTCAGGCGGCAGGGACCACCGGGTCTGCGTAGAACAGGATCCGGGAGTCCCACGCCTTGGTGCTCGCCTCGTAGTCCCAGCAGATCACGATGGCCAGCTGGGGCGCGCCTTCGAAGTCGACCATCACGTCGGAATCAGGGTCGTAGTCCTCGACCCACACCTTCACGGCCTCCGTGTATTCGTAGCACTGCACCTGGCCGTCGCTGCCGTACAGCTTGATCACGTCGCCGGGTTCCAACTGGGACCTGCCGCCCTCGTACATCTCGTTGCCGAGGGCGGGCGGCAGGCTGGGGTTGTAGGTGTGGATGGACAGGACGGCCTTGCCGTGGGCGGCGCCGGGCTTGGGGCCGCCGCTCCACCAGGAGGCGGTGCGGGGCTGGTCGAACGGGGGAGCGGCGATGTTGCCGTCCTTGTCCAGGTTCAGCGCGATGACCCGCTCGTCGGCGCCCAACGACTCGATGGTGAACCGCTGCGGCACGAAGCCGTCCGAGACCGCCGTGCACTCCGCGAGGGCCGGGTTGCCCGACGGCGGGGCCTGGCCGGCAGGTGACGCCGAGGGCGTCGCCGGAGCCGGCGACGGGAGCGCGGTGGTGGAGGCCGGGGCGGGGGACGAACTGGCTGGAGCCGCAGGCCCGGCCGCGGGTGCACCGCCGCGGGTGAGCGCGAAGACCAGCAGCGCGATCACCCCGACGACGGCGGCCAACAGGACGAGGAGGCGCGCGGAGCGCCGGCGCTGGGGTTCGGGGGTCTGCGACACGTGGGCAAGCATAGGCATTGGCCGGATCGGACCATAACCGCTAGTGTTCTCCGGTTGGCCCCGATTTCGACTTCAGGTTGCCGTTGCTCGACGAAGAGCGGTAGGCTGAGCGGGCACTGTGGCCTGCGTTCTCTCGGACGGAGTAGAGAGCGGTGATTCGTCACGGGCGCAGTGCATCCATTTTCATCCACTATTTCGGAGCCCTACTACATGACCTCCTCCACTGAGGCCTCGACTGTCGCAGTCGATGACATTGGCACCCGCGAAGATTTCCTCGCTGCGGTTGACGCCACCATCATTTCTTTCAACGACGGGGACATCGTCTCCGGCACCGTCGTCAAGGTTGACCGGGACGAGGTCCTGCTCGACATCGGTTACAAGACCGAAGGCGTCATCCCCTCGAAGGAGCTGTCCATCAAGCACGACGTCGATCCTTTCGACGTCGTCCAGGTGGGTGATGTGATCGAGGCCCTCGTCCAGACCAAGGAGGACAAGGAAGGCCGCCTCATCCTGTCCAAGAAGCGCGCACAGTACGAGCGCGCCTGGGGCACGATCGAGAAGATCAAGGAAGAGGACGGCGTTGTCACCGGCTCCGTCATCGAGGTTGTCAAGGGCGGCCTGATCGTCGACATCGGCCTGCGTGGCTTCCTGCCCGCGTCGCTGGTCGAGATGCGTCGCGTCCGCGACCTCCAGCCCTACGTGGGCATGGAGCTCGAGGCCAAGATCATCGAACTCGACAAGAACCGCAACAACGTGGTCCTGTCGCGTCGGGCCTACCTCGAGCAGACCCAGTCGGAGGTCCGCCAGACCTTCCTCACGCAGCTCCAGAAGGGCCAGATCCGCAAGGGTGTCGTGTCCTCCATCGTCAACTTCGGCGCGTTCGTCGATCTCGGCGGCGTGGACGGCCTCGTGCACGTCTCGGAGCTCAGCTGGAAGCACATCGACCACCCGAACGAGGTTGTCGAGGTCGGCATGGCCGTCACCGTCGAGGTGCTCGAGGTGGACATGGACCGCGAGCGCGTCTCCCTGTCGCTCAAGGCCACCCAGGAAGACCCGTGGCAGACCTTCGCGCGTCTGCACCAGATCGGTCAGATCGTGCCCGGCAAGGTCACCAAGCTGGTTCCGTTCGGTGCGTTCGTCCGCGTCGGCGAGGGCATCGAGGGCCTGGTCCACGTGTCCGAGCTCGCTGAGCGTCACGTCGAGATCCCGGAGCAGGTTGTCGCCGTCGGTGACGACCGTATGGTCAAGGTCATCGACATCGACCTCGAGCGTCGCCGCGTCTCGCTGTCGCTGAAGCAGGCCAACGAGGGCATCGACGTCGCCGCAATCGACTTCGACCCGGCCCTCTACGGCATGCAGGCGTCCTACGACGAGCAGGGCAACTACATCTACCCCGAGGGCTTCGACCCCGAGACGAACGACTGGAAGGAAGGCTTCGACGAGCAGCGCGCTGCTTGGGAGGCCCAGTACGCCCAGGCGCACGCTCTGTGGGAGGCCCACAAGGCTCAGGTGGAGTCCGCCGAGACTGCCGAACGCGATGCCACCGTCGAGGCTGCCGCCGGTTACACCTCGACCGACGTCGAGACCGACGGGGCCGGCTCGCTGGCTTCCGACGAGTCGCTGCAGGCTCTGCGCGACAAGCTCGCCGGTAACTGATCCCGCGTCACCGACAAGGCCCGCCCCCGAATGGGGGCGGGCCTTGTGGTTCCGGTGCCAGGTGGTTTTCCTGGGTCGGTCTGATCAGACGCCGCGGCGCCCGGTCACGAGGTTGACGATCAGGACGATGAGCGCGATCACCAGCAGAATGTGGATGAAGGCGCCGCCCACCTTCAGGAGGAAGCCGAGCAGCCATAGAATGACCACCACGACGAGAACGATCCACAGGATGCGTGCCATGAGGTTTCCTTTCATGCCGTTGTCAGGTTCGGGTTCGTTTCAGCCTACAGGGAGGTGGGGGCGGTGGTAAGGGTTGGCCTGACAGGGGGTATCGCCTCCGGGAAGTCCTTCGTCGCGGACGAACTCGAGGCCCGCGGCGCGGTGATCATCGATTCGGATCTGCTCGCACGGGAAGTGGTGCAGCCGGGCACCCCGGGCCTGGCCGCCGTCGTCGAGCGGTTCGGCGAGGACATCCTGACGCCTGAGGGGATGCTCGACAGGCCACGGCTCGGCCGGCTGATCTTCGCCGATGACGCTGCGCGCGAGGACCTCAACGCCATCGTCCACCCGCTGGTGCGCGCCAGGAGCGCGGAAATGGAGCAGAAGGCGCCTGCGGACGCCGTCGTCGTCCACGTGATCCCGTTGCTGGTGGAGACCGGCCAGCAGGACCTGTTCGACGAGGTGGTCGTCGTGGACGTGCCGGTCAACACCCAGATACTGCGCCTCATGCACCGCAACAACCTGAGCCGCGACGAGGCCTACCAGCGGATCATGGCACAGGCCTCCCGCGTGGAGCGGCGCGCGGCAGCCACCCAGGTCATCGACAACGACGGTGACCAGGCGTCGACCGTCCGCCAGGTCGAGCAGTTGTGGGAGAAACTCAGCAACTCTGCGACCTGAGCGCCGCTCCTACTCCTCGCCCCAGGGCGGGCAGCTGCACACGAGGTTGCGGTCGCCGTAGGCGTTGTCGATGCGTCCCACCGCGGGCCAGTACTTGTCGACGCGGAACGCGCCCGCCGGGAAGCAGCCCTGCTCCCGCGTGTACGGGCGGTCCCAGTCGGCCACGAGGTCCTCGACGGTGTGCGGGGCGTGCCGGAGCGGCGACTCGGCGGCGCTGACCTCCCCGTCGATCACCTGCCGGGCCTCGCGGGCGATGTCCAGCATGGCGGTGACGAAGCGGTCCAGCTCAGCGAGGGGCTCCGATTCCGTCGGCTCGATCATCAACGTGCCGGCCACCGGGAAGCTCATGGTGGGCGCATGGAAGCCGTGGTCGATGAGCCGCTTGGCGATGTCGTCGACCGTCACGCCGGACTTCGTCCAGCCGCGCGGATCCACGATGCACTCATGGGCCACGCGGCCGCGGGCGCCGGTGTACAGGATGGGGTAGGCCTCGGCGAGCCTGCTCGCGAGATAGTTGGCCGAGAGGATGGCCACCTTGGTGGCCTGGGTGAGGCCTGCGCCGCCCATGAGCAGCACGTAGGCCCACGAGACCAGCAGGATCGACGCGGACCCGTGATTGGCGCCGGAGACGGCACCGGGGGCGCCCGCCTGCGGATCGGAGGGGAGGAACGGTGCCAGGTGGCGCTGCACGCCGATCGGCCCCATGCCGGGCCCCCCACCGCCGTGCGGGATGGCGAAGGTCTTGTGCAGATTGAGGTGGCTGACATCCCCGCCGATCTCGCCCGGCCTGACCAGACCCACCATGGCGTTGAGGTTGGCGCCGTCGATGTAGACCTGGCCGCCGTGCTCGTGGGTGATGTCGCAGACCTGGCGCACCGTCTCCTCGAATACGCCGTGGGTGGACGGGTAGGTGATCATCACCGCCGCGAGTCTGCTGCCGGCTTCGGCGGCCTTGGCGCGGAAGTCGTCGAGGTCGATCTCCCCGTCGGCCGTCGCCTTCACCGCCGTCACCTTCATGCCGGCCATCTGGGCGGAAGCCGGGTTGGTGCCATGGGCCGAGGTGGGGATGAGGCACACGTCCCGGTCGTCGCCGTTGGCCCGGTGGTAGGCCGCGATGGTGAGCAGGCCCGCATACTCGCCCTGCGCGCCGGAGTTGGGCTGCATCGAGAACGCGTCGTAGCCCGTGATCTCGCAGAGCTTGGCCTCGAGGTCGGCGATCAGTTCGGCGTAGCCCTGCGTCTGGTGGGCGGGGGCGTAGGGGTGCAGTTCGGCGAACCCGGGCCAGCTCAGGGGCCGCATCTCGACGGCCGCGTTGAGCTTCATGGTGCAGGAGCCCAGCGGGATCATGGCGCGGTCGAGCGCCAGGTCGCGGTCCGACAGGCGGCGCATGTAGCGCATCATCTCCGACTCGGCCCGGTTGAGGTGGAACACCGGGTGGGTGAGGTAGTCGGTGGTGCGGAGCAGGTCGTCCGGCAGCGCGGGGACGGCGGTCAGCCCGGGGCGCTCGTCGATCCCGAACGCGTCGAGCACGCGGGCGACGATGTCCAGGTCCGTGGTCTCGTCGACGGAGATGCCGACGCGGTGCCGGCCGATGCGGCGCAGGTTGATCCCGCGGTGCTCGGCGGCGGCGATGATCCCCGCCTGGCCCACGCCGACGTCGACGGTGATGGTGTCGAAGAAGACCTCGGGTTCGACGGCGGCGCCGCCGTCGCGGAGGGCGGCGGCAAGCGTGGCGGCAGAGAGGTGGGTTCGCTGGGCGATGGAGCGCAGGCCCGTGGGCCCGTGGAAGACGGCGTAGAACGAGGCCATCACCGCCAACAGGGCCTGGGCGGTACAGACGTTGGACGTGGCCTTCTCGCGGCGGATGTGCTGCTCCCGGGTCTGGAGCGCGAGCCGGTAGGCGCGGTTGCCCCGGGCGTCCTTGGAGACGCCGACCAGACGGCCGGGCAGGGCGCGCTTGAGCTCGTCGCGACACGACATGAACGCCGCGTGCGGCCCGCCGAAGCCCATCGGCACACCGAAGCGCTGCGAGGAGCCGATGGCGATGTCGGCGCCCATCGAGCCGGGGTCCTTGATCAGGCACAGGGCGAGCAGGTCCGTGGCGACGACCGCGATGCCGCCGCTGTCCTTGACGGCGTGACACTGGTCCGTGAGGTCGCGGACGTGCCCGTAGGTGCCGGGGTGCGCGAAGATGGCGCCGAAGAACCCGTCTGCGACGAAGTCGCCCACGGGGCCGACCACGAGGTCGATGCCGAGCGGCTCGGCGCGCGTGGCCAGCACGGCGAGCGTCTGGGGGTGGAGGTCGTCGGCGGCGAAGAACCGGTGCGAGGTGGCTTTGGCGGTGCGTTTCGCCATGGCCATCGCCTCCGCGGCGGCGGTGGGCTCGTCGAGGAGGCTGGCGTTGGCGAGGGGGAGCCCGGTGAGGTCCGCCACCATCGTCTGGAAGTTCAGCAGCGCCTCCAGCCGGCCCTGCGAGATCTCCGGCTGGTACGGCGTGTAGGCCGTGTACCAGGCGGGGTTCTCGAACACGTTGCGCTGGATGACCGGCGGGGTGACCGTGCCGTAGTAGCCCTGGCCGATGAGCGAAGTCAGCACGGTGTTCTTGGCGGCCACGTCGCGGAGCTTCTGCGTGACCTGGTGCTCCGTGAGGGGCTCCCAGCCCAGCGGCTGCGACTGGTGGAGACCACGGGGGACGGTCTGCTCGATGAGTTCGTCGAGAGAGCCGACGCCCACGGCCTCCAGCATTGAGGCCATCTCGATGCGGCTCGGGCCGATGTGGCGCAGCGTCGCGAAGTCGTCCGGCTGCACGTCCGGGCGGTCCCACGTGGTCATCGGTGTCCCTAGCCGATCATCGAGCGGTAGGCGTCCTCGTCCATCAGCGATTCCGCCGCGGCGGGATCCGACGGGCGGATCTTGATGAACCAGGTCTGCATCGCGGAGTGGGGCGTCACCGATTCAGGGGAGTCCGCCAGGGACTCGTTGACCTCGGTGATCTCACCGTCGTAGGGGGCGTTGATGCCGGAGACGGCCTTGGCGGAGTCGATGCCCACGATCTCCTCACCCGCGGTGACCGTGGTGCCGGCATCGGGCAGGTCGATGAAGACGATGTCGCCGAGTTCCGAGGCGGCGTGGTCGGTGATCCCGACTTCGAACGACTCGGTGTCGACCCACTCGTGTTCGTCGGTGAACTTGATCATGGTGCTCCTCTAGCGCTTGTACTGGTGGGGGACGAACGGTAGTTCCGTGACGGTCAGCGGCAGGGCCTTGCCCCGGACCTGGGTGTAGAAGGTTGCTCCGGCCGTGGCGCCGGTGGGCACCAAGCCCATGGCGACGGGGCCGCCGGCGGTCGCGCCGAAGCCGCCCGAGGTGATGACGCCGACCTGTTCGGTGCCCTGCTCGTCGGCGAATAGGGGAGCACCCTCGCGGGCCACGGCCCTGCCCTCGGGGCGCAGGCCCACGCGCTCGCGCGCGGCGCCCTCGTCGAGTTGCCGGAGGATGACCTCCGCGCCGGGGAAGCCGCCGGCCCTGGAGCCACCGGAGCGGCGGACCTTCGGGATGGCCCAGGCGATGCCGGCCTCGACCGGGGTGATGTCTTCCGCGAGCTCGTGGCCGTAGAGGCACATGCCGGCCTCCAAGCGGAGGGAGTCGCGGGCGGCCAGACCGGCCGGGGCCACGTCGTCCAGCGCCAACAGCGCGCGGGCGAAGGCCTCCACCTGCTCGTTGGGGAGGGAGATCTCGAAGCCGTCCTCACCGGTGTACCCGGAGCGCGAGATCCACAGCTCGGCGCGCACGCGTCCCGGGTCAGGCAGCACGAGGGAGTCCATGAAACGCATGGCGGGGACTTCGGGCACCAGGGTGGCGAGCGTCTCCTCGGCCTTCGGCCCCTGCAGCGCCAGCAGCGACCTGTCCGTCAGGTGCTCGACGGTGACGTCCTCCAGCGTCCGCAGCAGCGCCAGGTCCGCGTCGGTGCGCGACGCGTTGAGGACCAGGAAGAACCGGTCTCCGTGGTGCGCGAACATCAGGTCGTCCACCACGCCGCCGGCATCGTTGGTGAGCAGGCCGTAGCGCTGCCGGCCCTCCTCGAGCCCCGCGACGCTCGCCGGGATGAGGGTCTCCAGCGCTGCCGCCGCGTCCGCCATGTCGCCTGAGCGGGGGCGGATGAGCACCTGCCCCATGTGGGACACGTCGAACAACGACGCCGCCCCGCGGGTGTGATGGTGTTCCTTCAGGCCGCCCTCGAACTGGACGGGCATGTCCCAGCCTGCGAAGTCGACGAGCTTGGCGCCCAACTGGGTATGGAGTTCATGCAGCGCCGTGGTCTTCATCGACGTCGGGCCCCTTCCCGGCACGCGTGCCGACGGTTGGACAACGCATCCAGGCTAGCTGCGCACCAGTGCCGCGGTGCGCGGAACGGGGGAATCCGCGCAGGCTCAGCGCGTGGCCTCGATCATGCCGCGCAGATCCCGTTTCAGGTCCACGATCTCGTCGCGGTGGCGGGCGGCCACCTCGAACTGCAACTCCGCCGCCGCCTGGTGCATCTGGGCGGTGAGGTCCTCGATGAGCTTCGCGAGTTCCTCCTGGGCCATGGCGGTGGCATCCAGGCCGCGGCCCTTACGTCGGCCACCGGAAGCCGCCTCCTCGAGCAGTTCGGTGGTGTCCGCGTCCTCGCGAGCGAGCATCTCCGAGACGTCGCCGATGCGCTTGCGCAGCGGTTGCGGGTCTATGCCGTGCTCGGTGTTGTACGCCACCTGGACGGCGCGTCGACGGTTGGTCTCGCCGATGGCGGCCTCCATCGACGGCGTGATCTTGTCTGCGTACATGTGCACCTGGCCGGCGACGTTTCGGGCGGCACGGCCGATGGTCTGGATCAGGGACCGCTCGGAGCGTAGGAAGCCCTCCTTGTCGGCGTCCAGGATGGCCACCAGCGACACCTCCGGGAGGTCGAGACCTTCGCGGAGCAGGTTGATGCCCACCAGCACGTCGTACTCGCCGAGGCGCAGCTCGCGCAGGAGTTCGATGCGGCGGATGGTGTCGATGTCGGAGTGCAGGTAGCGGGTGCGGATGCCGTGGTCCATCAGGTAGTCGGTGAGGTCCTCGGCCATCTTCTTGGTGAGCGTGGTGACGAGCACCCGCTCGTTGCGCTCCACGCGGAGCTTCACCTCGCCCATGAGGTCGTCGATCTGCCCACGCGTGGGCTTGAGGATGACCTCCGGATCCACCAGACCGGTGGGGCGGATGATCTGCTCCACCACGCCGTCGGCCCGTTCCATCTCGTACGGGCCGGGCGTGGCCGAGAGGTAGACGGACTGCCCGATGCGCTCCACGAACTCGTCGAACTTCAGCGGCCGGTTGTCGATGGCGCTGGGCAACCGGAACCCGTGCTCGACGAGGGTGCGCTTGCGGGAGGCGTCGCCCTCGTACATGCCGCCGATCTGGGGGATGGTGACGTGGGACTCGTCGACCACCAGTAGGAAGTCTTCGGGGAAGTAGTCCAGCAGGCAGGACGGGGCGGACCCGGGGGCGCGGCCGTCGACGTGGCGCGAGTAGTTCTCGATGCCGGAGCAGGTGCCGATCTGGCGCATCATCTCGATGTCGTAGTGCGTGCGCATCCGCAGGCGCTGAGCCTCGAGCAACTTGCCCTGCGCCTCGAACTCGGCGAGCCGCAGCTCCAGCTCGCGCTCGATGCCAGCGATGGCGCGCTCCATGCGGTCCGCGCCGGCCGAATAGTGGGTGGCGGGGAAGATGTAGGCCTCGCTCTCCTCGTGGATCACGTTGCCCGTCAACGGGTGCATGGTGACGATGCGCTCCACCTCGTCGCCGAAGAACTCCACGCGCAGCGCGTTCTCCTCGTACATGGGGAACACCTCGAGGGTGTCGCCCTTCACCCGGAAGGTGCCGCGTCCGCCGCCGATGTCGTTGCGGGCGTACTGGATGTCCACCAGATGGCGCAGGAGGGTGTCGCGTTCGTACTCGTCGCCGACGCGCAGCGTGACCCGCTGCTTCAGGTACTCCTCCGGCGTGCCCAGGCCGTAGATGGCCGACACGGTGGCCACGACGATGCAGTCCCTGCGGGTGAGGAGCGACGACGTGGCGGCGTGCCGCATCCGCTCGACCTCCTCGTTGAGCGAGGAGTCCTTCTCGATGTAGGTGTCCGTCTGGGGCAGGTATGCCTCGGGCTGGTAGTAGTCGTAGTAGGAGACGAAGTATTCGATGGCGTTGTTGGGCATCAGGTCGCGCAGCTCGTTGGCGAACTGCGCGGCCAGGGTCTTGTTGGGCTGCATCACGAGGATGGGGCGCTGGAGGCGCTCCGCCAGCCACGCCACCGTCGCCGTTTTGCCGGTACCGGTGGCGCCCAGCAGCACGACGTCCTGCTGGCCGGCGTTGATCCGCTGCTCGAGGTCTGCGATGGCCCTGGGCTGGTCACCGGACGGCGAGAACTCCGAGACGACCTCCAACGGGGCCACCTGGCGCTGCAGTTCTTCGATGGGACGCATGACTCACAGCGTAGTCGCGGCGTCTGACAGACAGCGCGTCAGTTCTGCGAGCCCCCATCAGACACAACTCAGCGCTGCGTGAGCAGCAGCTAGTCGTCGGCGCGGTAGATCCGGCTCGACTCCACGCCACGCATCAGCCAGGCGAGGAGGTCTGCGGCCGGGCCGTGGAAGGTGGCCGGTTCTACCGTGCGGCCCACGGTGCCCTCGTAGCCCTCATCCGCCACGAGGCGCAGCGGAGGGTAATCGTCGCGGTGCCCGATGCGCTCCACCTGGAAGGCCAGCAGCGCGAGCGCGACGTCGGGGGCCAGCACGGCTGGCGTGAAGTGCGCGTCGAGGTCGAGATGGTGGAGCACCACCTCGCTGAGCCGGGCGAGCGGGACGTGGCGGGCGGGGATGTGGTGGCCGTCGCGGAGCCTGATCTCCCGCTGGTCGCCCTCCAGTTCCGGGAGGAGTTCCTGGAGTTCGCTGGCGCTGGTGTCGAGGTCGATCTGCAGAGCGAGGCCGCCGGAGATGGCGCCCAGCTCGATGGCCTGGTGGTCTTCGCCGCGTGAGCCGTACATCTCGCTCTGCACGCCCTCCTGGAGTTCGCCGATCACCCGGACCATCGCACGGGCCCCCTCGGCGAGGTGCGCGGCCACGTGGCTGCGTGACCAGCCGCTCAACTTCGTGGGGCCGGCCCAGTCTTCGTCGGTGAAGCCGATGGTCGTCCCGAGTAGCAGCGACGTGTGCTCGCGCACGGCGCTCACCACGTCGCCGAACGGCAGGCGGTTCATCGGCATGTGCCCCAAACTAGCAAAGACGTACCATTACGGGCGTGAATGATCGGCTCATTGTGCGTGGCGCACGCGTACACAACCTCAAGAATGTCTCCGTCGACCTGCCCCGCGACTCACTCATCGTGTTCACCGGACTCAGCGGATCGGGAAAATCGTCGTTGGCGTTCGACACGATCTTCGCTGAGGGGCAGCGGCGCTACGTCGAGTCGCTGTCGGCCTATGCCCGCATGTTCCTGGGCCAGATGGACAAGCCGGATGTCGACTTCATCGAGGGGCTCTCGCCGGCGGTGTCGATCGACCAGAAGTCGACGTCGCGCAACCCCCGCTCCACGGTGGGCACCATCACGGAGGTCTACGACTACCTGCGCCTGCTCTACGCGCGCATCGGCGTCCCGCACTGCGAGGTGTGTGGCGCCGTCATCGGGAAGCAGACCCCGCAGCAGATCGTGGACCGCATGATGGGCGAGGAGGAGGGCACCCGCTTCCAGATCCTGGCTCCGCTGGTGCGCGGTCGCAAGGGCGAGCATGCGGACCTGTTCCGCCAACTGATCGGCGACGGGTATGCCCGCGTCCGCATCGACGGCGAGACCTATTCGCTCACGGAACTGCCAGCCGTGGCCAAGACCTACAAGCACGACATCGACGTGGTGGTGGACCGCGCGGTGGTGCGGCCCAACGCCAAGCAGCGCATCACCGAATCGATCGAGACGGCCCTCAACCTCGCCGGCGGCGTGGTCACGATCGACTTCGTGGACCGCCCCGAAGGGGACCCTGAGCGCGAGCGTCGCTTCTCGGAGAAGATGGGCTGCCCCAACGAACACGACGTCAACATCGACGAACTCGAGCCGCGGCAGTTCTCGTTCAACGGCCCGTGGGGGGCCTGCCCCGAGTGCTCGGGCCTCGGCACGCTGCTGGACCCGGACCCCGAGCTGATCATCCCCAACGACGACCTCTCGGTGGAGGACGGCGCCATCGCGCCCTGGACCACGCCGACGATCAAGCAGCACTACGCCCGCGTCCTCGAGTCGCTGGGGGAGGAGCACGACTTCTCGTTGACCACTCCTTGGAAGGACCTGTCCGCCGCCACCCGCAAGCTGCTGCTGCACGGCGCCAAGGGCAACGTGGTGGTCAAGTACCGCAACCGGTTCGGCCGGGTGCGGGCGTTCTCTCAGAAGTATGAGGGCGTCATTCCCTTCATCCGGCGGCGGTTCGACGAGGCCGAGACGGACGCGGCGCGGGACCGGTGGGGCGGCTACATGCGCGAGATCGACTGCGCGCGCTGCGAGGGCGCCAGGCTCAAGGCCGCGTCGCTCGCGGTCACCGTGGCGGAGCGCAACATCTCCCAGCTGGCCAACCTGTCGATCGGTGAGGCCGCGGAGTTCCTGGGCGCGCTGCAACTGTCGGAGCGGGAGGCTGCCATCGCGGAGCGGCTCATCAAGGAGATCAACCTGCGGCTGCGCTTCCTGCTCGACGTGGGGCTCGACTACCTCTCGCTCTCGCGCGCCGCCGGCACGTTGTCGGGCGGCGAGGCGCAGCGGATCCGTCTCGCCACCCAGATCGGGTCCGGCCTCGTGGGCGTCCTGTACGTGCTCGACGAGCCGAGCATCGGCCTCCACCAGCGCGACAACCTGCGCCTCATCGAGACGCTGCACCGGCTCCGCGACCTCGGCAACACGCTGATCGTCGTCGAGCACGACGAGGACACCATCCGCGCCGCGGACTGGGCGGTCGACATCGGCCCAGGGGCGGGCGAGGGTGGCGGCGAGGTCGTCATCAGCGGCACCGTGGAGGAACTGCTCAACCACCCCGAGTCCAAGACCGGCGCCTACCTGTCCGGCCGGCTCGAGATCCCGGTACCGGCCGTGCGGCGTCCGGGCAACGGGCTGCAACTCGTCGTCAAGGGGGCGCGCGAGCACAACCTGCGCAACATCGACGTGACCTTCAACCTGGGCCAGTTCATCGCCGTGACCGGGGTCTCCGGTTCGGGCAAGTCGTCGCTGGTCAACTCCATCCTGTACACCGCCGCGGCCAAGGCCATCTACGGCGCGAAGGCCGTGCCCGGGCGGCACAAGTCGCTCGAGGGGCTCGAACACCTCGACAAAGTGATCTCGGTGGACCAGTCGCCGATCGGACGCACCCCCCGGTCGAACCCGGCCACCTACACCGGCGTGTTCGACAAGGTGCGGGCACTGTTCGCCAAGACGCCGGAGGCGAAGGTCCGCGGCTACATGCCCGGCCGCTTCTCCTTCAACGTGAAGGGCGGCCGGTGCGAAAACTGCATGGGCGACGGCACCATCAAGATCGAGATGAACTTCCTGCCGGACGTCTACGTGCCGTGCGAGGTCTGCCACGGGGCCCGGTACAACCGCGAGACGCTCGAGGTGCACTACAAGGGCAAGACCATCGCCGAGGTGCTCGACATGCCCATCAGCGAGGCGGCCGTCTTCTTCGAGTCGATCTCGTCCATCGCCCGGTACCTCAAGACGCTGGAGGAGGTGGGCCTCGGCTACGTCCGCCTGGGCCAGCCGGCCACGACCCTGTCGGGCGGCGAGGCGCAGCGCGTGAAGCTCGCGGCTGAGTTGCAGAAGCGCTCCACCGGCCGCACTCTCTACGTCCTCGACGAGCCGACCACCGGTCTCCACTTCGAGGACATCCGCCGCCTGCTGGCCGTGCTGCAGCGCCTCGTCGACCAGGGCAACACCGTCGTGACCATCGAACACAACCTCGACGTGATCAAGAGCACGGACTGGGTGATCGACATGGGGCCAGACGGAGGGACGCGCGGTGGCACCGTCATCGCGACCGGCACTCCCGAGGAGGTCGCGGCGACGGCGGGCTCAGCCACCGGCGAGTTCCTGAAGAAGCTGCTGTGAGCGGAAGTCCCGCGGCACCCCGGCGGGACCGCCCGGATCAGGCGGGATAGAGCGGGCGCAGCGACTCCGGCGCGATGCGCCCGGCGGACCATCTACCGGCGAAGTAGATGAACAGCGCCGCGCCGAACAGCGGCAGGGCTGGCTTCCGGGGGTCCCACGGACCCCGCAGCGAGTTGATGTACTGGTCGCGGTTCAGGGCCACCACGCCGTCCTGGCCGCCCTCGCAGGCGACCTGGTAGCGGCCCGGCTCGGCGTAGAACGAGGTACCGACGGTGGGCGGGTCCGACGCGTAGCGCCACGGCTCCTGCAGGAGTTCGTAGCCCTCCGCGTCCGTGATCGTGCAGGGGGGCAGTTCGGCCTCGTGGCGGATCAGCACGTAGGAGTCCGCCGAGGTGATCGAGATGGACCCGTCCGTGCCTGGCACGTGTCGTTGGGGCACGTAGTCGTCGCGCATGCCGGTGAACTGGCCGAGCAACAGCGCCGCGGCGGGTGCCGCCAACGCCAGCGCCGCGATGATGGTGACCACCTGCACGACGAAGGCGATGCGGCGGCGCTTGCGCCAGGCGCGCATCTGCAGGACGAGTTCCTCGCGGGCCGACAAGGAAGTCTCTCGGTGACTCGTGGTCATGGCTCAAGGATAAGCCCGCATTCCGCGGCTGAGTAGGCTGCAGACATGGCCGATCCCGCGAGCTACCGCCCCCGTCCGGGCAGCATCCCGACAGATCCCGGGGTTTACCGGTTCTTCGACGCGTTCGGCCATGTTCTGTACGTCGGCAAGGCGAAGAATCTGCGCCAGCGGCTCAACTCGTACTTCGCGGACCCAGCCGCCCTGCACTTCCGCACCCAGACGATGGTGCGCACCGCAGCGAAGGTGGAGTGGACGGTGGTGGCCAACGAGTTGGAGGCACTCCAGCTCGAGTACACCTGGATCCAGCAGTTCGACCCGCGGTTCAACGTCAAGTACCGCGACGACAAGTCCTACCCCTGGCTGGCCGTCACCATGAACGAGGAGTTCCCGCGCGTGTTCGTCGGGCGCGGCGCCAAGAAGCGCGGGGTGCGGTACTTCGGCCCGTTCGGGCAGGCGTGGGCCATCCGCGAAACCGTCGACCTGCTGCTGCGGGTGTTCCCCATGCGGTCCTGCACGCAGGGCGTGTTCAACAGGGCCAGGTCCGCCGGCAGGCCGTGCCTCCTCGGCGACATCGGCAAGTGCAGCGCCCCCTGCGTCGGACAGGTGAGCCCGGAGGAGCACCGTGCGATCGCCGAAGACTTCTGCTCCTTCATGGGCGGCAACACCGGCGGGATCATCGGCCGCATCGAGCGCGCGATGTACGACGCCTCGGCGGAGCTGAACTTCGAGCGCGCGGCCGTCCTCCGGGACTCGCTGACCGCCCTGCGCAAGGTGCAGGAGAAGAACTCTGTGGTGCTCAGCGACGGCCTGCGCGCCGACATCGTGGGCCTCTCGGACAACGGCCACCAGGTGGCCGTCCAGGTGTTCCACATCGTCGACGGGCGCATCCGGGGCGAACGAGGCTGGATCGCCGACCGGGCCGACGACCGTTCGCTGACGGAACTGCTCGAAGCCTTCCTCGAGCAGTTGTACACCGACGACCTGGAGATCCCGCCGTACATCCTCAGCTCCGTGGAGGCGGAGGACACGCTCATCGCGCACCTGTCGAAGCGCCGCGGAGGCAAGGTGGACATCCGGGTGCCGCTGAGGGGTGAGAAGCGGGCGCTGCTCGACACCGTCGTCCGCAACGCCGACATGGCGCTCGACCAGGCGAAGCTGCGCCGATCCACGGACCTCACGGCCCGTTCGCAGGCGCTGGACGAGATCTCCGAGGCGCTCGGCCTGGAGGAACCGCCGCTGCGGATCGAGTGCTACGACATCTCGCACACCATGGGCACCGAGACCGTCGGCTCCATGGTGGTGTTCGAGGACGGGATCCCGCGCAAGAGCGAGTACCGCCGTTTCATCATCAAGAGCTTCGAGGGGTCCAACGACATCGCCGCCATGACCGAGGTGCTCAGCCGGCGCCTCCGGAGGCTGTCGGACGAACGCCAGTCCGACGTCAAGGTGGACGCCACGACGGGGGAGGCGGCCCGCTTCTCCTACGCGCCGGCGCTGATCGTCGTCGACGGCGGTCTGCCGCAGGTGAACGCCGCGGCGGCGGTGCTGAAGGAGTTCGGCTTCGACGGCGAGATCGCGCTCTGCGGCCTGGCCAAACGGCTCGAGGAGGTGTGGATCCCCGGCGAGGAGTACCCGCTGATCCTGCCGCGGGCCTCCGAGGGGCTGTACCTGCTGCAGCGGTTGCGGGACGAGGCGCACCGTTTCGCGATCACGCATCATCGGTCCAGGCGGGCGAAGACGGTGGTGGAGTCGGTGCTCGACGGCGTCCCTGGGCTGGGTGAGCTGCGCAGGAAGGCGCTGTTGAAGTACTTCGGTTCCATGCGGAAGCTGCGCCAGGCCAGCGTGGAGGAGATCGCGCAGGTGCCCGGTTTCGGCCCGCGGCTGGCCGCCTCCGTCAAGGCCGCCGTCGCCGACACGGGGGGAGAGGCGATCAACCTCACCACCGGCGAAGTCATCGACACCTGAGACACGCCCCGAGTTGAACAGTGTTCAAACAAGGTGCTTAAATTGTGCTCACTCATCACCCTAGGAGTGACCGATGTCCACCAGCACCGCTGTCGAGGCGCCACGCACCAAGGCCTTCGCGCCCGCCGACCTCGCGTACATCGCCGTGTTCGCCGCCTTGCTCTCGGCGCTGTCCCAGATCACCGTGTCCCTCGGGCCGGTGCCCTTCACGCTGCAGACCCTCGGCGTCGCCCTGACGGCGCTCGTCCTCGGCCCTTGGCGCAGCTCGGCAGCCGTCGTGCTGTACATCGTGGTCGGCGTGGCCGGGCTCCCCGTGTTCGCGGGAGGCAAGGCGGGCCTCTCCGCGTTCCTCGGCGCCACGGGCGGCTACCTCATCTCCTTCGTGGTCGCCGCGGTCCTCATCGGGTTCGTCGCGAAGTGGGCGCTGCACAAGGGTCTGTCGCCCATGACGCCCGTGTGGTTCTTCGTCGGGTGCCTCGCCGCGCGGTACCTCGTGATCCTCCCGATCGGCGTGGGCTGGCTCTCGGCCTACCTCGACAAGCCCTTCTTCGACGCCATGGTCACCATCGACATGCCATTCTGGATCTGGGACGCAGCCAAGAGCCTCTTCGCCGTGCTGATCGCCGTCGCGGTGCACAAGGCCTTCCCGAGGCTGCTCGGCCGATGATCCAGCTCCGCGACGCCCGCGTGGTCGTCCCCGCCTCCCGGCAGGGCGACCCGGACCGGGTATTGCTCGCGGGGGTCACACTGGACCTCGCCGAGCGGCGCGTCGCCGTCATCGGCGCCAACGGCTCCGGAAAGTCGACGCTGCTCCGACTGCTCAACGGCCTGCGCACCGTCACCTCGGGCCAGGTGCTCGTGGACGGCCTCGACGCAGACCGCGACGGCAAGGCGGTGCGGCAGAAGGTGGGCTTCATCTTCACGGACCCCCTGGCGCAACTGCTGATGTCGACGCCCGTGGAGGACGTCGAACTCAGCCTGCGCAGCCTGATCAGCAACCGCGCCGAACGCACCGCCCAGGCCCACGCCCTCCTTGAGGAGCGCGGCATCGGGCACGTCGCGCACCAGTCGATCTACGACCTCAGCGGCGGTGAGCGTCAACTCGTGGCGCTCACCAGCGTGCTGGCCGTCGAGCCCGCCATCCTCGTGGCCGACGAACCCACCACGCTGCTGGACCTGCGCAACAAGCTGATGCTCCGCCGCGTCTTCGCCGAGCTGGACCAGCAGATCGTCTTCTCCACCCACGACCTCGACGTCGCACTGGACGCCGAGCGGGTCATCGTCGTCGACGGTGGCCGCATCGTCGCCGACGGCGAGCCGGGCGAAACGGTCGACTTCTACACGCGCATCATGGCGGACAGGGTGGGGGCGTGAACGCCCACACCAGTGTGCTGGGCATCTTCGAGCCCGGCGACGGGTGGCTCTTCAGGGCACGCGTGGGGACGAAGTACCTCCTCCTGCTGGCGTTGGCGGTGCCGCCCATCTTCATCTTCCAGTGGTGGGCCACCGCCGCCGGCGTCGTACTGGTGCTGGCCGCCCTGCTGACGGCCGGGCTCGGGCTCCGCAAGATATTCGGCTTCGGCTGGTACATCTGGTTCTTCCTCGCGCTGCTCGCTGCGTACCAGCTCGTGGGGTTGCGCTGGGAGCCCGCGTTCGTGACGCCGGGCAACATGCTGCTGGGCGTGCTCGCGGCGCGGATGCTCACCCTGACCACCTCGACGGCGGACCTGCTCGACGCCCTCACCCGCGGCCTCGGGGTCCTGCGGTACGTGCGGATCAACCCCGATGCAGTGGCCCTCATGGTGGCGCTGATGCTGCGCTCCATCCCGTTCCTGGCCGGGTCCATCGAGGACGCCCGCGCCGCAGCCCGCGCCCGTGGGAAGGAACGCAACCTGGCTCTGCTGCTGACCCCTGCCGTCGTCAACGCGGTGTCATTCGCGCAGCGGACAGGCGAGGCGCTCCATGCGCGGGGGCTGCCGGAAGAGCACTAGGGTGGGCGCCATGACCGACGTCGCGCACCAGGAGTTCGCCATCATCACCGGCCTGTCCGGTGCTGGGCGACGCACGGCAGCCCACGCCATGGAGGACCTCGGCTGGTTCACCGTCGACAACCTGCCTCCCGTCATGTTGCCCGGGCTGGCGCAGACGCTGCTCAACGACGGCGTGTACAAGGTGGCGGTCGTGGCGGACGTGCGCAGCCGCGAACAGTTCGAGCAGTTGCCGGCCGCGTTGGCCGCGCTGGAGGCCGCGGGTGGCCGCGTCACGACGGTCTTCCTCGAGGCGGACGACGACATCATCGTGCAGCGCCAGGAATCCAACCGACGCCCGCTGCCGCTCCAGGGCGGCGACCGGCTGATCGAGGGCATCGCCCGTGAGCGCCGCCTGCTCGCAGACATCCGCGCCACCGCCGACATCGTCGTCGACACCACCCGCCTCTCCGCCCGCCAACTGGTGCAGCGCGTGGCCAACCACTTCGGCGACGAGGCAACCGACAAGCTCAAGATCGCGCTGATCTCCTTCGGCTTCAAGAACGGGGTACCCGTCGACGCCGACATGGTCTTCGACGTGCGCTTCCTCCCCAACCCGTACTGGATCCCCGAATTGAGGCCGAAATCCGGGCTCAGCAAGGACGTGGCGCAGTACGTGCTCAAGCAGCAGGCGGCCCAGCGGTTCCAGGAACACATGGTGGAGCTCCTGGCCACGGTCGCCCCTGGCTACCTCAACGAGGGCAAGCGCCAGGTGACCGTCGCGATCGGGTGCACCGGCGGCAAGCACCGCTCCACCAGCATGAGCGAAGAACTGTCCATGAGGTTGCGTGAGCACGGCTTCCCGACCACGGTGCTGCACCGGGATCTGGGGAAGGAATGACCATCACCTCCCTGCCCAAGGTGGTCGCCCTCGGCGGCGGCCACGGCCTCGCCGCGTCCCTGACGGCGCTGCGCCGCGTCACGGACCAGCTCACCGCCGTCGTGACGGTCGCGGACGACGGGGGCTCCTCCGGCCGGCTGCGCCGGGAGTTCAACTGTCTCCCGCCCGGAGACCTCCGCATGGCGCTGGCGGCGCTCTGCTCCGACGACCACGCCGGCCGCACCTGGGCGAACGTGCTGCAGTCGCGGTTCACGGGCGACGGTCCGCTGGGTGGGCACGCCATCGGCAACCTCCTGATCGCCGGCCTCTGGCAGCAGTTCGAGGACCCGGTCCAAGGTCTCGACATGGTCGGCGACCTGCTGCGCACCCGGGGACGCGTGCTGCCCATGAGTTCCGTGCCGCTCGAGATCGAGGCCGACGTGTTGGGCCTGGACCCGTTCGCGCCCGACGAGGTGTGCACCCTGAGCGGCCAGGCCACCGTCGCCAAGACCAGGGCGGAAGTGCAGCGGGTCAGGCTCGTGCCGGACCAGCCCCCAGCGCGACCCGAGGCGGTGGCGGCGATCATGGCGGCCGACGCCGTCGTGCTCGGCCCGGGTTCCTGGTTCACGTCAGTGCTTCCGCACCTCCTCGTGCCGGAGCTTGCGGAGGCCATCGTCACGACGAAGGCGCAGCGGATCCTCGTCCTCAACATCACCGCCGCGGCGGAGACCGACGGCTTCTCCGCCGCCCGCCACATCGAGACGCTCGCAGAGCATGCACCGAACCTCCGCCTCGACGTGGTCATCGCGGACAGTCGCTTCACCGCGGACGACGAGCACATCGAGGGCTACGTGCAGTCGATGGGAGGGCGCCTCGTCCGGGCCGACGTCGCGTCCCGCGACGGGTCGTCCACCCACGACCGGCACCGCCTGGCGTCGGTGTTCAGCGAAGTGATCACCGGGTGAGGATCCTGACCCCCGTGCATGCCCGTCCGCATATGGCAGACTTCGCCCCATGGCTCTGACGCAGAAGGTGAAGGCCGAACTGGCCTCCGTCGTCGCGCCCCATCCGTCTGTGCGACGGGCCGAGGTGGCGGCGATGTTGCGCTTCGCCGGCGGCCTCCACCTGGTGGGTGGCCGCATCGTCGTGGAGGCGGAACTCGACACCGGGGGAGCGGCCCGGCGGCTGCGCAGCTTCATCAGCGACCTCTACACCATCGACACAGACCTGCTCGTGATCAACGCCTCCGGCGTGCGCCGCGGCCCCCGGTACTCGGTGCGCGCGGTGCAGGGCGGCGAACAACTGGCCCGCATGACGGGGCTGGTGGACCAGCACCGCCGGCCCGTGCGCGGCCTGCCTCCCATCGTCGTCGGCGGTTCCGCGGCCGACGCCGTGGCCGTGTGGCGCGGCGCGTTCCTGGCGCGTGGCTCGTTGACGGAGCCGGGCCGCTCGATGTCGCTGGAGATCACGTGCCCCGGCTCTGAAGCGGCCCTCGCCCTCGTCGGCGCGGCCCGCCGCCTGGGCATCGCCGTCAAGTCCCGGGAGGTGCGCGGGGTGGAGCGGGTGGTCATCCGCGACGGCGACTCCATCGCGGAACTGCTGACCCGCATGGGGGCACCTGAGACGCGGATCCTCTGGGAGGAACGCCGCCGCCGCCGCGAGGTGCGCGCCTCGGTGAACCGGCTGGCCAACTTCGACGACGCCAACCTGCGCCGCTCGGCCCGGGCCGCCGTCGCCGCCAGCGCCCGCGTGGAGCGCGCCATGGAGATCCTCGGCGACGAGGTGCCCGAACATCTGCGCGAAGCCGGCAACCTGCGGCTCCAGCACCGCCAGGCCAGCCTCGAGGAACTGGGCCAGCTGCACGAACCGCCGCTGACCAAGGACGCCATCGCTGGACGCATCCGACGCCTCCTCGCCACGGCGGACAAGGTGGCGGAAGAACGTGGGATTCCCACGACGGAGGCCAGCCTCCCGGCAGACCTCCAGGACGGCTGAGGTTACGCTCACTAAAACGACCCCACTCTTGCTCGAGATGCTCAAGTCGTTAGGATGAGGATGTCCATCCGCGCATCCGTGCGCTCGGTAGCTCGAAAGGGATCGAATTCCTCATGACCGTAAAGGTTGCAATCAACGGCTTCGGCCGCATCGGCCGTAACTTCTACCGCGCGCTCGTCGCTGCGGGGGCCGACATCGACGTGGTTGCCGTCAACGACCTGACCGACAACAAGACCCTCGCCCATCTGCTCAAGTACGACTCGATCCTGGGCCGTTTCCCCGGCGAGGTCAGCTACGACGATGACGCCCTGACCGTCGACGGCAAGGAGATCAAGGCGTTCGCGGAGAAGGATCCCGCCGCCCTGCCGTGGAAGGACCTCGGCGTCGACATCGTCATCGAGTCCACCGGCTTCTTCACCGACGCCACCAAGGCCCAGGCCCACATCCAGGCCGGCGCCAAGAAGGTCCTCATCTCGGCTCCCGCCAAGAATGAGGACATCACCATCGTCATGGGCGTCAACGACGAGCTGTACGACACCGAGAAGCACAACATCATCTCGAACGCGTCGTGCACCACCAACTGCCTCGCCCCCATGGCCAAGGCGCTCAACGACGGCATCGGCATCGTCAAGGGCCTCATGACCACCATCCACGCCTACACGCAGGACCAGAACCTGCAGGACGGCCCCCACAAGGACCTGCGTCGCTCGCGCGCCGCGGCCCTGAACATGGTGCCCACCACCACCGGTGCCGCCAAGGCCGTTTCGCTCGTGCTGCCCGAGCTCAAGGGCAAGCTCGACGGCTACGCCATGCGCGTGCCCACTCCCACGGGTTCCGCCACCGACCTCACCTTCGAGGCGTCCCGCGAGACCTCCGTCGAGGAGATCAACGAGATCATCAAGAAGGCCGCCGACGGCAAGGTCCTCGTCTACACCGAAGACGAGATCGTCTCCAAGGACATCGAGACCGATCCCGCCTCCTGCGTCTTCGATGCCAAGCTCACCAAGGTCATCGGCAACCAGGTCAAGGTTCTCGGCTGGTACGACAACGAGTGGGGCTACTCCAACCGTCTCGTCGACCTGACCGTCCTGGTCGGCTCGAAGCTCTGATCAACACCACCACCCACGTGGTCTGAGACAACGGCCCTGTGGCCCCGCCCGGGGCCACAGGGCCGTTGTCGCCGAAGAAGACATCTGAGAAGAAAGAGGACCGAAGTGAAGTCCGTTGCTGAGCTGGGCGATCTGTCCGGCAAGCGGGTACTCATCCGCTGCGATTTCAACGTCCCGCTGGACGCCGACAAGAACATCACCGACGACGGCCGCATCCGCGCCGCGCTGCCCACGCTGAGCGCCCTGCGCGACGCCGGCGCCCGCGTCGTCATCATGGCCCACCTCGGCCGTCCGAAGGGCGAGGCCAACCCCAAGTACTCCCTGGCCCCCGTCGCGGCCCGCCTCGCCGAGCTGCTCGGCTCCGAGGTCAAGCTGGCCACCGACGTGGTCGGCGAATCCGCCCAGGCCACCGTCGCCTCGCTGGCAGACGGCGACGTCGCCCTGCTGGAGAACGTCCGCTACGAGCCGGCCGAGGAGTCCAAGGACGAGGCCGCCCGCAAGGCGCTGGCCGAGAAGTACGCCGCGTTCGGCGACCTCTTCGTCTCCGACGGCTTCGGCGTCGTGCACCGTAAGCAGGCCTCGGTCTACGACGTGGCCTCGCTGCTGCCCAACGCCGCCGGTTCGCTGGTCGCCAAGGAGGTCGGCGTCCTCAAGCAGCTGACCGAGAGCCCCGAGCGGCCCTATGTCGTCGTGCTGGGTGGCGCCAAGGTCGCCGACAAGCTCCAGGTCATCGACAACCTGCTGAAGGTCGCAGACACGCTGGTCATCGGTGGCGGCATGCTGTTCACCTTCCTCAAGGCGCAGGGCATGAACATCGGCTCCTCGCTGCTCGACGAGGACAACCTGCAGACCTGCCGCGACTACCTCGCGCAGGCTGAGGCCGCCGGCAAGACGATCCTGCTGCCGGTCGATGTCCGCGTCGCCGACGGCATGGATTTCGACGCCCGCGAAGCCAAGGGCGAGGTGGAGGTCGTCGCTGCCGACGCCATCCCCGCAGGCAAGATGGGCCTCGACATCGGCCCCGAGAGCGAGGTGCTGTTCGCCGAGGCGATCAGGGGCGCCAAGACGGTGTTCTGGAACGGCCCCATGGGCGTGTTCGAGATCCCGGCTTTCGCCCAGGGCACCGCTGCGGTCGCCAAGGCCCTCACCGAAGTCGACGGCCTCTCCGTCGTCGGCGGCGGTGACTCCGCGGCCGCCGTGCGCGTCCTCGGCCACGCTGACGACGAGTTCGGCCACATCTCGACGGGCGGCGGCGCCTCCCTCGAGTTCCTGGAGGGCAAGGAACTGCCCGGTATCGCTGTTCTGGAAGGGGACAACTGATGACACGCAAGCCCATCATGGCCGGCAACTGGAAGATGAACGTCGACCACATCGAGGCCACCGGCCTGGTTGAGAAGCTGCACTACACGCTCGTCGACAAGGAATGGGATCCGGAGAAGTCCGACGCGGTGCTCTGCGTCCCCTTCACGGACCTGCGCACGGTGCGCACCCTCATCGACGGTGACCGCCTGAAGTTCGGCCTCGGTGCCCAGAACGTCTCGCAGCACGACAACGGCGCCTACACCGGTGAGATCTCGACGGCCATGCTGTCGAAGCTCGGCGTGCAGTACGTCATCGTCGGCCACTCCGAGCGCCGCGAGTACTACGGCGAGGACGACGCCCTCATCAACGCCAAGGCCGCTAAGGTCCTGGCCGCGGGCATGACCCCCATCGTCTGCGTGGGCGAGGGCCTCGACATCCGCAAGGCGGGGGAGCACGTCGAGTACACCCTCAACCAGGTGCGTGGCACGCTGGCCGGCCTGACGGCCGAGCAGGTCGCCGGCCTCGTGATCGCCTATGAGCCAGTCTGGGCCATCGGCACCGGCGAGGTCGCCACCCCGGAGAACGCCCAGGAGGTGTGTGGCGCCATCCGCAAGGAGGTCGCCGAGCTGTACGACGGACCCACCGCCGAGTCGGTGCGCATCCAGTACGGCGGCTCCGTCAAGTCCGGCAACGTGGCTCAGATCATGAGCCAGCCGGACATCGACGGCGCCCTGGTCGGCGGCGCGAGCCTCCAGCCCGAGGAGTTCGCGGCCATCGTCCGCTTCTACCAGTTCTGATCGCTGGCCGGGCGCTCACCTGACCCCGTCAGGAGGGCATGCCCACCTGAGACCCCCATCGTCCGGGCATGCTGCCCGGGCTTTGGGGGGTTTCTCCTTTCGGAGCAACCATGCGTGGCGAAAGTGCTCACCACAGGGGTACCGGATGTGGATTATCCGGCGCTGTCGGTTAGGCTGTACCGCGTGATTGTCCCCTTGGTTTCATGGCCCATTACCACGCTGTCAGTGATCGTCGTGATCCTCAGCATCCTCCTTGCGGCCACCGTTCTGCTCCACAAAGGCCGTGGCGGCGGAATGTCAGATCTGTTCGGCGGCGGCATGTCGACCTCCATGGGTGGCGTGTCCACCGCTGAGCGTCGTCTTGACCGGATCACGGTGGTGCTCGCCGTCGTGTGGCTGTTGACGATCGTCGGTCTCCTGGTGCTGTATCGCATCGGCGCCTGATCACTCATCCTCATACCCTTTTCAATCCATCACTTCTCGTAGTAGGAGAACAGCAAAGTGGCAGGTGGCAACGCCATTCGCGGCAGCCGTGTAGGCGCCGGTCCCATGGGCGAGGCAGAACGGGGCGAAGCAGCGCCCCGTATGCACGTTTCGTACTTCTGCGCCAGTGGTCACGTGACCACGCCGGCGTTTGCAGCCGAAGCCCAGATTCCTGAGTCGTGGGACTGCCCGCGCTGCGGCCTCCCGGCCAACATGGATGCGGAGAATCCTCCTCCGCCTCCGAAGATCATTCCCTACAAGACCCACCTCGCGTATGTGAAGGAGCGTCGCACCGACGCCGAAGCAGCGCAGATCCTCGAAGAGGCGATCTCCGCACTGCGGGCCCGCCGCGCCGCGGGTGAGGTCATCTACTGAGCGGACACCGCTGAGGAGGTGGCCTCAGAAGGTGCAGGTGTGCTGGGCCGGGAGACCGGCCGAGGCACCCGCATCGAGGAACCACAGAGTTGCATTCCGGCCGCGCACATGCGCGGCCGGAATGCTTTCATCGCCGTCGAGCGAACGCTGCACCGCGTCCGCCTTGGCCTCGCCAGTGGCCATGATCCACATCTCCGCGCCCCGGTTGAGGGTGGGGATGGTGAGGGAGATGCGTTCCGACGGCGCCATGGGGCTGTCCTCAACCCCGATCACGGCGCGGCTCGTCGTCGGGTCGAAACTGGGGTGGCCGGGGAAGATCGACGCGACGTGGCCGTCGTTGCCGATGCCGAGCAGGGTGATGTCGAAGCGGGTGTCGCCCAACTCCTCCTCGTACTCCGCCGCTGACTCCTGGCTGTCCTTGCGGCCGTCCTTGGCCGCCATCATGTGGGTGTCGGCGGAAGTGATCGAGACGGTGCGGGCCAGTCTGCTGATGGCCTGGAGCGAGTTGCGGGCCGGGTCTGTGGTGGGCACGAAGTGCTCGTTGCCCCACCACAACTGGAGTTTCGAGGCATCCAGGGCTGAACCGTCGGCCAGTTCAGCGAACTGCTCATACATGGCGTTGGCCGCGTTGCCCCCCGTCAGGCAGAGGTGCACCGTGTCCTGCGTGCGTTGCAGCTCGATGATCTTGGCCAGCAACTGTGCCGCGACCACCCGGCTCACGTCCGCCGCCGTCTCCAGCCGGACCACCCGCGTGTACATCTAGCTCGCCTCCGAATCCTTGACCACCCGTTGGACCGCTGCCTCGAAGATGTCGTCGGCGTCCATCCGCTGGAGTTCCTCAGTGATGAGGTCGGTCAGCGGACGACGGCGCAGCGCGACGGTGCGGTCCGGCTCGCCGGGCACGCGGTAGTGGGCGGCACCCTCGCGGACGCGGCTGAGGACGATGTCGCCCTTCTCCGTGTTGAGCACGACCTCGTTGACGCCCGGGTGGTCACCGTCGACGCGGTGGACGTCAACGCCGAGGCGCTCGCTCAGCCAGGCCGCGAGCAGCGTGGCAGGTGCGTTGTCCGGCGCGGAACGCACGCAGGCGCCGGTCACGACGGACCGGGTCTGGTCCAGGGAAGCGGTCAGGAGCGCGCGCCACCGGGTGAGGCGCGTCCAGGTGAGGTCCGTGTCGCCGTCGGCGTGGTTGCGGGCGCGACGCACCAGGGCCTGCTGCGGATCAGGATCTCCGGCGGCGTCGGTGATGCGGCGGTCTGCCAGGGAACCGATGGGATCCTCCGCCAAGTGGTCCGGCGCCGTGTTGGGCCACCACACGATGGTGGGGGAGTCCGGCAAGAGCAGCGGCAGGCAGATGGAGTCGCCGTGTTCGCGGAGCGAGCCGTGCAGGCGCAGGATCAGAAGGTCGCCGGGGTGCCCCTCACCCACCTGGATCTCGGCGTCCAGGAACGGCTCGTCACCGTCGACGTAGGTCACGACGATGACCCGCGAGGGGTGCGCGGTGGCCGAGGCCTGCGCGGCGCGGAGCACCTCGTCGAAGTGGTCGTCGTCTGTGACCACGATCAGGGTCAGCACGAGGCCGGAGGCGCTGCCCACTGTGCGGCGCGCGTTGATCAGGGCGGCCGCGATGTCGCGGGCCGAGGTATCAGTCAGGTCGATGATCATGAGTTCTCTGTCTCCCTTACGGCCGACGCCACTTGAAGCCGTCACGGGCCAGCATCTCGTGCCCCGACTCGGGGCCCCAGGTGCCGGACTCGTACTGTTCGGGCTGCCCGTCCAGGGACGCCCAGTATTCGATGACCGGATCCAGGATCTGCCAGCTCAGCTCCACTTCCTCCTGTTGCGGGAAGAGCGGCGGGTCGCCCAGGAGGACGTCGAGGATGAGGCGCTCGTAGGCCTCCGGGGAGGATTCGGTGAAGGAACCGCCGTAGCCGAAGTCCATCGAGACCTCACGGATCTCCATCTGGGTGCCCGGCACCTTGGCGCCGAAGCGCAGCGTGACGCCCTCGTCCGGCTGGATCCGCATGACCAGCGCGTTGGTGCCCAGTTCCTCGGTGTCCGTGGCGGTGAACGGCAGGTGCGGCGCACGCTTGAAGCTGAGCGCCACCTCGGTCACGCGGCGGGGCATCCGCTTGGCGGTGCGGAGGTAGAACGGCACCCCGGCCCACCGTCGGTTGTCGATGTCGACACGGATGGCCGCGTAGGTCTCCGTGGCGGAGCCCTCCGCCACACCGTCCTCCTGCAGGTAACCGATGACCTGCTTGCCGCCCTGCCAGCCGGCCGCGTACTGGCCGCGGGCGGTGTGGAGGTCGTAGCGCTGCGGCACGCGGGCGGCGGCGAGCACCTTCTTCTTCTCGGTGCGCAACTGCGAGGCCTCGAAGCTGGTGGGTTCCTCCATGGCGGTGAGCGCCAGGAGTTGGAGGAGGTGGTTCTGCATGACGTCGCGGGCGATGCCGATGCCGTCGAAGTAGCCGGCGCGGCCACCGATGCCGATGTCCTCGGCCATCGTGATCTCCACATGGCTGACGTAGTGGTTGTTCCAGATGGGCTCGAACATCTGGTTCGCGAAGCGCAGCGCCAACATGTTCTGGACGGTTTCCTTGCCCAGGTAGTGGTCGATGCGGAAGACCTCGTGCGGCTGGAACAGCGAACTGACCACCGCGTCGAGTTCCTTGGCGGAGGCCAGGTCGTGGCCGAAGGGCTTCTCGATGACCACGCGGTTCCAGTTGTCGTCCGCGACGCGCTCCGTCAGGCCGTGCTTGCGCAGCATCGTCATGACCGGCTCGAAGCCCGACGGGGGGATGGACAGGTAGAACGCGTGGTTGCCACCGGTGCCCCGGGTGGTGTCCAGTTCGCGGATGGTTGCCCCGAGGCGCTCGAACGAGGCGTCGTCGTTGAAGGAACCGGAGACGAACCGGATGCCCTCCAGGAGTTGTTCCCAGACCTCTTCGCGGAACGGGGTGCGGGCATTCTCCTTCACCGCGTCGTGCACCACCTGGGCGAAATCCTGGTTCGCCCAGTCGCGGCGCGCGAAGCCCACCAGCGCGAAACCGGGCGGCAACAGGCCGCGGTTGGCCAGGTCGTAGACGGCGGGCATCAGCTTCTTGCGCGACAGGTCACCCGTCACACCGAAGATGACCAGGACGCAGGGTCCGGCGATGCGAGGCAGGCGGCGGTCCTGGGGATCGCGCAGGGGATTGGTGTAGGCGTTCATCGGGACCAACACTAGACGCACCCGGCGGGGTGGGGAAGCAATCGCTCGTCCGCTGGCCGGGCACCGGGAATCATCGCTTAGGTGCCCGGCGGGCGGGCGGGTAGACTGCTTCGGAAATCGCGAAGACGAGAATCGGGGTGCGTGTGGCGGTCCAGGCTCAGGCCCAGCCTACGGAGGCTCGCTTCGGCGACGTCATACGGGCCTATGTGGCACTGACGAAACCCCGGATCATCGAGTTGCTGCTCGTGACGACCGTGCCCGCCATGTTCCTGGCAGCTGGTGGGCTGCCCCCGTGGGAACTGATCCTCTGGACGATGATCGGCGGCATGTTCGCCGCAGCCTCGGCCAACACCTTCAACTGTGTGATCGACGCCGACATCGACGAGATCATGCGCCGCACCCGCCGTCGTCCCGTGCCGCGCCACCAGATCTCCACGCGCAACGCTCTCGTCTTCGGCATCGTGCTGGGCGTGCTGGCCACGCTGGTGCTGGGCTTCGGCGCCAACTGGCTCTCCGCCATCCTCGCGCTGGTGGCGAACGCCTTCTATGTCTTCGTCTACACCATGTGGCTCAAGCGCCGCACCTCCCAGAACATCGTCTGGGGCGGTATCGCCGGCTGCTTTCCGCCACTCATCGGCTGGACCGCCGTGACCGGTTCCGTTGCGTGGGCACCGTTCATCCTGTTCGGCGTGGTGTTCCTCTGGACCCCGCCCCACACGTGGGCGTTGGCGTTCCGGTACAAGGATGATTACGCCGCGGCCGACGTGCCCATGCTCCCCGTGGTGCGCACCGCACCGCAGGTGGGGGCCCAGATCTTCTGGTACTCCGTGGCCACCGTCGTGATGTCGCTGCTCCTGTGGCCGGTGACGCCCACGGGATGGCTGTACCCGGCCGTCGCGCTGGTCACCGGCCTGATCTTCCTGTGGGAGGCGCTCCAGCTGTGGCGCCGCGCCCGGGCGGGCATGGAGGGGGCGCAGCTCAAGGCGATGAAGCTCTTCCACTACTCCAACACCTATCTCGCGATCCTCTTCCTCGCCGTCGCGATCGACCCGCTGCTCTTCTGACGGCGTGCCCGGGGGCCCTCACAGGTTCTCCACGGCCCCCATCGCGCGCCCCTCGCGTCGTGCGGCCACGAACTCCAGCACCGTGTCGTACCAGACCTTGGCGTGCTGGGGCGTGAGGATCCAGTGGTTCTCGTTCGGGAAGTACAGGAACCGGTGCGGCAGGTCCGCGGGGTCGCCGTCGAAGGCGCTCGCCAGGGCCCACCAGAGCGCGAGTCCTTCGCCGATCGGGACGCGGTAGTCCTTGTCCCCATGGATGACCAGCATGGGCGTCGTGATCTGCGCGGCGAACTGGTGGGGCGAGAACTTCGCCTGCATCTCCGGCGTCATCTCACGCTTCCAGTACCAGGCGGCGTCGGTCGTGGGCCCGAAGTTGCCGAGGTTCCAGAGCGACGCATGACTGACGATCGCCGTGAACCGGTCGGTCTGGGTGGCGATCCAGTTGGCCATGTAGCCACCGAACGAGCCGCCCATCATCACCGAGGCATCGCTGCGGATGTCGTCGCGGGCCTCGGCCGCGTCGGTCAGCGCCATCACGTCTGTGAAGGGTTCGGCGCCCCACCGACCCCAGCCCCGCTGGATGTAGCTCTGGCCGTAGCCGGTCGACAGGGCAGGGTCGGGCAGCAACACCGCCTGCCCCCTCGAGACGAGCAGCCAGGGGCACCAGCGCCAGGACCAGGAGTTCCACGAATTCAGCGGGCCGCCGTGCACCCACAGCGTGAGCGGGGCGGGCTGGCCCGCCGAAGCGCCCTCGGGGAGGATGAGCCAGCCGGGGACGCGAGTGCCGTCGGACGCCTCCGTCTCGACGCGCTCGAGGCGGCCGGGGAGCGGCGGGTACTCGACGGGGGCACGCAGCACTGTGGCGGTGCCAGAGGCGGCCTCGACCGCGACGATCTCGCCCGGGCTCGCGTACGAGGCCCGGAGGGCGTACAGCGTGGTGCCGTCAGGGCTGCGCAGCACTGACGAGTGGGAGCCGTCGCCGGTGAGCCGGCGCACCTCGCCGGAGGCGACGTCGATGGCGAAGATCGGGCAGGTGCCGTCGTCGTCCGCGGTCGCGTACAGGGTGCGGCCGTCAGGCGAGAAGGCGACGGGGGTGGCCCACCGGTCCCAGCCGCTGGCGACCTCGTGTCCCTCGCCGGATGCGACGTCGATCAGCCACAGGGTGGGCCGCGGAGCGCGCTCAGCGGTGGAGCGCGCCGTGCGAACGCAGGCGACGGTGGCGCCGTCGTCGGTGAAGATGGGGCTGCCGTACTCGTGCCCGTCGTCGGCGGCCAGGGTGCGGCGCTGGCCGCTGGCCACGTCGATCAGCTCGAGCTGCGACATGGTCTCGCCCGCGGGCCGTGGCACGCCCCAGACGACGGCGAGCGCGGCGCCGTCGCGGGAGAGCACGGCATCCCGCACCGAGCGGCCGACGTCACCGGTCAGATCGCGCAGGCCTTCCAAGGAGCGGTCTCCGTCGCCGCCGACGGTGGCGGCCTTCAGCCGCGTCGTCTCGGGGCCGAGGTCCTTATCCCAGAAGCGCACGGGGTAGCCGTCGTGCAGGATCGCCGAGATCTTCCTCTTGCCGCGCGCCTCACGCTTGGCCGCGTCGGCCTCCTCGTCCTCAACTCCCGCGTGCATCAGCACTCCGAGCACGACGGTGTCGGACAACGGGCTGGTGAGGACGTCGCCCCAGCCGCCGTCGCGACGGGCGAGCACGTAGGCCTCGCCACCGTCGGCAGGCAGGCACCACAGGGCGGTCGTCGACTTCTTCGGCTCGTCCTCGCCGACGGCCGGTACGTCGCGCTTGGAGGTGAACAGCAGGGACCCGTCGGGCAGGAAACCTGCGGCGGACTCGCCCTGCACAGAGCGCGTGTAGCGGGTGGCGGCCCGCTCGCCGTGCGGGTCCACGCGCCACAGGGCGCTGGCGTATCCCGTCCTGTCTGCGGTGACTCCCTGGACCGAGCACACCAGGGTCTCGCCGTCGGGGCTGAGCCTGAGGGCGCCGAGGCGGGGCAGCGACACGTAGGCGTCGAGATCGAACCAGGGGGAAGCGTGCTCCTCGGTGGCGGGATGCGAGAGGTCTGTCATGACTTCCACCTTGCCACGCCTGCCGCGGCTAATGTCGGAACATGGCACCGCTCGTGCGCGAACCCGAGTACATCACCGAACTGCGCGACGGGACGGTCAAGCAGCTCAACCCGTTCACGGGCACCGAGGTGTGGACCGTACCCGGCCGGGGGGACCGGCCGCTCGGCCTCATCGCTCCCCATCCGCTGCCCATCCGCGACGACGAGCGCGGCCGCCACTGCCCCTTCTGCGAGCAGCGCTACATGGAGACCCCGCCCGAGAAGTCCCGGGTCGTCCGTCGCGACGACGGTTCCTGGGCGACCCTCTACCGCACGCCGGCTGAAGAGCTGTTCACCACCGTCGCGGAGTTCCGGAGGGTGCCGAACCTCTTCGAGATCCTGAGCTACGACTACTGGCACAAGAACTACGGGTTCGAGTTGCCGGCCCCGGTCGCCGAGCGGCGGGAGGCATATCTGGCATCGCCGGCGGGGCTCGACCACGTGATGCGGGTGACGGAGGCGAAGCTTTACGCCCGTGGCCTGACCGACGCGGAGGTGGCCGCACTCAGCCACGAGGAGAAGCTGCAGACCGCGTCAGGCTTCTTCGGCGGGGGCCACGACCTGGTCATCGCCCGGCGACACTTCGTCGATGCGGCCGCCGACGACTCGGAGTTGGCCGCCTCAGGCACGCTCACCCCGGAGGAGCATGCGCAGTTCATCGCCTACACCGTCGAGTGCACGCGGATGGCGTTCGAGGTCAACCGGTACGCCCGCTACGTGGCGGTGTTCCAGAACTGGCTGAGACCTGCCGGCGCCTCGTTCGACCACCTCCACAAGCAGCTTGTCTCCATCGACGACCGCGGCCACCAGCAGGAGGCGGAACTGGTCAGGCTGCGCGAGAACCCCAACATTTTCAACGACGCGGCCGCCAACTACGCCGCGCGGCGCAACCTGATCATCGCGGAGAACGAGCACGCCGTCGCGTTCGCCGGGTTCGGCCACCGGTACCCGACGGTTGAGATCTATTCCCGGTCACAGCACTCGGACCCCTGGGAACAGCACCCGGACGAGATCAGGGGGATGTCCGACCTGATCCACGCCATGCATGCGGCCACCGGGGCCCGGGTGCCCTCGAATGAGGAGTGGCACTACCGGCCCATCGACGTGAACCTGGCCATGCCGTGGCGGGTCATGCTGAAGTGGCGCGTGTCGACGCTTGCCGGGTTCGAGGGCGCCACGAAGATCTACCTGAACACCCTCAGCCCCGCCACGATCCGCGACCGGGTGGTCTCGGAGCTCTACCCGCTACGGGAGAGGGGACTGATCGCGGCCGACCTGAGGATCGCGACGGAGGCCTCCTGCTTCCCGAACCCGCTGCGCTATTCCCGGTGACAGGGGTGTCGCGGCCACGGGCTGGCTGATTGTCCGCGGCCATGCTGCAGGGAGCGCACTGGGCGTTCCTGGGGGTGGGTGCGGTGTGGACGGCTGCGGTGATCGCCGGCTTCTTCCTCCGCACACCGGAGGAAGAAACCCACGAGGTCACTGCTGGCTGAGGCCCTCGGCGATGCCGGTGAGCCGCAGGACGTGGGTGTCCCAGCCGCCGTCCGGCTCCCACATGTTGGTGTTCTGCGCCAGCACGCCGAGCCGGCCGTCGATCCCCTCGCGGAGGATGTCGGCGTGGCCGGCGTGGCGTGCGATGTCGCCGAGCACATGCGCGAGGAGGAACCCCAGCGTGGTGTCGCCGCGCTCGCCCCACCATTCGACCCTCCCGGGCGCGTCGAGGTCCAGCTCGTCGATCGCCTGGTCGACCTCGACCGCCACCGCCCGGTACAGCTCGATGAGGTCGTCGGCGCGCTCATCCCCGGTGGCGTACATGTCGGCGTTCGGATCCTGCTCGAAGTCGATCTCCGGGAGCCTGAGCTCGGACGCTCGCCCCATGCTGGTCACGAAATAGCCGTGCTCGACAGCCAGGCAGTGCTTGATCAGCCCCAACAGGTTGGTGCCGGTGGGGGTGCGGGGCAGGCGCAGGTCGCGCTCGTCCAGTCCCTCCGCCTTCCACAGGAGCGCCTCACGCTGCAGACGAAGCTGCCGGTGCAGTGCGGCCTTGATATCCATGCCGGAGCCTCTCAGATCGTCAGTCCGAGGCGGGCGAGCAGTGGCGCGAGTTCCGGGTCGCGCCCGCGGAAGCTCCGGTAGGTCTCCATCGGATCGACGGAGCCGCCGGGAGCCAGCAACGTGCGGCGGAAGTGTTCGCCGGCCTGGCGCAGCGTCATGGCCGGGGAATCGCCCTCGGTGTTCTCCGTGAACCAGCCCACCGCGTCGGCGTCCATCACCTTCGCCCACGCGTAGCCGTAGTAGCTGGCCGCGTAGCCGCCGCCCCAGATGTGGGCGAAGTACTGCGTGCGGTAGCGCGGGGGAACCAGCTCGTTGACAAGACCGTACTTCTCGAGGGCGCGGCGCTCGAAGCCCTCCACGTCGTCTGCCGACGTGGGCAGTTCCTCCAGCGGGGTGGTGTGCCAGACCAGGTCGAGTAGCGAGGCGAGCTCCGTCTCGGCGGTGGCGTAGCCCTGGCCGAACGCGGAGGCCTCTTCCAGCTTGGTGATCCACTCGGCGGGCAGCACCCGGCCAGGGGTCCAGGCCCAGTGTTCGTTGACCTGGCTGGGGAACTCGACGAAGTCGCGCGGGGTGTTGGCGCCCGAGCGTCCCGCGTAGCGGGAACTGGCCAACAGGCCGTGCAGCGCGTGGCCGAACTCGTGGAACATGGTGATCACGTCGTCCCAGGAGATGGCCGTGGTCGTCGGGGTGTAGTTGCAGTTGTTCGTCACCACCGGCAGATCGCCGGTGCGGTCCGACTGGTCCACGAGGTTGCTCATCCAGGCGCCGCCGTTCTTCGTGGGGCGGGCCCAGAAGTCCATCACGAACAGGCCGATGATGCCCTCGTCGTCGTGCACCTCGTAGGTCCGGGTGCCGGGAACGTGTCCGCCCAGGTCCTCGCGCAGCGTGAAGGTGAGTCCGTAGAGTTCCTCGGCCGCCGCGTAGACGGCCTTGAGCACCTTGTCCACCTGCAGGTATTCGCCCAACTCGGCCTCGTCGAAGGCGAAGCGCTCGCGGCGGATGATCGCCTCCACGAAGGTCCAGTCGGCAGCCGTGAACTCGGCCCCCGGACTCAGCTCGGCGTACCGCTCGCGGAGGTCCCTGCTCTCCTCGACGGCCTTGGCCAGAGCGGCCTGGGCCAGGGGCACGAGCATCTCCAGGATGGCGTCGACCGTCTTGGCGGTACCGGCCTCGGCGACGATCGCCGCGTGGTTCGGGTACCCGAGGAGTGTGGCGCGCTCAGCGCGGAGGCGGGCGATCTCGACGACGACCTCACGGGTGTCGAACTCGCCGGACAGGGCGCGGGTGGTGGAAGCCTCCAGCAGCCGACGGCGCACGCCGGCGTCGGCGAGCTTGGCGGCCAGCGGCTGTTGGGTCGTGTTCACCAACTCGATCCGGTATCCGTCGTCGGTTTTCAGCGCTGCCTTCTCGTCCTCGGTGAGCCCCGTGAGTTCCGCTTCGGTCACGGCGAAACCGCCGGCGACGCGGGCCTCGCGGTTCAGGGTCTCGAAGCGGCTGGACAGCTCCGCGAGCCGCTTGTTCATCGCACGGAGGCGCGTCTGTTCGTCGTCGGTGAGCGCGACACCGGCGCGGCGGAAGGAGCGCAGCAGTTCGTCGAGCGCGTAGCGGTCCTGGGCGTCAGCCTCGGTCTCGCCGTTGGCGATCCGGGCCTCGAGGGACTGTAGGCGGGCGTAGAGGTGACGATCGAGGTAGATGGCGTCGCTGTGCTCGGCGAGGCGCGGCGCGATCTCCTCCTCGATGGCGATCATCTCGTCGGTGGCGTCGGACGCGTAGACCGCGAAGAAGGCGTTCATCGCCCGGAGCAGCACGTCCTGGGCAGCATCCCATTCGGCCAGCAGGTTCTCGACGGTGGCGGGTGAACCGTCACTGCGCAGCTTGGCCAGTGCGCCCAGTTGGGTGCGCATGCCCTCCTCGATGGCCACGTGGTAGTCGCGGGGGGTGGCGTTGGCGAAATCGGGCAGCGAGAAGGGCAGTTCGGTGGTGAGCACGGGGTTGATCGACATGGCCTACAGCCTAGGCGCCTCCCCGCGCGCTAGGACGTGTCTCCCAATAGCCGTTGCCAGGTCAGGATGGCGCTGAGGGTGACGCCGGCGCGGTAGGTGATGGCGAGTTTGTCGTACCGGGTCGCGATGCCGCGCCACTGCTTGGCGAGAGCGAAGAATCGCTCGACGACGTTGCGGCCCCTGTAGGCGTCGGCGTCGAGCCCGGGCGGTCTGCCGCCGTTGCTGCCGCGCCGTTTCCGTGCGGCGGCCTGATCGCGCTTGTCGGGAATGACGGCCTTGATCCCGCGGCGGCGCAGCTCGCTGCGGATCACGCCGGTCGCGTAGGCACGGTCTGCGATCACCGCATCAGGGCGGGTGCGCGGGCGTCCCGCGCCCGCCCGCGGGACGTGGATCTGCGCGAGCACCTCGGCAAGCATCGCGCCATCGTTGCGCTGACCGCCGGTGACGATCATCGCCAACGGCCGCCCGTGGCCGTCGACGGCCTGGTGGATCTTCGTCGTCAGTCCGCCGCGGGAGCGGCCGATACCGTGCCCCGGCGGTTCAACCTCCTGCCAGGGCAGATTCCTGTAATTCGATCCTGCCCCCTGTGTCCTGCTCCGGGCGGGTCGTGTTCGTCGCGTGCTGATGCGCACGCGCGATCGTCGCGTCCACCGACACCGCCCAGTCGATCTTCCCCGCCGCATCCGCCTCAGCGAGGATCCGCGTCAGCACCCGATCCCAGGTGCCGTCGCCGGCGTAACGACGGTGCCGCTTCCATACCGTCTGCCACGGACCGAACTCGTCGCGAGGCAGATCACGCCACGGGATCCCCGTGCGGAACCGGTACGCGATCCCCTCCACGACCCGACGGTTGTCGCCGAACGGGTGACCGCGGCGCCCCTCATTCGAGGGAAGCAGCGGCTCGATCCGCTCCCACTGCTCATCCGTGAACACCCGATACCGCGAACCCGTCGACCTCACCCGACCAGACTGCCGCGAGCCTCACTCAACATATGGGAGACACGCCCTAG